>CAZKGI010000032.1:11973-41609 GCA_964552315.1 uncultured Akkermansia sp. | reverse complement strand
CTTGGCTCCGCGAATGGAGCAGGCGGCGTCCCAGATCCAGGATTCGAGGGATTTGTTCTTATCGGACGGCCCGCGGGCCTTCTGGCGTGGAGACGGCATGGCAAGGGTGGGGAAAATGAAGCAAGCGGCTCCCTATCCTAACCAAAACTCCCCACTTGCCGAGCCCAGATTTGCGCCCTGGCGCCATCGTCCCCAAGCGCGCCCTGAGGGGCCAGGGAGCGGGCCTCTCGGTCCTTCTCCCCGCCCCTCCCCCGCCACAAAGCGGTTGTGTTTCCCCGGGGGGGCTGCTATCCCTCCTTATCCTGTCCTGCCGATGATTGTTGCTCCCAAGATCCGAGGTTTCATCTGTACCACCGCGCATCCGGAGGGGTGTGCGGCGAACGTGCGTTCCCAGATTGAGTACGTGAAGAGCCGCGGGCCCCTGCCCCAGGCGCCCAAGAAGGTGCTCGTGGTCGGCGCCTCGACGGGCTACGGCCTGGCCTCGCGCATCGTGCCCGCCTTTGCCGGCGGCGCCGCGACCATCGGGGTCTTCTTCGAGAAGCCTGGCACGGCCAACAAGCCCGGCAGCGCCGGCTGGTACAATTCGGTCGCCTTTGAGGAGGCGGCGCGCGCCGAGGGGCTCTACGCCCGCAGCTTCAACGGCGACGCCTTCTCCAAGGAGCTCAAGGCCGCCGTGCTGGAGGCCATCCGCGAGGACCTCGGCCAGGTCGACTGCGTCGTCTACAGCCTGGCCTCGCCCCGCCGCACCGATCCCGAAACTGGCGAGATCTACAAGTCCGTCCTGAAGCCCATCGGCCAGTCCTATTCCCAGAAGAACCTCAACACGGACAGCGGCGAGGTGAACTCGGTCACCATCGAGCCCGCCACTGAGGAGGAGATCGCCCACACCGTGAAGGTCATGGGCGGCGAGGACTGGGCGCTCTGGATCGAGGCCCTCGCCTCCGCCGGCCTCCTCGCGGAGGGCTTCACCACCGTGGCCTATTCCTACATCGGCCCCGAGCTGACCTACCCCATCTACACCCACGGCACCATCGGACGCGCCAAGGAGGACCTGGAGCGGGCCGCCGCCCAGATGAACGAGCGCTTCGGCGCCGGCAGTGCCTACGTCTCGGTCAACAAGGCCCTGGTCACCCAGGCCAGCTCCGCCATTCCCGTGGTCCCCCTCTACATTTCCCTGCTCTACAAGGCCATGAAGGGAATGGGGCTGCACGAGGGCTGCATCGAGCAGATCCAGCGCCTCTTCGCCGACCACCTCGCCTCGGACGGGGCGCCCCAGCTCGACGAGCGGGGACGCATCCGCATCGACGACTGGGAGATGCGCGAGGACGTGCAGGCCGCCGTGGCCGAGGCCTGGGCGCAGGTCAACAGCGATAACCTCAACGCGCTCTCCGATTTTTCTGGCTACAAGCGCGAATTTCTCCGACTCTTTGGCTTCGGCCTGGAGGGCGTGGACTACCAAGCCGACGTCGATCTGGAACGGCCCCTGCCCTCCGCCAGCTGAGCGTCGTGCAGGCTTCGTTCTTTAAAAAGGTTGTAATTTCCGTAAAAATAAACGAGTCTGCCTCTGCTCATCCGCCATTGGGACCGCCATGAAATCCAGAGTTCTCTCGCACGCTCTCGTCCTCTGTCTTCTCCTCGGAGCCCTGGTGACGAGTTCCTGTAAGTCCCGGGACCAGCGCCGCCAGCGGGCCGCGACGAGCGAGCGACAGGGCGCGGCCTTCAAGAAGGGGCTCTACGCGCGGCCGAAGATCGACCGCCGCGATGACGGCGCCCGGATCAATCCCGCGGTGCTCTCCCAGAGCACCAAGGCCAACACCCGCCTGGTCATCGACATCGCCGAGCAGCGCGGCTACCTCCTCGTCAACAACAAGGTGGCGGTGGACACGCCGGTCTCGACAGCGCGGCCCGGCAAGTACACGCCGCGGGGCCAGTTCACGGTGACCCAGCGGGTGCGCTCGGGGAAGGTCTCCACGATCTACGGGGTGGAGATGCCCTACTGGATGCGTCTCAACAACAGTGTCTTTGGCGTCCACGCGGGCCATATTCCCGGCTACCCCGCCTCGGCGGGCTGTGTCCGCCTGCCCGTGAGCGCCGCCCAGGTGATCTTCGACCACACCACCTACGGCACCAAGGTGAACATCTACAGCAAGTGGGACGGCGTCTGAGATAGCCGGTCCCGAGCCCGGCCAAGCGCGCGCCCTCA
Source organism: uncultured Akkermansia sp. (assembly GCA_964552315.1). Classification (GTDB taxonomy): domain Bacteria; phylum Verrucomicrobiota; class Verrucomicrobiia; order Verrucomicrobiales; family DEV007; genus Arctic95D-9. The sequence continues at coordinate 39,406 of CAZKGI010000032.1, read as the reverse complement.
GCTCGCCGCGGCGCGGGCCTCGAGGGTGCCCTCGACCACGCCGAGGCGCGAGTCCGCCTGCAGGCGGGAGAAGAGCTCGCCGCCCTCGCAGTCGCCCCGCAGGAGGGCCTGGTAGGTGCGGATGGTCTCCGCGGCCTCGGCCTCGCTCTCGTCGAGCAGCTCGATGCGAAAGCGGCGCAGGCCCGCGGCGTGGAGCTCGCGATAAAAGCGGGCCCCGCTCTGGGCGCGGCCGTTGAAGAGGGTGTTGCGACAGCCCACGTCCGCGGTGAGGCGGTGCCGCTGTCCGACCCGGTCGCGCAGGTGGACGACGTGCTGCTCGCAGGGGCGCCCGCAGTCGGTGAAATCCTTGCCCCGCGAGAGGAAGGCGCAGAAGACGCAGTGCTCCATGTGAAACATGGGCATGTGCTGGTGCAGGGTCAGCTCGAACCAATCCGGCGGGGCCGCCGCGAGCAGGTCGAGCACCTGGGCGATGTTGAGGTCGTAGGAGACGGTGAGCTGCTCCAGCCCGGCCTCCATGAGGAGCTTGGCGCTGAGAGGATTGGCCACGTTCAGCGAAAAGTCGCCGATGAGGGCGAAGCCGCCGCGCTGGCGGAAATAGTCGATGCCGCCGAGGTTTCGCACCAGAACCCCGTCGGGAGCGGCGCGCTCCACGACGCGGAAGAGTCCCAGCTCTCCGGCCTTCTGGATGCGCGGGGTGGCGAGGATGAGGCGCGTCTGCGGGGCCGCCGCCCGCACCCGGGCGACGAGGTCCTGGTAGCGGCGCACCTCCTCGAAGTCGACATAGACGGTGCCCAGTCCCGTGGCGAGGGCAGCCTCGACCTGGGCCTCGCTGCGGCAGAGCACGCGCAGCTCCGCCTCGCGATGCGCGGACGGCTCGGGACGCTCGGGCAGGAGATCCGCCACCTGTGTCGCCATGACGCGCCGGCGCGAGGAGGCCTCGAGGCGCCGGGACTCGAGCTGCTCGACGAGGGCGCGGCGCATCCGGTTCAGCTCGCTGAGGGGCAACATCAGGTCGCCCTGCAGCTGGACCTGCAGCGAGGCGAGGTCGTAGACGGTCCCGCCGAGACGGCCCAGCTGGTCGCGCAGGAGGGTTTCCGAAAGCGGGTGCTTCGACGCCGCAACGAGGGGCTGGGACGAGTGCACGCGGAGCCCGTGGGCGGGATCGACGATCTCCAGGGGCTCGCCGAGGGCGCCACGCACGCTCCAGTGCAGCGGGGTCTTGCGCGCGGGCAGCTGTTCGCGCTGGTAGCTGCGGCGCAGCTCGGCGTTGAGGGCAGGGTCGTCGGTTTTCCAGACGCGGTGTCCGGGACGGAGTCGGCCAAAGTCGATCTTGCCGCGGGCCAGGCGGATGCGCCGCCCCGAAACGTCGTAAACGCGGCCCCCCTGCTCGCGCTCGGTGTCGCCGCCGGTGTCGAAGACGATCCCGTCGCCCTTCTTCACCTCGGCCCCGCCCCGGCCCACCTCGACCCAGTCGGGCCCGACGCGCTCGATGCGGCCGACGAGGGCGCCCCGCTTTTTCCCGTAGCGGGCATGGACGAGTCGCTGGTTGTCGATGCCGTGGAGCCAGCCCGTGGAGAGGCCGCGGGAAAAGGCCATCTCCAGCTCGTAGCGATCCCGCGGGTCCGCTGGGCGCGGCTGACCGGCCTCGGCGGCGTCGATGGCCTTGCGGTAGGCGCGGGTCACCGCGGCGACGTACTCGGGCGTCTTCAGCCGCCCCTCGATCTTGAAGCTGACCACCCCGAGGCGGATCAGTTCGGGAATGGCCTCAATCCCCGCGAGGTCCTGGGGCGAGAGCAGGTAGCGCCTATCTCCCAGGTCGCGGGGCTCGCCGTCGACGACCAGCTCGTAGGGCAGGCGGCAGGCCTGGGCGCATTCCCCGCGGTTGGCGCTGCGCTGGCCCAGGGATTCGCTGGTGAGACATTGCCCCGAATAGGCCACGCAGAGGGCGCCGTGCACGAAGGTCTCGAGCTCGACGGCGCCGGGCGCCTCGGGATGAAAGAGACGGATCTCGCGCAGGGAGTTTTCCCGGGCGATGACGGCGCGGTCCAAGCGGAGCCGCTCGTGCACGAAGGCCAGGGCCTCGGGCGAGGTGATCGTCATCTGGGTGGAGGCGTGGAGGTGGAGGTCCGGGGTCATGGCCCGGGCCATGGTCGCCAGGCCGAGGTCCTGCACGATAATGGCGTCCACCCCCGCCTCGTTGATGAGGCGAAGCTGTTCCGCGGCGGCCTCCAGTTCCGCGGGAAAGACGAGGGTGTTGAAGGCGACGAAGCCCCGCACCCCGTGGGCGTGGAGAAAGCGCATCAGCTCCGGCAAGTCCTCGGCAGTGAAGTTGTCCGCGCGCAGCCGGGCGTTGAAGCGCGGCAAGCCGAAATAGATGGCATCCGCGCCGTTGGCCACAGCGGCGCGGGCGCATTCCCAGTTGCCCGCAGGGGCCAGGAGCTCGGTGGATCGTTCCGGCATCGGGAACGATAGCACGCCAGAGGGCTGGCGAAGGGGAAAAGGTGCAGGCCAGTCCCCCTTCCGAGCGATCAGCCGTGCCCCGGCTTGCGCTTGTGGATGCAGAGGGCGTTGCCGTCGGGATCGAGCACAAAGGCCATGCGGCAGACCGGCGTCTCGAAGGGCTCCATGTGGAAGCGCACGCCCTGCTCGCGCAGGTGGGCGATGGCCGCGTCGAAGTCCTCCACCTCCAGGCCAACCGAGCAGCCCGAGGAGGTCGGTTTCCAATCCGGCGCCCCGCAGCCAATGGCCAGGGTGCCCGAGGCGATCTCGTACTCCGTCCACTGCATCCCGCCCGGCTCGCCGCTCACCATGGCGGGGCTGAGGCCCAGCACCCCTTCGTAAAAGCCCCGGGCGCGGGCCATGTCGGTGACGGGATAACAACTGAACGCGATTTCGGTGACCTTCATGGCGGCAAGTTATCACGAGGCAGCCCGGCCCTCACAGCCTTTTCCCCTCGAATCGACGTGGCGCCCGGCGCGCCCCGCCTGCAGGGACTGCCGAGATCAAGCCGGATGGGTGGGTTCCGGCAAGTCCGGAGGGGCGGTGGGACGCCTCTTTTTCTCGGATTTCCGGAAATGCCCGCCGCGAGAGGAATGGTGCCAGCCCAGTCTGAGCCAGCGCACCAGGGCCGCCGCCAGCCAGAGCGCCCACAGGAGCATGGCGATGCGATACCACCATTCCGACACCGAGAAGTAGCCCGCCAGGGGGAGCGCCCCGTCCGAACGGGGCGAGTACCAGGCCAGGCGGCTGGCGCTGGAATGATTGCCGGCGATGTACATCTGGGGGTCGCCTAACAAACCCACCGAAGCGATCCCAATGAAGATGCCGATGGACACCAGAGAGAGGAGGATCAGCGCCACCTCGCTGAGATTGTAGGCCCAGGTGGGCCAGCGCTGGAATCGGTCGGAACCCCGCCAGCGGATGAAGAAGAGCCAGGCGACGAAGAGCAGGGCGGCGAAGACCGGCACCTGAGTCAGCCCCAGAGACAGCAGCAGCCATTCCCGCAGGCGCAGGGGGGATGCAGGCACGCGAGAGAGGACCAGGGCCACCAGCAGGGAGAAGACCAGCACTCCCCAGAAGCGGAAGGCCGGGCCGTGTTGGGGGCCCTTGGCCCAGAGCAACCAGCGGTCGCTCGAGGGATGAATCTCCGTGCTGACATTCGCGGCCTCGACCGGCAGCCCCACGGGATCGACAGCCGTCCAGAAGGTCTCCTCGCTGGGGCGGCGCCACTCCACCTCGAGCCGTTGCGCTCCCGGCTTCAGGGGTACCACCAGGTCGTCGCCCTCCTTGCGCACGGGCAGGCTCCGCCCGTCGTGATTCAGCGCGGTGATCTCCGCCCCAGCGGGCAGGCGGATGGCGAAGTCCTCGCCCAGGCTGGTGCGGAGCGAGAGCTCCAGCCGGGCGCTGCGCTGGCGACGTCCCGGCGTCAGCACCTGCTTGGCGGAATCGATCGTGACCACGGCTCCGTCCACCGCTTGGGGACGCGAGATCGTGAGCTGGGCGCTCTCCCCCGGCCAGGGCTGCCAGAGCGGCACCAGCTGTTCGTCGATCTGCTCATAGACTGGCGCCAGGCCGGCAAAGCCCACGTTCCACACCGAGGAAGCGACGAGTCGCCATTCCTCGGTCCAACTGTCCGACTCGCGGGTGGCCAGGCTCAGCTCGTTCACGGGAGCCAGTTCACCCTCCCAGCTGACCTCTTCGGCGCCGGGCGCCAGGCGCACCTCGATGGCCCCCTCCGAGACGTTGCGTCCCTGGCTGACGACCTTCTCGCCGGGCAGGAGCGGCACGCGGATCGCCGCGGCCCGCCCCTTGGGGGACAGGCGACGCACCTTGGTGTGGACCCGCCAGACCAGGCCCATCTCGATCTGGCGCTCGACGAGGAGGGCGTGCTTGGTGTCGGGGCGCTCGTAGGCCGCCGTCGTGGAGGCGGAGGCCGCTTGATCGAGAACCCGGGTGAACAGCAACTGTTCCTCGACGCTCCCGTCGGCCCGCAGGCCGCTCACCGTCCAACCCTCGGCCGCCACGCGGACGCGCCGCGGCTTCAAGGGGAAACTCCATTCCCATTCCCCCACCTCGCGGAGGCGACCCCGCAGGGTGAGCTGGTGAAGCCCGCGCTCGGGCAGGAGCACCCACAACTGTCCCGACTCCCGCAGCAGGGCGGGGCTCTCGCCCTGGGCAAAGCTCGCCTCCGCAGGAACCAGGGCCGTCAGGGGCAGCGGCACGGGAACGGCGCAGCGGGCCCCGGCGTGGTAGTCGAGGGTCAGGGTGAACGCCTCCCCCTGCAGCTGCAGCTCCGCCCCGGCGAGGTCGGCCGCGCGCGGGAAGGCATCCGGAATCTCCTGAAGCCGTTTCGCCAATTCCTCCAGCAAGGCCGGACTGGGGTACTGCGCCTGGGCAGGGGTCGGGGAAGCGGAAAGCAGCCCAGCCCCCAGGATCCATAGCGCCAGCTTCGGGGCCGCCCCGCTCGGCACTAGGGGGCCCTCGCCCTTCGGGGCGGGAGCCGTCCCCGGACGGCGCCGCCCCGTCAGCAGGAGCACCGCCAGCAGCACGAGGCTGAGGACTCGGAGAATGCCGAGGACGCGGGTGACCAGCGGGGGGATGAGCAAGGGACGCACCGTCTGCGCCTGGGTGACCGGCCCGTCCCAGCCGAAACTGATGGTGCGCCAGCTCCAGGTGGGCACTCCCGGCCCCGTCTGGATGGCCGCCTTGGGATCGGCCTTGAGATTCTCCGCGTCCTTGTAGGCGAATTTCTGGACCTTGCTGGAGGACTCCTGAGCATTCCTCTCCATGACGACCCGGGCCGGGGCCGGCAGGGCATCGGAGCCAGAGACGATCCCGTCCCAGCCTCCCTGACTGCGGATTTGCTCCAATTGCGGGAAAATGGCCGCCTGAATTTGGCGGGCGGCAAAGGGAGCCAGGGTGAGCAGCAGCAGGGCCGCCGCCATCCACTTGCCCGCGTTGGCGAGATTCCGCCAGCGCCCCTCGGGCAAGGCCGTGACCAGGGCCACGGGGATGAGCAAGACCAGCCAGGAAAAGCGGGGGGCCCCGCTCTCGTGATAGGCCAGGCCAAAGGCAATGAAGGCGAGCAGTCCGGCGCTGAATCCCCGCAACCGGAACACGGCCAAGGTGAAGAGCAGCAGCAGGAAGAGGTCGAAGAGCGACCAGGCCGTCAGCCAGTCCCCCGTCGAGTAGTCGGCCCCCGGCAGGGCCAGCATCCGATAGCCGGGAGGAAGGTGCAGTCGGGCCGAAAGGCTGTCGGCGTCCGCCTGCCAACCCGTCGCCGAGAGCGGCACCCGCATCTCGGCGCGTCCCGTGGCCACGGCGAGGAGATGGGCACTGCGCACCTCGAAGCCGGCGGCCCCGGTCTCGGGATGGTGGGTGATGAGCTGGGGCGTCCCCCCCACCTCGACGGAACCCAATTGGTGCCCCTCGGCGACGTCGAAACGACGGATTTCCCGCAGCGGTCCCGTCAGCTGGTCCCGGAAGGTGAAGGCCCGCCCGTCCTCGTCAAGCCAGAGCGTCCGCTGGATCGCCACCGGAGCGCTCCGCCGATCTCCCGGTCCGCGCACGCGCTCGACCAGCTGGAAGGGGTTGCTGGTCTCCCAGCGATACACCGGCAGGCTGCGCCATTCGCCCGGCACCTGTGTCTGGGAGGCATCGATCTGGGGCAGGCCGGTCACCTCGGCCTGGCGAAATTCAGGCCGGGCGCGAAAGGCAAGCGACTGGTCTTCCACCGGGGGGCGGGCCCCCTCGGCAAAGGCGATGCTCTCGGGCGCGCTGGTGCGGAAGGCGCGCAGCACGATGCTCCAGCGCCCCGCCCGAATCTGGCCGTGGAGGAGGCCGCTGCCGTCGATGGCCACCGGCAGGGGCGACTCCACCGAGGCGAGCTGCCATCCCTCGGGCAGGACGGTGCCAATCCGTTCCTCGCGGCTCTTCCCGGCGACGATCAGCTCGATGCGGGTCTCAAACCAGAGCGGGATACCGTCTTCCAGCAGCGAGTGCACCTGGAGGGAGAGGTAGTCCTCGTCCACCGGCTCGGTCGATGCCTGACGTTGCAACCAAAGCGTCCCGTTGGGCTCCCAGGAGGGCGCCGCCATCTCCTGCCCGTTGACGCGCAAGGCGAGCAAGCCCACCTCGGGCGGCAGGGCGATCTGCTGCGGCAGCTCCTTCCATTGAAAGCGCCCGCTGACGCGCTGCTTCCCCTGGGCGAGGCGGATGGCGGGGCGCTTGTCCCGCTCCAGCACCGGGACGGCCATCCCGTCGAGCTGCACCTCCACGGGCCAGTGCGCCGTGCTCCCCGGCAGGGTCAACCAGCGCTCGGCGAAGGCCTCCACCTCGAGGGAAAACTCGGCGCCGTCCGCCTGGGCATCGAATTGGAGCCGCGAGGGCCAGAGCGGCAGGCGCGAGCCGGCATCGGAAAAGAGCGGCGGCTCGTCGCGCCCCGGCTGCCCGTGCAGGACCCAATCCGCCCAAGCCTGCAGGGATTGCGGCGTCGCGGGCGCCGCCACGGGAGGGTCGCCCGAAGGTTCCACGGGACTCTCCGCCGTCACTTCCAGCGCGGGCGGACCCGCCGGACCCGGAGGCGGTGGCACGGGGGCCTCCTGCGCTCGCCCCCCCACCCTCGCGATGAAGAACACTGTTAGGATGAGCTGAAGACAGAGCCGGCCGTGCATGGCGGAATTGTGCCCCAGTCCCCTCCCCCTTGGCAAGAGCAGAGGCGAGGGCGGGCCCCTGCCCGGGCCTCAGCCGGATTGACGACGGCGGCGATTTTTTCCCGCCAGGAGGATGATTTATCTTTGACTAATTCAGTATAGTATAAAACAGTTGCCAAAAATGTCGGACTCGGCTCCTCACAACGGACCTGCTGCGCGCGGAGCGCAGGGGCGGCACGCTCCCTCGGCCCCGGCCGGGGCGATCGGCGTCCCGGCCTGGTGTTGTTTTCGGGCGCTGGCCGACGCAGGAGCCGAGATCCTCGCGAGGGCGGAAGGCGGCCCTGCGGGATCGATGAAGGTCCAGCTCCCCGTCGCCCGGATTTAGGGGCAGCGCCCCTAATCAAGTGGACTCGAATTCAGAGACGAATTATACCTTTCGGCGAGCGGCGCGAGCCTCAGCCCCCCCACCCCTCCCCTTGCGTGCCCCCGACCGGACCTCCGGAGAAAGCCCAGCCCTCCAAAAACCAACACGCCCCAACTCCATGATACGCTCCACCCTCATTGCTTCCCTCGCCTGGCTCGTGGCTTTCGCCGCCCCCACCAGAGCGGCGGAAAACGAAATCACCAACGCCTCCTTCGACGTCTCGCGGGAACTCTTCGCGGACATCAACAAGGCCTTCACCCCCTACTACAAGGAAAAATACGGCAAGGAGGTCGTGGTCAACCAAAGCCACGCCGGCTCCACCAAGCAGGCCAATTCCATCCTCGAGGGACTCGAGGCCGATGTCGTGACCTTCAACCAGGTCAACGATGTGCTCCTCCTCGTGGGGGGCGGACTGGTCGGCGAAGACTGGGCCGATCGCTATCCGAACCAGGCCTCGCCCTTTGTCTCCGTCCACGGCATCCTCGTCCGCAAGGGCAATCCCAAGGGGATCAAGGACTGGGCGGACCTCGCCAAGCCCGGAACCGAGATCGTGCAGGTGAATCCGAAAACCGGGGGCAACGGCCGCTACGCCGTGCTCGCCTACTACACCGCCGTCCTGGCCAAGGGGGGCGGCGAAACCGAGGCCCGCGACTTTCTCAAGAAGGTGCTCGCCAACGTGATCGTCTTCGACAAGGGAGGCCGCGCCGCCACGACGACCTTCACGGAGCGCGCCACGGGGGACGTGCTCGTGACCTTCGAGTCCGAGGTGCTGGCTCTGGCCGCCGCCGAACCCGACAAGTACGAGGCCATCATCCCCACCACCAGCGTGGCCTCGAGCTTCCCCGTCGCCGTGGTCGACAAGGTGGCCGCCAAGCGGGGCACCACGGAGATCGCCCAGGCCTACCTCGGCTATCTCTACGAGGAGGCCGCCCAGGAGATCATCGCCCGCAATTTCTACCGTCCCACCAATGCCTCGGTGGCGGCGCGTTTCGAGAAGGAGCTGCCGCCCCTGAAGCAGCTCCAGGTTGAGGAGCTGCTCGGCCCCTGGCCCAAGGTGAACGAGACCTTCTTCGGGGCCGACGGCCTCGTCGACAAGCTCGTGGCCGAGATCGGGAAATCACTCTGAACCTGCCCCCACCCTTGTGAACTCTCGAAGGGTGCTCCCCGGATTCCGCCGCACATTGGGGAGCACCCTCCTACTCTATTCCCTGCTCATCCTGCTCCCCTTCGTCGCCCTGGCCCTCAAGACGGCCGAGCTGAGTCCGCGACAGATTTGGGACATCCTCGTCGATCCCCGCTCCATCGCGACCTATCGACTGACCCTCAGCGCGGCCCTCCTCGCGACCCTGGCCAATCTCGTGTTCGGCTACTGGACGGCGTGGATCCTCGTGAAATACGAGTTTCCGGGACGCCGGCTCCTCGATGCCATCGTCGACCTGCCCTTCGCCCTGCCCACCGCCGTCGCCGGGATCAGCCTCGCGGCGCTCACCGCGCCCAACGGCTGGATCGGCCAGTTCTTCGCCCCGCACGGCATCAAGATCGCCTATGCCTTTCCGGGCATTGTCCTGGCGATGACCTTCACCAGTTTTCCCTTCGTCGTGCGCGCGGTCCAGCCCGTCCTCGCCGACCTCGACCGGGAACTCGAGGAGGCCTGCGCGACCCTGGGGGCGGGGGCCTGGCGCACCTTTTTCAACGCCTCCTTCCTCCCCACGGTGCCGGCCCTGCTCTCGGGCACCGGCCTGGCCTTTGTGCGCAGCCTCGGCGAGTTCGGCGCCATCGTCTTCATCGCCGGCAATCTCCCCTTTCGCACGGAGGTGACCTCGCTCCTCATCTTCATCCGCGTGTCCGAGTTCGAATACGGCCGCGCCTCCGTCCTGGCCACGGCGGTCCTGGGATTCGCCCTGGCCTTCCTCCTCGCGATGAACCTTGTCCAGAATCGCCTGCACCGCCGCATCCACGGCAAGTGAGTCTCCTTCGGCATGGAAGCAAAACGACATCATTGGCGAAGCAGTCCCGGACGGATCTTCCTGGTGGCGGGGGGGGCCAGCCTGGCCGCCGCCTTCATCCTGCTTCCCCTGGCCGCGGTCTTTTTCCACGCCTTCCGCGATGGCTGGGGGGCCTACCTCGGCCACATTGCGGACCCGACCACGCGCCATGCCATCCTGCTCTCGGTGCTCGCCGCCCTCGTGGCCGTCGTCTTCAACACGATCTTCGGCCTGCTCGCCGCCTGGGCCATCGCCAAGTTCCGCTTCCAGGGAAGGGAGCTGCTCGCCAGCGCCATCGAGCTGCCGCTTTCCATCTCCCCCATCATCCTGGGCGTCGCCTACCTCTTCGTCTTCGGCATGCAGGGCCTCTTGGGCCCCTGGCTCGAGGCCCAGGGCATCAAGCTGGTCTTCAACCTGCCCGCCATCCTCATTGTCACGACCATCGTGACCCTGCCCTTCGTCTTCAAACAGATCCTACCCCTCATGCAAAGCCAGGGCACCGACTGCGAGGAGGCCGCCTCGACCCTCGGTGCGGGAGGCTGGACCATCTTTCGCCGCGTCACCCTGCCCGGCATCAAATGGGCCCTGATCTACGGCATCACCCTCTGCCTGGCCCGGGCCCTCGGCGAGTTCGGCTCGGTCGCGGTCGTGTCCGGCTCCATCCGCGGCAAGACCAACACCATCCCCCTGCAGATCGAACTGCTCCTGAACGACCGGAGTCAAACCGCCGCCTTCGCCGCCGCCTCGATCCTGACCACCCTGGCCCTGGTCTCCCTGATCGTGAAGACGCACGTCGAGGGCCTGGAGGGAAAGCGCTGAGCGCGACCGCGGGGCGGCTTGGGGCCGAAGCGGGGATTCTTGTCGGAAGGGGGGACGGGCCCGCCGCGCCCTAGGCCGCCGCCGTCTTCTTGGGATCGCGGAAGCAAAGCGCGAAGACGATGAGCACCACCAGGGCGCCCCAGGCCGGGGCCTGCCAGATCGCGGCCCAGTCGTGGGCGAGCCCCTCGGCGCTGGGGGACTCCAGCTTGTGGCGCTTCAAGACCAGACCCGCGCAGGTCGTGCCCACGAAAGAACCCAGCCCCCAGAGGATGAAGGCGATGAATCCCTGGGCGGCCCCGCGGATGCGCTCGCCGGCCTCGTCGTCCACGTAGAGCTGTCCGGCGATGAAGAGGAAATCGTAGCAGGCCCCGTGCAGGAGGATGGCGGCGAAGATCAGCGCCGTGCCCCATGGTTCCGCCCCCACGCTACCGGACAGGGCAAAGTAGCGCAGCACCCAGCAGGCGATGCCCATGAAGATGGTTTTCTTGTAGCCGAAGCGGCCCAGGAAGAAGGGCAGCAGCAGGAAGAAGATCACGTCGGAGACCTGGGCCAGGGAGGTCTTCAGGAGCATGTTTTCCCACTTCAGCTCCGTCAGGTAGATGCCGAGGTTCACGAAGTAGAAGTAGAGCGGGATGCAGATGAGGAACATGCAGAGGATGAAGATGGCGAAGGCCGGCTTCTTCAGCAGCTTGAGGGCGTCGAGCCCGAGAATCTCCCCCAGGCTGACGTCGGCGCCCGTCTTGGTCGGCGGGGTGTGGGGCAGCGACAGGGAGTAAAGGCCGAAGAGGATGGAGGCCCCGCCGGCGATGTAGAACTGAATCGGCGACTCGGCCCCCCGGACGGCGTTCACGGCGACGAGGCCGCCGATCCAGCCGAAGGCCGAGAGCATCTTCACCCGGGGAAAGTCGGCCTTGGGATTGGCGAGGTGGGTGAGCGAGAGCGAGTTGCCCAGGGCCAGGGTCGGCACGTAGAGCGCGCAGTAGAGGATCAGCATCGGGTAGAAGCTGGCAAAGTCCTGGAAGCGCGGCAGGGCGATGAGGGCGACGCCCCCGGCGATACCGAGAAAGGCGAGCAGCTTTTCCGAGGCGAAATAGCGGTCGGCGATGAGCCCGACGAGAAAGGGAGAGATCATGGCCCCGATGGCGAAGGCGCCGTAGGCCAGTCCGATCTGCGTGCCGTCGAACTTCAGGGTGTTGGCGAGATAGGCCCCCATGCTCACATACCAACACCCCCAGATGAAGTACTGCAGGAACATAAAGGCGGCGAGCTTGATCTTGAGGGCGGTCTGCATGGCAAAAAGGAAAGTCCGCCGATTGGACGGGGGATGGACTCACAAGTCAAGAAATTCACCCTCCCGGCGCAATGCCGCCCCCAAGCGGAACGTCAGACCGGCCCGCTGAATGTCGGCATCGAGACTTTGGGGCCCGCGAGTTCAGCGTCGCGAAAAGCCCTCGTTTTTCCCCGCGGCGTCAAAGCGCAGGGATATTCCCTCGCTCCGAAAGGCCTTGAGGAGATCGTCCTTGAACGCCTCAGGGCTGCGCCCCCGCATGAGGTGCTTGGCGAAGGCCGCGGGTTCGGCGGAGGCGTCGGCCTCCTCGAGTTCGCGGAGGTAGGCGATGATGGGCGCCGAATCCCCCTCCCCGTCGAGGAAGTAGAAGTAGTAGGTCATGATCCCCGCGGAGAGGTAGTTCTGTCCGGCCTGCCCCCTCAGGCTGGCCAGGGCCGCGGACCAGGTTCGGGAATCGAGACCGAAAAGCTCCTCGGGATCCAGCATGAGCATTTCCCGCCCCCCGGTGCCCCGCTCCACGTAGTCGCGAAGGCTGTTCTTGCGGCTGGCGAGATTGAACTTGCCGCGGTCGTATTCGAGCATCTCCACGAACTCGGCGCTGCCCTCCACATACCATACGGGCAGCTTGCTGAGCCAGTGGTTCATCATCTGGTGGGTGATCTCGTGAATGAGGGTGCGGTTGTCCTCGTAGACGGAGTTTTCCAGCAGGACCCGGCTGCCGGCGATCTTGACCCCCAGCGAGGAGAGAGGCACGGCCAGGGCCTTTTGGCCTCTCTGATAGACACCGGCCGATCCCTGGAGACCGCCGTTGGCGAAGTAGTCCTCGGCATTGGTGTAGAGGCGGGCGATGAAATACGCCTGTCCGTCCTCCTCCGGCCGCGGCTTCAGGTCCAGGGGCAGGGAACAGTTCAGGAGGTAGGTGGCCTCGAAAATGCGCGAGAACTCGCGGACCACGGTGGAGGTCAGCTTGGAGTCGCAGTGAAACTCGTAGCGACCGGAGCGGTAGATGAACTCCTTTTTCTCCGCGTCCTCGACGACGATCTCGGGCACGGGCGTCGCCCCGATGTCGATGCTGCGCGGCCATTCGGACAAGGCCGGAGGCGCCGGAGCGTCGCCCCCCTTCGAAGCGGGCGCGGCCGCCTGGGCGCGGGCGTAGTCCACGTCCGCGGGCGAAAGCCGTTCCCAGGGCACGGTGGCCACCTTGCCGTCGGCGAGGCGGAGTCGCACCCCCCCGTCCTCCACGGCGACGAGGCTGGCCTCGAGGCGGCGGCCATCGCGGCTGGTCCAGGTGCGCTTCTCCCCTTCCTGAGCGACGAGCGGGAGCAGGGCCAGCCACCCCAGGGAAGTGTACAGCCAGGCAGATCTCAGGGCATTCATCAGAGGGATCAGGGGATGGAGGACGGTCGAGGCGGAGCGCGACGGAGACCGGAGGGTGGCCCGGTTCGCGCCGGCCTCATTCGGGATAATCGGCGCCCTTGAGGCTGCGCAAGACGGAATCCTGCCAATCGAGCAGGCGCTGCGAAAGGGTTTCGACGAGCTCGGGTTGCTCCTTCGCCAGGTCGTGCGTTTCCCCGGGGTCGGCCTCGAGGTCGTAGAGCTCGTAGCGCGGCCTTCCCTCCGCCGCGGGTTTCCCGGCGTCGATGAGGAGCTTGTGCTTCCCCTTGATGATGGCGCGCGGCCCCTGGTAATCGGCTTCGGTGATTTCCCCGGGATGGCGATAATTGAGAAAGTCCCGCGTGTCTCGGCCCTGGGACAGTTTCACGAGCGGGGTGGTGCCCTGCTGCAGCAGGGGATCGAGATAGGGCTCCGGCGAGCGCTGCAGAAAGTGCCGGTGGTCAAAGCCCCAGAAAAAGAGTGGCGTGGGGCGTTCTGTTAGGCCCAGGGAGATCAGGGGCATCAGGTCGACCCCGTCGAGCGGACGCGCGGGCGGGGTCGCACCGGCCAGGGCAGCCAGGGTGGGCAGCAGGTCACTGGTGGAGGCCCGCAGGCCGATGCGCGTGGGCTTGTGGAAGCGCGCCGGCCATTCCAGCAAGCCCGGCACGCGGACCCCGCCCTCGTAGAAGTCGCCCTTGGCGCCGCGATGCGGGGATTGGAGCAAGCCATCGACCGAGGTGCCGTTGTCGCCGCAATAGAAGACCAGAGTGTTCTGGCGCAGCCCCTGGCGGGCGAGGTGGCGGCGCAGGGTGCCGATGGCCCGGTCCATCGCGGTGATCTCCGCGTAGCGCTCCTGCAGGACCTCCCCCTGGCGGCGGGTGACCGGCAAGCCGGTCTCGTTGGAGGTCAGCCTGACCTGCTTGTCCGGGTAGCGGCCGGGCATGTCCTCGTAGAGCTCGAGGTCCTCGCTGAGGCCTTGGTAGGGCTCGTGGGGGGAGCCAAACCAGATCGTGGCGAAGAAGGGCTGCCCCTCCTGGGCGGCGCGGTCGAGAAAGCGGATCGCCTCCTCCACGAGGATGGCCGAGCTCTCGCCCGTATGGATCTCGGGCTCTCCCCCGTCGCGGGACAGCGGGGGGTTCAGCTCGAAGAAGTTGTCGTGGGCCAGGCATTCGTGGTAGCCCATGGCCAGGGGGCTCAGCGGCGAGTCCCGCTTCACCGCGCCCACATGCCATTTGCCAAAGTGCGCGCAGCGGTAGCCAACCTCGGCGAGCAGGTGGGCCAGGGTGATCTCCTCGGGCCGCAGGGACCAGCCCGGGGCAAAGGTGCCCATGCGGTTGGGATGGCGTCCTGTCAGGACACTGGCGCGCGTCGGCGAGCAACTCGGGTGGGCGGCATAGAAATGGTCGAAGCGCACCCCGGTGGCGGCCATGCCGTCCAGCACGGGCGTCTTGAGGTGGGGATGCCCGTTGTAGCCGGTCTCCTCCCAGCCGTGGTCGTCGCCCATCATCAGGATGATGTTGGGGCGCGTCTCCGCCGCCCCGGCGACACCCGCGAGACCCACCAACACAACCAGAAAGCGTCGCATCATCGGGGCGGATCGTTGGGGCGCTTCCATTTCAGCTTGGCCACCCAGACGCGGTTGTCCGCGCCGCGGGCCACCAGGGGGGCGGGGTCGTGGTAGTTGGGTCCAGGTCCCTGCATCCACTCGGTCACCGTGACCCAGCTTTCCGTTTCGTCCACCACGGTGACGCCAAAATTTCCCAGCCGCGCCCCGTGCTCCGGGACGAGGACCTGCTCGCTGTCGCGCTGCACCCGCAGGGTCTCGGGATCGACCCGGGCGATGAAGAGCGGGGCCCGATGGCGGGCCACGTGGTCGTTGTTGGCCCCGCGGCGGTTGTAGACGAGGAAGAGGGCCTCGCGATGGGCCACCCAGTGCTGCTGGGTGTTGTAGTTGCCGAGATCCTCCCCATCCTCAAAGGCCCAGGGGACGGGCTCGCTGAAATGGCTGCCGTCCTCCGAGACCGCCACATACCCCCGCTCGTCGTTGCGCAGGGTCAGGAAAAAGCGCCCCCCCCAGCGCACCAGCGAAGGCTCGCAGAAGCCCCGCTTGATGGGCAGGTGGAGCACGTCCCCGTGTCCCAGGTAGCGCAGGGTCGTGCCGTCGAAGGCGCAGCGCAACACCGTGGTCGAGTAGGCGACTTCCCCCGGTTCCTTGAAATAAATGGGCAGCAAGAGAGTGCCGTCCTCGAGGTCGACGCGCTGGACGCAGCCCGCCCCGGCGTTTTCAAAGCGGGGCTCGTCGGGGAGCTCGAGGAGCTGCCAGGGAGACCACTGCTGCGCGGCGGGATCGAAGACGGCGTAGGCACTCCCGCGGGGACGCACCTTGGCGACGACGTTGTTTTCGTAGACCACGCTGTGCCCGATGCCGAGGAGCGTGCCGGAGGCGGCGTGCCATTGGGGCCAGAAATCGCAGACCGTGATTTCGTAGTCCTCGCGCCCTTTCCAGGAGAAGGGACGGCGCTCGAAACGGGGATGGGGGATCGGTTCGCCCCAAGTGCGCCCCCCGTCCCGACTGAGGAGACTGTGAATGCCGCCAAAAACGTCGGAACCGCGCAGGTCCAGGGGTTGGAGAGTCATCACCGCCAGGGCGTCCTTGCCGGGATTGCCGGGCCCTCCGGGCGGGATGATGCCGGCCCGGGCGTGCACCCAACAGCGTTGCCCGTCAAAGCCCTGACGCGCCGTGATCAACTCGATGTCATAGAGTGGATCGCCCGCCCCCAGGGGGGCGAGCGTCGCCAAGAAAAGGAGGAAACTCACGCGCCGCCACATGATCCCAGCAAAGCATGCCCGGTGGGCAGGCGGCCACTTCTTTCCCGCCGCAGTTGCGCCAAGCCGAACCTCTCCGGAGCGGGAGGCGCTCGGACCGAGGCCCGCCGCGGGAGTCCCTCCGGATCAGGCCTCCTCCGCCAGGGCGCTGGCATCGGCCTCGCCGGCCAGTTGGAGAACGGCCTCCACTAGCCCCGGGATGCCGTGGCTCTCGGCTTCGATGTCGGCCTGGTAGCCGTTTTCCTCGAGGGCCGCGCTGGTGATCGGCCCAATGCTGGCGATGCGACAGTCGTCGGGAATGGACAGGCCCAGGTCCAGGAAGCATTCCACGGTGGAGGCGCTGGTGAAGGTGATGATGTCCGCCCCTTCCTCGCGGAAGCGCTTCACCGCTCCGGTGGGATCGCCGGTCTCCGGCACGGTGCGGTAGGCCACCGCCTCGTCGAGGATGACGCCCGCCTTGTTGAGGGTTTGGGAGAGGACGTCGCGGGCCCCTTCCGCCCGGACCCAGAGCATGGTCGTGTTCTCGATGGAGCCCACGTCCTCGAGGAAGGCCTTGGCCAGGGCCTCGGCGACGTGCTTCTTCGGCATCAGGTCCGTGGCCATGTGGTAATGCTTCAGGCGGGCCGCGGTTCCCGGGCCGACCGCGGCGATGCGGACGCCGCCGATTTCCCGCGCGTCGGAGCGCACCTTGTAGAAGGTCTCAAAGAAGTAGTCGACCGCATTGGGGCTGGTGAAGATGAGCCACTCGTAGGTGTGGGCATCGATGACGAGACGGGCAAACTCGCGGGCCTGCTCGCCTTGGGTAGGCTCGATGCGGATCGTCGGCATCTCGAGGACGTCGGCCCCGAGCCCGCGCAGGCGGCGACTCAGCTCGCTGGCCTGGTTGCGGGTGCGGGTGACCACGATGCGCTTGCCCATGAGGGGGCGCTCCTCGAACCAGTTGAGCTTTTCCCGGCAGTTCACCACCGTCCCGAAGACGGCGACGGCGGGCGCCTGGAAGTTTTCCCGCTCGGCGATGGCGGCGATGGTCGAGAGTGTGCCCGAGATGGTCTTCTGGCGTCCCGTGGTGGCCCAGCGCACCAGGGCCACCGGCAGGTCGGGGTCTCCACCCTCCTTGAGAATGGCCTCGGTGATGATGGGCAGCCGCTCGACCCCCATGAGCATCACCTTGGTGCCGGGCGCCTTGGCGATTTGGGCGAAGTCGAGGGAGGAGTTCTCCTTGGTGGGGTCCTCGTGACCGGTAAAGATGGTCAGCTGGGTGCAGTGGGAACGGTGCGTCACGGGAATGCCCGCGTAGGCCGGCCCCGCGATGGAAGAGCTGATCCCCGGCACGATCTCGAAGGGAATGCCCGCGTCGCGCAGCTCCTCTGCCTCCTCGCCGCCGCGCCCAAAGACGAGCGGATCGCCGCCCTTGAGTCGGGTGACGACCTTGCCCTGGCGGGCCTTTTCAATGAGGAGCTGGTTGATCCCGCCCTGGGGGATGGCGTGGTCCTTGGCCTTCTTGCCGGCGTAGATCAACTCGGCCCCGGCTTTGGCCCACTGGAGGAATTCCGGATTGGAAAGATAGTCGTAGACGATCACGTCGGCCATTTCGATGCAGGCCTTGCCTCGCAGGGTCATCAAACCGGGATCCCCGGGGCCGGCGCCGACGAGATAGCAAATGCCAGTGGTGTCGCTCATATCAGAAAGGTCAAAGGTCGGATTTCAAGGCCATCAGCTGCTCGGCCAGGCGAGTGGGTTCCTCCGCGGGGCCCCGCACCAAGGCCACAAAGGGCTCGGCCTGGGGCTGGCCCTCGTCGAAGACACGGACTTCCATGGCCAAGGTGGCGTCCCCGTCCTCGAACCAGGTGCGCACCCCCACGGGGGTCTGGCAGCCGGCGCCGAGGGCGGCGAGGAAGGCCCGCTCGGCGCGGACGCGCGTGAAGGTCGGGGCGTGGTTGATCTGGGCGAGAATGTCGCGCAGCTCGCCGTTTTCCTTGAGGATCTCGAGACCCACGGCGCCCTGTCCGGCCGCGGGGAGAAACTGGGTTTCGTCGAGCTCGTGGACCCGGACGCGGGTCCCTTCGAAGTCCACGCTCTCCATCCCGGGGCGGTAGTAGCCGAGACGCTGCAGTCCGGCCCGGGCCAGCAGGATGCCCTGCCATTCCCCCCGCGCGGCGTGCTCGATGAGCTTGCGGATGCGGGTGGGCACGTTGCCGCGGATGTCGACGACCCGCACCTCCCCGCAGAGCCAGGTCAGCTGGCGGGCGCGGCGCACGGAACTCGTCGCGATGGTGCGCGCCCCCAACTGGGTCAGGTCCGCCGAAAGGCTCTCCTCGAGCGTCAGCAACACATCCGGCGTCGCCGCCCGCGGCAGGGTCGCCGTGATCTCGAAATCCGCGGCGAGCTCGGTGGGCACGTCCTTGAGGCTGTGCACGGCGAAGTCGATCTCGCGGCGCAGCAGGGCTTCTTCCAGCTCCTTGGTGAAGATGCCCTTGTCGAGGACCGGGTGGTCGCCCCGGCTGAATTCGCTCAGCTTCAGGTCGGGACGCTTGTCGCCGATGGTCTGGACAATCCGGATTTCACATTCGCGGCCGATCGCGGCCAGGGCCTCGCTGGTCAGGCGCGCCTGGGCCAGGGCCAGCTCGCTGCCGCGGGTGCCAAGGAGTAAGGGTCGATTCATGGATTGGTGAGAGGGCGGCCCGGTGACTCCGAGGAGAGTCGATCCGTGGAAGGGTCACGGGTCTCCGGCAGGACCGCGAGGGCCTCGATGCCCTTTTCCCGCAAGAAGGAGGCAATCAACTCGCGGCACGCGGCAATCTGACGTTCCCGACGGATGCGGCCTTCGGTCGCAATCTCCTGGAGCTGATCGATGTTGTAAAGATAGACGTCGTCGACGTCGTTGACGGCGTCCTCCACGTCCCGCGGCACCGCGATGTCGATGAGGAAGAGGGCGTGGCCGCGGCGCCGTTCCATGACCCGTCGGATCGAATCGGCGTGGATGACGGGATGCGGCGCGGCGGTCGAGGAAATGATGATGTCGACCTCGCCGAGCTTGTTTTCCCAGTCGTCGAAGCGCACGGCCTCGCCCTTCAGTTCCTCGGCGAGCTCCAGGGCCTTGTCGTAGCTGCGATTCGACACGATGATGCTGCGGGCCCCGCGGGAAAGAAGACTCTGGGCCGTGATGCGGCTCATTTCCCCGGCCCCCACGATCATGACGCGCCGCCCATCGAGACGGCCGAAGATCTGCTCCGCCAAGTCGACGGCCACGGAACCGACGGAGGTCGAGCCCTGTTGGATGCTGGTGTTGGAGCGCACCAGCTTTCCGATGGAGAAGGACTGCTGGAAGAGCTTGTTCATCCGCCGCGAGGTCGTGCCGGTGGACTGCGCCAGGGCGTAGGCCTTTTTCACCTGACCGAAGATCTCGGTTTCGCCGAGGATCATGGAATCCAGGCCGCTGGCGACCTCGAAGAGGTGCAGGGCCGCCGCCTCCCCGGCGTGGCGGTAAAAGTCGACCTCGCCGCGGGCCACGGCAAAGTGGTTCTCGAGATAGCTGGCAATGCGGTTGAGGGCCTCGCCGGGATCCGCCGCCCCGCCGTAAATCTCGACGCGGTTGCAGGTGGAAAGCACCACGGCCTCCTCGACCCCGTCGAGGCCGCAGATCTCCCCGAGATGGGTCGGCAGGGAATGCTCCGAAATGGCCAGGCGCTCCCGGAGCTCAACCGGGGCCGTTTTGTGGTTCACACCTAGGCAAAAAATAGACACGGGAGGAGGGAGTTCGATCGAGTCAGAGCACCACCAGGGCCAGGAGCGCGAAGGCAAACGAGCCAATGGCCGCGTGGGAAAGGCGCTTGGGGGGGAGGCCTTTCCAAGCGTTGACCCCCAACAGGAGCACGTAGACCACCCAGACCGAGGCCGGCACCAGCAAGTGGAGGGGGGCGGGACGCGAATCCATGAAGAAGGCCGAGAAAATGCCGATGCTCAGGAGGGCCGTCCCGATGAGGAGCAGGCGCACCAGGGCCACCGTGAGGTAGTGGATCGGGGGCATGGAGAAAAAGAGCCGTCCGGGGCGGTGGCTTTTGAGCTGTCGGTTTTGGATCAGGTACATGACCCCGGCGATCCCGGCGAGGGCAAAGGCCCCGTAGGCCAGCAGGGAGGTCGCGGCGTGCACTTCCAGCCAGGGATCGAGACGGGTGGGGGGGCGGGCTCCCGGATCGGCCAGGGCGAGGGTAACGATGGCCGCCGTCTGCAGGAGGAACACCATGGGCATGGTGAACATCCCCAGCAGGGAAAGGCGGAAGGCACGCCCCAGGACCAAGTAAAGGATGACGATGCTCCAGGAGACAAAGACGAGCACCTCGGCCCCGTTGGTGATGGGGCAACGGCCGTGCAATTGCCCGCGAAGGTGGAGAAAGAGGGTCTGGAAGACCAGGCCCGCCACGGCCAGCGGGATGTTCATGCCGTGGAGCAGCCCACTGGCGCGACGCCACGACGCCAGGGCAAGCAGGAACCCGCCAAGGAAGGCCAGAGTCGCCAGGATGAGGAAGAGAAGGGCCATGAAATGCCTGGGAAGGGGAAATCTAAGGCCGGGGGGACGCTTTGCAAGGCGTCGAAGGGACGCAAGCAGGCGTTCAGACCCTGGCCCGATCGATCAGTTCAAGCAGGCGCTCCAGCTGGATCGCCGACGTTTTGGCCACAAAACCCCGGGCATGGGCGAAATGGACGTCGGGTTCGTCGGCAATGCGGGTGAAATCGAGGTGCACGCAGTCCTCGTAGCGCGAGAGGCCAAAGCCCGGGCCGCGCCGGTCGGGATAGATCAGCCCGTCCACCGCGGCGCCCAACTGGGCGATGTAGCGGCTCAGGCCCGAGGAGGGATCGTCGGGCATGGGCTCGGTGCGGGGCATGTAGAGCACCTTCAGGGCGGGCCGATCCCCCTTTGCCTCCAGGTCCAGGAGCTGGGCGTGGGCGGCGACGTGATCGAGACGCTCGCGCAGGGTGCGCAGATACATGAAGAGGTCCTCCCCGACCATGCGCATGACCTCCCAGACCGGATCACCGGGTTCGAGCTCGCGCCGCTGGGCGAAACGGCGCAGCAAGGTGATGTCCACGGGCGAATTGAGCCGATTGGTCACCGCCCGGTCGATGCCGAGCCAGTCGGCCGTGGCAAAGGGCCCGCGCGAGTCGAACCATTCCGTCGGCTCCAGCCATTCGCAGAAGGCCCGCGCGTCCTCGTAGAGGCCGAAATGCTGCAGCACCAGCGAGAGGGAACAGATCGGCTCGTGCTCGGCGGGGAACTGGTGATGGTCGAAGTTGCCGCGCTCTGGATCGTGCTCGCCCCCGATGTCGACCACCCAGATTTCCGGATCGCGGAGATCCTCGTCCGTGGGATCCCGCCGCCACACCGGCAGGCCAAAGCGGGCCACGAGGAGACAACAGGCGAGGAAGTCGTCGCGATGGGCGCTCCCGGGATGGGTGAGAATGGCTTTCATGAACGGGCCTGAGCGAGGATCGCCTCCATCCCCTCGGTGACTCGGGTGGCATCGATGCGCAGCATGCAGCGATAGTCCGTGGGGCATTCCCGGAGAAAACAAGGACTGCAGTCCACGGGCTCCCGGATGACTTGGTGAACGGAGCCGATCGGCGCTGTCAGGGCCGGCTCCGTCGATCCAAAGACGGCGACCACCGGCACGCCGAGGGCCGCCGCGAGATGCATGGTGCCGGTGTCGTTGGTGGCGAGCAGGTGACAGTGGCGCAGCGCCTCCACCAGCTCCGCCAGGGTGGTTTTCCCCACGAGGTTGTCACAGGGCGCCTCGATCAGGGCCGCCAAGGCCTCCCCGATGCCCTGCTCTGCCGGGCTGCCAAAGAGGGACACGCGAATCTGGAGTTCGGGATGGCGCCTCCGCCACTCGGCCACAGCCGCGGCATAGCGCTCTACGGGGTAGCGCTTGGCATTGCCGTATTCCGCCCCGGGACAAAGGCCCAAGTGGATCTCGCGGGACGACGAAGAAAAGGGCGTGGGAGCGGGAGGAATGGCCAGCACCTCGTCGAGCGGCTCGAGGGGCACGCCAAGCGGCCCCAGCAGCGCGAGGTAGCGATGGACGTGGTGACGCGGCTCCGCCTGGGCGGACGGTTCCGGCACGGCCACGCGGAGCAGGAGACGGCGCAGGGCGTCGCCATAGCCCACCAGATGGCGGACGCCCCCGAGACGCAGCTCCAGGGCCGAGCGCAGGGAATTGGGCAGCAGCAGGCCGGCGTCAAAGCGCCCCCGCTGACGGAGGACTCGCCCCACTGCCTTGGGAGAAGCGCCCTTGGGAAAGGAGATGACCTCGGAAACAGCCTCGCAGGCCTCCCACAGGGCCCTGAGGTTTTCCCGACAGGCCACGACGATCTCCGCCTGCGGCCAGGCCCGCTTCATGGCCCGGACCACGGGCATGGACATGCAGGCGTCGCCCAGCGGATTGGGGGAACGAACCAGCCAACGTCTCTTGGCGGCCCAGGTCCCCTCTCCCGCGGGTTGAGATTCTGCGGAGGAGGTCATGGCTGGATCTCCGGCGTTCCACGCCGGGGCAAGGCCTTCCCAAGGACGCGGCGCGAGGCCCGCCAGCCCCTCACTGCTCCTGGGGCTTGGCTTCCGGAGCCGGAGCCGGCGTTTCCGCCGCGGGCGTCGCTGGCTCGGCAGCAGGCTTCGCTTCTTCCGCCGCGGGCTTGGCTGCCTCAGTGGCTGGCTTGGCTTCCGGTGCCGGCGTTTCCGCCGCGGGTTGGGGCTGCTCGGCGGCAGGCGTCGCCTCTTGCGTGGCAGCGGGCGTCGCTTCCTCCGCAGCGGGCTTGGGAAGCTCGCCGCTCAGGCCGTCGAGGCTGGGAAGATTGGTGATTTCCGGCGGCAGCTCCGGCAGTTCCGCCGAGCGCGCCTCCACGCCTTCCAGCAGGTTGTCCGCGGCGGCGGCCCGGAATTGGCGCGTCTTGACCATGGCCAATCCGATCGCGGACACGAAAAACGCGATTCCAAGGTAGGTGGTGAACTTCTGGAGGACGTCCGTGGTATGGGCACCGAGGGCCGAGTCGAGCGCTCCACCCCCGAAGGCGGCACCGAGACCCTCCTGCTTGGGGCGCTGAATCAGGACGATCAGCACGAGCAGCACACTGGCCACGACGATGACCGCCGTCAACAAAATGGATAGGATTGCCATGGGGCGGCGAATATGCGACACAGGTCAAGGCTTGTAAAGAGCCAGATTCCCCGCCCGGCGTCCGCGACCCCAGACCCCATGCCCGATTCCGACAGCGCCTCCGAGATCGGAGGCATCGTCCAGGCGGTCGTTTTCCATAACGAGGAGAACGGCTACACCATCATGCAGGTCGAGCAGGCAAAGGGAGGACGCTGCACCGTGCGGGGCCGGCTCCCCCGGGCCACGCCGGGCGAGCGCATCCGAGCCAGGGGCGTCTGGCGACAGGACCGACGCTTCGGTCGGCAGTTCGAAGCGAGCCAGATCCAGGCCCTCCCGCCGGACTCGCCCGAGGGCCTCCGCCGCTTCCTCGCCAGCGGACTCATCGACGGCATCGGCGGCATCTACGCCGAGCGGATCGTGGCCGCCTTTGGCAGCGACACCCTGCGCATCATCGAGGAGGAGTCGCAGCGGCTCGAGGAGGTGCCCGGAATCGGGCGCGAGCGCCGTCGCCGCATCAAGGAATCGTGGAAGCGGCAAAAGTCGATCCGCGACCTCATGGTCTTTCTCCACCACTACGGCCTCTCGACGGCGCGGGCCCTGCGGCTCTACCAAATCTACGGCGAAGAGGCCGCCAACGTGCTCCGCGCCGATCCCTACCGCATCGCCCGGGACATCCCCGGCATCGGCTTTCGCACCGCGGACGAGATCGCCAGGCAAATGGGGCTGGAACCCGGCTCGAGGCAGCGGGTGCGCGCGGGCATCGAATACGCCCTCGGCCAGGCCGAGCGCCAGGGCCACGCCGCCCTGCCCCGCCCCCTCCTCGTCTCCGAGGCTGCCGCGCTGCTGGGCTGTCCTCCCGAGGAAGTCGAGGCCACCCTCCCCTCCCTGCTGCTGGAGGGGCGCCTCGTGCTCGAAGAGCAGGACGGGGAGACCATGCTCTACCTGGCCGAGCTGCATCGCGCCGAGGAGGAAATCGCCACGCGGCTCGCCGCGCTTTTGGCCGGTCCACCCCTGCCGCCGCCCGCCGATCCCCCCTTGCCCCTGTCGTCGGATTCCGGATCCATGCCGCCCCTCTCTCCCGAACAGGCCGAAGCCCTGGCCCGAATCCCCGCCGAGCGGCTCTTCATCCTCACGGGCGGACCCGGCACGGGCAAGACCACCATCCTCAAGGCTCTCGTGGCCCTGCTCGGGGAGAAAAAGGTCGCCACGGTCCTCTGCGCCCCCACCGGGCGGGCGGCCAAACGCCTCTCCGAAAGCACCGGACGCGAGGCCTACACGCTCCACCGCGCGCTGGAATATCAGCCTGGCAAGGGCTTCACCCGCAATCGCCACCGCCCCCTCGCCGGGGATTTCTTCGTCATCGACGAGTCTTCGATGATCGACCTGCGCCTCTTTGCCAGTTTTCTCGAGGCCCTCCCGCCGCAGGGCCGCGTCCTCCTCGTGGGCGACGCCGACCAGCTCCCCTCCGTCGGCCCCGGACGCATCCTCGCCGACTTGGTCGACAGTGGAGCGGTCCCCGTGGCCCGCCTTTCCCGCATCTTTCGCCAGGGGCGGGGAAGCCGCATCATCGAGGCCGCCCACGAGGTCAACCAGGGCCGACTGCCCCTGCTGGAGCCTGCTCCCGACGCCGATTTTTACTTCCTCCCCCGCAAGGATCCCGAGGCTATTGCCGAAACCGTGCGCCAGCTCGTCGTCGAGCGCATTCCCGAGCGCTTCGGCCTCCATCCCCGGGACGAGATCCAGGTGCTGACCCCGATGAACCGGCAGTCCCTCGGGACGAGGGAGCTCAACGCCCGGCTCCAGGCGGCGCTGAACCCGCCCAGCCAGCTGAAAAACGAGATCGAACGCTTTGGCAGCCTCTTCCGCACCGGCGACAAGGTCATCCAGGTCCGTAACAACTACGACAAGGAGATTTTCAACGGCGACATCGGCCACATCGCGGAGATCACCCACGAGCCCAGCCACGTCGAAGTTGTCTTCGAGGGCGCCACCCGGGTCCGCTACGAACCCGGCGAGCTCGACGAGCTCCAGCTCGCCTACGCGATCACCATCCACAAGGCCCAGGGCAGCGAGTTTCCCGCCGTCGTCATCCCCCTGGCGAGCCAACATTATCCCATGCTGCAGCGCAAGCTCGTCTACACCGCCCTCACCCGGGGCAAGCGTCTCGTCGTCCTCGTCGGCGAGGAGCGGGCGCTGGAGATGGCGGTGCGCCAGCGGGAGGGCCAACGCCGCTACTCCGGCCTCGCCTGGCGACTGCGGGGGAAACTGCGGGAGAAAAGGGACGGCGTCCCCGCCAGGGAATCCCTCGCGGACGGCCGCGCGTGACAGGAGGGGAAATACGGGTGAACGCTAGGAGGCTTGAGTCCCCGCCTCGGCGAGGTTAGGATCGCCGCATGAACTGCAACCGCCGACGCTTCCTCGCCACTTCCGCCGCCGCCCTTGCCGCCACCACCCAAGGGACGCTTTTCACGGCCTGTTCCCAACAATCCGAGGAGGCTGCCAGCGGTAAGGAAGCCCTCTTCAAGATCTCCCTGGCCCAGTGGTCCCTGCACCGCGCCCTGCGCGCCGGCGAGCTCGATCCGCTCGACTTCCCCAAGTTCACCAAGGAGACCTTCTCCATCGAGGCCGTGGAATGGGTGAACCAGTTCTTCTTCGTGGACCACGACACCTTGGGCGCCCAGCCCAAGGAGCAAAGCTATCTCGCCGAGATGAAGAAGCGCGTCGACGACCTCGGCATGAAGAGCCTCCTCATCATGTGCGACCGCGTCGGCAGCCTCGGCCATTCCGATGCCGCCAAGCGCACGGCCGCGGTCGAGGGCCACTACGCCTGGCTCGAGGCGGCCAAGTTCCTCGGTTGTCACAGCATCCGCGTCAACGCCGCCTCCGACGGCTCGCTCAGTCCCGAACAGCAGGCCGACCTCTGCTCGGACGGACTGCGCCGCCTTTCTGAAAAGGCCGCGGAATACGATCTCAACGTCATCGTCGAGAACCACGGCGGGCTTTCCTCCAACGGCGCCTGGCTGGCCAAGGTAATCCAGAACGTCGGCCTGAAGAACTGCGGCACGCTGCCGGACTTCGGGAACTTCTACGTGGTGCGCAACCGGGGCGATGCCGAGCAGTGGGAAAAGGCCAAGGCTCCCTTTGCCGGCGATCCCGCCTACGCCGAGGACGAGTTGGGCCTCTACTACGACCGCTATCTCGGCATGAAGGACCTCATGCCCTTCGCCAAGGGCGTCTCCGCCAAGGCCCACGACTTCGACGAACAGGGCAACGAGACCCACACCGACTACCTCCAGGCGATGAAGATCGTGAAGGACTCGGGTTACCGGGGTTACGTCGGCATCGAATACGAGGGCAGCGAACTCGGCGAAGTCGAGGGCATCAAGAAAACCAAGGCTCTCCTGGACCGCGTCTTTGCGGAAGTGTGAGGATCGCCGCGAGTCGCTCCGTCCTTCCCCCTCGTCCATCGAGAGGGGGACCATTCAGCGGAGCGGCCGCGGGCGCTCCTGCAACCAGCGACGCGCCGCCTCGTGCCCCAAGGCCGCCGCCTGGCGCATCCAGCGGCGGGCTTCCGGCTGGTTTCTGGGCACCCCGTAGCCCTCAGCGAGGCAAAGGCCGTAGTCGTGCATGGCCGCGGACACCCCGTGTTCCGCCGCCCGGCGGAAGAGCGCAGCGACGCGCTCCGGCGACCCCACGTCGCCCCGCCCTTCCCCGATCAAAACACCCAACTGGTGCAGGCTCGGGGGCCACGCCTCCGCCGAAGGGCTCTGCGCCAATGCGAGGGCCTCGTCCCCTCGCGCCTGAGCCACCAGCGCCGCCACGGCGAACTCCCGGGCGCGGGGATGTCCGGCGGCCGCGGCCGACAGCAGCAAGGCTTCCGCCTCGGCATCACCGAAGGCG
Source organism: uncultured Akkermansia sp. (assembly GCA_964552315.1). Lineage (GTDB taxonomy): Bacteria > Verrucomicrobiota > Verrucomicrobiia > Verrucomicrobiales > DEV007 > Arctic95D-9. Next base: position 12,494 of record CAZKGI010000032.1, on the reverse strand, counting down.
TGGCGCGACGCCTCCCAAACCCGAGCCGCCAGATGGGCCGCCGCCTCCCCATCTCCGCGCCGGGCCGCCTCGCGGAACCAATCCTCGCAGGGACGACCCAGAGCCTCCCCATGACGCAGGGCGAGGAGGCCGAGAAGACGCAGGGCCGAGGCATCCCCCCGCGACGCCCCCTCCCCCAAGTGAGCCTCGATGCGACGGCGCGCCTCGGGCCGGTCGAGCTGCGCCAGCGGCACCAGAAGCGCCAAGGCGGGATCGGGCGACTCCGCCAGGAATCCGTCGGCCAGGGCCGCGCGTAACTCTGCCTCCGAGATCCCGAAGCCTTCCCAAGGCGAGGGCAGGACAAAACGCCGTTCCCCCGGAGGATAAAGCCCTTGGGTCCGGCTCCAGCCACTCAGGGCCCAACCGGTCACCGCCGCGCTGAGCAGGGCCAGAAGCGCGATCCCCAGCCAGGGCATCCGGCCGCGAATCGGAAGGACTTCCTCCGGCTCCTCCGGCTCCTCCGGCTCCTCCGGCTCCTCCGG
>CAZKGI010000032.1:0-11873 GCA_964552315.1 uncultured Akkermansia sp. | reverse complement strand
TCCTCCGGCTCCTCCGGCTCCTCCGGCTCCTCCGGCTCCTCCGGAACAACGGGGAAGACGGGAGCCGCGGGGATCTCGAGGTGGATGTGTGAGGGCGTCTCCCCGAGATGCTGGGGCGCCCCTGGTTCCTCAAGGAGGGGCGTCACCGGGGCTTCTCCGGGAAACCCGGCCTGCTCAGGCGCACTTCCCTCTCCGACCATTACCATCTCCCTCTCCTCGGTGGGACTCGTCCCTTCGCCTTCCTCCTCGGGAGCGGGCCCCTCGAAAGTTTCCGGGCCCCCTGCTGCTTCGCTCTCTCCTTCCCCCGCAATCCCCAAGCAAAGTGCCCGGGCGGTCTCAAATTGGGCCAACTCGTCCGCGCTCAGCTGATCCGACTCCAGCGGGCCCTCCCAACGGAAGGGCATGCCCGAGCGCATCCACCAGCGCAGGGGCAGGATCAGAGCCGCCTGCCGCGACGAGGCGGCGAGCGCAGATTCCCCATTCGCCCCCACCCGCAGAGGCGCCGGCAGATCGATGCCCTCGACGAGGGCGGCACTGCTTTGATGCAGTCGCCACTTGAGCGGGACTCGAGACCAGACGCCCTCGCCCTCGCTCTCGATCCAGCGGAGCGAATCAGAGGGCGAACGCGTGCCGGTGAGTAGAAAAACGTTTTCCGGCGGCAGCCAGCAGAGGGGATGGGAGTCCGCTCGAGCCTCGAGCTCGGCCAGCATGGCTTGAAACCGTTCGGCGAGGGTCTCCACGGCCCCAGTGTCGAGAGGTCCGTGGCCTTCGACCAGGCTGGCAAGGTCGATCCCCTCGACTCTCGCCTCGCCCACGAGGGTCAATGCCCCCCGATCCTCGATCCAAGCGACGGGTAACAGCAGGGAACTGCCTCGCCCCAGTCGTCGCGTCTCCTCGTGGTGCTGGGGCAACCAGCCCTCGCGGGGCAACGATGCCGGTCCGGGCAAGGGATGCAAGGCGAGCTCGCGCCCCCGCCGCACTTGCACCAAGGCATAGGGATCCTCGCCCGGCAGAGGGGGCTCGCCGGGCACGACATCGACCAGGCCCGATGCCTTCGCCTGCGCCTGCAGCCATTCTCTCCAGGGCATTTGCGGCGGCGGCAGGAGCCCTTCCTCGACGGGCATCCCGGACAAGAGCGCGCGCAGTCCTGACAAATCCGCCGCCCCCTCGTCGCCTCGCAGGGCGAGGAGGCGCGCCCCAATCTCGCCGGGCAGGGAGGGCAGGGCGGCTTCGCCCCCCAACAAGTCCACCAAGATCCTGACGAGCCCACGAAGCAGGGTGCGGGAGTCGCGCCCCGACGCCCCCTGGGCAGGCCATCCCGAGTAGATCCAATCGACTCTACCGGAGCGCGTCCAGGTCACCTCAAAATTCGCCAGGCTTCCCTGATAAATCGACGGGGGCAATAGCGGGGCCTTGGCGCAGTCGTCCAGCAGGGTCTCGACCCAGCGCCGCGCCGTCGCCAAGGGGAGGGAACCGACGCGCTCCAGATAGGTCGGGAGCCCCTCCCCGTCCCGCATCGGGTCCACGTAGAAGAGCCCCTCGCCGCGACGCCCCCAGGAAAGGACGCGATGGAAACAGCGACCCGCCCCCTGCTGCCGGGCCCGCATTTCCTCCTCAAAATCCGTCGCGGGAAACTCCTGTCCCGCCTCGCAGGCCCACTCGTGCCAACGCGCCAGCCCCCAGCGGCTTTCATCCAGCACGAGGGTGCTTCGAACGCCCGGGAAGGCCGCGGGCAGGACGAGGGGCTCGCCCTGGGCGTCGCGGACCACCCGGTAGGGGGCCAGATCGGCTGCGGCTGGGGGATCCATCGCGGAGGGAACTCTCGGGCGTCGAATAAGCGGTTGAGCAGGTCGCCGGGAGGGTAGATGTTTCCGACCGCGAAGTCATCACCAAACCGCTTGGCCCCATGCCGGACCCTCGTTCCCACCGCCTCCATCGCCAAACCGCTGAAACCGAGATCCAGCTTGAACTGCTGGTCGACGGCACGGGGCGTTCCACCATTGCCACCGGCGTTCCCTTTTTCGACCACATGCTGACGCTCTTCGCCAAGCACGGTCGCTTCGACCTGGTGGTGGAGGCCAAGGGGGACATCGAGATCGACTACCACCACACCGTGGAGGACACCGGCATCGTGCTCGGCCAGGCCTTCCGCAGCGCCCTCGGGGAAAAGCGGGGCCTCTACCGCTACGCCTCGGGTCACTTCCCCATGGACGAAACCCTCGTCCGCGTCGCCCTCGACTTCGGTGGGCGCCCCTTCCTCGACTACCGGGCGCCGGAGGGCGTGCCCCACATCGGCGACAAGTTCAATTTCACCCTCGTCGAGGAGTTCCTGCGCGCCTTCGCCTTCAACGCCCTCATCAACCTCCACGTCGAGATCCTCTACGGTCGGGATCCGCACCACATGGCGGAGGCGATTTTCAAGGGTCTCGCCCGTTGTGCCGACGAGGCCACCCGCATCGACGAGCGCATCGCCCAGATCATTCCCAGCACAAAGGACCTGCTCTGATCTCCAGACGCCCTCCTCTCTCCAGCAGCATGGCTCATCGCATCGGCGTCATCGACTACGGAGGCGGCAATCTCCGCAACGTCCTCAATGTCCTGAAATTTCTCGGGCACGAGGGGGTCCTCGTCAGTGCCCCCCAGGACCTCGCCCAGGTCGACCGACTCGTCTTCCCCGGGGTCGGCTCCTTCGGCGACTGTGCGGAGGAATTGGATCGCCGCGACCTGCGCGGTGCCCTGGTCGACTGGGTCGGCGCGGACCGGCCTTACTTTGGTATCTGCCTCGGCTACCAGATGCTCTTCGAGCGATCCGCCGAAAGCCCCGGCGCCAGGGGCCTCGGCGTGTTTGCCGGAGAAGTGGTCCGCTTCCCCAGCGAGGCCGGGCTGAAGGTGCCCCACATGGGCTGGAACGAGGTCGAGCCCGTCGATCCCCAGCGCTCCATCTGGCAGGGCACGCCGCAGCCCCTCTACCTCTACTTCGTGCACTCCTACTATCCCGTTCCCGCCGATTCCGGGATCGTGGCCTCCACCACGGACTACGGGGTCTCCTTCGCCTCGAGCGTGATCAAGGACCGGGTCTTCGCCGGCCAGTTTCACCCCGAGCGCAGCCAGGACGCCGGGCTCTGCCTGATGCGGAACTTCCTCGAATCCTCCGACTGAACGCGCGGCCCAGGCCCGCCTGTCGTCTCTTTCAGAGCTCCGGCGCCTCCCAGCGGGGAATGCCCTCAGTCGCCTCCTGGGCGCGATACCATTCATGATAGGGGCGCCTCGGGGAGAGCGGCGCCGTCTCGTTGACCATCAAGGGACGAGCCTCCTCCCAGTAGCGATCGTAGGCGGCCTTCATCTGCGCCGCGATCTCCGGATGCTCGTGGATGAGGTTCACCTGCTGTCCCGGATCGGCCTCCATGTCATAGAGGGCCGGGCCGCCGCCGCCCGCTAGGGGCTTCCCGTCCGGCCGTTGTGCCAGCCCCACGAGCCGCCAGCGCTGGTTCCGCACGGCGTAGTTCACCTCCTTGAAGGCCTCGGGATCCGCCCCGGTGGGCCAGCGCCCCACGTGGGTGAAAAGATAGCGGTCAGGCCACTCCCCTCCCGTCGACTCGATCAGGGGCAGGAGACTGCGCCCCTCGACCTGATCCTCAGGCCAGGAGGCTCCGGCCAGGGCGGCAAAGGTCGGCAGGATGTCGAGATGGGCGGCCAGGTGATCGACGCGCTTGCCGGCCTCGATCCGCCCGGGCCAACGGAAAAAGCAGGGCACCCGCACCCCGCCCTCGTCGGCCGATCCCTTCATCCCCTTCATCCCGGCGTTGTAGAAAGGGTATCCCGGGGCGAGGTCCTGACCGGGACGCCCGGACCCGCCGCCCGTCATGCCGTTGTCGGAGAGGAAGACGAGCAGAGTGTTCTCCTCGAGACCCCATTCCCGCAGCCGATCGAGGAGCCGGCCCACGTTCTCGTCGATGTTCTCGATCATGCCGTAGAATCCCGCCTGCTCCTCACCAAAGCCGAGGTCGAGAAAGCGTCGGGCGTTCTTTTCGGGAGCCAGATAGGGACCGTGCGGGGCGTTGGTGGCCACATAGCAGAAAAAGGGGGCCTCCTCGCGGGCGCGCTCCCGCATCCAGGCCAGGGCCGCGGAGAAGAAGACGTCGGTGCAAAAACCCTCCGTCCTGACAAAGCGCCCATTATGGCGCACGACGGGATCCGTGTAGCGGTTGTCCGGCGCGTCGGCGCAAGAGCAGTCATAGGACTGGCCAATGCCCCCGCCACCGTGGATGAAGACCTCGTCAAAGCCGCGGCGTTCCGGCTGATAGGAGGCCTCGTCCCCGAGATGCCACTTCCCAAAGATCCCGGTGGCGTAACCCGCCGCCTGTAGGAGCTGTGGCAGGGTGGTCGCGTCCAGGCTCAAGCGCTCGCGCTCGAAAATGGTGTGGGTCACGCCGTTCTTTTCGGGATGCCGCCCCGTCATCAGGGCCGAGCGCGTCGGCGCACAGGTCGGGGCCACGAGAAAGCGCTCGAAGCGCAGCCCCTCGCCATGCAAGCGGTCGAGATGGGGGGTCTGGATCCAGGGATGGCCGTGGGCGCCGACCGCGGGATAGCCCTGGTCGTCGGTCAACACCAGAACGATGTTGGGCCGGCTCCCGGCCAGCTGGGCGGCGACGGGCGAGGCCGCGAGACTCAGGGCCAGCAGGAGGAAGCCGGGGCGCACGCGAGCCATGACGTGGCGGATGGGTGGCTTACTTCAGTTTGACCCGAATCTCCTCCTTGGTGTCGACCTTGAGGCCCTCGATCTTCTTGACCACCTCCCGGCTCGCCTCCAGGGTCCCCGCCGAGGGATCGGCGATCACGCGGTCGACGAAACTGCCGAGGTTGGGGTCGTTGAACACCGTCGCCATGTCGGATTCGGTCAGGGTGATGCGCTTGCCATCGACGTAGTCCGCATTGGTCTCGGCGATGCCTCCCTCGGCCTCGAGGTAGTAGCCGATCTTCATGCCCTGGACCATGCCCCCGGCCATCTTCAGCGACTGGGAGGGCGACATCCCCATCTGCTTGGCCTGTTCGATTTGGTCCTTGTCCAGCAGGCCATCGAGGCTCTCCTTGGCAAAGCTGGACTTCACTGTCAGAAGATCGCCCTCGAGATCGAAGGAAATCCCTCCCGTCTGGGGGCGCTTCGCCTCGCCGCCCGCCGAGTCGACCAAGGCCTTGGCCTGACCGGGCATGGTGTTCTGGTCGATGCGGACCTGGCGAATGTCGTCAAAGGCATAAGTCACCTTATAGCCCTCCCAGCCGTCGGCATCCTTGCCCGCCTCGTGCTTCACGTAGCGCACCCCCTCGCCGAAGCCAGCGGCGTCCTTCTGCAGGCTGGCCTCATCCGGCTTCGTCAGGCCCTTGAGCTGGGCGATGTCGGGAGCTCCCGCCCCACCGCCCGGGGCGTTCCCCGCCGCGGCGCCCAGGGCGCCCAGTTGGTCGACCATGGCCAACATCTGGGGAGAGAAATAGTAATGCACGTCGATGGTGCCGGTGCCATCCTTCTTCACCTGGATGGAGGTGGTGTGGTGAAAGCAGGAGCTGCCCGTGAAGAGGACGACGAGGGCGACGGAGAGGGTGAACCAGGTACGCATGATCCCGGGATTGTAGCGATTCCGAACGAAAGGCGAAATCCCAAAGCGCAGAATTTGAGGCCTGCGCCGCGAGCTCAGCGCGGCGTGACCTTGGGCCAGTCCAGCGGCACGCCGGCCGCGACGAGGCTTTTTTGGTAGTCGCGGAGATGGGAGGCCTGTTGGCGCACCTGGCGCGGCAGGGTCTTGCGTCGGGTGCAGTAGGCCGCCAGGATCCCCACCGATTCCCCAATGTTCCATTCGACCGGATGAAGTCGGTAGCAGCCGTTGGTGATGTGGGTGACTCCGAGGTTCTTGCAGGCCGGCAGGAGGTTTTCAACGCGCTGGGGCAGCAACGCGCCCAAGGGGATCTGGAAAGGCAGGGAGCTGATGTCGATGTAGTTGTCCCCTCCGGTGCTGGGGTGCAGGTCGATGCGGTAGCTGCCGATACCGACAGAGTCAGGAAAGGACGCGGCGCGCACCTCCTCGCGGCTCGCCCCGGTTTGCTCCATGCGCGCCTCGGTGCCGACGTGCTGTTCGAGGACGGTGAACTCGGCCCGGAGGCGACGGCTTTCCCGTATGTAAGGGTACTTGGCCATGCCGTCTTCCGTCCCCACAATATCGGGACGGAGCCGCAGTCCCTTCCAACCGCTGCCTCCGTCGGGTCGGGGCGCCTCGGTCTGAAGCCAGTAAAGCAGGGCCAGGTTGAGCTGGCGGGCTCCCTCGAGATGCCGGGCGGCCTCCTCCGCGGGGCATTCGAAGAGATTGCCGAGGAGGTAATCGTTTTGTGGCCAATTCACCAAGGTCACGTCGCCCTCGTAGCTGCCCGGTGCGAAGTTTCGGTGGTTCACGAGGCGGCGATAGAGAAAGAAGCCCGTCGCCTTCTCCGCATCGAAGCCGTAGTCCCGCGGCTGCAGGGTGGCGGGATGGGAGTAGACAAAGCTGAACAGCCGTCCCGGCCAGGGCGGCGAGAGATCGGGCACGTAGTCCCTCCAGAACTCCCACCGCTCGGGACGGTCGATGGTGAAGTCCTCGCCGGGGATGTATTCCAAGGGAAAGCAAAGGGTGAAGGCCTGCATGTTGTGTGGCTGGGCCTCGGGCTTGGCATGCGGCTCGCCGGTTTCCGACTGGGCTTCCGCCCCAGTGACGTACTCCGTCCCGGTGAGCGGCAAGAGCGCCCCGCTTTCCGTCGCGTCGACAAAGAGAGGGGCCTGCAGGACGAGCTCGCGTCCGCTCTCTCGGCTGCGCACCTGAACGGCGAGAACCCGGTCCCCCTCGACAGTGGCCGAGACTAGCTCGTGTCGCCTCAGGATCCGCAGCCGCCCGCTGGCCACATAGGGCGCCAGCATTTCATCGAGAACGGCGAGGGCCACCCGGGGCTCGTGACAGAGCCGGGAGACGCTGCCTCCACCGGGGTTCAAATAAGGCTGGGCCCGGGCCTCTGCGGTGAGGGGAAAATTCCTCCGATAGTAGTCGCGGATGCGCTGGCGCAGTTCCACGTAGAGGCGGGTGCCGCCAAAGCTTTCGATCCAGGGATGCTCATCCGGCGGAACCGCCTGGGAAGTGAGCTGCCCCCCGATCCAATCCGTCTCTTCGGTCATGACGACCCGGCAGCCCAGCCGCGCCGCCGCCAGGGCCGCGGCACAGCCCCCCAGTCCTCCGCCGAGGATGACGAGATCGGCAGAGCATTCCTTTTCCGCGATCGCCCGCGAGGCGCGCACGGCGGGAGTCGTCGCCTCCTGCGCGCCCCCGGCCGTCGCGGCCAGCGGTGCCGCAGCGAGGCCTTTGACGAAATGGCGACGGGCGATTCTCGTGGGCGCGTTCATCAGCAATGGGGAGGACGATGGCCGCCCTGACCGTCTCCAGTAAGGGCCGCCCTGACAGGCTGCAAAATTCCCCCTCCCGGAGCAAGTCTCCATCCACCGCGTCCGCGTCCCGTGGGGCGGCCCGGCGCCTTCGCTCACCACCCCAACACCTGGGCGAAGACGAGCGGAGCGACGATGGAGGCGTCGGATTCGATGATGAACTTCGGCGTGTCCACGCCGAGCTTGCCCCAGGTGATCTTCTCGTTCGGCGTCGCGCCGGAATAGCTGCCGTAGCTGGTCGTCGAGTCGCTGATCTGGCAGAAGTAGGCCCAGAGCGGGATGCTTTCATCCCCGAAGTCCTGGTGCAGCATGGGGACGACACAGATGGGGAAATCCCCGGCGATGCCCCCGCCGATCTGGAAGAAACCCAAGGGCGACGCGGGCGCCGTCTCGCGATACCAGGTCGCCAGCTCCATCATGTATTCGATCCCCGTCTTGACGACGTGGGGTTGCTTCACGTTCCCCTTGAGGCAATGGGAGGCAAAAATGTTGGCCGAGGTGCTGTCCTCCCAGCCCGGGACAAAGAGGGGCAGGTCGACCTCGGCGGCGGCGATCATCCAGCTGTCCGCTGGGTCGATCTGGTAGTCGGCGGCGAGCTTGCCGGAGCGGAGCAGGCGGTAGAGGTACTCGTGCGGGAAATGGCGCCGCCCCTCGGCCTCGGCCGCCTGCCATTCCTCCAAAAGGACGCGTTCGAGGCTGCGGAAGGCCTCCTCTTCGGGTATGCAGGTGTCGGTGACGCGGTTGAGATGCTCGTCGAGCAGCGCCTGCTCCTGCTCGGGGGTGAGGTCGCGCCAGTTCGGAATGCGGCGGTAGTGGTCGTGCGCCACGAGATTGTAGAGGTCCTCCTCCAGGTTGGCCCCGGTGCAGCAGATGCCGTGGATCTTGCCCCGGCGGATCATCTCGGCGAGGGACAGGCCCAACTCGGCGGTGCTCATGGCACCGGCGAGGGTCAGGAACATCCGCCCCCCGGAATCGAGGAGCTCCCGCCAGGCCTGGGCTGCCTCCACCACGGTGGCGGCGTTGAAATGGCGGAAATGGCGTTGGACAAACTCAGTAACTGGACCTGACATGGCAACAAATCAGCTTTCGTAATAGGTGTAACCAGCCATACCCTGACGGAAGGCCTCCAGTGCCTTGCGACGCTGCACGGCGGTGATGCGTCCCTCCTGGATCGCCGTTTCCGCGAGTTCGCGGAACTGCTCGACCAGCTTCTTGGGATCGTGCTCCACGTAGGAAAGCACGTCGGCCACGGAATCGCCCTCGACCTCGCGGGAGAACTTCACCCGCCCATCCTCCACGTCGACGCTGACCGCGTGGGTGTCCCCAAAGAGGTTGTGCAGGTCGCTCAGGGTCTCCTGATAAGCGCCCACGAGGAAGATCCCCAGGTAGTAGGACTGGTTGTCCTTGGTCTCGTGGATGGGCAGGGCCTCGAGCACTTCCGAGCTGGAAACGTACTTCTTGATCACCCCGTCACAGTCGCACGTGACGTCGTGGATGACGCCCTGCCGGGTGGGGCGCTCGTCCAGGCGATGCAGGGGCATCACGGGGAAGGCGCAGTCGATGGCCCAGGAATCGGCGAGGGATTGGAAGATGCTGAAGTTCCCGTAATACTGATCGGCGAGGAGACCGGAAAGGTCGCGCAGCTCCTCCGGCACGTAGCGGAGTTCCCGCGTCGCCGTGGCGATATCCGTCATGGCCTTCCAGTAGAACTGCTCACAGGCGGCGCGCTCGCGCAGCCCGATGTCCCCGGAGAGGAAATTCTCGTGCAGCTCCTCGCGGTAGCGGTTGGCCTTGCCATAGGACTCGAGCAGGTTGTCGTCGTTGATGCCGTTGGCCACCTCCGCGAGCGCCGCCAGGGCCTCGCTGGCGTCCTCCGCCACGGCGAGGGTCTCCCGATTTTCAAAGCGGTTCACGTCGAGGATCTCCAGGGCCAGCATGGAGAAGTGCGCCACCATGGAGCGTCCGGACTCCGTCACCAGGGTCGGATGCGGGACATCGCTCTCGTCGAGGACCCATTTCACGGCGTCGACGAGGCTGTGACAATATTCGTCGATGGAGTAGTTCGCGCTGGTCGAGCGGGTCGAGCGGGAGCCGTCGTAGTCCACCGCGAGACCGCCCCCGAGGTTGAGCAGGCCCATCGGCGCCCCCTCCTTGACGAGGCCCGCGTAGATGCGCGCTGTCTCCTCGATCGATCTCCGGATGATGGTCAGGTCGGGAATCTGCGAGCCCTGGTGGCAATGCAGCATCCGCAGCCAGCCCAGGCGCCCGCGCTCGCGGAGGCGTTCCACCGTCTGCACCAGCTGGGCCAGGTTGAGCCCGAAGGGACTGCGCTCTCCCCCCGATTTCGCCCACTTGCCGGCGCCTTCCGCGGAGAGCTTGACGCGCACGCCGATGACCGGCTCCACGCCCAGGGCGGCAGAGCGTTCCTCGATGACCCCGAGCTCGTGTGGCATCTCCAGCACCAGCACGACCCGCAGTCCCATCAGCTGCCCGTAGAGGGCCAGGTCGATGAATTCCTCGTCCTTGTAGCCGTTGCAGACGAGCAGGGCATCCGAGTCCTTCAGGTAGGCCAGGGCCGCCATCAGCTCCGGCTTGCTGCCCACCTCGAAACCGTAGTGGAAACGCCGGCCGTAGGCGGCGACCTCCTCGGCGACCTGCTGCTGCTGGTTCACCTTGATCGGAAAGACCCCGCGGTAGTTGCCGTTGTATTCCAGATCGCTGATGGCCTTGGCGAAGCCGTGGCAAAGTTCCTCGATGCGCCGTTCGAGAATGCGCGGGAAGCGCAGCAGCAGCGGCGGGCGGATGCCCCGGGCGTCGAGCTCGTCGAGCAGCTTTGGGATGCTCACCGAATGGGGCGCCCCCGTGGTGCGGTCGGTGATGTCCACGACCACCTCGCCGCGCCGAGAGATCGAGAAATACCCCGCCCCCCAATGCTGGATGCCGTAGGTCTCGACCGCATCTTCAATCGTCCACTTGTCCTTGGACGATTCGGCCTCCCCCGTTTTCGCCGAGGCGGCGGGTTTGCGGGCGCGAGCCACCGAGCCACGCGCGGGGGCAGATGGACGACGTTGGGTCATTTTGCTAGGTCTGCAGAGGTGGAGGGCGCGGTTTCTGGCGCGGGGAAGACGGAAACACTCTCAAAGACCCGCGCCGACCGCAAGTGCCGGTTCAGGCTTTCCCCATGAAATTTCCAGAGACGGAGACAGAAAAATGTGTAGGCTCCATGGCACCGGCGCGAATAGCTCAGCGGTAGAGCATCTCGTTTACACCGAGGCGGTCGGGGGTTCGAATCCCTCTTCGCGCACCAGATTGTCTCCCGACGACCCCCGCATGGGGAGGAGTCGGGCCCCCGTCGCCTCCGTGGGGGCACTCAGCGCTTGGCTATCCGGAGAAGGTCTTGGCGGGGGATGGGAGACCGCCACTCCCCGGGCCTAACTCTGCCACCAGGCTCGCCCTGTCCGCAACTCTCCACCCGTTCGGCACACGAAGCTCAGGCGAGTTCACTCGCGCGCATTGCACGGTATTCCCCGCACTATGCATTCCTTCGGCGAGGGGGGGCCGAGCGGTGCGGCGGGCGCTGATGACGCTCAGGTCCCCATCCCACTGGGCAAAACAATGGGCGCAACCCGAATTGCCTCCCCTTGGCGCGGCTTGTGCAAGGGCAACACTGCCCGGAACCCATCGCGAGCACTCTGAATCCTGATCCCCTCCCCCTAGCCGAATGAAAACGAAAAATTTGATCCACTCCCTACGACGGCTCGGCTCAGTCGCCGCGGTCATTAGCCTCACCCCGCTCGCTATGGCCCAAGAGCAAGCCGCAGCGGAAGCCGTCGCCACCAAGCCGGCCGAAACCCACCAGAAGACCAAGGATGCGGACAAAACGCTGACGACGAACCACGGTCTGCCGGTTTCGGACAACCAGAACCAGCTCAAGGCCGGAATGCGCGGACCGGTGTTGTTGGAAGACTTCATCTTTCGAGAAAAGATCCAGCACTTCGATCATGAGCGGATCCCCGAACGGGTCGTTCACGCACGGGGCTCGGGCGCCCACGGCTACTTCCAATGCTACGAGTCCCAGGCCGACATCACAAAAGCGGCCTTCCTCCAAGACCCTGGAGTAAAGACAGAAGTCTTCGTGCGTTTCTCAACGGTCGTCGGCGAGCGCGGCTCGGCCGATGTCCCTCGCGATGTGCGGGGCTTCGCGACGAAATTCTACACGACGGAGGGCAACTACGACCTCGTCGGCAACAACATCCCGGTCTTCTTCATCCAGGATGCAATGAAGTTCCCCGACCTCGTTCATGCGGTGAAACCCGAACCCGATCGTGGGATGCCCCAAGCGGCCTCTGCGCACGATACCTTCTGGGATTTTGCCTCCCTGACACCGGAGATCAATCACATGCTCCAATGGGTGATGAGC
>CAZKGI010000031.1:0-42894 GCA_964552315.1 uncultured Akkermansia sp. | reverse complement strand
GCTCTGACGATTATGACCCGAGCGGGTCAAGAGGCGATCGGCTTGACGCTTACCCATAGGTCCCGGCCGACCTTCCTCAGAATTGCCCCCTGCCCTCTCCCGCCGAGGCCGTTCCGCATCTCAGCGGTCGAACTGAGCGTCGAAGATGATGTTCGAGGGCGGAAAGTCGAGGCGCTTCACGAAGGCCGCGGATTCCGTGGCCCCGGCCTCGCGGTCCATGCCGCCGTCCTCCCATTCCACGGAAAGCGGGCCGGAGTAGCCGATGTCGTTGAGGGCCCGGATGATGGGCTCGAACTGGATGCGGCCGCGTCCCACGGACCGGAAGTCCCAGTAGCGCTTGCGGTTGTGGAAGTCGACGTGCCCCCCGAAGACCCCGGCCTCGGTGGGGTGGTCGGCCCAGCCGACGTCCTTCATGTGCACGTGGAAGATCCGCTCGGCAAAGCGGTGGATGAACTCGACGTAGTCGACGCCCTGGTAGCCGAAGTGGCTCGGATCGTAGTTGAAGCCAAAGGCGGGGTGGTGGTCCACAGCCTCCAGGGCCCGCTGCGCCGAGGCTATGTCGAAGGCGATCTCGGTGGGGTGCACCTCCAGGGCAAACTTGACGCCATTCTCCTGGAAGACATCGAGGATGGGGCCGAAGCGCTCGGCGAAGTCGCGGAAGCCGGCGTCGATCTGTCCGGGGAGGACCGGCGGGAAGGAATAGACGAGGTGCCAGATGGACGAGCCCGTGAAGCCATTGACCACGCCCACGCCGAAGGTCTTGGCGGCGATGGCGGTGCGCTTGAGCTCCTCGGCGGCGCGCTGCCGCACGCCCTCGGGATCCCCGTCGCCCCAGACGTGCTCGGGCAGGATCTGGCGGTGGCGCTCGTCGATGCGGTCACAGACGGCCTGGCCGGCGAGGTGGTTGGAAATCGCGAAGCACTGCATCCCGTGCTTGTCCAGGAGTGCCCGCTTCGCGGCGCAGTAGGCGGCATCGGCCTTGGACACCTCGAAGTGGTCTCCCCAGCAGCCCAGCTCCACGCCATCGTAGCCCATGGCCTTGGCTTTGGTGATGATGGTTTCGCAATCGAGATCGGCCCACTGGCCGGTGAACAATGTGACGGGTCTGCCCATGGTGTAGAAAGGAATGACTAGGGTGAAAATGGATCCGCCCACCGGCGGACGCCTAGGGGTATAGCGTTTCGCGTCGCTTCCATCAAGCGAGAATGAAATGCTTCCTCCGGCGTGCTCCTGTCCGTGAGGCCGAGCGGAGCGCCTTGGCCCCAAAAGCGAAAGGCCCCCCTCGGGAGGAGGGGAGCCTTTCGGAAAAAAAGGATGGGCAAGGTCGCCTTCGGATCAGAAGGTCGCGGTGGCCCCGATGTGGAAGCGACCGGACTCGTCGGCAATGACGTTCTCGGTGAAGACGGGATAGCCGTAGTCAACACGTAGCTTGAACCAGTCGCTGTAATTCCAGCGGAGACCGATCCCCACGGAGCCCACTTGCATGGTGCCAGGCTCGCCGGGAAGGAGATCTTCGTTGCCCAGGTTGGCGGCATCAAAGAAGCCAAGGAAGCGCAGGCTGTCGGTTTCGTTCTCCCAGTCCCAGATGCGTCCCAAGGAGATTTCCGGAGTGTAGATTTCCAGTGTTCCCCAGACCCCGTGGTCGCCGCGGGCGATGCGCTGGTCAAAACCACGGACGGTGTCATACCCCCCGGCGCCGAGCTGTTCGGAGGCCTGCAGGTTCCGGTTGGAGTCCTGACCTTGCACCTTGAAGCGCATCGACCAGTCTTCGTGGAGGCGGCGCTGGTGCTCGAAGCTGGCGATCGCGTAGAAGTAATCCGCCGTGGAACCCAGGCGAGAGGTCTGGAAGGTGAAGTCGGAGTTGTGGTTGTTGAAGCCGCCGGGCGAGTAGACCCCGCGGATTTCAAACTGAGACACGCCGCGCTGGTGCTGGATGGTCTCTTGGTAACCCAGGCTGAACTGGAAGATCTCGACGCGCGAGCCGAAGAGCTGCACATTCCCGGCGTTGGTGAAGTCGACGAACTCCAGGTTGTTGCCATTGGACTTCCAGTCGAAGCCAAAGTCCATCTCGCGCTGGCGATTGGCCGTGCCATCGAGGGGGATCCCGTAGCGAGCACTGAGCTGGATGTTGTCGCCGTCGGAGTTCAGGAAGTTGCCACCACCGATCGGAATGGGGTCGGATTCGATGTCCACATAGGAGGCCAGAACGGTGAGCCAGTGGCGCCAGGGAAGTGCATGGGTGTAAACGAGCGAGTTGGCCCGCACGTGCTCCATGTCGAAGTCGCTGGTGTACTGGTAGCTGAGGGAGCGATTCGGACCGAAGGCATCGCCCATGTTGAAGCCAACGATGAAGCGGTCTTCGCCGAGGAAGTCCACGCCGGAGTCCTCATAGCCCGTGTAGAACCAGTTGGCACGGGTCTGGTAGCTCTTCAGGATGATGTCCGTGGTCCCGAACTCGTAACCGGGCGCGTAGACCATGTCGACCTTGCGGTAGGGGCTGCGGTTCACCCAGGAGAGGTCGCGAAGCACTTCCGAGGCGCGGATCACCTCGCCCTTCTTCACGCGCATTTGGCCGCGGATGAATTCCTCGGTATCGGCATCGACGCCCTCGACGCGGATGCGCGCGAGCTCAGATTCGATGACGACGAGCTGGACCACGCCGGAGGTGATGTCCTGCTCGGGAATGAGCACGTCGACGACGGGGCGATCCCCCTCGCGGTAGGCGACGATGACGTCCTTGACCATCTGGTCCAACGAGGCCAGCGAGACGGGCTTGCCGATGTAGGTCTGGAGGACGTAGCCGACCTGCTTGGGGAACTCGTCAAAATCGTGCCAGATGCCTTCGACCCCGGGCCATCCATCGGGACGCACGTCACCGGGACGAGGCAAGAGCACGATGCCGAGGAGCTGGTTGACCAGGTATTCGTCGCTGGAACCGCCCGCCGCGCCTTTGCCGGCACTGTCTTCAAAGTGGAAACGCCCCAGCTTGTCAACTTTCAAGGGACCTTCGCCACCGCCCTGATCCAGAACCGACCGGGTCTGATGCACTTGGGTCTGCGTGGTGGGAGGCAACACGTCGACCAAGATCTCTGTCCCGTACTGGTCGGTCACGGTCTGCTGGGCGTAGGAGACGCTGGCCAAGGAAGCGACCGCCACCGCGGCGATTCCGGTCGAAAGGAGTTGGATTCTCATCAGATTCAAACAGTAGCGGTCCGTTGACGCTGCTTCTCAGGGCATTCGCTTAACACACCTTAATAGGGTTGAAAACGCTTTTTTCGGAAAATTTTCAGATGTTCCTCTCACTGGCGGATGCTAGAGGAGCTGCAAGAGAATGGAAGTAAAATCTGCAGCTTTTTTCACGGATACCCACGCGCACCTCGCTTCCCGACGCTTTGCCGGAGATTTGCCGGGCCTGTTGACCCGGGCTCGCGAGGCGGGCGTGGGGCGGATTCTGTCCATCTCCTGTGATGTCGAGGACGGCGAAACCAATCTCCGCCTGGCCGGGGCCCATTCCGGGCTCTTCGCCACGGTGGGCATCCACCCCTGCTACGTCCACGAGCCGGGCCCCGCGGACTGGCGGGAGCAGCTCCGTCGCCAGGTTCAGGCGGAGAAGGTCGTCGCCATCGGTGAGATCGGCCTGGACTACTACCACCCGCCCGAGGACGGCAGCGAGCTTTCTGCCTGGCGGCGCTTGCAGGAGTCCATCTTCGAGGAAATGTTGCAACTCGCTCTCGATCACCAACTCCCCGTGGTCGTGCACCAGCGCGAAAGCACGGAAGCGACCTTGGCGGTGCTGGAGCGCTTCCCGGGGGTCCGAGCCGTGCTGCACTGCTTCACTGGGAGCCCGGCGGAGGCGGAACGAGCCCTCGCCGGAGGCCACTCCCTCTCCTTTACGGGCGTTTTGACCTATCCCAAGGCCGAGGAGGTGCGCGAAACGGCCTCCATGGTTCCCTTGGACCGGGTCATGGTGGAAACGGACGCCCCCTACCTGGCTCCCGTGCCCTTCCGCGGGAAGGGCTGTGATCCGGCCATGGTCGTCTACACGGGTCGCCGTCTCGGCGAACTGCACGGCCTGACGCCTCCCGAAGTGGCCCAAATCACCTCGGAGAATGCCGCCCGCTTCTTCCGGTTGGACGGTCCCTTGCTGGGCGATAGGGAAAACGAAGCCACGCGCTGACTTGCCGGCAGCCCCGAGCGGGACGAGGTTTCCCCATATCCCTAGCTCCTCCACGCATGTTTATCGAGCGACGCCACGGTTACCGCGAGAAGAAATGGCCCCGCTTCAGCCCCGAGGGCGAAGCCTTTCGTCTCTATGGCACGGCGACGCTGACCGACGATCACGCCCTCTTCCTCCTCCATCAGGAGCGACTGCGCTTGTCTGAAGTGGGGCGACGCCCCTGGCGATCACGCCTCTTCCGGCGCCGCTGATTCGGCCAGGAGACTCTCCAGGTCCGCCTCGCTCAGCACGGCGATCCCCAAGGCCTCGGCCTTCTCGCGCTTGGAGCCGCCTCCTTCGCCGGCTACGAGGAAGTGCGTGCTTTTGCTGACGGATCCGGAGACCTTGCCGCCCGCCGCCTCGATCCGCGCCTTGATGTCCTCGCGGGGCGCAGAAAGGGTTCCGGTGATCACGAAGGTCTTCCCCCCCACCCCGGGACCGTCCGCATTTTGAGGCGGCGCCTCGGGACGGTAGTTCGCCGAGCGGGGGTGAATGCCGAGCGCCTCGAGCCCTTGCAACAAGGCTCTCCCCCTATCGCTCTCAAAGCAGTCCAGCACACTCGCCGCCACCGCGGGGCCCACCTCACTGGCAATGCCATAAGGGGCCAGCTCGGGATAGTCATCCTTGCGCTGTCCGGGGAGCAAGGTCCGGAGGACGCGCAGGATCGGCGAACTCGCCACGGCGTGCAGGTCCGCATGAAGCCGGGCCAACTCCTTGGCGGCGGCCTCGCCCACCTGGGGAATGCCCAGGGCAAAGAGCCAGCGATGCAGGGGGAGGCTCTTGGCGCGCTCCAGGGCCTCGACGATCTTGGCGGCGTTCTTGGCCCCAAGCAGTCGAGGTTCGCTTTCGCTCCCCAAATTCAGGAGGGCCAAGCGCTCTTCGGGCACGTCAAACAAATCCAGGGGCTCGCCGACAAGTCCGCGCTCCACCAGCTTCTCGGCCACGATGCTCCCCACCCCCTCGATATCGAGAGCCTTGCGGGCAACCATCTGCTTAAGTCGGTTGGCGGCCTTGGCGGGACAAGCCGGGTTGCGACATTTCCAGGCCACAAAGCCCTCCTCCCGGGTCACTTCGCCCCCGCAGGCGGGGCATTTTCCGCCAATGGCCTCGAGGAGGTGAAAGGGACGGGTGTCGGGGGGGCGCTTTTCCAGGATGACCTTGACCACGGCGGGAATGATCTCGCCCGCTTTTTCAATCAGTACGGTGTCGCCTATGCGGACATCCTTGCGGTCGATTTCATCCTGATTGTGCAAGGTCGCCCGGCGCACGGTGGTGCCGGAGACCAGAACGGGATCGAGCTCCGCCACTGGCGTCAGGGTCCCGGTCCGTCCCACCTGAATGGTGATCGCCCGCAGCACGGTCTCCTTCTGCTCCGGGGGGTACTTGAAGGCCGCCGCCCAGCGCGGCGCACGCGAGGTGCTGCCCAGGGCGGCCCGAGCGGCGAAGTCGACCACCTTGATGACCGCGCCGTCGGTTTCAAAGGGCAGCCCGTGCCGAACCCGGTCGAGCTCGCGCACCGCCTCGAGCAAATCCTCCAGCGAGGAGGCCTGCCAAAGCGGCCCGTTCAGGGGCAGGCCGAGGCGCTCCATTTCGGCCACCCATTCCTGCGTCGACTGCGGCGCGAAGCCCTCGATGCGTCCATAGCCATGGGCGAGGAAGTCCAGGGGACGCTTCGCCACCTCGCGCGAGTCGAGCAACTTGAGGGTGCCGGCCGCGGCATTGCGGGGGTTTTTGAACGCCGGCAATCCCGCCTCGTCGCGGGCCAGGTTCATTTCCGCGAAAGCCTGCTTCGGCAAAAAGATCTCGCCGCGGACCTCCAGCCATGCGGGGGCGCCCTCGGCCAAACGCAGGGGCACGCGCCGGATGGTGCGCACGTTCTCGGTGATGACATCCCCGACGCTCCCGTCCCCGCGGGTCACGGCGTATTCGAATTGCCCCTCGCGGTAGTGCAGGGCCACCGCCACCCCGTCGATCTTGGGCTCGATGGTCACCGGGACCTGCTGGCGTCCCAGGCCCTTCTGCAACCTCGCGTAGAATTCCGCCAGCTCGCCTTCGGAGAATTGGTCGTCAATGCTCAGCATGGGCACGGTGTGCTCCCGCTGTTCGAAGCCGCTGAGCACCCCTCCCCCGACCCGCCGGGTCGGGGAGTTCGGATCCGCCCACTCGGGATGCTCGGCTTCCAGGCGCTCCAGCTCACGGTAGAGCCGATCGTATTCCGCATCGGAAATCTCGGGATCCGCCTCTTCATAATAGAGGCGGTTGTGCCGCTCGATTTCGCGGGCCAGCCGCGCCATCTCCTCTTTCACTGCTTCCGGACTCATCACTGCGGCCCCTTCGCGCTCACTCTCCGTTGCGATCGGGACTGCGCTCGACCTGCTTGGCGATTTCCTCCTCGAGACGCTCCGCCAGCCACTGCTTGATCATGCTTTGATAGTTCAAGTAGCGTTGCCGGGCGAGACGCTTGATCCGACTGAGCATCTGGGGATCAAAGCGCAGGGTGATGGTGGTGGACTCCCGCACCGTCTGCCGCAGGATGGAGGCATTCATCAGGCGGGGATCCAGACTGTGCACCGCCCAAAACTCGGCCTCCTGCTTTTCGTCCTCGAAGGGGGGAATCTGGCTCCAGTTTTCGATCGTTTTCACAGGGGCTATTTGGGTCGAAGGGGACAAGTCCGAGGCTCAGAGCAACTCAGCGTTTTTGCGTTCACAGAAAGAAATCTCGTCCTCGGTCATTTCTCGGCAATAGATCACGCGGCAACGCTTGCCATCGGTCCAGAACACGGAAAAGAGGTGGCGGTTGTTGATGGTCTTCCCCAGATTGAAATAGCGGGCCTCCGCCGCGCCGCCGTCGCTTTCAGGCAGGAGCCGAATGGCAAAGGGATCCTCGAACGCCTCCTCCACTTCCCTTGGCGTTATCGTCTTCAGGTCGAAATGACAATCAATCCAGTCAAAATCCATAAGCGGCACCTTCGAATTCCGCTCGGAGGGGAGCGATTCCGCAAGCTAGAGGTTCGTCCCAGGAAATCAATTCTCGAAAACAGCCTATTTCGGGTGCCTCCCTCCTGACAAGTCTTTCGCAAGCTTCCTCTTTCCACCGGCCGGGAAACAGCGTATCGAATCCCCCGTGCGGCGAACCTCAACCTGGGCTCTCGGTCTGGCTATGCTGGCAAGTGCTTGCCAGACGACGCCCTATGCGCCGCCCCCTCGCCCCGCGCAAGTCGACGAGGTCGAGGTGGAGGTGAGCCAGTTCGAAGGTCGACCGGAGGCCTATGCCCGCGTCCGCGGCCGCCTCTCCAGCCAAGCCGCCCAGCTCATCGATCCCCGCCAGTCCCGCAGGGATGGGGTGCTCTACCTGGAGATCCTCGAGCAAACCCCTCGAGGGGCCGAAGCGACGGCTAGCCTGGCAGAACCCTCGCCTTTTGACACGCGGGTGCCCATTGAGATTCTGGGACTGGATCCGGGCCCCCAACGCCTCCTCGTCAACGGCCACGAAGCGATCTTTGAACTGCCATCCCTGCGGGCGGAGATCGCCTCGCCCTCCGACGCGGCGCCGCCGCCGCGCATCACGCTCCTCGACGAGTTCCTGACGCCAGGCGAATAGGCGTTCTGTCGCCTCCGCTTCCTTGTTTCGCCTTCGGGCTCGCCCCCTGGCTGAGGGCTCTGACGTCCTTGCCCTGAGGAGCCTTCCCCCATCATCAATCTCGGGCCGCCACCGCTTCCTCACCACGGCGCTCTTCCCTTCCCCGTCCGCGGACGTCGCCCTGTACTCCAATGAGCTATAAGTATATCGAAAAATAATGTTTACAGAATGTAAGGCATTTCTAAACATTTCTCGATATTGCCACGCATGGCCTCGCCGGGGCCGGTTCCTGACGAAGGCCATCCTCTGTCTTCCCGCCTTCGTCGCCACTCGTCATGAACCACTCGCCTCATTCCCCTCGTGTCACGTCCTCCGGGACCCGCCCCATCAAGCACTTCTTCTTCTGGCTCTCCGGGGCCGGAGCCGATACGCTCGAGCAATGCCCCGGTTGGGAGCAGCGCAAGTATGTGGCCTTCGGCGCCACGGTGCTCGTGCCCACGGTGTTCGCCCTGATTGCCTGCGGCTACGCCCTCTCCACGCTCACCAGCGACTGGCGCGTCATTGCCCCCATCTCCATTGCCTGGGCTCTGATCATCATGACGATCGATCGTGCCCTGCTCTCCATCTATCGATCCTACCAACGCTTTCACCGCAAGATCGGCCAATTCTTCCTGCGCCTTGTCGTCGCCGCCCTCATGGGGGTGACCATTTCCCATCCCCTGACCCTGCTCCTCTTCCAGGACACCATTTCCCGGGTCGTAGAAGAGGAACGCCAGGCCGAAATCGAGGATCTGCGCCGTTCGGCCAACGAGGAAAAGGCCGCCGTGGAAACCAAGGTCGCCCAACTGGAAGGCGAGATTGCCGAGCAACGCGCGCTCTTCGACAAGACTTTCTCGGCAGAGTTCCTCGTCGAGGACACCACCCTTGGCCTGGCCGACCCGCTCGCCGAACTCGATGAGGCATTGCGTGCCCAGATGGACGCCCGCCTCAAGGAGGAAACGGCGCCGGAGCAGGAGAAGCTGGCCTCCACCGAGACCGCCATCGCCGAGAACCAATCCCGCTACGCCACCTTGCAGAGCGAACTCGACAACTGGCAGCGCGAATTCGAGCGCGAGGTCAATGGGCAGCGCAGTGGTATCGTCGGTCTGGGCCCCCGGGCCAAGAGCATCCAGGCCGACCAACTCGCCTGGCGGCGCGATGAGGCAAAGCGACTGGGCGAGACGCTCGCCTACCTGACCGGTCTCCGCAATGAACTGAGCAACCAGATCAAGGCCACGGAGGACCGGATCAAGGAGGAGTTCATCAATCTCGCCGCCACCAAGGCGGAACGGCTCAAGTCCGAGCGCGAACGCATCGCCTCCCTGAAGCGCCAG
Organism: uncultured Akkermansia sp.; assembly: GCA_964552315.1. GTDB lineage: Bacteria > Verrucomicrobiota > Verrucomicrobiia > Verrucomicrobiales > DEV007 > Arctic95D-9. The sequence goes on along the minus strand of CAZKGI010000031.1, from coordinate 33,725 downwards.
GTGCAGCAGTCCCAAGCCGACCAGTTTGTCGAACAGCAAAACACCATCCGGGCGACCATCACGGCCCAGATCGACACCCGCCTGGCGGAACTGGGTCGTCTCCAGGGAGAACTGGCCGCCATCGGCCAACAGGAGCAGGAGCGCATCGCCGCCATCGCCGCGGAGCCGCGCCGCGATCTGCTCACCCAGACGCTCGCCCTGCACCGGCTCTTTGACGAAGGCGGCGAGGGAGGGCGCTTTGCCTTGATCGCCTACCTGGTGCTGGCCAGCCTCTTCCTGCTCATCGACACCATCCCCCTGGTGGTCAAATTCTTTTCCCAGCCGGGCCCCTATGATTCCCTCGTCGATCGCGAAGAAGTCCGCTATGCCCGGGAGCGCACCGCTTGGCTAAAGAGCTACCAGCGCTACATGGACGAGCTCTCGGACGGGCGCCTGCTCCACCTCACCCAGAACCAGCCCCTGGAAAAGGCGCTCATCGAGGGCATCGACAGCTCGCGGGCCGCCAAGGCCTTCATGGAGAACCTGCTCGAACTGGAAAGTGCCTTTGAGGAGCGCGTCGAGGCCGAGAAGGCCCGCCTCGCCGAGGAGAAGGGCCTGCGGGCCAAGCATCGCGCGAAGCGCTTGGAGCGTTTTGCGGAGACCTTTTACGAGGATCTCAACCAGCGCATGGAGAGCTTCTTCGATCGCGAGGCGGCCCGGGCCGCCGCCCAGCGCGTCGCCTGATTTCCCTGCCCCTCCAGGAACGCCCCCCTGTCCCTGCCCGCCCTGTGTCTTGCGCCTCCCTCGAGAGAGGCAGAACACCGCCGAGGGCCGGTGGTCAAGGGCTGAGCGGAGGCTTCTTCCCAGCGCAACTGCGCCCTTGTCCGAAGCCGCTCTCCGTGTTCTCGTGCCGGCAATGAGGAACCTTTTCCACTCCCCTGTATTGGCGGGTGCCTGTGCACTCGCCCTAACCGCTGGCTTTGCCGGCGCCCAGAACGCGCCCGAAGCCAAGCCTGATCCGAACCGCGAGGCGGCCAAGCGTCCGCTGGCCATCCTGGAGTCCGCCGAATGGAAGGAAATCTTCAACGGCAAGGACCTCTCCGGATGGGAAGGCGACACCGAAGGTTACGAAGTCAAGGATGGCGTGCTCTTCTGCAAACCCGGAGGCAAGAACCTGGCGACTGCCCAGGATTACGGCGATTTCGCCCTGTCCTTCGAGTTCAAGTTGGAAGAAAGCGGCAACAACGGCATCGGCATCCGGGTGCCGGCCGATGGTCGCCCCGCCCAGGATGGTCTGGAAATCCAGATCCTTGACGATGGCGGCTCGGCCTACACCGGAGAAGCCACGGTCGCGGGCAAGCCGCGCAAGCTCACCTGGCTGAAGCCCTGGCAAGTGCACGGTTCCGTCTACGGCCACGTGCCCGCCAAGACCGGTTACCTCAAGCCGGTGGGCGAATGGAACCAGCAAATCATCATCGCCATCGAGGACCACATCATGGTCATCCTCAACGGCGCGGTCATCGTCGACACCTTCCTGGAAGAGCACGCCCCCCTGGAGGCCGGCTTCAACGGACGTCGCAATCGCACCGGTCGCATCATGCTGGCTGGCCACAGCGACCCGCTGGAGTTCCGCAACCTCAAGGTGGCGGACTTCTCCCCCTCCAAACCGCTCCTCGAAGGCAATCCGGACAACACGCCTCCGGCTGGCTTCAAGGCCCTCTTCAATGGCAAGGACCTGACCGGATGGAAGGGCCTGGCCCACAACAATGCGGTGGAACGGCGCGCGCTCAAGGGCGACGCCCTCAAGGAAGCCCAGGCCAAGGCGGACGAGATCATGCGGGCCCACTGGACCGTCAAGGACGGCGCGCTCGTGTATGACGGCAAGGGCGCCAGTCTCTGCACCGACAAGGATTACGGCGACTTCGAACTCTACTGCGACTGGAAGATTCCTCCCGGCGCCGACAGCGGCCTTTATCTGCGCGGCACCCCCCAGGTGCAGATCTGGGATCCCTGGGATATCCGCAAGAAGGACGGCACCCCCGCCTCCACGCCCGAGGAGCTCGTCGACGTCTTCCGTCACGGCCGCAACCTGGGTTCGGGCGGCCTGTGGAACAACCGCCACGCCCGCAACCAGCCGCTCGTGCTGGCGGACCGCCCCATCGGCGAATGGAACACCTTCTACATTCGCATGGTGGGCAGCCGCGTCAGCATCTGGCTGAATGGCAAGCTGGTCGTCGACCGCACCGAGCTGGAGAACTTCTGGGACAAGACCCGCAAGGAACCGCTGGCCCGCGCCGATCAAATCGAGCTGCAACACCACGGGGACGAGCTCAGCTTCAAAAATATCTACCTGCGCGAATTGCCCTGGTAATCGCTGCCCCGGCAGCCTTGGGGAGGGAGGCCTGATCCTCTCTCCCCCTCCCCCACGAGCCGACCTCGCCCCCGGGCAGGTCGGCTTTTTTTATCGGCCTCTCTCCGATGTCCCTTCCTCCCCACCGCAGGATGGGGAACGCCAGCGGGAGCCACCAGGGGCGAAGCGCGCCGGACTTCCTCGTGGGCAAGGAGGCAGGTTCCTCGAGAGGCTCTCTCGCCCTGGGGCCGGGATGACCCCGCCCACGCGACTTCCCCCCCCCTGCTTCTCGGGAAGCGCCCGGACTCACTGGACCTCGGCGCGACGCAGGGGGCGGAGATTCCCCAACCAGGTGCAGGCCACGGCGGCCAGCAGGCCGATCTGCATAAGCTGCAGGCTCAGGGGATGCAGGCCTTGGCCGGGAAAACGCAGGGCCTCGATCCCGACAATGCCCAGGGTTCCGAGATAGATGAATCCGCTAAGCCCCCCGAAGATCCAGCGTCCCTTGCGCGATTCGTTGTCAAAGGCCAGGGCGGCGGGAACGGTCGACGTGATCAAACCCGCTCCCCCCAGCAGGAGGGGCAGGTAGCCGGTGAAATAGCCCGCGACGCCCGCAGCCAAGCCGAGGAAAAGTCCTCCGCCCACCGCCAGCCCCTGATTCCGTTCTCCCTTTTTCAAGGCGAGACGCGCCGAGGAATCCAGCCAAATCAGGAAATTCCCCACGCCGGGGGCCAGCCAGACCCAGAGCACCAATGCCAACCAGGCCAGCATGCAGAACAAGGCCAACAAGGGGCTAAAGCTGGCCAAGGTGCGCTGCACCAGCTGGTAAAGGAGAAAGAGCCCGATGAGGATGGCCCACTGCTTGCCCTCGGTAAACCTTTGAAGGTAAAAACCATAAGCCAGATAAGCCCGATAGAAGGGTGAACGGGCCCGAAAGGCCTCGAGCAGGCCTTCGCGGGCCGCATCCGAGTCCGGATCTAAGCGCAGGGCCTCCCGGAAATGGGATTCCGCCTGCTCGCGGTCCCCCCTCTGCAGGTGAATCCAGCCGGCGTTGACATGGGCGAGGCTGTCCTCGGGGGACGCCGCAAGGAGACGCGCCGCGGCATCGGCCCCCAGGTCGTTTTTTCCCTGGAGACGCAAGGTTTGGGTCAGCAGATTGGCCGCCATGACATTGTCCGGATCCTGGGCCAATGCCCGATGACAGCAGGCTTCCGCATCGGCCCAACGATCCATCGAGACATAGGCCGCGGCCTTGGCGGTGTGCGCCAAGCTGTCCTCGGGATGCAGCGCCAAGGCCCGGTCCGCCGCTTCCAAGGCGTCCTCTCCGCGATGCAAATCAGAGAGGATGAGCGCCCGGATGGCGTGGTAAAAGGGCTCGTCGGCTCTCAGGCGAATGGCCTCGTCGATGCGCTCGAGCGCCTGGCGCTTCTTGCCCACCTGGCTCATTTGGCAAAGGGCGAGTCGGCCGTGCACGAAGTCATTCTCCGGCTCTCGGGCCAGAACGCGATAGAAACAGGCCTCCGCCTCCTCGAGACGTCCCTGCTCCTGAAGCAGCATGCCGTGGGCCAGTTCACTCATGGCAGGATCAGACCGTCCCCACAGCCTCCCTACTTGCGCAGTCCGAGGTAATCGAGGATGTCGTCATAGAAGCCACTCTGATTGGCGTAGAGCGCGTAGTTTCTGGCACTCTCGAACCACTTCAAGGTGCTGGGCTTGATTTGCTTCGCCGAGCGCAACAGGTCCTTCTGGGTCACCGGCACGATCTTGCCGCTGCGCATGGCTTCGGCCAGGGCTCCCTCCACCGCTTGGTCGAAGAGGGCCTTGAGATCGGCGCCCGAAAAGCCCTTGGTCTTCTTGGCCAGGGCTGCGGGATCCAGTCCGGCCACCGGCTTGCCTTCGGCCAAGAGTTTGATGATTTCCTCGCGAGCCGTCTCGTCCGGCGGAGGGACGAAGATGATGCGGTCAAAGCGCCCCGGACGGAGAAAGGCCGAATCGAGATGCCAGGGGGCATTGGTGGCCCCCAGCACGAGCACCCCTTCATTCTTCGAAGCCTCCCCGTCGAGTTCGGCGAGGAATTGGTTGATGAGAGTGCGCCCCGCGGAACTGCGCATGTCCTTGCGGTCTGCGGCGAGGGCGTCGACTTCGTCAAAAAAGAGCACGGAAGGAGCCTGGCGGCGCGCCAGCTCGAAAATCTCGTGGAGCTTTTCCTCGGATTTGCCGATCCACATGTCGAGGATCTGGTGCAGTCCGACGCTGAGGAACTTCGCCTTGATCTCGCCGGCCGTGGCGCGACTGATGAGAGTCTTGCCGCAGCCGGGAGGGCCGTAGAGCAACACCCCGCCCCCGGCCTTCTTGCCGTAGGCCTCGAAGAGCGCCTGATTCTCCATGGGGTAGAGAATCTTCATGCGGATATCCTCCTTGACCTTCTCCATGCCGCCGACGCGGCGGAAATCGACGTCGGCCCGGACCTCGAACTCGAGCTCCAAGTCCTCATCGTCGTAGTCCTCGTCAAAGTCCTCGTCCTCGAAGTCCGGATCGTAGTAGGCGGAGGCCTGCTGATCGGCGTTGCGCTGGGGGGCGGCCCCGCCGCTGTCCCCACTGCGATGGCCGCCGGCCTGGCGGATGCGCTTCAGCAATTCCTCGTTGCGCAGCGACTCGTCGAGGGAGACGGCGCGCTCGTAATACTCCCGGGCCTCCTTGGCCCGGTTCTCATTCAAGGAAAAGCGGGCACGCAGGATCCAGGCGGGCGCGTAGTCCGGAACCTCCCCGCACAGCTGTTCCAGGCGCAGGATGGCTTCAGAGCCGCGCCCCTCGAGATCGAGGAGGCGGGCTATCTGCACGCGGGCTTGGGGATTGGCAGGTTCGAGCTTGAGGGCAGCTTCGTAGGACTCCCGGGCTTCCTCCAAACTGAAGCGGTCGAGATAGGCATCGCCGAGCATCAAGAGCAGCGGCACATTGTCCGGCGAAAACGCCAAGGCCTGCTTGAGGGATTGGATGTCGGCCATGGGATGAGTGAAGCGAAACAAACGCGATCCCCGGGAGGGAAGCAAGTGCCGAGGCATATCCTTTTTCCCCTTTGGCAATCCCGCCCTGCCCAAGACGGGAATGCAGAGCCAGAAAACCCCCGATTTGCGCCAAAAGGCTCCCCCTGCCCCGGCTCAGCAAGCTCGCCCCCTTTCTGGATCGCCTTCCTCAGAAGGGCGCTTGCAATTGCAAGCATTTTTATATGTATGATTATTATAATTATGAAAAATATTTGATATCTTCCCCCTCGCTGTCGATATTCCGCCCATGCATTTCGCAAGGCCCTCCCTTGGATTTTTGCTTCTCCTCGGCAGTCTGTGCATGGCTGTCGTCGGGGCAATCTTGGGCCTGAGCATCTCTTACCTGCAGGAAGTGAAGCTCAAACGAAGGGAGATCCAGTCGGATTTCTCCATGAAGGCCGCGGGCTTTGCCCACCAGTTGGACGCCAATTTCTACGCCGCCATCTCCCTGGCCGGAGAGGATGAATCGGCCGATCTCAGGGCCTTTCTGCACCGCCTGAACTACTCCCTCAAGGAGGTTCCCGAGTCCCGGCTGACCTTGTTCCGCAAGAATGACGGAGAGGCGACCTATGGCCGCCTCTTCAAACTGGCCCTCAGCTCGTTTGATTCCGCCGAGGACGAGGCCCTTCTCGAGAAGCTGGTGAATGACACCATCGCCAGGCAGCACGCCGTCATTGTCGGCTTCCCCGGTGAAGACGGGGCCCTCTCCCTGGCCTCCGGGCTGAAAAGCCTGCTCGGCACCGGCAGCAACACCACCTTGGGGGCTGGTTTTCCCATCACTCTGGCGAATAAGCCCGGCTTGCTCGTCGTGCAGTCCCGGGTCAGTCCGCGCCTGCTCGGTTTCACCCAAGTGATGGAGCTGCGCCATTTTCTGCCGCTCATCGGCATTGTCCCGCTCTTCGTCTCCCTCATTTTCCTGGGATCCTGGTTCACCCGGCGTCTCCAGGGGCTCGCCGAGGGGATGAACACCGTCACCGAGGGACGCTACGACTACCGCCTCAAGGAATCCGGGCCTCCCGAGATTGAGCGGGTCCATGCCAGCTTCAACGCCATGGCGGAAAGTTTGCGCCGGACCACGGACAAGTTTCACCTTTCCATCGAAGAGATCCAGATCGCCAAGCGCCAGGCCGAGGTGGCCCAGGAGGCCAAGTCCAACTTCCTCGCCAACATGAGTCACGAGATTCGCACGCCGATGAATGGCATCATCGGCACCACCAGTCTCCTCATGGAGACTCCGCTGACGAGCGAGCAGCGCGAGCTGGTCCAAATCATGCAGACGAGCGGGCATTCCCTCGTGCACCTCATCAACGACGTTCTCGACTTCTCCAAACTGGAGTCCGACAAGATGGAACTCGAAAACGAGCCCGTCGATGTCGAGGCCCTGCTGGAGGAGACCATCGAAATGTTCGCCTACTACGCCGCGGAAAGTCAGCTGGAGCTGATCCATTACATCGACCGCAACATTCCCAATTTGATCTACGCCGACCGGGAGCGCCTCAAGCAGGTCCTCGTAAACCTCGTCGGCAACGCGCTGAAGTTCACCAACCAGGGCGAAATCGTCATCACCCTACGTCTCAGCGCCCGCGAAACCGCCGCGGGCAGCGAATCCGTGGTGCGGGTGTCAGTGCGGGACACGGGGATCGGCATCGCCCCCGAACACCACGACCGCATCTTCGAGGCGTTCACCCAGGCCGACGCCTCCACCACGCGGCGCTTCGGCGGCACCGGCCTGGGCCTGGCCATCAGTCGCAAGCTCTGCCAGGCCTTCGGCGGCACCTTGTCCGTGATCAGCGAGTTGGGCAAGGGGTCCGAGTTCTACTTCGACCTGCCGCTGCGCGAGGTCCCCCAACAGGGAGCCGTGAAACCCCAGCACCTTCCGGAAAATCTGCGCCCGCTCCAAGGCAAGACCTGCATCATTCTCACTCGCAACGCCTCCCTGAGCTCCCTCGTCCAGACCTACTGCGCGAGTTGGCAGATGCGCCCCCATTTGGCCTCCTGTCAGGACGAGAAGGTCATCGAGAAAATCCTGCAGATCCATCCGGACATCGTCATCGCCGATCCCCTGGCGCTCTCCCACGAGAGCCGCATGCGCGACTTCGCCGATCGGCTCATCCGTCACCGCATTCCGGCCATCTTCCTCACCTCCATCGGGGAAAGCAGCATCCGCATCGACGAGACCCGCTTCCCCCTCATTCGCACCCACTTCAAGCCCGTCTCCGAGCTGAAGCTGCTGCGCGACACACTCGCCATGATCCAGCGGAAGAAGGGCATCGAGATTTCCGAGGAGGATTTTCACCCCGATGCGGCGGCCAAGCCCTCCCGCGGCAACGACTTTGCCAAGCAATACCCGGCCAAGATCCTCATCGTCGAGGATGTGATGATGAACCAGAAGATCGCCGGCATGGTCGTGGAAAAGCTCGGCTACAGCGGCATCGAATTTGCCAACAACGGTCAAAAGGGCGTCGAGCGGGTCAGCCAAGGAGACATCGACCTGGTCTTCATGGACCTGCAAATGCCCGTGATGGGCGGTCTCGAGGCCACCAAGGCCATCCGCCAGAACTTCAACCTCCCCCGCCAGCCGCTGATCATCGCCATGACCGGGCACGCCCTCGCCGGCGTGCGCGACACTTGCATCGCCAGCGGCATGAACGGCTTTGTCGCCAAACCCATCTCCCTGGAAGACGTCCGCAACGCCATTGTGGAAGCCTACGACTCCGCCCGTTGCGCTGTTCCCAGCGCGGCCCAGGCCTCGGCGCTGTCCGCGGCCGCCATGGTGGGGTGAACGCCCCTCTCCCTCGGCGTGCGGCTCCTCCTCCCCGCACGCCACGGGTCCGAGTTCCCCCCTGGCGGGGAACTAACGGGGAAGGCGATTCAGGGTGTACCAAGCCTTGGCGGGATCCAGTCGACGCCCCGAACGCGACCGGATCCCCTCCGCGAGGAGTTCGTGGACAAAAGAGGGCTGCAGCCCATCCACTTGCAGGCGCACCGTCCGTCCGTCCGGCGCGGCCTCCACGGACCGCACCACCAGGGATCTCGTCTCCATTTCTTCGCTCCCGTAGGCGGAGGAATAGAAGTAGGTGAAGGCGTTCATGGTGAAAGCCCCCTCCAGGGAGGCGGGATCGACCGGCTCCGTGAAGAGGAGCTCGAAGCCATCCGACTTGGCCCGCATTTCCTGGATAGTGAAAGGAGGCGTTCCCTGGTAGCGCACGCGGGACAGGCCGTAGGAGCGGTTGCCCAGGGAAGACCAGCCGCGGTTGGTCATGCCAACGAACAAGGAGCCGTCGGGCGCAAAGGCCAGGCGAACCACGGCGGCAGGGAACCCATCCAAGAAGGGGAAACAGGCCCCCTGATACTCGCCCTCGACCTTTTCCAGAAACACCCGACTCACGGCCGAATTGGTGAATTCTCCCACGAGCAGCTGGCCGTCAAAGGGACCGAAACGGCCCTCCTGGTCGATCAGCTGGATGTCGGTCGCACTGCGTCCCATCTTGTTGTAGGGCAACCACACCGCCGGAGGGACGAATTCGGGCGACTCGGCCAGGGCATTCGGATAGAGCTGATTGGGCTGGGGCACCCGGCTGAGGCGGAAGGGCGCCTCGGACAGCTCGAGGGAACCGAGGGACTCCTGATTGCCGTAAAACACCCCGGGGCGCAGGTGGTAGACCGGCGTGGCGGGAACCCAATTCCCCTGCTGGTCGGTGTAGAACATGTCGCCTTCCCGATTCGCGCCCAGACCGCTCGGGGAGCGCATGCCCAAGGCCTTCGGTTGGAAGCGGCCGTCGGCGCCGATGATCCCTCCCCAGCCATGCCAGCCGAGGCGGTTGTCGGAATGGTCTCCCATGCCGAGGTTGAGCGTCACCCAGAGCTGCCCTCGCCCATCGCGCTTGGGACCATAGGTGTAGGCGTGGTAGTTTCCGGTGACCGCCCAACCATCGCATTCCGTCAAGTATTCGTCGGCCTGTCCATCCCCGTCCCGGTCGCGCAGGCGGGTGATCTCGGCTCGCTGGGACACGAGCAGATCCTCCCCATCCCGCAGCAAGCCGAGCGGTTCATGCAAGCCGGCGGCGAAGCGCTGGTAAACGATTTTCGAGGGATCCTCTCCCAAGACCCCATCGAGAAACCAGACCTCGCCCTTGCGTATGGCCACGGCGAGGCGTTCGCCCCCCATCCATTCCAATCCACTGACCTCGAGGACGAGGCCATCACCGGGCTTCCAGTCCTTGGCCCGGGAATCCAGCGGGGTGCTGGCCACCAGCAAATCCACGGATTGGTAGGCGGAGGCGGGATCCTGCGCATGGAGCGTTCTCGTCGCACCGGGGAGGGCTGCCAAGAGCAAGGCGACGAGTGGAGCCCAGGCCTCCATCAGACGCGCGCGCGGAGCTTCCCGCCGACTCCAGATGGGCCTCCGCGACGGGCTGAGCGCCTGAGGAACGTTGCGGGATCGACAATACCTCATTTCCATGTATAGCTCAGGGTCAGGCGCTGGTCTCCGAGCTCCTCGCTGAGCTCCACTCCCTCGGGATGATTGACCAGGGGCACCGCCCCCTTCTGCCACGTCAGAGTGCGCAGCAGCTTCCCGTCCCTCACCTCGAAGCGTTCCTCCACCACGCGCCCGCCGTCCTCAAAGAGGAAGGTGGGATGGCCGGAGGCGTCCAAGCGATAGCCCCGATATCTCCGGCTCTCGGGAGTCTCCAGCTCCGGGAAGGTGACCACCGACTCGCCCAGGGGCTTTTCAAAGGGCGCGTAGCGGGAATACCAGGTGTGATAGGCATCGAAGAAGGCTCCCCGCCACAGCACTGCCGGCCGGGCCGCTTGGGCATCGTAGGCCAGGCTGATCCCTCCGGGATACCCCACGAGGATGGCCTTGGTGCCGGCGCCCTCAAAGAAGGTGCGCTGGATCAAGGGCCGATCCGTGGGCACGAGCTCAAACTGCCCGGAACTGCGGTCTGGAAATCCCTCGGGCAAGCCCTTGCCCTCCTTGATGAAGGCCCAGATGGCGGCGATCTGGCGCTCGGTGTCCCCGTTCAGCACATCCGGCACAGTCGACTGACCGCCAGGCCAGAGCGGAGGCATCAAGGTGCCCGGACGGTAGCGGGCCGGTTCGAGCAGATATTCGCGAAACCACGCCGGCCGGAGTCGTTCGTCCAAGGCGGCGAGATCGAGCGCCTGGATGCCGAGGGAGCGCTGCCCATCCCAGGTGTGGCAGGTGATGCAGTTGGTCCCTCCGAGGATGCCGAGCAATTTGCGTCCCGCCTCGGGATCTTCCTCTGGCAAGGCAGAGGCTTCCCCCTCGGCCCCATCGATCTGCGTGAGCCAGTCGGCCAAAACCGTGGCCTTGGCAGGGTATTTCGGCATCCGGGTCTTCACATAGGGCCTCACCCGGGTGGCCTCGTCCCCCGCGAGAACCCGCTCGAGCCAGGGGCGCCGGAGCTTCCGCCCGATCCCCGTCAGGGGCGGGGCCAATCGCCCGGAATCGCCCAGGGCCTCGTCGCCGACAAAGTAGGGATGGGTCTCGGCGACCGGTCCACCGATGCCGTCGCGCTCGTGACAGGCGTAGCAGTTCAGCGCGGCCAACGTGAGGTGGGCCGGCTCTGCCTCCTCTTTCTGCCCGTTCTGGATATAGGCCATCAGGGCGGTGCGCTGTGACTCTGTCAGGCGATAGACCGGCAGCCCGGAACGCGGATTCGCGGAAAGACAGTGCCCTTCTCCGCTGGGCATCCCGCTCAGCGGAACCAGGGGAGAGGCCTTCACTCCGGGAAGCTCGTGACACGCGGCACAGTTCGCCCGGGCCACGAGTGCTTTTCCCTGCTCCACGAGCTCGGCACGGGAGGCGGGCCAGGCCGCCACGGATGGGGCGTTGCGGGGATCGGAATCCTGAAAGTCGAGGAGATGGGCGGCGATGTCCAAGGCCTCCTGCAGATCCATCAACAGGCTGGGCATGCGCCCATCGGGCCGATAGCGCGACGAATCGTGCAGAAAGTGAGCCAGCGCCAGCAGGCTGGTCTTGCGTGACAAATCGGGAGGCACCACCGCCCAGGGGGAGGCCATCCGCCTCTCGCCCGAAGGGGACGGCGGGCCATCGGCGGTGGGGGGATGGCAAGCCACGCACCCCTTTTCGTGATACAGCGCACGGCCCCGCTCGGCATTGGCGTGTCGCTGGGCGCCGAGCTTGAGGCCCTTCCCCAAGGTGCCGAGATAGGCAAGGATGGCGTCCACCTCCTCGGCGCTCGCTTCCCGCAACAAGGCCGGCATGGTGGAGCCGGGATGAGCCGCTTCCGGATCGCGCAGGAATTCCACCAGCCATTCCCGCTCGATCCTCTGGGAGAGGTCGGCCAGCTGGGGCCCCTGGCGCGGCACCACCACGGCGGAAGCGCCGTGACAATTGGCACAGCCCAATTCCGAATAGAGCAAGGCCCCGCCGAGCGCATGGGGAGCCTCGCCGTGAAAGCGCTCGAAGCCGACCACATGGGGGGCGGCGCGCAGCAGCGGAGTCATCCCCTGGAGCATCCAGACGGCCCAGACCACACAGGCCATGCCCCCCCCGCCCTTCTGCGGATGCGCCCCCTTCCGGCGCGTGGAAACGAGCCCTTTCATGCCTTGGCCAGACAGGTATCGAGATAACGCCGCGACTCGAGAATCTTCTCGGTGATGGCGCCGGCCGTGGGGAGCATGGGGACGCCCCGCGGCGTCGGATGCATGAAGATCTCGGCGAGCCCGGCAAAGCGGATCTCCTTGAGGGCCGCCAGAATGGGCACGTAGTCGAGGCTGCCGAAGCCCGGCAGCTGCTTCAACTCCTCCTCCTTGGGCATTTGTTCCTTCGAGGAAGGGTGATATTCCTGAAAATAGACAAAGGGCAAATTCTCCCGGCCGCAGTGACGGATCAGTTGAGGAATCTCCTCGACGGCGTCGTGGAGGTGGTGCGGAGCGAGCGCCAGCCCCACGGCTTTCGAGGGATTGAGATCGACGAAGTAGCGAATCGAATCCGGCGTGGAGAGCATGGCGTTCTTGTGATTCTCGATGGCCATGGTCAGGCCAAGCGACTCCGCCAATTCGTAATGCGGCTTGAGGGCCTCGAAAAAGGCCTTCACCTGCCGCTTGGCCTCGGCGCCGCTGGGGTCGGGATCCCCCATCTTGCCGGAACCGCACACCGTCATGTAGCCGCCGTTCTTTTTCACCCAATGCATTTCCTCGTCCTGGCGGAAAGGCCCCAGGGGATAGCAGGTCGAAACGGCCAAGGGCACCTGATGCGTCTCCAGCCGCTTCTGAAAGGCCTCGTCGCCCATGGCCTCGATCTGCTCGCGGTGCGTTGCGTGCACCTGGCGCCAGATGTCGATGGCCTCCGCCCCGGAGGGCTTCACTTGGGCAAGGACCTCATCCAGAGGCAGGTCCCCGTAGAGGGCCGAGGACAGGACGTAGCGAAGGCGGAAGGGCTCCTGCTGCGCGGCGAGGCGTGCGCCGGGCAGGAGGCAGGCAGCGCTGAGCAGCTGGCAGGCGTGGCGTCGGTTCATGGGGCGGTCAGGGCGGGTTCACCGAATCAGGTTCAGGAGCGTCGAGCTGCCGCCTCTTCCTCCAACAAGCGGATCCACGGTCCCACGTACTGCCCGTTGTCGTGGAAGGTGCGGCCGGAAACGAGCTTGCCATCGATGACACAGGCTTCGTTCACGTAGACCCCTCCGCAGACTTCGAGGTCGAACTTGCACTTCGCCACGGTGGCCATGCGACGCCCCCGGACGCGGTCAGCTCGGGCCGGAATCTCGACGCCGTGGCAGACACTGGCGACGGGCTTGTCATGATCGAAGAACCACTGAGTCAGCCGGATCAGATCCGGATCCTCGCGGATGTATTCCGGCGCCCGCCCTCCAGAAAAAAGGATGCCGAGATAGTCCTCGGGATTGACCTCCGAAAAAGCGAGATCGGCCTGGATCTGGTAGCCTTCCCATTCGCGGGTGATGGTCCAGCCGGGCCGCACCTCGTGCAGCACCATCTGATAGAGGCGGCGCTCTGGCGCAATGACCACGGGCTGGATCTTCGCTTCCTGGAGTCGGTAAAACGGATACAGGGTGTCGACGGTCTCCGTCGCGTCCCCCACCACGATGAGCGCTTTCCCAATGAAGTCAGACATGGGGCGAGTGTAGAGGAGAGACGGGAAATGTCACTACTCGAATCCCTCCCTAAAACTCAGGTTTTTCGTCAAGCAAACGAGCTCGCGAACACCGCTCTAGTGAGCTGTGCGGCCCGCTGACAGGGGGAACGGTTCTCTGCGTCCTCGCCGGGCCCAGAGCGCTCCTCAGAGTTCCACGCGGATGGCAGCACTGGCCGAGCGGGCCTTCTCGCGAGCCTCCTCGACAGTCGCCCCGCGCGCCAGGGCGACTCCCATGCGGCGCTTCCCGGCGACCTTTGGCTTGCCGAAGAGACGGATCTGGGTGTCGGCCTCGCGCAAGGCGTCCTCCAGCTGGTGGTAGGACACCGCCTCCGAATTTCCTTCAACCAAAAGCACCGCCGAGGCGGCCGGCCCCAGCTGTCGGATCGAGGGAATGGGCAGGCCGAGCACGGCGCGAGCGTGCAAGGCGAACTGGGAGAGGTCCTGGGAGATCATGGTGACCATGCCCGTATCGTGCGGACGCGGTGACACTTCGGAGAAGATCACTTCATCCCCCTTCACGAAAAGCTCGACGCCAAAAATGCCGCGGCCCCCGAGGGCATCGGTGATGGCCTTGGCATAGTCCTGGGCCCGCTGCTGCGCCAACTCGCTCATCGGCTGAGGCTGCCAGCTCTCCCGATAATCCCCATCACATTGGATGTGGCCAATGGGTTCGCAGAAGGCGGTACCTCCCTCATGGCGCACCGTTAGTTGGGTGATCTCGTAATCGAAGTCAATGAAGCCCTCCACGATGACCTTCCCCTTTCCGGCGCGACCGCCCTTCTGGGCATAGTCCCAGGCGCCCTGGATTTCCTCTTCTGTCCGGACGAGGCTTTGCCCCTTGCCCGAAGAACTCATGATCGGCTTGACCACGCAGGGCAATCCGATTTCGGCGATGGCCGCGCGAAACTCTTCCTCGTTGCTGGCGAAGCGGTAAGGAGAGGTTTTCAAACCCAGCTCTTCCGCCGCCAGGCGACGGATACCTTCCCGGCTGAGGGTCAGGTGGGCCGCGCGCGCCGTGGGAATGACCGTGGCGAGGCCTTCCTGCTCGACCTGGTTGAGCATCTCCGTGGCAATGGCCTCGACCTCGGGAATGATCAGGTGGGGACGCTCCTTCTCGATCACGGCGCGCAGGGCCTCGCCATCGAGCATGGAAAGGACGTGGGAGCGATCCGCCACCTGCATGGCCGGAGCATTCGCATAGCTGTCCACGGCGATCACTTCGACGCCGTAGCGTTGCAACTCGATGACGACCTCTTTGCCGAGTTCGCCCGAGCCGCAGAGCAGGACGCGGGTTGCGCCCTCAGTGAAGGGAGTGCCGATGCTTGCCATGGCCGGCACCTTAGAGATAAAATCCAAATTCCAAAGGGAAAATTCCCTGCGCCCTCCCCTCCATGTCTACTTTTGCCCAATGGTTGCTGCTCTGCCGGGTCCATGGGCGCATGATGCAGGCGAAAACGGCCGCCGCAGCCAGCCGCTCGCGCCTGCTTCTCCTGACAATCAGTGGCTTCCTGCTCGGCTACATGGTGGCCGCCTACTGGCTTTTCCGCAAGGGGTTGGGCTATGTCTCCGCCATTCCCGGGGCGGGAGGGCTGCTCGGTGACCGGCTCGTGCATCTCCTCTTCCTCTGCTTTTTCCTGATGCTGGTCTTTTCCGTGGCGGTGACGGCCTACATCTCCCTCTACCGCGGGCGCGACACCGCCTGGTTGTTGAGCCTGCCGATCTCGCACCGAGCTCTCTTCTTGTGGAAATGTTTCGAATCCGCCACCTTCTCCTGCTGGGGGCTGGCCTTCATCCTGGCGCCCTTTCTGGTGGCCTTCGCCGGCCTGCGCGAAGTTGAGGGGACCTTTTTCCTGAAGACGCTGCTCATCTTTGTCCTCTTTCTGATCCTCGCCGGAGCGCTGGGCAGCCTGATCCTCATCAGCGCCACCCGCTGGCTGAGTCGCCGCCAGATCATCGCCTTTCTCATCGCCATCATCATCGGACTCGGGGCCTCCGCGCTCCGCGCCGGCATGGAAGATCGACGGGTGGTGCAGGACACCGGCCTGAGCGCCGCCCTCACCTTCCAACGCGTCCTGCACCACACGGGGATCGCCGCCAATCGAGCCATTCCCAGCACCTGGGTGGCCAGCTCCATCGTCGCCTGGACGCGCTCCTACCCGCCCCAGCGGCCCTGGCTTTACCCCACCCTCCTGTTCAGCCACGCCCTCTTCTTTAGCGTGCTTCTCGTCCATGCGGGTGAGCGCTGGTTCTACGCCTCTTGGAATCGAGCCCACCATCAGGCTTCCGGATCGCGTCCCAGGCACCAGAGAGCCCCCGCGGAGGAGCGGGAGCGTCTTCTCCGCGACTATCCCCGGAGACACCTCCTGGCCCAATTCATCGGCCGGCCCCTCGCTGCCATCTCCCGCAAGGACCTCCTCACCTTTGTCCGGGAACCGTCCCAATGGGTCCAGTTCGCCCTCGTTTTCGGCCTCCTCGCCCTCTATGCCAGCGGCCTGCGCAAGATGAACGGGGACATCGAGCATCCCCGCGATCTCTATTTCGTGGCCTTTCTCAACCTCGCCGTCTGCGCCCTCGCCCTCTCCACCCTGACCACCCGCTTCGTCTTTCCCCAGTTCAGCCTGGAGGGCCGGCGGCTCTGGATCCTGGCGATGTCCCCCCTGCGTCTCCCCCGCATTGTTTTTCAAAAATTTGTGACCAGCACCCTGGGCAGCGGCATCGTCGTCGTCGCCATTCTTTGCATCGGCGGATACAATCTTCGCCTCGGCCCGGCCGACACGCTCTTCTTCGCCCTGGCCATCGCCCTGCTGGCCATGGGACTGAATGGCCTCGCCGTGGGACTCGGGGTGCTCTTTCCCAATCTCCGCGAAGCCAATGCCGCCAAGATCGTCAGCGGATTCGGGGGCACGCTCTGCCTGGTGGCCAGCTTCATCTACATCCTCAGCTTTATTTTGCTGCTCGCCTGGCTGCGCTGGGATGTCTTTGAAACCAACGCCGTCAACCCGGACTGGTTCCGCCATAGAGACAAGCAATTCGGCCTGCTCATCCTCCTCGCCCTGACCGGGGCCGTGACCTGGCTTCCTTTGTTTTTTTCACAAAAAAAGCTGAAAGGAGTGGAAATTTCAATCAATTCATAATATTAATAGAGGTTAATTAACAAAATTTACCTCTCGTCATGTCCGCAGCAGCCGAACTCAAGCCCTTCTCATTCGACGAAGACCACGCAGGCCGGGATATCGACCTTCAGTTTGACCCTCTTCCCTTCCGGCCGGTCACGCCCTACACGGACGATCTCGACGAAGAGTATCAGGCGGCCCAGGACAAGCTGCGCGAGCTGCGCATGCAGGAAGAGCAGATCAAGCGCCAGGCGGCCGAGCTGGAAGAGCTCACCAAACAGGAGCAACTGTTCAAGACCGGTCGCACGGAAGTGCGCGAGGAGCTGAATCGCTGCCTGGGCATCCTCCATCGCGAGGCCGCCGAGGCCCGCCGTCGGGCCGAGGATTGCACCGCCGCGCACGAACGCCTGGAAAGCCACCTCAACGCCATCGATGCCCTGCGCCCTGAACTTTGGAGTCGAGCCGATCGCAAGTCTGAACTCGCCCGTGCGCTGAGCCAGATCGAGGCGGCTGAGGACGAGATCGACGAGATCCTCCCCCTGATCGAAAGCGCCGGGAAGAAGGGCGGACTCTTTGGGGGCAAGATCGCCCCCCTCCCTTTCGTCGCCGCGAGCGCTGCTGCCGGGCGCGGAGATTTCCTTTACTGGGTGAAGTGCGGATTTGCCTTCTCCCTGCCTCTGGTCGGCTTCGCTGTCGTCGGTCTGATTGGATACTTCTTCTTCTGAGCGAAGTGGGTGCGTTCAGCCGCCCGGAGACCCGGGCCCGCTCTCTCCCTCATCCCTCCCTCTCATGAGCCTTTTCTCCCGCGAACCCAAGAACCGCCGGCGCCGCACGCGTTCGAAATCTCGGGAACGTTCTTGGGATCTGCCCCCGCTGAAGCCCAAGGCAAGCAAAGCCAAGAAGGGCGACATCGTGGGACAGGTCTATCAGCTCAACGCCCAGATCGGTGCGCTCGAGAACTTCTTGGAGAAAAAAACGGCGGCCCGCACCTATCGCGAGCAATTGCGCCGTCAGGGCATCCTCCCTCCGCCTGATCTCGACAGCCCCCGCCCCGCCCGTCGCAGGCCCGCCATGTCCTTTGCGGAACAACGGCGCTACCGCGCCGAGCGCAGCAAGAGCGGACTGCATTTCCTGATGCTCTTCCTGCTGGCCTGCGCCCTGGGCTGGTGGCTGATCTTCTCCGGCATCTGAGCTGCGCCCCTCTCTCCAGAGGTCTCGCCGGCTGGGTCCATGGTCTCAGCGTGGATCGCCCCCTAGGTCCCCCCTGGGCACGTTGATCCGTCCCTCGCCCTTGCTTGCCAGAAGAGGCGACTCTTCTACAATCCAGCGGATGCGCCTTAGCTATCGCGTCCCTTTCCCCTCGCTCGTCCCCCTGCTCGCCGGCCTGATGGCCTTGACCTCGACGAGGGCCGCAGATCACTGGCCGGAATTCCGCGGCCCCACTGCCGACGGTCACGCCCCCGATTCCAAGCCGCCTATTTATTGGTCAGAGACCCAGAATGTGCGGTGGAAAGTTCCCGTCCCGGGAAAAGCCTGGTCCAGTCCCATCGTGGCCGGTGGTCGGATCTATCTGAGCACGGCGGTGGAGGATGGCGAGCAGGTGTCCCTGCGCGCCCTCTGCTTAGATCTCGACCGCGGTGGTCTGATCTGGGAGCGCGAGATCTTTCGCCAAAATGCGGGCCCCGTTCACAAGAAGAACAGCCACGCCTCCCCCACACCGATCTACGCCGAGGGCAAGCTCTACGTCCACTTTGGTCACCACGGCACCGCCGCCCTCAATGCCAACGACGGCACGGTGCTCTGGACGCAGGACTCGCTGCGTTATCCCCCCGTCCACGGCAACGGCGGCTCGCCGGTGCTCCACGGGACCAAGCTGATTTTTGCCTGCGACGGGGCCAGTGACCCCTTTGTGGTGGCCCTGGGCGCCACCGACGGCCGCGTGGCCTGGAAGACGGAACGCAAGGTCGAGGTCAAGAGCAAGTTCTCCTTCTCCACGCCGCTGGTCATCGAGGTCGCGGGCAAGCCCCAGGTCGTCATCCCGGGTTCGGGAGCCGTCGTTTCCTACGATCCCGAGGACGGGCGCGAGATCTGGCGCTATCGCTACGGCGAAGGCTACTCCGTGGTGCCCCGTCCGCTGCACCGCCAGGGCATCATCTATGTCTGTTCCGGCTTCGGGCGCGCCGTGCTTCATGCCGTGAGAGCCGATGGTCAAGGGGATGTCACCGACAGCCACCTGGTCTGGTCCGACGACAAGACCGTGCCCAAGGAAAGCTCCCCCATCCTGGTGGACGATCTCATCTACTACAACGACGACAAGGGCGTTCTCAGTTGCCTCGATGCCATCACCGGCAAGGAGTATTACCGGGAGCGCCTCGACGGTCGCGGAGGCTATTCGGCCTCGCCCGTCTACGCCGGTGGCCATCTCTATTTTCACAACGGCGATGGCATCACCACGGTGGTCAAGCCGGGCAAGACCTTCGACAAGGTGGCAGAGAACCAGATTGGGGAATACGGCCTTTCCTCCTTCGCCGTGCTCTCCGATGGCTTCCTCCTGCGCACCGAGAATCATCTCGTCCGCCTCGGGGAATAAGCCATCCCCGCTGCCGCTTTCACGAACGGGCCAGGCCTTGGGCGAGGACGCGCTCAAAGACCGCCGCCGTGGCCCGGGCCATGGCCTCGCGGCCGTTTGTCCGCTCAACCCAGTCTCGCCCCTGGGCTCCCAAGGCGGCCGCTTGTTCCGGCTGGGTGAGCAGCTCCCTCAGGCGGGCCGCCAGATCCCGGGGATCCTCGGGACGACATAACAGCCCCCCGCCCCCTGACGCGATCATTTCCGGGAAAGCCCCGCGGTCCGGCAGGACCATGGGGAGTCCGCAGGCCATCGCCTCGAGCGCGTAAAGCCCCTTCGGTTCCAGGAAGCGGGCGGGCACCGTGAAGAGGTCGATCTCGCGGAAGAAGGCCTTCTTCGCCTCTGCATCGGGCGCCTCCCAACGGTGATAGCGCCCCAGCAAGCCCGCCGCCTCGAGTCTGGCCATCTGGGCAGCGTAGTAGGCCCGATCCTTGTCGGACAGCCATCCGCCCGCGTAGAGGCGCAGCTCGGGAAAGTGTGGAGCCAACTCGAGAAAGGCGCTCACGGCCAGGTCAAAGCCCTTCTCCGGAGCCAGGCGCGCGAAATAGCCGAGCTTCTGTCCGGCGGGCCGACCCCGTCTGGCCTCCCACACGGCGTCGAATTCCTCGACCGAGAGCCCCAGCGGGACGAGATGGAAGCGCTCGGACGGGATGTCGAGGAGCGCTCCCATGTGGCCCCGGTAATGCTCGGAGAAGGTCAGAAAGCCATCCGCCACGCCCGCGAGGCGCCGCATTTCCGCGAGCACGGACGATTTCCAGGGCTCTTCGAGCTCGTCGAGGAACACGTCGTCGCCCTGCAAAGTGACCAAGACAGGGACGCCGAGCTCCCGCTTCAGGGTGGGCAGCGATCCCCCCACGAGCAGATTGCTCAGGCAGACGAGGTCTGGGCGGATCTGGCGCAGCCATTCGACGAGGCGCCGCACCTCCTTGCGCTGATGCCCGTCCTCGCCCTTGACCATGGAAAGGGTCAGCGAGCCCAGTTCCTTGGCGCTCACGGACACGGCCTTCGACGCGACCCGCCGCAGCAATTTGGGATGATCCAGCCATCGGTCCAAAGCCGCCGGCAGGTAGCGAAAGAGCGGGATGCGCTGCTGCAGGTAGACATTGATGCCGCCAAAGAAGACCTGATCGAGCGAGCGGTCCTCCTCATCCACGCGAATCGGCGTGTAGAGCGGCACCAAGCTGACCTCCCAGCCGAGTTCACTGAGGCCGGCGGCAAGAGTGTTGTCCCGCAGGCAACTGCCGCAATACATGCCGCCAGCGCCGGCCGTGAGGTAAACGACTTTGGGAGGAGGATTCACGGATCAGTCAGTTCGGCTCTGGTCCCCGCCGGGAGGCATCGCCCCTCCCCGCCGCCAAGAGAAGCCCATCCACCCACGGCGGACGGGGTCCTAGGCCAGCGGATCGAGCTCCGGCTTGAAGTCCGCGGCGTGGTAAGAGCTGCGCACCAAGGGGCCCGAAGCCACGTGGCGGAAGCCCTTCTCCAGCGCCACTTCGCGGTAGCGCTCAAAGACGGAGGGATCGATGTACTCCACCACCGGCAGGTGTTTCGGCGAAGGACGCAGGTACTGGCCGAGGGTCAA
Organism: uncultured Akkermansia sp.; assembly: GCA_964552315.1. Classification (GTDB taxonomy): domain Bacteria; phylum Verrucomicrobiota; class Verrucomicrobiia; order Verrucomicrobiales; family DEV007; genus Arctic95D-9. Next base: position 12,888 of record CAZKGI010000031.1, on the reverse strand, counting down.
AACCGTGACCCGATGGTCGCGCAGGTCGTCCATGGCCTTGAGGACTTCGTCCTCCCGTTCCCCCAGCCCGAGCATGATGCCGCTCTTCGTGGCACAGCGACGTCCCATGCTCTCCGCCATTTCCCTCGCGGTGAGCAGCACCTTGAGGGAGCGCCAGTATTCCGCCTTGGAACGAACCAGGGGCGTGAGCCGCTCCACCGTCTCAAGGTTGTGGTTGAAGATCGCCGGGGCGGCCTCCATGACCACCCAGAGGGAATCATCGCGTCCGATGAAATCGGGCACGAGCACCTCGATGACGGTTTCCGGATTCCGTTCGCGGACCTTGTAAATGACGTTGGCAAAGTGGCAGGCTCCGCCATCGGGCAGGTCGTCTCGGGCCACCGCCGTGATGACGACGTGGTTCAGCTTCATCCGCGCGACCGCCGTGGCGACGCGATCGGGCTCGTCGGCCTCCAGGGGCAGGGGCCTCCTCGTGTCCACGGCACAGAAACCGCAGGCCCGCGTGCAACGATCCCCCGCAATCATGAAGGTCGCGGTGCCGTGTCCCCAGCATTCCCAGCGATTGGGGCATTGCGCCTCCTCGCAGACCGTCACGAGCTTGAGGTCGTCAATGAGCCCCTTGGTGTCCCAGAAAATGGGGTTGTTGGGCAGCCTCACGCGAATCCAAGGGGGCTTGCGCTCCTGGTGCAGCTTGGGATCGATCTTGACGGGCATGGGAGGGGGGCGCTACGGGAAATACATCAGACGTGGCTCGGCGTCGGAACTTTCTCCGGAAACAGGGAGGCAATGCCCTCGCGGGTGGCCGGGCAGAGGCCCCGTTCCGTAATCAGTCCGGTGACGAGTCGGGACGGCGTCACATCGAAGGCATAGTTGGCCACCGGGCTGCCTTTCGCAACCAGATTCACCTCGATCTCCCGGCCCAGCGACTCTGACCACCCTCCCATGGAGGCCACTTCCTCCCCGCCTCGCTCCTCAATGGGAATGTCGCGCAGTCCATGGGCGGTTTTCCAATCGAAACTCGAGGAAGGCAGGGCCACATAAAAGGGAATCCCGTTGTCCCGCGCCGCCAGGGCCTTGAGGTAGGTGCCTATCTTGTTGGCGACGTCCCCGGTGTAGGTCGTGCGATCGGTCCCGACGAGAACGAGATCCACCTGCCCCCGCTGCATCAGGTGTCCCCCCGTGTTGTCGGCGATGAGGGTGTGGGGGATGCCCTGCTGGTTCAGCTCCCAGGCGGTGAGCCGCGCGCCCTGGTTGCGAGGGCGCGTTTCGTCCACCCAGACATGGACGGGCAGCCCGGCCTCCTGGGCGGCGTAGATCGGAGCCGTGGCGGAGCCATAATCGACAAAGGCAAGCCAACCTGCATTGCAGTGAGTCAGCACGTTAACCGGCCTTTTCCTGCCATTTTTATCATAAATATCGCGAAGCAATGCCAGTCCATGTTGCCCGATGCGGCGGCAAGCCTCGGCATCCTCATCAGCGATGCGCTGGGCCAATTGGCGAAGCCGCTCGCGCTTTGCTGCGGAAGTCCCCCCTTCCGCCAAGGCGGCCAATTGACGCTGCACCGCCCAAGCGAGATTGACGGCGGTGGGACGGGTCGCGCAGAGCTGGCGTCCCTTTTCGGCGAGGGCCTCATCGTAAGCGTCGCCCTCCAAGCCCTCGGCGAGGGCCTCGCCCGCGGCGAGAAACATCCCGTGCGCCGCCACGGCACCGATGCACCCGGCGCCCCGCACGGCCATGTCCCGGATCGCCTCGCACACCGCCGCGGTGCTGCGCAGCACTTGGGTCTCGAACTGAAAAGGCAGCCGACGCTGGTCGATGATCCCCACCGATTCCCCATCGGATTCCAACCAAACAGTGCGATAGGGCTGACCTTGAACGAGCATGGCGAGGAGTAGGCCTGAAGATCCCCGCGCCTCGAGTCCGCTGCAAGCAATTCTAGGGCCGTTTCCCTGAAGAGGCCTGGCGCAGTCGGCGCAGGGCGCCGCCCCCGTTTTCTCCCCGCCGCGAGGGCTCCAGCTGGGTGCCCTCGTGCCATTCGTTGAAAGAGGTCACCGCGAGCATGGAAAGCTCCGGATCCAAATGCTCCTGCGCCACGCGCAGGTAGGCCTCGAGAAAGGAGTCCGGATCCGCCCCGGGTCGAATCGCCCGTGGAATGGGGTAGTGATGCCCCCGGGTGTCGAAGCCGGGAATCACTCCGGGAATGAATCGTGTCCCGACGCCCGCCGCCACCTCGCGATAGCGCTGGTAGACCTCTCCACAGGCCAGCAAGAATCCCTCCCAGTCCTCCCTTCCCTCCTCCGGCAGGGGGCCGTGCATGTTGTAGGCGGTGACCGCATCATACAAGGCCAGACGCTGGGGATCAGGCTCGCCCCAGTAGACTTCATCGCCCACGAGGTAGAGCCTCTCGCCCCGCGCCTCGACCACGGCCCGGGCCCGCATCAGGGCTCGCGCATACTCGCCCGTGAAGGCGCGGCTCAGATAGAGAAACACGACGGGCCTCCCCTCGATGCGGAAATAGGCGGGATGCGAGAAATACGACTCACAGAGGCGGCGAAAATGCGAGACGAAGCGTTCGCTCGTGGCGGCGTCGAACTCGATCCCCTTCTCCGGATCCAGACCCAGCATGCCCGCGGCCTCGTATAAGAGACAAAAGTGGGTTTTCCCCTCCGCGGCCAAGGCCGGAAGAACCCAGTTTCTCAGGGTTTCATCCTCCCAGGAATCCGGCCCCCACCAAGAGCAGATCCAGTTGTCGATGCCCAAGTCCCGGGACCATTGCAGGTGGCGTTGCAGGGTCTCCTCACGGCGGGAGGAATACTCCCCCAAGGCCGGACCCGCCTCGCTGTCCTGACCGAAGTACCCTTCACGCCAGTGGCGCCTCTCCTCCCCGTACCAGGGATAGTAGTAGGCCGAAAGATGCAAGCCCCCCTCCTCTGCTGCCCCGAGGCTGAAGAACAAGGACAGGAGGCAGGCCAGTGCTCTCATCTCTCGGGAAAAGGTGTCGCCTCGATGCGGCACAGCCCTGCCTGGGGATGACGCTGATGGCGCTCTTCCAACACCGCAGCGGGAACACTCTGGGCCACGCGTTCGAGCAGGGCCCGAGTCTCCTCGAGATAGCGCGCGGTGGAAAAGCGCTCCGAATGGCGGCGAATCCGCCAGGGATCCCATTCTCGGGCTTCCAGCTCGCGCACGGCCTCGCCGAGCGCCTCCGGATCGGGGCGGTCAAAGAAGACGCCCGTTTCCCCCTCGACCACGGTTTCCAAGGCCCCTCCCTCACGGAAGGCCACGACCGGCTTGCCGCAGGCCTGGGCCTCGACCGGTACGATGCCGAAATCCTCGCTCCCGGGAAAGACGTAGCCTCGGCAGCTCCGCATGTGCTCGACGACCACCTCATCCGGAGCCCGGCCGAGGAATTCGACCGTGGGTCCGGCCATGGCTTCGAGGCGGGGGCGATCCGGCCCATCCCCAATGATGACGAGGCGCTTGCCCAGGCGCGTGAAGGCTTCCACCGCCAGGTCGATCCGCTTGTAGGCGACCAAGCGCGAGACAATGAGGTAAAAATCCTCGCTGCGCTCGCCCACTTGGAAGCGCTCCACATCGACGGGAGGATAGACGACGACACTGTTGCGGCCGTAGCATTCGCGGATGCGGCGGCGCACGTTCTGCGAGTTCGCCAGAAAGAGATCGATCTTGCGGCTCTGGCGCAGGTCACTCCAGCGGAAGAGCGGCATGAGAAGCCGGACAAAGCGCCGCAGGAGCGGATGGCGAATCTCGTTTTCGAGGTATTCGTCGGGATTCCAGAAGTAGCGCGGCGGGGTGTGGCAGTAGCAGAGAAACTTCGTGCCGCGGGGTTTCCGGATCCACTTCGAGAAGCCGCTGCTGCTGATCCAAGCGAGCCGCGCCGCGGGCAAGCGCAGGGAGCGGAAGGCAAAGGGATAGAGGAAGAAGAGCTTTTTGTGGAGCCGGAGCATTCCCGGCAGGTGCTGCATCCAGGAATTGCGCACCCTCGGCGTGCGGAAAGCCGGGAAGAGGCCCTCCCCCAGCGTGGCACTGGTGTAGATCGGGGCCTCGGGCCAGGCTTCAGCCATGACCTCGACCACTTTTTCGGCCCCCCCCATCTGGATGAGGTAGTCGTGGACGAGAACGAGATCTGGAGCGGTTTCGGCGGATTTTGGGAGGCTCATGGTCAGCGGGCGGAACGAGGAGGACGGATCACTTGCAGGACGGTTTCGCAGAGAATGCAGAGATCCAGGAGCGGCGTCCAATGACGCAGGTAGAAATGGTCGAGGCGAACGCGATGCCGAACCTTACGGGGCGTGTCCGTTTCACCACGGCATCCCTTCACCTGAGCCAGGCCGGTGATGCCGGGTTTGGCAAATTGGCGCACCGGATAGTCGTCCACCAGAGCCGCGAATTGCTCGTCGTGATCGACAAAGTGCGGCCGGGGGCCCACCACGCTCATTTGCCCACAGAGAACGTTCCAAAACTGGGGCATCTCGTCCAGGCTGCTCTTGCGGAGAAAGCCCCCTCCGCGATAGATGCGGGCGTCCCCCACCACCGCCTGGCGACCCGGCGTGTCGTTGACGTGCATCGTGCGAAACTTGTAGACCTCGAAAATCTCTCCGTCGCGCCCGGTGCGCCGCTGGCGATAGAAGAGTGGACCCGGCGAAAAGGCCCATTGCAGGGCCTTCACGAAGAGACACAGCCCGGGCAGAATCGTGAAGACGACCATAGCGGAGAGAATCACATCGACGACGCGCTTCACCAGACGGTTCATGGGATCCTCGAGCGGTTCCTGCCAATTGGTCAGCAAGAGCCGGGATCCGTGGCGATGGGCATCGAGATTGCCGCTAAAACGGTCCACGGTGTCGTCGACCCAGATGAGACGCATGCCCAGGGAATCGCAGAGCTGCTGGAGCGAACGCACCAGATCGGGCTGGTCCTCCAAGCCCAGAGCCAGGAGCAACCGGGCCCGGCAATTCCGGCAGATCTCTCGCAGATTAGCGAAATCCCCCAAGACGGGAAAGGCCGGCGCCGTCGCCACCGCTCCCCCGCCATAGGTCACGTACCCGAGCACTTCGGCTCCCGGCACCGAACCCGTCATGTGCAGGGCGGAATCCCGCTCGATCTCGCGCGGCGACGCCAGCACCACCGTGTTGGCCTGACCGAGCTGCTCGCGCTGACGAGACTTCGCATATAGCGCCCGGTGGAGACGGCGGTAGCCCACCTGATTCATCCAGGCGATCCAGGCAGCGTGCAGGCTGAAGAAGACCGCCAGAAAAAGGCGCGAGAGCGTGCCGTCCTTGCTCATCACGATCATCCCAAAGATGGCCACCAGGCCAAAGAGGATTTCTCGCTGCGTGATGCTCCAAATCTGAGCACGGGAAAGGCCGCCGAGGGAGCGCAGATGACTTTCGCGCACCAAAACCTCGACCAAGGCCGCGGCCGGGAGAAGGAAGGAGACCCAGGCGTAGTTCGAGGGAAGGAGCTCGGCGCCATAAACGCTGAGGTGCAGCAACCAGACGACGAGCCAGAAGATCGCCAGGCTGCCCGCCAGCTTCAAAAAGAAGTGGAGGCGGATCAAACCATAATAACGGTTAGAGATCATAGGAGGAGTATTATTAATTTTTGGAAATAAATCTCAGTGTTGGGATTTTTTTCAGATTTTGGTTGCTGTTTTGCATTTTTCAATAAAATTTCAAAAAATTTTCTTTTTTGTGGAAATTATCTAAATCTCCCCGCTCCCATGTCCGCTCACGCGCTCAGCACCCGACCCCATCACGCCCTCCGCGCCGAGGGCACTCCTCCCCAGGACTGGGATGTCATAGAAGTCGCTCCCCTGCTCGATCTCGACGACCTCATGGGCATCCTGAAGCGGCGGCTTCACTGGTTCCTCATCCTCCCGGGGCTCTGCGTCGCCGCGGCGCTGGCCTACGTCTACGGCGTGGCGGAACCGCTCTACGAGAGCAAGGCGCTGGTTTTCGTGGACCCCATGTTCGACCGGGCCCTGCAGATTCAGCCCACGGGCATGAGCATGTCGGACTTGGACTCCTTGAACTCTCTGGAAAAAGCCATCGTCTCCGACTCGATGATCCTGCGCGTCGTGGACAAGCTGGAACTGAGAGATGAAATGGGCTTCCTGCCGAAGCCGCTGCGCAAGATGAAGGCCCAGGGCAAGGAAGTGCCCGATTCCCGCCTCCTCAAGGATCTCCGCCAGGAGCGCTTCTCGGCGGGCATCATTCGTCCCACCCGCCTCTTGGAATTGAAGGTTCTCGACCCGGATCCCGTGCGGGCCCAGCGCATCGCCGCGACCTTTGTCTCAGAGTTTGAAAGCTTCCTCGGCGACCAGAAGCGGCGCGAGGCCGATCATTCCACCGAAGATCTGCGGACCCGGGCGGACGCCGCCTACCAGAAGGCCCTCGCCGCGGAAAAAGAACTCGAAAAGTTCCGTCTCGAGCATCCTGAACTGACGGTGGAACAAGACCACCAACTCTTTGCGGAACGCCTCACCAAGATGGGAGAAGAGCTCAACGCCGTCTCCAGCAAGGTCTTCAACCTGCGCAGCCGCGTGGAAACCCTCAAGGCCGTCGATCCCCAAGTGGACCCGCTGAAGGTGATCAGCCTGGGAGGCTTTTCCGAACTGGAGCACGTCTCCGAGCTGCTCAACCAGCGCCTCAACGCCCATGCCATCCTGGCCTCGGCGGCCGAGCAGTTCACTCCCAGTCATCCCCGCTATCGCGAAGCGTCCAGCCGCGTCGAGGAAATCGAGCGCCAGCTGAAATCACTGGCGGCCGATCTGAAACAATCGCTGGAAGCCGACTACGCCGCGAGCCTCAAGAATGAAGAGATGCTGGCAGCGCGCGTCTCGGAACTGCAAGGCCAGCTTACCGGCGTGAAGTCGGCCAGCTCACAATTCCGGGCCATCCAGCAGCGCGTCGAAACCGAATGGCAAATCCACCAATCCCTGCGGGAACGCATCGGACAGACCTCCATCGAGTCGGAGAAATCCTCGAACATCACTCGGGTGATGTCCGAGCCCATCGTCGCGCACAAGCCCTCCTCCCCCAGCAAGCCCATCGCCGGCATCGTCGGCCTGCTGGCCGGTGGGATGCTCTGCTCGGGATTGATTGGATGCGATTTGATCCGGAGCAAGCCCTTCGCCAACTGCCGCCAGGTCGAACAAAGCCTCTCCGCCAAGGTCGTCGCCGAGATCACCACGCCTTCGCGCGGCGGCAATGATCGCGAGCTGATGGATGCCATGACCCGCGTCCTGCTCGCCCCCGAGCACCGCGGGGCCTCCATTCTCCATCTCTCCTCGCTGAAAGCCAACGAGGAGGGCCTGCGCGTGGCCGCCTGCCTCGCCTCGGCCTCGGCGTTCCACAACTGCCGCACCCTGCTGATCTCCCTCGTTACGGGAGGCGACCCTCGCCAGCCCGTCAACCTAGCCCCGGTGGCCTCGCAGACGGAAAACCTGCACACCCTGCGGCTCCCCTCCAGTTTCCTCATCGTTCCACAGGACACCTGGCAACTGTTGAGCCCCCACCGCCAGAGCTTTGACCGCATCATCATCGAGTCGACCGCCTTTACCCAGGAAAGTCAGATCCCGGCGGCCGTTGCCCCTTTTGCGGACGCCAATCTCGTGCTAGTGGATCGCAAGCAGGGAACCCGGCGGGAAATCGAAGCCAGTGTTGCCCCCCTCTCCCGCGGCTGCCGCGGAGCCTTCTCGGTCATCCTGCAATCCTGAGTTCCTCCGCGCCCCATGGTTTCGACCGACCGCTCTGCTGACGAGGCCAGCCATCTGGGCGGGGTTCGTCCCCTGTCCCGCGTCCCCACGTGGCACCGTCTGATCCGCACGCTCACCCCCTCGGCGGTGCGAATGATCGGGGCGGGCTTCCAGTTTCTCAGCACCGTGATGGTCGCCCGCATGCTGGGCGACGGCCCCAGCGCCCTCTTCTTTTTCTGGTCTTCGGTCCTGATGACCTCCGGCCCCATCGCCAGCTATGGACTCGAGCAGATTGCGCTGCGCAATGTGCCGCGCTTGGAACGAAACGGCCCGGAGGCGGTCGCACGCTTCGTGGCCAACCTGCGCAGCATGTCTCTGGCGCTTGCCTTGATGCTCGGGCTGCTCTGGACAATCTACGCGGTGTTGTCGGGCCCTCGGCCGATTCAGCTGCAGGCCTGGCATCTCCTTCCCCTCGTCGCCCAGAGCGCCATATCCCTGACTCTCATCAACGGCGAGGTGCTCAAGGGCCTTTCCCATCCCGTTCTGGGGAACCTCTTTGGCCACGTGCTGCCCACGGGGCTTTTTTGCGCCCTTGTTGCCCTTTTGCTGCTCGTGGGGCGGGCCAGCTCTCCCCTCATTCTGGCCCTCTACACCGGCAGCTTTATCACCGGGGCCGCCCTGGCCCGCTACGCCCCCGGCGGATCCTATCAGGGACGCTTTCTCCTCTGGCCCGACCGGCTCACCTTCCGCACGCTCCTGCGCGAGGGTTTCCCGGTGTGTTGCGTCAGTCTCTTCGGCGCCCTGGGTTTCATCGTTCCCCTGGCCATCTGTGAAGCGGTGCGCCCGGCTGACGAAGTTTCGCACCTGACCGCCGCCTTCCGCATCGCCATCCTCTTCATCGTGCTCTCCAGCGCCATCCACGGGGTCTTCGCTCCGGCGCTCTCCCGGAGTGCCGAGCTTGCCCGCCCCTTGGTTCCTGTGATGCGCGTCTACGGCAAATCCATCGGCATCGCCCTGCTTACTTTGGCGCCGGCCTTGGCCCTGGGCATCGCCTTTCCCGAATGGGTCATGACCATCTTCGGCGGCGAATTCCACGACGGTGCCGAAGCCCTGCGCCTCCTCCTGGTGGTGCAACTGATCTCCCTGATGATGGGACCGGTCCCCTACCTCCTGCTGATGACGGGTCATTCCGCCTTCCTCGCCCGCCTCGGGGTGGTGAAATTCCTTGTGGTCACCGGCCTTTCCTGGATGCTCATCCCCCGACTGGGCGGCGTCGGCATGGTGGTGGCCATGGGGGTCGGCTTTCTCAGCGAGGGCCTCCTCGGCATCTCCTATGCCGTCGTCAAAATGCGCCAGAAAGGAGGGGCGGAATCGACCAGCGCATGAGCCTGAGCCGCGGACCTCGTTTTCTTCCCCCCCAGCCCTCGGCCCCGTCGCCGGCGGGAGGCTGGCTGCCCTGGTGGTGTCGCCCATCCCTCCTGCTCCTCGGGGCCTCCATCCCCGCGCTGTTGGTTTTCTCCCTCTCAGATCCCCTGCACTCCCTCTCCCGAGCCCAGCATTTCTATGGCTTCCGCGACTTTGTGGTCGCCCTCGTCTCCATCCTGGCCTTGGCTCTGGGTTCGCTCATCGGAGAGTCGGGCCTGCTCACCCAGTGTCGTCAGCGCCTTCGGCTGTCGAGCCAGCCAGCGCCACCTCCGGTCCGCCTCGGGGAAGCCATTCTCTCGACGCGCTTCGACGGCTTTCTCATGGCGGTCTTCCTCGTCGCCCACCTTCTGTTCTTCCGGAATTTCATCCTCAACCCGGGGCTCGTCATGGCCATCCTGGGGGGCAATGTCGAGCTGAAGCACGATCTCAAGACTCTCCCCGGGATCACCACCTGGACCCAGGTCTCTCTGGTGCTTGGCATGATCCGCGGCATGCGCTGGTCGGGCCTGCTGCCGGGACGAGTGAAATTGATTTCCGTCTTCCACCTCGTTTTCTTTGGCACGCTCTTCGTTCGCGCGGCCCTCTGGTCCGAACGCCTCGCCCTCATCGAGGGGGGCGTGCCCTTCTTTCTCGGAGCCCTGCCGCGCGTCACCGCCGCCGCTGGTCCCATCGGGAAATGGCTTCTCCGCTTCCTCCCCCTCCTGCTGCCCGTGGCCGTGCTGGTCCTGTTTGTCTCCTTCGAATTCTTCCGCTCCTGGCAATACTATTCTGGCCAGCATGCCAGTCTCTTCGAGTTTGGATGGCGCCGCCTCTACACCTACTACTTCGAGGCCATGAACACCGGAGCCGCGATTCTGCAGGTCGGCGGCTTTTACGACGGGGTGGTCGGACCGCTTTCCCACCGGGCGCACGAGGCCATCTACGACGGGCTCTATCTCGGCACCCTCGACGTCGAATACAACAACCCCGGGGGCATTCACTATGTCGCCTCGCGGCTTGGCAATGTCCTGCTCCTCCCCTTCCTCCTGTTCATGGGGCTCTGGTTTGGCCTCACTTTCCGGGCCTATCGCGAAGGCACTTTCTTTTCCTTCTTCTACCCCATCACCTTCCTCGGCTTGATGGAAATCCTCCGCATTCCCTACTGGTTCGGCCTCAATCGTGCCCTCCCCAGCACCGTCGTCATCGTGCTGGTGTTGCTCTGGTCGCGAACCCTGGCCTCGCGGGTCCGCGTCCGCCGGGTCCCCACCACTCCCTGGCCCGATCCGGAACTGCCTTCCTCGCTGCCGCGATGACTTCCCTGCTCCTCAATGCCCGTTTCCGACTGCGCCCCCACACGGGGGTGGAGCGCTTTGCCAGCGAGCTGGCCGCCCAGCTGCACGAGGATGCGGAGCTGAAAATGCGGGAAACCGATCCCGGAAGGGAGCTCGCGGGCGCCCGTGGCCACCTCTGGGAGCAGCTGGTCCTCCCCCAAAGGCGCAAGCGTGGGGAGCTCCTCCTCTCGCTGTGCAACACCGGACCTCTTGCGGTGAAGCGACAATTGGTCGTCATCCACGACGCCGCAGTCTGGGATCACCCCGAGGGCTTCAGCTCCAGCTTCCGCCGCGTCTATCAGGAGCTCCTCCCGCGACTTGCCCGCCGGTCCGCCCTCGTGGCCACGGTCTCGGAATTCTCCCGGCGCCGTCTCGCCCCCCACCTCGGCCTGCCTGAGGAAAAGATCCTGGTGCTCGGCAATGCCGCCGGACCGGCCTTTTCCCCGGAGGAATCCAGAAACCCGAAGGATCGCTTAGCCGGCGGTCCGGTCCTGCTCTGCGTCGCCTCGGTGGACCCACGCAAGAACCTGGAGCGCCTCCTGCGCGTCTGGCTCGACCTGCACCAGCGCGGCCGTCTACCCGAAGGCGCCCGACTTCAGCTCATCGGTGGAGCCAATCCTCGCACCTTTGCCTCCGTCGAAAAGATCGAGGGCCAGGGCATCGAATGGCTGGGGCGCGTCGACGACACGGAACTGATCCGGCGCTACCGCCGCGCCGACGGCTTCATTTTTCCCAGCCTCTACGAGGGCTTCGGACTCCCGCCCCTGGAAGCCATGGCCTGCGGATGCCCCGTCCTTCTCTCCCGAGCCGCCAGCCTGCCCGAAGTTGGCGGGGAGGCCGCCCGCTACTTCGATCCGGAAAGCGAGACCGACATGGCCCAAGCGATCGAGGCCTTTCTCGCCCTCGACGCCGAGCACCGCGCCGAAGCGCGCCGGGCGGCCCTGGAGCGGGCGGCGCAATTTTCCTGGGCCGCGGTCGCCGGCCGCGTTTCCGCGGCCGTGCGGGCCCTGGGCTGAAGCCAACTCAGGCGATCTCGCTCAACTTCACGGGACGTCCCTCGCGGGCGGAGCGGTCGCAGGCAAAGAGCACGCGGAAGCTCTCGAAAGCCTCGGCCAAGCTCGTTCGCTCCATGTCTTCTCCGCGGTCGAGGGCATCAAAGAAGGACTGGAACTGGTCCTTGTAGGGATGGTCCGCCACATCGCCGGAATCGGCCAAGGCCATGGGGAGCTCCGTCCACTTCTTGTCCCGCAGGCTCAGCTTGGTGGAGTAGAGCTTGTTGTCCAGCAGGCTGCCCTCGCTGCCGACGAGATGCGTGTGGAAGTAATAGGGCTGCACGCAGTCAATCACCGAGGCGACCTTGCCCACGGCGCCGTTGGCAAACTTCAGCAGGGCCACCGTCGTGGTGGCGTATTCGTAGCGTTGGAAGATCTCGTTGCGAGACTGGGTCTCGTAGGCGGTCACCTCCTCCACTTGACTCCCCATGCAGAGCATCATGGCGTCGAGGGCGTGACACCCCGCCGACAGCAAGCTGCTCCCGCCGTTTTCGCGGGTCGTGTTCCAGCGGTACTGACCATACCAGGGGCCAATGCCGTGGTAATAGTCGACCTCGGCGTAGTGGATGTCGCCGATCAGGCCGCTGGCGAGCAGCTTGCTCGTCGTGAGGAACTGGCTGACGAAACGAAGTTCGAAACAGACGCAGGCCTTGACCCCCGCCGCGGCCACCGCATCGCGAATGGCGACACAGTCCTCCCATTGGATGGCCATGGGCTTCTCCAAAATGATGTGCTTGCCCGCCTTCGCGGCGGCCTCCGCCTGAGCGCGGTGCTGGGCCGGATAGCTCGTGATCGAGACCACGTCGATGTCGGAGGCGAGCATCTCGTCGAGGTCCGTGTAGGTCTTGATCTGGCTGCCGTGGCGCGCGGACACTTCTGCGTCATCGAGGGGACGGGAGGAATAGACCGCCGTCACGGTCCCTTGGTTCGTTGCGTTGATCGCGTCTGCGTGGGCCGTCGCCGCCCAGCCATATCCGATGATGCCGACTTTGTATGCCATAGGCGGCATTGAACCGAAGCCTCTGGCCCGGGGCAACGGAAAACTTTGCCCCGAACGCGGGATTTGCCTTTCCAAGTCCGCCTGCCCTGCCACAACGCGAAGGACTTGGCATCCCACCCTGCATTTCCTCTTGCGAAAGCGTCAGAACCCGCCATCTTCCCCTTCCGCCAATTCTCCCGATCTAGGACAGGTGTCTGAGCGGTTTAAGGAGCACGCTTGGAAAGCGTGTGTAGGGGAAACTCTACCGTGGGTTCGAATCCCACCCTGTCCGCCATCCAAGGCCCGACCTCATGCGCAGCGTGGGGTCGGGCCTTGGATTTTCGACAAAGGGATGAGAACCGCGGTTCGATTCGCAGCGAGCCCCCGGCGAGCGGAGAATAC
>CAZKGI010000030.1:0-46891 GCA_964552315.1 uncultured Akkermansia sp. | reverse complement strand
CTAGACAAACATCGATTTTTTCCCAATAGCCCCAAAGGGCCCGAATGATGGGGGATCGGCCAAGACCTTGGACACCCCGGCCTGTCGAGGACGAGCACAGCGGTTTCGCCGGCGCGGGGTCCGGCATTTTCGCTGAAAGCTTCCTCTTGGAAAGCGCGTCCGACCGTATACCTTCTCTCCTTCAATGGACTGCGCGCAACGAAGCCTCGTCAATTCCCTTCTCGCCTCCTACCACGAAGTGGGAGGCATCAACCGCATCGACAGCGGCAACCTGCCGTCGAAGGGAACGGTGAAGTCTGTCTGCAAGCAGCTGCTGCGACTGCTCTTTCCCGGCTACCACGAGGAGGAACCCATCCCCTCGGATGAGTTGGAGCCCATCACCAGTGAGCGCATCGCCACCTTGGTCGATACCCTGACCGTCGAGGTGGCCAAAACGCTGCGCCTTCGCGACGACGAGACCGGCGAGCGGCACACCGGCCACAGCCAGCAGGCGCGCGAGCTCGTCTGCGAATTTCTGCGCCAGCTGCCCCGCCTCCGCACCTTGCTGCAGAGTGATGTCGAGGCCGCTTACGAGGGAGACCCGGCGGCGAAGAACTTTGACGAGATCATCCTCGCCTATCCCTGCATCGAGGCCATCGCCATCCAGCGCTGCGCCCATGCGCTTTACGAGCTGGACGTCCCCCTGATCCCCCGGATCATGACGGAATACGCCCACAACCTGACCGGGATCGACATACATCCCGGGGCCCAGATCGGCTCGCACTTCTTCATCGACCACGGCACCGGCGTGGTGATCGGGGAGACCTGTGTCATTGGCAACTTCGTCAAGCTCTACCACGGCGTCACCTTGGGGGCGCGCAACTTCCCCAAGGACGAGAACGGCCGCATCGTCAAAGGGAACAAGCGCCACCCCAACGTCGAGGATCACGTGGTCATCTATCCCCATGCCACGGTGCTGGGGGGCAAGACCACCATCGGGGCGCGCTCCACCATCGGGGCCAATGTCTTCCTGCGCGAGAGCGTGCCGCCGGATTCCTTCGTCACCAATGCCGGCGAGGAGCTGACCCTCTTCAACAAGATCACCGGCGAGCCGGTCGAACCCATCCTGGCCTCTACGGACACCTGAGGGCATGGCGGATGCGGAAGACCGTCCCGCCTCTGCGTCTCCGACCTGGGAGCATCCGCGCTCGGGGCGGGACGAAGCCCTCTGTCTCGTGGCCGCGGAGCTCTGTCGCGATCACGGGCTCGAGGCCCTGGCCCGGGCGGTGAACGTATCCTGGAATCCGCGGATGCGCACGGCCGCGGGACGAGCCCTGGCCAAGACCTGGTCCATCGAGCTGAACCCGCGACTCCAGACGCTTCCTCCGGGTCAGCGCGAGCTCGAGCTGCGCGCCACCTTCCTTCACGAGCTCGCCCATCTCTTTGCCTTTGCCCGGGCCGGGCGGCGACGCATTTCACCCCACGGAGCGGAGTGGCGCGAGGCCTGCCGGGATCTCGGCATACCTGGCGAGGACCGTTGTCACCAGCTCGATTTTCCGGGGCGCCGCCTCGAACGGAAATACGCCTACATCTGCCCCCACTGCGAGGCCGTGATCCAAAGGGTGCGGCGCATCCATCGCCGCGTGGCCTGCCTGCCCTGTTGCCGGAAACACGCCGGAGGAAAATTCGACGCCCGCTTCCAACTGCGGGAGCAGAAGCTCGCCTAGTCGCTCGACGAGATCTCGCCGCAGCGTGGGGCCTGCGCGGCCATGGACTCATTTCCGTCCCTTTCCAAAAGCCGCGGATTCGCTTAGGAAAGGGCATGTCCAAGCTTCCTCCCTACCTGATTCTGTGGCTCAGTCCCTTCCTCGTTCTGGCCGAGGACAAGGCGAGCCTGCCGGATACACTGAAGCCCTATTTTGCCCCGCCCAGCGAGTTCGCCGGCGACTTTGGCGAGTTTCGTTCTCCCTTGCGATTTGAGGACGGATCCGAGGTGAAGACTCCGGAAGATTGGCAAAAGCGCCGCGCCGAGATTCTGGCCCTTTGGCAAGAGCGACTTGGCCAGTGGCCGCCGCTGATCACCGCACCCGAGGTCGAGACCTTGGAGACGAAAACGTTGGAGGAGGGGCTCGTCCGCCATCAGATTCGCTTCCTGTGGACCCCGAAGGAAAAAACCACGGGATATCTCTTCGTGCCTGCGGGTGCCTCCGAAAGCCCGAAGCCAGCGGTGCTCACCGTCTTTTACGAGCCCGAAACGGCGGCCGGCATCGATGGCAAGCCCTACCGGGACTTTGCCTATCAATTGGCCAAGCGAGGTTTCGTGACGCTGTCCATCGGCACCACCGAGGCCAGCAAGGCCCATGAGTATTCCCTCTATTGGCCCTCGATCGAACAGGCCGAGGTGCAGCCGCTCTCCATGCTGGGCTATGCGGCTGCCAACGCCTGGTATGTGCTCGCCTCGCGTCCCGAAGTCGATGCCGAGCGCATCGGAGTCACGGGGCATTCCTTCGGCGGGAAATGGTCCATGTTTGCCTCCTGCCTCTTTGACAAGTTCGCCTGTGCGGCCTGGTCTGATCCCGGCATCGTCTTCGACCTGCGTCCCAGCGTGAATTACTGGGAACCCTGGTATCTGGGGTACCATCCCAAGCCCTGGCGCCCGCGTGGGGTGCCCACGGAGGAGAATCCGGCGAGGGGCCTCTACCCGCGCCTGTTGGAGGAGGGCCGCGATCTCCACGAACTTCATGCCCTCATGGCCCCGCGTCCCTTCTTTGTCTCGGCGGGCAGCGAGGATCCGCCGCATCGTTGGCGGGCGCTCAACCACAGCCTTGCCCTTTACCGCCTGCTCGGTGCGGAAAACCGTGTCGGCATGCACAATCGACCGGATCATTCCCCCAATGCCGAGTCCAACGAGCTCCTTTACCAGTTCTTCGAGCACTTCCTGAAGCCCTAGAGGGCGTGGCCTCGATGGGGGCTCGCTGCGCTTGATCTGGCGTATACCCGACCGGCAGGGGCCCTTGTCTAAGGCGCGGGCCGACTCCATCTTGGCCCATGACTTCCTTCGATCGTCGCTCTTTTTTGAAACAGTCCGGGGCCGCCCTGTTGGGTGCCTCGGCCGCGCCTGCTTTTCTTTCCGCCGCTTCGCCGAACCGCAAGTTGGCCCTCGCTTGTGTCGGGGTCGGCGGCAAGGGCTGGAGCGACATGCTGGAGCTTGCGCCCGGCAATGACATCGTCGCCGTCTGCGATATCGACGAGACTCGTCTCGCCCGCGCCAAGGAGCGCTTCCCCGGGGCCAAGGCCTACACGGATTGGCGCAAGCTGCTCGAGCAGAAGGGCATCGACGGCATCATGGTGACCACGCCGGACCACACCCACGCTCCCGTGACCGCGACGGCGATGCAGCTGGGCCTGCATTGTTACACCCAGAAGCCACTGACCCACACCGTGCACGAGTCCCGCGTCCTCGCCCAGTTGGCCAAGGAAACCGGGGTCATCACGCAGATGGGCATCCAGCACCACGCCACCAAGCGGCTGAAGATCGCGATCCACGCCCTGCGCGAGGACCGGGTCATCGGCAAGGTCCGCGAGGTCCACGCCTGGACCGACCGTCCCGGCACCTACTGGAAGCAGGGCATCGATCGTCCCGCCCCCGGCGGCCATCCCCCGGAAACGGTGCATTGGGATCTCTGGCTCGGCACGGCGCCGGAGCGTCCCTGGGTGGACAAGACCTATCATCCCTTCCACTGGCGGGGCTGGTGGGACTTCGGCACCGGCGTGGCTGGCGACATGGGCTGCCACATTCTCGATCCCGTCGTCGACGCCCTGCGGCTCGGACCGCCCTCGAAGGTGAAGGCCGATGGCCCCGCGCCCCATCCCGAATCCGGTCCGGAATGGGCGGAGATTCAGTACACCTTCCCCGGCACCGAATACACCACCGAGACCCTATCGCTGCGCTGGTATGAGGCGGGTCGCCAACCCGACCGCTCCCTCTTCAAGGCTCCCGAGGACTGGGCCGGTTCCCTCAACGGCGTTCTTTTCATCGGGGAGAAGGGGAATCTCTTCCTCGGCTTCCCGGAAATGCCCGAGCTCTTCCCCAAGGCGGACTTCGCCGGCTACCAGTGGGCGGACCTCGAAGACGGCAACCACTATCAAGAGTGGTGCACGGCCGTCCGCGAATCCCGGCAGCCCTCCACGCCCTTCAGCTACGCCGGTCCGCTGACCGAGACGATGCTCTTGGGCAACGTCGCCTACCGCAGCGGCGCGGAGATCGAATGGGATTCGGAGAAGCTCGCCGTGGTCAACGTCACGGAAGCCAACCGCTTCCTCAAGCGGACCTACCGCTCCGGTTGGGAAGTGCCCGGCTTGGGCTGATTCTCGGCGATCCACCCAGTTCTCTGCTGGCGGCGGCTTTGCTCGCCAGCCAGCGAGGCGGGGGAGCGCATCCGGAGGGGGTGGCTTGCCGAGGGCAGTCCCCTCAACTCGCCGGCTGGCCTTCGACCACCCGCCGCAATCCCTCCAGTCCCTCGAGGAACTGGTCGCCACACATTTTCTCGCAGTCCACGAAGAGACCCATCAGTTTGCCGAGGTAGGGCTGGGGACTGCGCATCGACCAGCTCACCTCCGTGCCCTCGCCCGAGGGTTTCAGGTCGAAGCGCACGTCCGCCTCCCCAGGGAAGGGGCGCACGAAGACCAGCTGCATGGCCACGTATTCGCCGGGACGACTTTCGACGATGTGGAGTCGGCCTTCGCCGACCTGGTGGTTCCCCGACCAGTGATAGGTGGCGCCGGCCCCCTGGCCGGGGCCCTCAAGGCGGTATTCGGCTTCCGGGTCGAGCTTGGCCCAGGGCGACCATTCGTTCCAGCGACTCAGGTCGTTGACGACGGCGAAGACCGCCTCGGGATTGGCGTTCACCCGGGCGGAGCGAAGCACTTCCATGGTGCCGGGTCGGAAGGCCGCCGCGATGAGGATGGCGGCAACGATTAGGGCGAGGACGAGCAGGATTTTTTTGATCATGTTAGGAAAGGCGGTCGCGCGCGGGGAGGGTCAGGGGGTGCCGCCCCGGGAGATTTCCTCCTCGAGTCGGTCGAAGACCTCCTCGTTGCAGCGAGGGGCGTAGGCCAGGACCCTTTCGACCTCGCCGGGATCGGAAAAGTCCATCATCCATTCGAGACGGGTGGCGTCCCCCTCGGGAAGGAGGGAGATGGTCAGGACGAAGTGGTGGCCCTCGCCGAGATGCTCGATGACGAGTTGGCGCGGCGGATCGATGGAAAGGAAGCGGCTCTCGTTGCGATAGCGCGTCCCCTCGGGGGCGATCATGTCGAATTCCCAGTCTCCCCCCGCCCGGATGTCGCAGCGGCGGAACTCGTTGCGGAAGCCAGCGGGTCCCCACCATCGGGCCAGGCGTTCGGGATCCGTGAAGGCGGCGAAGATCGCTTCCGCGGAATGCGCGAGGCAGCGTTGGGAGACCATCCGATCCGGTTGATCCGGCTGGATCCGGGCCACGGTCTCCAGGGCCGCCACGCGGATTTTCTGCATGCCGTGGAGGGCGGTCATGACCCGGGCGTTTACGCGGGGATCCTCGTGCTGGAAGAAGGCGCCGAGGTTTTTCGGCACGATCTGCCAAGACAAGCCGAAGCGGTCCTGGAGCCAGCCGCATTGTCGGGCCTCTACGGGGCCTCCCTCGCCAAGGGCTTCCCAGTAATAGTCGATCTCCTCCTGAGTGTCGCATTCCACGCAGAGGGAGATGGCCGGAGTGAAGGAATATTCGGGTCCCCCGTTGAGGGCCAGATAGGACTGTCCGCGCAGTTGGAAACGAATCACCATCAATTCTCCCTCGCGTCCCTGGAGCTGGGGGAGCGAGGACGCCGGGTAGCGGGTCGTTTCCTCGATCTTCGACCCCGGGAAGACCGAGAGATAGAAATCGACCGCCTCGGCCGCATTGCGGTCGAACCAGAGACAGGGGACGAGAGGGGACATGATCGTTTCAGAGGCTTGCGGCGAGTTCTTCGAGCTGGTCGGCGGCCTTGCCCCAGCCCTCGTGGAAGCCCATTTGGAGATGGGACTCCCGGTCCTCGGCTTTCCAGTGTCTGGCGACGGCGGTGTATTCGGTGCGCCCGTCCCCGAGGTCTTTGAAGGAGATGATGCTCGTCATGAAGGGCTTTTCGCTGGGTACCCACGCGTCCGTGTAGGCGTCGGTCATGACGAGCCGCTCATAGGGGACGACCTCCAGGTAGATCCCGCAGTTGGGGTATTCCTCCCCCTCGGGACTGCGCATGGTGACATGGCAGCGTCCGCCCGGATGCAGATCGAGTTCGGCCCGGGATACGCCCCAGGGCTTGGGGCAAAACCATTGCTTGAGGAGCTCGGGCTCCGTCCAGCAACGCCAAAGTTTCGCACGGGGCTGGTCGATGATGCGATGCAGGACGAGGTCGAGGGATTCTGAAGGGGGGGCGCTCATTTCGTTTCGGGTACGGTGATCATCCATTGGATGCCGAAGGCATCGGTGCACATGCCGAAACAGGGCGACCAAAAGGTCTCCCCGAGGGGCATGAAGACGCTTCCGCCCTCGGAGAGGGCGGCAAAGGCACGCTGGGCGGCGGGGGCGTCCGGCAGGGTCAACGACAGGGCGTGACCGCCCTCCTTCTTCTCCTCTCCCATGCCGTCGGACCCCATGAGGACCGAGCTGCCGAGGCGGAAGCTGCAGTGCATGATCTTGTCCTCCCAGCCCGGGGGGAGCGGGCAGTCGGGATTGGATTCGGGACTTTCGCGAAAGCGCATCACCATGAGCACCTCGGCATCGAGGGTTTTCTCGTAGTGGGCGAGGGCGGCCTCGGCCTGGCCAGCGAAGAAGAGATAGGGCTGAACGTAGGGCGGGGTCATGAGAGGGCGGATCAATGAATGACGATGGGGACGAAACCGCCGAAGGACATGCGGCGGCCATCGAAGACCTGCTGCATCGGTTGGCAATGTTCGGTGATGCGCGGATCATTCATGACCTTGGTATTGACCTCGTCCCGAACCGCCTTGGAGGGGTATTCAATCCAGGAGAAGACGACGACCTCGTCCTCCGAGGCGTCTGCGGCGATGCGGAAGGAGCGCATGTCGGAACAGGCATCGTCATCGAGGACGGTCTCGACGTAATTGAGGGCTCCGTATTCCTTCCAGACCTCCGCACAACTGGCGGAGACCGAGCGGTATTGCTCGAGGTGGGCCCGGGGCACGGGGAGAAGAAAGCCGTCGATGTAGGAGTCGTTGTTCATGGGGGCGAAACGGGTAGGGGTGTTTTGGTTCGTGGATTTGAGGGAAAGGACTCAGCAGGATTTGCCGTGCGCCTGGAGCATCTCCTCCCAGCGGCGCTGCATTTCCTCGGGGGAGACCACCTCGATCTGGCGCTGGAGCATCCATTCGTGCCCGAAGGGATCGAGTACGGAGGCGGTGCGGAAGCCGTAGAACTGGTCCTGCGGCGGCATCCGTCCCTCGGCCCCGGAGGCGACGGCCCGGGCGAAGGCGGCGTCGGGATCTTCCACCATCAGGCTCAGCTTCACCGCTGTGCCTCCCAGGGTGCGGGGGGATTTTGCCCAGGAGGGGTGCTCCTGGGCGAGCATGAGGAGTTGGCCCTGGACCAGCAGTTCGGCATGGCTGATCTGTCCAGAATGGGGATCGACGAGGCGATAGCGCTCCTCGGCGTCGAAGGCTTCCTGGTAAAAGCGGACGGCAGCGAGGGCGTCGTGAACGATGAGGTAGGGGCTCAGGGGCGGGTAGTCGGTCGGGGTGCTCATGTTCGGTTTATTTTGTCAGGAGTGGGGCTTGAGGTATTGAACAAATCGGAAGGGGAGGGTCGTCTTCGCTGTTTCAGGCGGCCGCGTTTTCTGTCTCGCGGGTCACGACAAAATTCGGATTCGGACCGCGCCGCGCGTGATAGGTGGCGGGCGTGAGTCCACTGAATTCACGAAACTCGCGGATGAAGTGGGCCTGGTCGGCGTAGCCGAGGGATGCGGCGAGTTCGCACCAGTCGGGGGAGCGATGCGCGTGGACCTCGCGCAGGGCGCGCTCGAAGCGACGCAGGCGGGCATAGGACTTCGGAGCCAAGCCGATCTCTCGTTGGAAGAGCGCTCCGAAGCGGCGCACGCTCAGTCCGGATTCCTCGGCGAGCGCGGCCACGCTGACGCGATCGTTGTAGCGGATGATCTGTTGGGCCGCCCAGCTCACCGCGGGATGGAGATCGCGCAGGCGGCGCGCGGTGAGGGCGGTGTCGAGGAGGCGGAAGCGCTGCTCGGCTTGCGTTGCCTCGAGGAGTCGCTCCATCAGGTGGTCCGTCCCCCTGCCGAGGAAGCTGTGCAGGGCGAGTCGGGATTCCTTGAACTCATTGGCGGATATGCCGAAAAGTTTCCAGAGTCCGCCGGGCTTGAGCCGAGCCCCCAAGACCGCGGTCTTCTGTCGGGTGTCGATGGTGTAGGCGGAGCGGTGCAGTCCGACGAGGAGGGGGCCAGAGGTGCGTCCGTTAGGGCTTCCATCCTCGTGGTAGCAGCGCAGCTCGCCGTCCGTGAGATTGATGATCAGTTCCTCCCGTCCGCCCGGCAGCACGCGCTCGAAGGCGTGCAAGGGGGGCGCGCCCTCGTGGATCCAGTAGACTTCCACCACGTCGGCCAGCGGTGCGGAGGGGAGGGCAAAGCGATAGGGAGGGGCGGTGATCATGACGGGGCAGGGAGGTTCAGCAGGGACTCGACCCAGCGGAGGGCCAGGCGAAGATTGGATCGGATGAGGTCGGGATGCGTCTTGGTCTTGGCCACGAGCATGGACCCTTGCCAGAGGCTGTTGAGGTACCAGGCCACGGCCTCCGGATCGAAATCCGCCATAGGGGCATGCTTGGCCTTGGCGGCGGCCAGGAGACGCGCGCAGTTCGCCGTCCAGGTGTTGAGTTCGCGATCGCAGGCTTCGCGAAGGGCCGGGTGGGTCTGCGCCAGCTCTTGGGAAAGCATCCCGACGACGCAGGTGCAGACCTCATTTTCGTTCTCGGTGAATCCGCTCATGATGGCGAAGAGCCGGCGCAGTTGATCGAGTGGATCTGCGTCAGAATCCTCCCAGGCTTGGGCGTAGAGCGAAGTGCCGAATCGTCCCCACCATTCCACCGCCGCCGCGGCGAGGGTCTCCTTGTTGGGGAAGTGATGGAAAAAGCTGCCCTTGGTGACCCCCGCCTCCCGGCAGATGTCCTCCACGGAACTCGCGGCATAACCCTGACGCAGAAACAGCCGGACGGCGGATTCCACGAGACGGGCGCGCGTCTCGCTGGGATTGCGTCGGGATTGGGTCGCTGGCTTTTGCATACCGACCGATCGGTATGACAAAAAGAGTGGAAATCGGCAAGGATATTTTGAAAAAAACGCCCTAACGGCAGGGCGGCGTGGTCAGCAGGCCTTGGTGGAGCAGAAAACTCCGGAGGACCCGTTCGCGGTGGCGAGCATGGGAGAGGAATAGGGTGCCGTGGTCGCTACGTCCCCTGGCAGCCAAGTGCTGGCCTGGCGGAGTGGAGGAGGGAAACGCGCCGCAGGCGCTGCCCGTGGGCACGAGCGCTCTCCAGTGCAGGCGGATGTGCAGTTCCCACGACGAGGGGGCCGGTCTCCCGGCGCGGTCCGGAGTCTCTAGGGCGGCAGGGGACGGGGCGGCCGCAGGAAGGGCTTCCGGCGTGTCGACGGCTTCTTCCACCGTCTCGTAGAGCAGGCGATAGGCGGGGGAGAGGGCGTCGAAGGGAATCTTGGCGATGCCCTCGCGGTGCCGAAAGGTCAAACCCTGCGGGTCGGAATCGATCACCCGGATGGCTCGGAACACCTGTCCGTCGCGGGTGGTGAGCTGTTCATGATCGTGGCTTCCCTCCGCCAGTCCAACCCCGGGCAGGCCCAGCAGCATCAACAGAAGGGCGACACCCCCTAGGGAGAGCTGGGGCCGAGCCCGACGGCGAGGATCCCTTTCTGCCGCAGGCGGTCTCTGGTCCTCAGGATTGGGGGAGCAGGGCATGTCGTTCGAGGTCCCGGTCACTGCCGATCGATTCGCTGGGGACGAATTCGGGGGGCAGGTCACCATACCTCTCGCTGCCTGTCAACTCGTCCTCTATCACGGCTTCCAGACCCAAGGGGGAGACCGTAGCCCAGGGGGCCGCCGGGTTGCCGAGAGAATCGGAGGGGGCTTGCCGGGCAAGCAAGGTCGGCGCGTGCAGGGGAGACTCCCCCTCGTTGCTCAGGAGAACTTCCATCAAGGGCGATGCCGAGGCGAGGACGTGAGAGCTACGCGTTTGGGGCAGCAGCTGGGTGGGATGATCACCGGTGAAATAACGGGTGATCGAGCGTCCCGGTCGGCTCTCCGTGGCGTTGCGGATGGCCGTGAGGCAGGCCGCGCAGAGGAGAAATCCCAAGGCAAGAAAAATGACCGTCCCGTATTCGCGCTGCACCCGTTTCATGCAGCTGTTCTACTCAGGCCTACGGGATTAGGTCAAGACTTTCTCTTGATTTTTCCAAACGACCGTCTTCGGCGCGGGCGTTGGCGAAGCCATGATGTGGCGGCAGGCCCCGCCAATCGGGGGATGCCGCCCGTCGATATCAGACGAACTCGCGTTTGAGTTTTTCTATCTCCTCCTTCAGGAGCGAACCCACGCGGTGCTTGGCGAGGTAGACCTGGGACTGGCTCACGCCAAGCTCATCGCGCACCTTGGCGACTTCCCATTCCTTCACCACGTAGGCGTGGAAGATCTGGTATTGCTTCGGCGAGACCAGCTTTTTAACGCGGCTGAGGGCGACCTCGGTGAGGTTCGACATCCATTCCCGCTCCCAGAGTTGGTCGAGCACCTCGGCGCCGTTCAGCCCCTCGAGTCGTTCAATGGTCGCGGTGCGGCGCTCGTCGCCCTCCGAGCCAAGGCTTCCCCCCGCCTGGTGGGCGGCGGCGGGGTTGCGTTGTTTCAGCCGGAACTGGTCGGCGATGCGCCAGCGGGTGATGTTCATCAGCCAAGTCTTGAAGGAGCCCTTGTCCGGATCGTAGACCTGGCCCTTGCGCCATTGCTTGGCGACGGAGAGGACGGTTTCCTGCACCACGTCGAAGGCTTCCTCCCGGCTCAAGCCGGACTTGGTGGAGACACTGAAGATGAGCCGCCAGTAGGTCTGGTAGAACTCGTCCCAAGTGCGCTGGTCCTCCCAGTCGGCGAGCCGTTCGATGAGGCTCCTGCGGGTGCGGGCGAACAGTTCCTTCTCGTCGGCTTTCTCCATGGTGATCATTGTAACGTGGGGGGGTGGTCAGTGGGACGATTAAATTTCCGGGATAAGGCATTGACTCGATCGATGCCGCTCCGCCACCCTGAGGCCCGATCAGAGGAGACCTGGGGGAGCGCCGCGCCGCGGCGAGTTTAGGCCTCCCATACGGAGGCTCCCCGGACGCTCTTTCGAAAACAGTGAAATGATACGAATTGGCATCGTCGGCTGTGGGCGCATCCTCGCGGCGCATCTGCAGGGGTATCGGCTGCTGCGCGAGGCGGGCGTCACCGGATTCGAGATCAGCGCCCTGTGCGCGCGCCAGCCCGAGGACGCCCTCGCTTATGTTCGGCGGGGCGAGGGGCCTGTGCCGCGCCGCGCGGTATCCCGCCTGCCCGGGGATCCCTTGGCCGTGGAGGACGAATACCTTTCCGATTTCCAGCCCGATACCCCCGTGGAGATCCACACCGATTATCGCGAACTCATTGCCTCGAATCGCGTCGATGCGGTGAATGACTTCACCTGGCATGGCCTCCATCACGAGGTGGCGGCGGAGACCTTTGCCCGGGGCAAGGCCCTCCTCACCCAAAAGCCGCTGGCGGTCAGCATGGCCGCGGCGCGGCACATGGTCGAGGAGGCCGAGCGCGTCGGGGTGACCTTTGGGGTGTTCGAGAATCTCCGCTTTGTGCCCTGGGTGCGGCAGGCGGCCTGGGCCCTGTCCGAGGACGGGCCGGTCGGCCCCATGGAGATGGCGGCCATGGGCAACATCGGCACCTGGTGGGCGCCCGATCTCGTCGTCGCCGAGACGCCCTGGCGTCACCGCCTCTGCGAGGGAGGCGGGATCTCCCTGGACCTCGGTCCCCATTTCTTCGACCTGATCCGTCACGTCTCTGGCAGCGAGGTCGTCTCCGTCGGCGCCCGCACGCAGGTCGTCGAGCCGCGACGTTGGATTCGACGCGAGGGGAGGGAGGCGGAGTCCTTCGCCTGCGACGCCGACGACACCTTCCACGCGCATTTCGCCCTCGCCTCCGGGGCCACGGGCACCCTGTTCGGAAGCTGGGCTGGTCGCGGCGGGGCCACCAAGGTCGGGGAGGGCATCGTCTTTCACGGACGGGGGGGGCGTATCGAGCGAGACCAGATCACTCTCGACGGGAAGCCGCCCCAGTCGCTCGCGGCGCTTTACGAGGCTGAGGCCCCGCCAGCCCTGCAGGAGCGCCATTTCCCCTTGGGAATTCGCCAGGATTTTGCCCTGGCCCAGCTCGACTGGCTGCGGGCCGTCGAGCGCGGCGGGCAACCGGAATGCTCCGGAGCCGAGGGGAGGCGCGACCTGGCCTGTGCCTATGCCATCGTCGAGTCCAGCCTGGCTCGCCGCGAGGTCTCCATCGAGGAGATCGAGTCCGGTCGCCTGCGCACCTATCAGCACCCCATCGACGCCCATTACGGCTTGCTCTAAGGGCTCGTCTGCGAGTCACGAGGGGTTCCCCCTCCGGGATCCCGTTGACTTTGACCGGCGGCTTCGGCATGGTGTGGACACTCGATCTCAACCCCCTCCACGATGTCCTCTCTCCAGCCCTATCCCAGCGGTCTCGGCACCAAAGCGCTCCACGCCGGCCAGGTGCCTGATCCCACCACCGGCTCCCGCGCGGTGCCGCTCTACCAGACGACGAGTTACGTTTTCCGCGACACGGAACACGCGGCGAATCTCTTTGCCCTGAAGGAGCTCGGGAACATCTACACCCGCCTGATGAACCCGACGACAGACGTCTTTGAACAGCGGGTGGCGGCCCTGGAAGGCGGTTCGGCCGCCCTGGCCCACTCTTCGGGGCAGGCGGCCATCACCAGTGCCATTCTCAACATCGCCGGTGCCGGCGACCACATCGTGTCTGTCTCGCAGCTCTACGGAGGCACCTACAACCTGTTCCACCACACCCTGAAAAAGCTCGGGATTGAGATCAGCTTTGTCGACGCCGACGATCCCGAGGCCTTCCGGCGCGCCCTGCGTCCGGAAACCAAGGCCTTTTACGGCGAGGGACTTGGCAATCCCGCCCTCAACATCTTCCCCGTCGAGGAGGTGGGCGCGATCGCCCGCGAGGCCGGGGTGCCGCTCATTCTCGACAACACCTGCCTCTCGCCCATCCTGCACCGCTCCTTTGAATGGGGAGCCCACATCGTGGTGCACTCGACCACCAAGTACATCGCCGGACACGGCACCTCCATCGGCGGCATCGTCGTGGACGGGGGCAACTTCGACTGGGGCTCCGGCCGCTTTCCCGGCTTCACCGAGCCCGATCCCTCCTATCATGGGCTCGTGCACTGGGAAGCTTTCAAGGCTTTTCCCCCGGCCAACGGAGCCAACATTGCCTATGCCATGAAGATGCGCCTGCAGCTCCTCCGCGACACGGGGAACTGCATTTCCCCCTTCAACGCCTGGCAATCGCTCATCGGCCTGGAGACGCTGCATTTGCGCATGGAGCGCATCTGCCAGAACGCCCTCGCCGCCGCTCATTTCCTCAAGGAGCATCCCCAGGTGGCCTGGGTGAACTATCCCGGCTTGCCCGAGTCGAAATCCCACGCCGCGGCGAACAAGTACCTCACCGGCGGCTACGGCGGTCTGCTTGGCTTCGGGGTGAAGACGGGCTACGAGGGCGCCGTGCGCGTCATCAACCACCTCAAGCTTTTCAGCCACCTCGCCAACATCGGCGACGCCAAGAGCCTTGCCATTCATCCTGCCAGCACCACCCACAGTCAGCTGGAGCCCGCCGAGCAGGTTTCCGCCGGCGTCCAGCCCGACTACATCCGCCTCAGCTTCGGCTGCGAGGACTTCGCCGATCTCAAGGCGGATCTCGAACAGGCGCTGGCCCAGGCCTGATCGGCTCTGCGGCGGGCCCGTTCGCGTCGGTGTCGGGGACGGGCGCATATGCGTTCTCGATCCGAGGGAGGCTACCGTCTTAGATGGGAGCCTGCCGCGGAGCGCTTTCTCCTGTCCGAACCGATTAGGGGCGAAAGGGGAGGCGGGGCTTCCGGCAGCTCGTGACCATGCGCATTTGGGATTTTCACTGCCATCTCGCCGGCGCGGCCTTGCCTGGGACCACTCCCGAGGAAAAGGCGCGCCATCTCGTCGCCGTGGCCGATCGCCTCGGCATCGAGCGCCTCTGCCTCTACATGGGGACCCGCCTGCTGGCGGAGCCGACGGCCGCGCAGCTGCGCGAGCAGAACGACGAGGTGCTCCGCGCCATGGAAGCCTGCCCGGAACGCCTTTTCGGCTTCGTTTACCTAAGCCCGCAGCATGTCGAGACCTCGCTGGAGGAGCTGGAGCGATGCGTGGCCAAGGGCCCCATGGTCGGCGTCAAACTCTGGATTGCAGGGCGCTGCAATGCCCCGGAACTCGATCCCCTGATCCAACGGGCCACGGAGCTGCAGGCGGTGGTCGTGCAGCACACCTGGTTCAAGGCGGGCTCCACGAATCAGCCGGGCGAGTCCACGCCCCACGACTTTGTGGAGCTGGCCCAGCGCCATCCCCAGGCCACGCTCGTCTGCGGCCACGCCGGAGGGGACTGGGAGTTGGGGCTCCAAGCCATACGCCCCTTGCCCAACGTTTACACGGAATTGGCCGGATCCGATCCCGTCGCCGGCTTCACCGAAATGGCCGTGCGGGAACTCGGGGCCGAGCGGGTGCTCTACGGCAGTGACGCTCCGGGACGCAGCTTTTCCTCCCAGCTCGCCAAGGTGCAGGGCGCGGCCCTTTCCCAAGAGGACAAGGCCCTCATTCTCGGCGGCAACCTGCGCCGCCTGCTCCAGCCCATTTTCGACGCGAAAGGAATCCGCGCATGAGCACGCCGACCGATCCCGCCCACGGCCCGTCCTCGCCGCTCAGTCGCCGTGGGTTCTTGCGACAAGGCGGTTCCCTGTCCCTGATCTCCGCCGCAGGTCTGGGAGGACTGAACGCCCAGACGGACGCGCCATCGCCGCCCGGAGTCGCTGCCGTTCCGACGACTCCTTCCTCCGAGGCCCTGCCGCCGCTCGTTGACACCCAGGTCTATCTCGGCCAGTGGCCCTTTCGCCGCACGCCCCTTGATCAGGGCGAAGCCCTGCGGGATCACCTGCGTGCCCAGGGCGTCGTGGAAGCCTGGACCGGACATTTCGACGCCCTGCTGCACAAGAACATTCGATCCGTCAACGACCGCCTCGTCGAGTCCTGTCGCGCCCTCGATGCGGACCTCTTTCGCCCGGTCGGCTGCCTCCATCCCGGCCTGCCGGACTGGCGCGGGGAATGGCGGCGCTGTGTCGAGGTCCACGGCATGCGCATCATCCGCCTGCATCCCAATTACCACGGCTACCGTCTGGATGATCCCGAGGCCCAGGCCCTTCTGGCCCTCTCGGCGGAGGCGGGTCTGCTGGTCCAGATCGCGGTGATCATGGAGGAGGAGCGAACCCTCCATCCCCTCGTCTCGGTGCCGCCGACCGACCTTGGTCCCCTCGCGGAGACGATGGGGCGCCTCCCCGGGCTGCGGGTGCAGTTGCTCAACGCCTTTCGCACCTTGAGAGGGCTGCCGCTGGCCTCCCTGGCGGGGCGCGGAGCCCTCTTTGAAATCGCCATGCTCGAGGGCGTCGAGGGGATCGCCAATCTGCTCAAGCAGATCCCCACGGAGAGCCTCTGCTTCGGCTCCTACGCCCCGCAGTTCTATTTCGAATCCGCCCTTCTCAAACTCCGCGAATCCGTCCTCGATCCCTCTGTCCTGGCCTCTATCGCCTCGGGCCGGGCTCGTGCCCTGCTATCCTGAACCTTCCCATGAAGCGCCCCTCTTTTGTTCCCGCAGCGACCGGGTTCCTCGCCGGCCTGGGCTTTGTGGCCATCTCGGCCGTGGCGCAGACGACATCCCTCTTCACGGCTCCCGAGCGCGGGGCGGTTCAGGAGCGCCTTCCCACCGTGCCGCCCACTCCGCCCGAGAAGGCCGTGCAGAGCTTCCGCGTTCTCGATGGCTTCCGCATGGAATTGCTCGCCGCCGAGCCCCTCGTCGCCAGTCCCGTCTCCATCACCTACGACGAGAATGGACGGGCCTATGTCTGCGAAATGCGCGACTATCCCTACACGGACAAGGCCCGGCACAAGCCCAATCAGGAGAACCCCACGGACGAGGCCATCGGCCGCATCCGCCTCCTTGAGGACCTCGACGGCGACGGCGTTTTCGACCGGGCCACGATCTTCGCCGAGGGCCTCTCCTGGCCCACGGGTGCCGCCTGCTGGAAGGGAGGAATCTTTGTCGCCGCGACCCCCGACCTCTGGTATTTCAAGGACGAGGACGGCGACGGTCGGGCCGACCGGCGAGTTCGGGTGCTCACGGGCTTCCGCAAGCTCAATGTCCAGGCGGTGATGAACAACCTCGTCTGGGGGCTCGACAATCGCATCCACGGGGCCGGGGGCAGCAACGGCGGGCGGATCGTGCGGCCTGAGGGCGGGGACGACCGCCCCCTGGTGATGACCCGGGCGGACTTCGCCCTCGATCCCCGCGACCACCACTTTGAGCTGCAATCCGGGGGCGCCCGCTTCGGGGGCAGCTTTGACGACTGGGGACACCGTTTCCTCTGCAACATCCGCAACCCCGCCCAGCAGATCCTCCTGCCCAGCCGCTATCTCGCCCGCAATCCCTGGCTGCCCGCGCGAAGCGTTCTCCACGACATGGCGGAGTCGGGAGACCAGCTCCGCGTGCACAGCATCTCCCCGCCGGAACCCTGGCGGGTCCTCCGCGCGAAGCGCTGGGCGGGCGAGCGCGACATCGTCATGCCGCGCAGCGAGCTCGTCGGGGCCGGCGTGGTCACCTCCGCCAGCGGCATCACCAGCTATCGGGGACGGGCCTATCCCGAGGCCTATCACGACAACGTCTTTGTCGCCGAATGCGCCGGCAACCTCTTCTACAGACTCCGCCTCGTCCCTGATGGAGTCACCTATCGGGCCGAGCGCGTCGATCTCGAGGCGGAGATGGTGGCCTCCACGGACAACTGGTTCCGACCGGTCAACTTCTGCAACGCCCCCGACGGGACCTTGCACGTCGTCGACATGTATCGGGAAAACATTGAGCACCCCTGGAGCATCCCCGAGGACATTCATGCCGCCGTCGATCTCGAGGCGGGACGGGACATGGGGCGGATCTGGCGTCTCGCTCCGCCCGGATTCCGTCCTCCGGCCCCACCCAGGCTCGGCGAGGCCGGCACGGCCGAGCTCGTGGCCGCCCTGGAGCATCCCCAGGCCTGGTGGCGCGAGACGGCGCAGCGCCTGCTCTTTGAGCGGCAGGATGCCAGCGCCGTCCCGGCCCTGCGGGCCCTCGTGAAGGACGGCGCCTCACCCCAGGCGAGGCTGCACGCCCTGTGGACCCTGCACGGCCTCGGAGCCCTGACCAAGACAGAAATCCTCTCCGGTCTACTCGATGAGGCCCCGGGCGTTCGGGAAAACGCCCTGCGCCTCGCCGAGGCCTGGCTCGACGACTCCGCAGTTCTCGAGACCGTGGGTGCGCTGGCCGAGGATCCCGCGGCTCCGGTGCGCTTCCAGGCGGCCTTCAGCCTCGGGGAATCGAGGGCGGTCGAGGCCTTCGCCGCGCTCCGAAAGATCGCCCTGCAGGATGCCGACGATCCCTGGATTCGGACCGCGCTGCTCAGCTCGCTGGGCGAGACCAGCGGACGCCTGCTCGCCGAGCTGCTTCCTCTCTCTTCCCTCGAATCCATCTCGGGGGCTCACGATCTCGTCCGCGAGCTGGCCCAGATGGTCGGGGCCCGGGGGAAGGACGAGGAACTCGACGCCACCTTCGCTTCCCTGCGCGGGCAGGCCCTCAGTGAAAGTCTCGTGCACGAGCTGGTCGTGGGGATCGGTGAGGGGCTGCTGCGGGCGCGCCGTTCCTTGCGCCGCCAGCCCCTGTCCGGCGTAGCCGCCGCCGAGCGGGACGCCCTGCTCGACTCCGCCGCCACCTTGGCCCTCGACGCCTCTCGTGACCTCGAGGTGCGCCGCCGCGCGGTGGAACGGCTCGCCTTCGACGACTACGACCGGGTCCGCGAGGCGCTGCAGCGGCTGCTGCAAGGCAGCGAAGCCCAGGAGCTGCAAAAGGCAGCCGTCCGCTCTCTTGCTCGCTTTGACGAAGAGGAAGTGGCCTCCCTCCTGTTGGCCAACTGGGCGACCCAGACGCCCGCGGTTCGCGCGGAGGTCATTGCGGCCATGTTAGGGAACCACGCCCGGGCCCTGCCCTTGCTGAGGGCCATCGAAGCGGGGCAGGTGCCTGCCCATCAGGTTCCCTTCGCCCAGCGGCGTCTGCTCCTCAATCATCGCGACGAGATGGCGCGGCAGTTGGCCAGCCGCTTCTTCGCGGAGCCCGGGGCCTCGCCCCGTCACGAAGTCATCGAGCGCTACCGTCCGGCCCTGGAGCGACGGGGCGATCCCGCCAAGGGACGTCAGGTCTTCGAGCGGGCCTGTGTCGCCTGCCATCGCGCCGGGGAAATTGGCAACAGCGAAATCGGCCCCAACCTCGCCAACATTCGCGCCTGGAGCCCCGAACAGATCCTCATCAACACGCTCGATCCCAACCGCGAGGTGGCCTCCAACTTCCTCGCCTATCAAGTCGAGACCGTGGACGGCCGCAGTCTCTACGGCATGATCGCCGAGGAGACCGACGCCGGCTTGTTGTTGGTTCGTCCCGAGGGAGGCGCCGAGAGCCTCCTCCGTCGCGACATCGCCAGCCTGACCGGCTCGGGGGTCTCCCTGATGCCGGAAGGCCTCGAGGCGGTGGTGTCGCCGGAGGACATGGCCGACCTCATCGCCTTCCTGAGCGCCGAGTGAAGGCTGTGTTAGGGCGGGGCCGGGCGCGAAGGGACAGGGCAATTCACTGCTTTTTCCCTTCCCATAGCGAGAGAAAATCGACATGCTTGGGTTACTGTACGTCCAGGTCCGCTTCCGGAATGGCCGGGGAGGACTGGGCGTGCGCCAACCACAACCCAACTCCTCCTAATGAAACCGTACCTCACACTCAGCCTGCTGGCCGCGGGCCTCGTTTCGGTCTCCACCCTGACCTCCTGCACTCCGGGAGAACGCGGCGCCCTCGTGGGCGGCGCCATCGGGGCCGGCACGGGCGCCCTCATCGGCGACGGCACCGGAGCTCTTGTCGGCGGCGCCGTGGGCGCCGTGGCCGGCTCCGAGATCTCCAAGAAGCGCGCCGCGCGCAATCGCTATTACCGCTATTGATCTGATTTCTCCCGTCTCCTCCCCTGGATCGCCTGGCCGGGCTCCATGCCCTCAGCTTCAGGCGGACAGGGGAGGACCCGGGCCTCAGGCCGGGTAGACCCAGGGGCTGCGGTAGTCCCGCTTTCTCAGCGCATTGGCCTCCTCGTCTCCCGGAAAGAGCTCCCTTTCTCCGTCCCAGGCGACGCTTCGCCCCAACTTTTGGCTCACCATGCCAAGCAGGCTCATGTTCGTGGCCAGGTGACCGATCTCGACGTCGGCGACCGGACGTCGCCCGGTCTCGATGGACTCGATGAAATCCCTCCAGAGTGGCGGCACGTTGTGACCGTCCTTTTCGTCGTCGAAGCGGGGATCCTCGTGAACGACCGGTCCGCCGTCCGAGGGATAGAAGGTCCAGCCGTCGCGCCAGCCCAGGTGGAAGACGCCCCTGCTGCCGTAGAAGTAGCAGCCCACCCGGGACTTCTCGGAGTCGTTCCCGGCAAAGCGGCGGTGCTCCCAGGTGGCCGTGAAGCCCTCGAACTCGTAAGTCACCACCTGATGATCGGGCGCGTCGGAAGTCTGCTCGCGTTCGTTGAGCACCGCCGGGCCGCGCACGGGACGGCCGCCCGTGGAGAAGATGGTCTTGGGATACTTTTCCTCGGACCACCACAGGATCTGGTCGAGCCAATGAACGCCCCAGTCGCCGAGGATGCCGTTGGCGAAGTCGAGGTAATTGCGGAAACCCCCGGGGTGGATGCGCTTGTTGAAGGGACGCAAGGGAGCGGGGCCGCAGTAGAAGTCCCAGTCCAGCGTCTCCGGCGGAGGAACGTTTTCCGTGGGGGGCTCGGCTCCGCCGACGCTGTGGGCAAAGGCGCGGACCATGCCAATTTTGCCCACGCCGCCCTCCTTGAGGAACTTCATGCCGCTGAGGTGATGGGGGCCGATGCGGCGGTGCATGCCGACCTGCACCACCCGCCCGGTGTCCCGGGCCGCCTTCACCATGGCCCGGCTTTCCAGGATGGTGTGGCCGGTGGGCTTCTCGACGAAGACATGGGCTCCCGCCTCCACGCAGGCGATGGTTTGCAGGGCGTGCCAATGGTCGGGAGTCGCGATGATGGCGATCTCGATGTGCTCCTTCTCCAGCATCTCGCGGTAATCGCCGTAGGTGGCCGGCCGCTGACCGGTCAGGCTCTCCACTTCCTCGGCGGAGACCTCGAGCTCGTCGGCATCGACGTCGCAGAGGGCCACGGCCTCGCAAGAGCCATCAGCCAAGGCGACGCGGAGGATGTTCATGCCCCACCAGCCTGCTCCGATGAGGGCCGTGCGGTATTTTTTGCCGCTCTTCGCTTGGGCGCGGATCCAGGGAGCCAAAAGGGGGGAGGAGAGGGCGGCAAGGCCGGCAGAGTGTTGGAGAAATTGTCGTCGGCTGGCAGTGATCATGGGCGGATCAAAGGTTGCACGGAGGCCTCTCCGGCGCGATCTACGTGAACGCGATGATGAAGGTTCCTTTCTACGATGCCAAGTCCTATGACCGTCGTTTTTTCGAACAAGAGAGCGAACGCTGGGGCATCGCCTTCGAGTTCCATCCCTTCCGACTCACCGAGGCCACGGCCTCCAGTGCCAAGGACGCGACCGCCGTTTGTGTCTTTGTGAATGACCGCCTCGACCGCTCCTGTCTGGAGGCGCTCGCCCGCCAGGGCGTTCGGCTCGTCGCCCTGCGTTGTGCTGGCTTCAACCAGGTGGACCTGAAGGCCGCGGGCGAGCTGGGGCTGCGCGTCGTGCGGGTGCCCGCCTATTCCCCCCACGCCGTGGCGGAGCACGCCGTGGCCCTGCTCCTGACGCTGAATCGCAAGATTCACCGTGCCTACAATCGCGTGCGCGAACACAATTTCACCCTCGATGGGCTCGTCGGCTTCGATCTGCACGGTCGGGTTGCCGGCATCGTCGGCACCGGGCAGATCGGCCGCATCACCGCCCAAATCCTGCGGGGTTTCGGCATGGAGGTGCTGGCCTACGACCTGCATCCGAATGAGGACTGGGCCGCAACCCAGGGGGTCACCTACACCCGTCTCGACGATCTCTTTGCTCGCGCCGACGTGGTCTCCCTGCACGTGCCGCTGACGGCGGAAACCCGGCACCTCATCAGCACGGAGGTCCTTGGCAGGATGAAGGCGGGGGCCTATCTGATCAACACGGGCCGCGGGGCCTTGATCGACACCAAGGCTCTCATTCAGGCGCTGAAGCAGGGACGGCTCGGAGGCGTGGCTTTGGATGTTTACGAAGTCGAGGAGGGGGTCTTCTTTGAGGATCTCTCCCAGGAAATCCTGCAGGATGACGAGCTCGCCCGTCTCGTCGGCTTCCCCAACGTGCTGGTCACCTCGCACCAGGGATTCCTGACCGAGGAGGCCCTTTCCGAAATCGCCCGAGTGACCACGGAGAACCTGAGCCGCTTCCAACGGGGCGAGGCCTTCCTGCCAGGGACGGAACTGGAATAGGCGAGATCCAGAGCCACCTTGGCGGAGAATCTCTCCGGGCTTGACCCGGACCCATCCGGCTCTTTGGTAGGCCTGCCATGCGTCTCCTCTTTGTCTGCCTTGGAAACATCTGCCGCTCGCCCGCCGGGGAAAATGTGATGTTGCACCTTCTCGAACGCGAGGGCCTGGCTGCGCGCTTCCAGGTCGATTCCGCCGGCACGGCCGGTTACCACATCGGCAAAGCCCCCGATCGTCGCATGATTCAGGCGGCCCGGGGGCGCGGCCTCTCCATGCGGGGGCGCGCCCGGCAGGTCAAGCCCGAGGATTTCGAGGCCTTCGACTGGATCTTCGCCATGGACCGCAGCAACTACGAGGACCTCCTCCGAGTGCGGGAGCGCTGTGCCCAGCCGACCGCCCGCTTGGTCTCCTTTTGCGATTTCTGCGAGGGGCACGACCTCAAGGAAGTTCCGGATCCCTACTACGGCGGGCCGGAGGGCTTCGAGGTGGTTCTCGACCTGCTCGAGGACGGCTGCGCCAGCTTTCTGCGCCGCTGGCGCGCCGGGGAGTTGGATTGAGGGCAGGCCCCGAATCCGGCCTTCCCAAGGGTGGACTGCCTCAGGACTTCCCGGCGTCGCGGGTGTCCTCCGTCTTTTTCCCAGAGGCGGATCGCCCTTCGGCGCGGGCCACCACCTCGTCAAAGGCCGTGCTGCGCCAGGCGTAGGACGGGTAGGGGAGCTCGGCGGCCTCGGGAAGGTAGCGCCAATGCTTGTACATCCACAACCAGGGCGCGGGATGCTCCCGGATGTAAGGTTCGAAGATGTCCCAGCACTTCTGGGCGATGGTCTGTTCCGTGTCCTCGGGACCGAAGACGAGCGGCTTGAAGCCCCTCAGCAGGTAGGTGCCGTCCGCCTTGGGGATGCAGATGCCGGGAATCACGGGCAGGCCGGTGCGCTTCATGAGCTCGGCGTGGATGGCGGTGACGCAGGTCATCCGGCCAAAGCAGCGGATCACCGTGGCGGGTTTGGAGGGCTTGATCGTGAGATCGGTGAGGAAGGCGGCATGCCCCCCCTTCTTGAGGTTCTTGAGGAGGCGGATGATGGCGCCGCGCTGGGGGATGACCTCGTGACCGGAACGCTCGCGGTTCTTCCGATAGGTTTCGGTTAGGCGGGGATTGCGGAAGTCCTGGGCGACGATGGTGAAGCGGTACTTCCGGAAGCCCATGACCAGGGCGATCCACTCGAAGTTGCCGTAGTGGGGCGTGACCCAGATGGCCCCGGTCTCGCGGGCGCGTTCGATGCTGTCGGGGTCCTCGACTTCCAGTTCGCAGAAGCGTTCGTAGTTGGACTCGGTGAGCCGGCTGCCCCAGAACTGGTCGACCACGGTCTGGGCAAAGGCGCGGTAGGAGTCCCGGGCCAGGAGGCGAAGGGCCTGGGCATCCTTCGTGTCCCCGAAGACAAGGCCGAGGTTTTCGATGGCGGTGCGGCGTCCCCGGGCATCCAGGTGGAAAGCCAGGCTCCCGAGGACTTTGCCGAGGCCATGGGCGAGGCGGCGGGGCAGCAGCGGGATGGCGAAATAAAGCCACTGCATCCCGATCCATTCGAGACGGTAGCGGATTTTCTTCCAAGGTGACATGGGGGCGGGACTGTCCTCGCTGGCGCGGGCGGGGGCAAGCGAGTTTTCACGCCCGCGCGGCCCCGGCTGGACGGATTTGCCTTTGCCCTCCATCCTTTCGTTATTCCATGCACCATTCGACCTTCGTCTCCCTGCTGCGAGCCGTGCTTTCCACGCCGACCGCTCCCTTTCACGAATACCACGTCGCCCGCCTGGTGGAGGAGCGTCTCGCCGGGCTGCCGCACGTACGCCTGCACCGCGATGCCTTCGGCAATCTCATCGCCTGCTATCGCCGGGGACGCCGCCCCGCCCGTCTCGCCTTCGCCGCGCACATGGATCATCCCGGCTGGCTCAGGCAGGGCCAAGGGGAGACCTTCCTGGGCGGCGTTCCCGAGGAGCGCCTCGACAGCCATCCCGTGGAATGGTTCGGCGATTTTGGGATGTGGCAGCTCGAGCCCTTTGCGCTGCGGGAGGGACGCGTCTACAGCCGGGCCTGTGACGATCTCGTCGGTTGTGCCCTCATCCTCGCCCTTTTCCACGAACTCGAGGCCCAAGGCATCGAGGCGACGGTCTACGGCCTCTTCACCCGGGCGGAGGAGGTCGGATTTGTCGGCGCCATCGAGATGGCGCGACGGTGGCCCCTGCCCAAGGGCGTCTGCTTTGTCTCCCTGGAGACGAGTGCGCCACGCGGAGGCACGGAGATGGGCAAGGGACCCGTGATCCGCGTCGGTGATCGCATGAGCGTCTTTCACGACGGCGTGACCGCCGAGCTCCTCGACGCCGCCGCGGAGGCTGGGGTCCCGCACCAGCGGGCCCTCTTGGACGGCGGGTCCTGCGAGGCCACGGCCATGAACCTGCACGGGATTCCCGCCGCGGGCATTTCCGTGCTCTTGGGGAACTACCACAATTGTCCCCCCGATCAGGGCATCGCCGAGGAATCGGTCGATCTCGGCGACGTGAAGGGACTGCTCCGGATCCTCGTGGCCGCCGCCCGAAGGACCGCGTCGACGCGTCGCGGCGATTCCTCCAAGGCAAGGCTCAAGGCCCGTCTCGATCGACGCGTCCGCCAGCACCGTCCCTACGAGCGGACGGCGCGGAAAAGCTGGGAGCGATTCGACGCCTGAGCGACCGCGACGCCTGCCCCCGGGCCAACCAAGGTTTTGCTGGCGGGTGGAAAGGGCTCGCGCTAGTCTCGAGGGATGGAAAAGGTCTCGATTCGGGAGTTGAAGCAGCAGGCGGGGACGGTCTTCCAGCCCTACGGCTTTCACGCCCAACTGGACCGCTGTCTCGAGAAGACCACCAAGACCGGCAATCCCTTCTACGAGCTGACCTTTGCCGACGCCGAGGAGACTTTGGTGCTGCGGGTGTGGAACAACGCCCCCATGTTTGCCAGCTGCGCCCAACTGCGGTCCGGACATTTTTACGAAGTGACGGGCGAGTTTGGCCTGGGCAGCGACGGGCGCTCCATTGATGGACGCTCCTGGACGGCCCGCGCCCTCGACGAGGCGGAGAGTGCCCGGGTGCTCGGGGGAACGGAAGCGCTGCGCCACAAGCAGGCGGAGGACTACGCCTTTATTGAAAGAAGCGTCGCAGAGATCGCCGATCCGCGCCTGCGCCAACTCGGCCAGGCCTTCCTGGACCGCTACGGCGCCCGCCTGCGCCGCACCGCGGGGGCCCGCGACTACCATCACGCCCGACGTGGCGGGCTCGTCGAGCACGTTGCCCAGATGATGCGGGCCGCCATTCAGATCTGCGTCGCCTATCCGATCCTCAACCGCGACCTTCTCGTGACCGGCGTGCTCTTTCACGATGTCGGCAAGCTCTGGGAAAACGCCTACCAGAAGGACGGTTTTGCCATGCCCTACACCGAGCTGAGCGAGTTGCTCGGCCACATCCCCCTGGGCATGGAGGTGGTCAACCGGCTCTGGAGAGAACTGCTCGAGGAAGGAGGGCAGGCCCAGGCCTGGGCGCAACTGGAACCCGATTCGGAACAGGTTCGTCTGCACCTGCTGCACCTCATCGTTTCCCATCACGGCGAGCTGGAGTTCGGTTCCCCCGTGGTGCCCAAGACCCCCGAGGCCCAGGCGCTCCACTACATCGACAACCTCGATGCCAAAATGGAGATGTTCGAGCGCGGCTACCAAGTGGCTGGGGAATTGGGGCCGCGCGTCTTCGAGCGCATCCGGCCCCTGCCCGGTCGCCTCGTGGCGCCCCTGCCCAAATTTGTCGCCCCGGGCCCGCCCCAGGGCGTTTTGTCAGGGGAGGATTCCGCCCTCGCCGAGGACGAGCCCTTCTGAGGGGCGACGCGAGGCCTGCCTCCTGACCATCGGCTCCCGAGGGACGGCTCCCGCTCCCGTCCGGGTTCAGTTTTCCGCCGCTTTCAGCTCCACCATCAGGTCCAGGGCGATGGCTTCCAGGGCGTCGCGGAGGGCAAGATCAGGGAGCGCGTCGGGGACCAACAGGCGCGCGCGCGACCGGAAGACGCGTTCCCCGGACCAAGGGGCCTCGCCGCAGTCAGTGGCCAGTTCCTCGACGTTGACCCCGAGCCGCGCCAGGGTGCCGGAAAGGGCGCTGACGATGCCGGGACGGTCCTGACCGACCACCTCCAGTTCGAGCAGGCGCCCGCCACTTCCCGAGGCCGCTGCCCCTCCGGGTCGGTGCAGCCGGGCCTGGAGCCCCTCGGATTCGAGTTCTGTCAGGGCGATCTCGAAGGGGGCGAGGGCGTCTTCGGCGAGGCTCACTTCGACCATGCCGGCGAACTGGCCCGAGAGCCGCAGCAGGCGGGCCCCCTCCCAGTTGCCGCCCACGCTGGCGATGGTGGAGGACAGTCGGTCGACCAGGCCGGGGCGATCCGGTCCAATCACGCTGAGAATGAGGGTCAGGCGCATCGCCACACAGCTTACGGCGAGGGTGACAGGCTGTCGAGTCCGGTGGCAGTCGGACGCGGCTTCGCGATGAGCTCAGGGCTGGGCGGGAGCCGGGTCGCCGAGCAGCGCCTTTTCGATGAAGCGGTAGGATTCCTCGCGCACGTCGGAGGGAAAGTCGTGGGCATCGTCGGGATAGGCGATGCGCAGCCGCTCCGGAACGCCGTGGAGCTCGTATATGCGGCGCACCTTGGGGGCGGCCTTCTCGACGCCGCGCCAGTCGAAGTTGCTGTCGCGCAGGGGGGAGTTCGAGAAAAAGGACGCCGGGGCCAGGGCGGCGACGAGCTCGTAGAAGTCGAAGGGCACCTTGTCAGGATCCAGGTCGTAGCGGTCGCGGATGGCGGGGAGGTAGCGGTCGCTGGTCCAGCCTTTCAAGTTGCCCTCGTAGTAATCGTGGAAGGGCGTCCAGCCGCAGCTCGAGACGATCACCTGGACGCGGCGGTCGAAGACGCCGAGGAAGATGGCGTTGTGCCCGCCGAGGGAATGCCCGATGGCGGCGATCTTCTCCGGATGCACCTCGGGTCGGGACTGGAGGAGATCGACGCAGCGCATGTGGTTCCAGATGCCCTTCATGGTGCCCGAGGCGTAGCGGTCCGCGGCGAAGTCGTAGTCCTTGTAATCGCCGAAGGAGAGGTAATCCGGCGCGATGACAACGTGCCCGCGCTCGGCCAGTTCCTTGGCGTAGGCCCGGTTGGGACGCTCGCCCTGGCCGTCGACGACGTCCTTGCCGATGGCATGGGTCGGATGCAGGGCGACGATGCCCAGGCGCCCGCCCTCCGGAGCAGGACCCTTGGGAAGATAGAGATAGGCGGGCGTGCGGTCTCCCGGCTCCGAGGCAAAGGTGATGCTTTCTCGCCAGTAGTGCTCGGTTTCGACTCGCTCCTTCACCTCGACGTCGAGAGCGGGCAGCGATTCCCGCGAGGGAAGCTCGCCCGCCACCTCGGCGAAGCCCGCGAGGATGGCGGCGCGACGACGTTCCCAGTCGGCGAGCTCGCGCAGCGGCACGGCCGCTTCGCCCTGTGTTCCCGGGGCCCAGTCCAGCGACTGGTGAGAGGGGCGCAAGATCGCCGCCGCCTTGCCGGGATCCGCCGAGGCCCTCCCGGCGAGAACGGAGAGGCAGAGCACGAGGCCGACGACGCGATTCATTCCGGAGGCGCGATGGGCAGAGGCGGAGGGTGGTCGCGGGGAGGCCGCTGAAAACGGCATCAGAGCGGGCGGATGCGGATGTTGCGCCAGGCCACGTCGTAGGGACCGGTGCCGGCCTTGATGCCGTGGACCTGCAGGCCGATGTGCCCCTTGGGATGCGACTTGTAGATCCCCTCATGGGTCAGGTCGGCCACCGGCTGGCCGTTGATGAAGGTCTGGATGCGGGCCCCCTTGGCGATGACGCGGAAGTGGTTCCATTCGCCGTTCTTCATGTGGGAATGGGCGTGCTGGTCGTCCTGGGGTTCGGGAGAAAGCCATCCCAGTCCGGTGGCTTCCCCGTAAATGTAGCCGGCCTGCCCCGGGGAGGCCTCGACCTCGACCTGGGGACCGAAGAAGCGGTTCAGGTCGGTGGCTGGCTTGCCGTTGTTGCCGCTGGTCGCCAGGTCGGCCTCGGTTTTTTCCCGCGAGCGGATCTGCACCCCGGAATTGAGGGCGTCGTGCACCTTCACTTCGAACTCCAGCTCGAAATCCCCGAACTCCTCTTCGCTGATGAGGAAGGTGTTGGGGCTTCCCTCGGCGGTGACGCCGCGGATGGTGCCGTCGACCACTTCATAGGTGGCGGTGCCCAGGGTGGAGGGCTTCCAGCCCTGGAGGGTTTTGCCGTCGAAGAGGGAGATCCAGCCGCCGTCCTGGGCAGAGAGGAGGGACAGCAGGGCGCAGCTGGTCGCCGTGGCGAGGAGAAGGGAAACGCGTTTCATGAGAGAGTCGAGGAACAAAGGATGGGTTGAGCGGGGGCCAGCATAGGGGGCGCGGCAAAAGCTGTCGATGCCCCTGATTGCGTCAGCGGGGGGCCGCGGACGGCCTCGAAACGCGAATGCCGGCGGCGTGCGGGAGGAGAAAAAAATTTCAATCCCGACGACTTGATTCATCGGGATTCGCAGATAAAGTCACCGCAACTCCGTGGTGTAACGGTAGCACAACAGATTTTGGTTCTGTTTGTCAAGGTTCGAATCCTTGCGGGGTTGCTCTTCTCTTTCGCGGGCCAGGCACGTCGCTTGGCCCTTTTTTTATACCGCTCCCGCTCCTCCTCGAGCCCCCCTTGGACGCCGCCTGGGGCCTGCCGAGGCTTGAAAGCGAGGCCTCCGCAGGTTAGGCTTCCAGCACTATGGCTCTGGAGTCTTTTCTCAGTTCGTGGCGGGGCAAGGTTCTCTCCCTTCTCCGCATGGTCTCTGCGGCCCTGATGATGCAACACGGGGGGCAGAAGGTGCTTGGATACCCCGCTCCCCAGAAAATGGATTTCGTGCTCTTCTCCCAGATGGGTTTGGCCGGGATCCTCGAGTTGCTGGCCGCGGGCCTGCTCCTCATCGGGCTGTTCACCCGTTCCATGGCCTTCCTGCTTTCGGGACTGATGGCCTTTGCCTACTTCATCGGCC
Source organism: uncultured Akkermansia sp. (assembly GCA_964552315.1). Classification (GTDB taxonomy): domain Bacteria; phylum Verrucomicrobiota; class Verrucomicrobiia; order Verrucomicrobiales; family DEV007; genus Arctic95D-9. The sequence continues at coordinate 17,898 of CAZKGI010000030.1, read as the reverse complement.
ACGCCCCGGGCGGCTTCTGGCCCATGCTCAACGGGGGCGAGCTGGCGGTGCTCTATTGCTTTGTCTACCTCTACTTCGTCTTCGCCGGCGGCGGTGACTGGAGCGCCGACCGCTTCCTCGGGAAACGTCGCTGAGTCCTCCCCTCGCTTTACCCGGAGGGGGCCGCGCTGCTCTTGCGCTGGCCCGTCCCCGGGCGACGCGGAGGCCGGCGGTCGGGGCATCAGAAATCCCAGCCCACCCGCACGCCGAACTCGCGAGGGATCCCAACGGCTCCCGTGCGGACCTCGGGATTCATGTTCGTGTAGTATTCCTTGTCCCCGAGGTTGCTGCCGTAGAGCGCCACGGACCAGTGGTCGCGGCGGAGCCCGACGGTGGCGTTGAGCAGGACGTAGGCGTCTTGTCGGAATTCGGGCCGATTGAAGTCGTCGAACTTCACCCCTCCCAGGGCCAACATCTCCAGGCGGGCGAAAAAGCCGCTGTCGAGGTGGTAGTCGAGAGCGGCGAGGGCATCGAATTCGGGCACAAAGGGCGGCGTGACCCCGCTGAGATCCCGACCGGTCACCGGATCCACGTAGTCAGTGAGGCGGGCATGGGTCCAACCGATCGAGCCGATGAAATCGAGGCTGGGGGACAGGGCGATGCTGGTTTCAAACTCGAGGCCATAGAGCTCTGCCTCTTCCGCGTTGAAGACGGTGAAGTCCGTGGGGGTGAAGCTGCGTTCCACTTGATAGTCGTCGACCCGGCTGTAGAAGGCGACGAGATTGGTGTGGACTCGTCCGTTCAGATGCGCCGAGCGGAGTCCCAGTTCCGAGGTCCAGGCGATTTCCTCTTCGAAGGGAACGAAGGCGGGATTGTCGGCGTAGGCGCTGAAGCCGCCGGGTTTGAAGGCATAGGCCGTATTGGCGTAGAGGGTGGTCGGTTCCGAGACCTTCCAATCGACGCCGAAATGGGGGGTCACGTGGACCCATTCCTCCTCCATGGTGATGCGGGCCTGGGTTGCGTCGAGCGGGGTGCGGATGGTGCGCTGGTCCACCGGCGGGGCGGGGAAGGGCGGGAAGCCAGGGACTGGATCGATGGTGCTGGTGGTGGTGGCCTGGGTCACCGCCGTGCCCGTCTGGGATTTGTCGCGAACCAGGGAGCGCTTGATCCAGTCCAGTCGTGCCCCCGCTCGGAAGGTCAGGTCATCGAGGCGGCGGTTTTCCAGACCGCCGTAAATGGCGAAACTGTCCTCGTCGATGCGGTGTTCCGTGAGCTGTTGCAAGGAGGCGACCGTGTCCAGTTCCGTGACCGAACGGATCGTCAGGGGGAGGGAAAAGCCCGGAAAGATCTCCTGATTGATCCGGGTGACCGTGTCGCGGGTATCGCGATCAGCGATAGTGAGGCCACGCCGTCCCGCCCCCCGGATGCGGCTTCCTGAACCGTAGAGCCCCGCATTCCATCCCCAGTTGGCCTCTGGATCGTTGTCGGAGAAACGGAATTCTTGGCTCCACAGCTCCTGGCTCTGGCTGAGGCTCGTAAACCCGAAAGGCATCGGGGTGAAGTCGAGGTCGATGGTGTAGGGATCGAGGTCGAAGCCGCGGTGCGAGGTCACGCTGAGAAAGCGGAAGCGCTCGTTTTCGTGGGCGAGGCGGATGGCTTGGTAGTTGGACTCGCGTCGCTGGGCGCCGACGATGTCCGAGGCCACTGTGTAGAAACCCGTGGTGCGGTCGAGGGAGGTCAGACGGGGCGCCCCATCGTTCTGTTCAGCATAGCCGAGGATCAGGCCCAGCTCCCAATCCGGAGAGAGGTCCACGAAGACGGCCCCGTGGAAATGCTGGCTTTCCTGGGAATCGACTTTTTTCCCGGTGAGGGGATTGGTCAGGTAGCCCTCGTGGCTGTCGTAGCCACTGCTGAATCGGAAGGCCGCGGTCTCCCCGAGGGGGCCCATGATCCAGGCATCGACGCCGTGGCGTTCGAAGGACCCGTATTCGTAGCCGAGACCGCCTTCGAGGGTGTCGCCGGGGCGGCGCGTCGTCACATGGATGAGCCCGCCGTAGACATGGCGGCCCACGAGGGTCGGCTGCGGGCCGCGCAGCAGCTCGATGGCCTGAATGGGACCGAGGTCTTGGGCGTAGGTGAAGGTTTCACCGAAGGGGACGTCATCCACGTAGATCGTCGTCGAGGGCGCCCCAAAAAAGAGGGTGTTCGTCAGGCCGCGCACCGAGTAGACATCACCAAAGGAACGCGAGCCCGAATCCGTGGCGGATTGGTTCGGGGCATAGCGGACCACGTCCTGAGGCTCGCTCACCCTCAGGACTTCCAAGCCCGAGGGGGAGAGGAAGGTGGAATTGACCTTCTCGACGCGGGCCTGGGGGAGGAGGTCGTCCAGGCGCAGCGGGGCGGTCTCGGGCGCGGCCGGCGCCGTTGGTCGACGGTACTGCACCGGGGCTTGATAGGGCGGTGCGGGTGAGGGGGCTGCGGCATGGACTTCGGTGGGGGCGAGCTCGTCGCTGGCTTCCTGCCCGGAGAGCCAGGAGCTGAGGGCCAAAGTGAGCAGGAGAAGGGAGGCAGTTCCGGTAGGGGCGTTCATGGGCGGTTTATAGTTGCAAATATGCGCAACAAAGCAATCAATCAAGCGGCTTGATCGCGCCCGGGACGACTGCCTTCTCAAGCCGCCCTGGCGCGGCCCTGAGATTCCCGAATGGTCGCGATAGGACGTCCCGGGAAGGCCGGGGCGTCGGCGGGAGGGGGATTCCGAATGACGCGTCCTCGCTTCGCGGGTCGGTCCTTAGCCCTCAGCCAGGGGATAGGAAGCCATCAGCGCCTTGAAATCGCGAATGGCTCGGCCCAGGCCGAGGAAGACGCCGCGGGCCACGAGGTGGTGTCCGACGTTGAGCTCGCTGAGGTGGGGGACGCGCATCAGCTTCACCAGGTTGCTGAGGGTGATGCCGTGTCCGGCGTTGACCTGCAGTCCTGACTCGTGGGCGAGGCGGGCGGCCTCGTGCAGCAGGCGATACTCGGCCTCGCCGCCTTCCGGGGCGGCGTTGGCGAAGGCCCCGGTGTGCAGTTCGACCATGTTGGCCCCGAGTTTGGCCGAGGCCAGGATCTGCTCGGGCTCGGGATCGACAAAGAGGCTCACGAGAATGCCGCTGTCCTGGAGGGTCTTGACGGTGCGCTCCAGGGAGGTGTCGGCATTGGCCACGTTCAGGCCACCCTCGGTGGTGATCTCGCGGCGGTTTTCCGGAACCAGACAGACAAAGTCGGGACGCGCCTCGAGGGCCACGGCGAGGATCTCGGGGCTGTTGCCCATTTCGAGATTGAGCTTGGTGTGGATGCCGCGGCGCAGCTCGAAGACATCGCGGTCCTGGATGTGGCGCCGGTCCAGCCGCAGGTGGATGGTGATCGAGTCCGCCCCGGAGGCCTCGGCCTCGTGCGCGGCGGCGAGCAGGGAGGGCTCGGCGTTGTGGGCGTCGAGGTCGTGGGCGTAACGCGCCTGCCTCAGGGTGGCGACGTGGTCGATGTTGACTCCGAGCTTCAGGCTTGAGGTCGAAGAGGGGCTGCTCATGATCAGCAGGATAACGCCTTTTCGGCTCCCTGCGCGGGGAACTTCATCGACCGGGACGTCTCCGGGGGCCCGTGGGAGGGCCTGTCAGGGTTGGACCGGGACTCGGATCAGGGTTCGTCGAGGACCAGGTCGGCGAGGTAGATGGCGGTGATGGGCTTGCCGTCGTCGCCCTTTTCGTGGCTGGAATACCAGGAGACGAGCCCGCGGCCCTTGCCCATTTCCACAAAGCCGGGATAGGAGTTGTCGCCGTCGCTGGGGAGTTCGGCAAAGGGGTGGAGCTGGTTTTGCTCCAGCCAGTAGAGGGTGGTGCGGGGGCCCGCTTCGGTTTTCTGGCGCCCTCCCACGAGGAGGCGTCCCTGCCAGCGCGCCAGCAGGGGGCCGCCGATGAAGCGATCCAATTCGAAGCGCTCCCACTGCTCGTAGGGAGGCCGAGCGCGGGAGAGCCGGGCCCCGTCGCGGCTTTCCCGGCTCAAGGCCAGCAGGCTGGCGTCCTCCTCGAAGAGATAGGCGGTTTCATTCCCCATGCTCTCCTGAACGAGGGAGCGAAAGCGCCAGTTCCAGCCGTCCTCGCTCTCCAGCAGGGCGGATTCCACTCCGGCCTCGCCGTCGCGCGTGGTGCCGCTGCTGGCCTCGGCGTGGCCGGACTTTCGCCTCGCACAGAGATAGGCGACGCCGCCTCGGGCGGCGGCTCGCCAGATGTAATGGCCGTAGGTGCCCTCGAGCGGCCGGGGGCCCTCCCATTCCTTTCCGTCGGCGGTGGACACGCCGTAGCCGAGGTGCTTGTTCAGGTCGTACTGGTCGCGGGGCAGTTCCCCCTCGCCGGAATACCAGGTGCCGGTGTAGACAAAGAGGCGGTCGCGGAAGACGAGGAAGTGGGGATCGCGCACGTCGCGCCGGGGGACGGAGAAGCGATGTTCCTCGCGCCATTCCCGTCCGTCCTCGCTGGAGAGAATGCGCACCGTGGAGCTCGGATAGACCATGTGCCCGTCGGGACAGCTGCGGAAGGTCAGCCAGAGGCGACCCTGCCATTTCACCAAATCGGTGAAGGCATTGTGTTCGCCGTTGTGATAGGCCCGGCGCACGTTCTCCACGCGCACCTTGGGAAGGTCCCGGGCGGGCAGGCTTGCCGGGCTGGCCAGCAGGAGGAAGAGGAGTCCCGGGATGAGGGAGCGGAGGCGCTGGGTCATGGCGCGAGTATCTCCGGCCGGTCCCCGCGCGGCAACTCCCGCAAATGAGGCTCGGGCAGGGGGGGCGGCTGGGGCGATCCCGCGCCAAAAAAAGGTCGTTTCCTGGGCCAAGGCGTCCTATCGTCCCGACATGAGCGAACCGATTTTGCGTTTGGAGGGCGTCTCGAAATGGTATCCGGGCGCCTCGGAGCGTCGCGTCCTCGACCAACTCGACCTCTCCGTGGAGGCGGGCGAGCGCTTTGCCATCGTCGGGCCCTCGGGGTGCGGGAAAAGCACGCTGCTGAACCTGCTCGGCACCCTCGACCAGCCCTCCGAGGGGCGGGTCATCGTGGACGGCATCGACACCGCCGGACTCGATGAGGAGGCCCTGGCGCGGATCCGCTCCGAGAAGATCGGCTTCATCTTCCAGATGCACCATCTCCTGCCCCAGTGCACCGCCCTGGAGAACGTCCTGGTTCCCACCTTGGCGCTGGCCCATCGACCCGCTCCGGCGGCAGCGACGGAGCGCGCCCGCCAGCTCTTCGATCGCGTCGGCCTCGCCGACAAGCTCGAGCGGCTCCCCTCCCAGCTCTCCGGAGGCGAGCGGCAACGGGTCGCCGTGGTGCGGGCGCTCATCAATTCGCCCCGTCTCCTCCTCGCCGACGAACCCACCGGGGCGCTGGACGAGGACAACGCCCGCCGTCTCATGCAGCTGCTCGTGGAGCTGAACGAATCCGAGGGCCTCGCCCTCATCGTCGTGACCCACGACCGCGCCCTCGCCGGAACGCTGGGTTCGGTGCGGGTGCTGCAGCGGGGACAACTCCGCGAGCAGGACTGAGCCAATTCGATGGCGGCGCAGCGCGCGTGGCTTCTGCCTGAACCCTTCCGCCCCTGATCTCTTCCCCTTCACTCTCCTTCCCCCTCTCCCCTCTCATGATATCCATCGACCTCACTGGACGAACCGTTCTCGTCACCGGCGCCTCCCAGGGCATCGGCGCCGCCATCGCCCGCACCTTCCACCGCGCCGGGGCGGATGTGGCCCTCAATCACCCCGGTCTCGACTCGACCCGAAGCGATGCCGAGGCCCTCGCGACGGAGCTGAATGCGCAACGGGCGGACAGCGCCCGGGCAGTCGCGGCGGACGTCTCCCAAGCGGACCAGGTGGCCGCCATGATGGGGACGATTCGCGACTGGCGCGGCGGGCTCGATGTCCTCGTCAACAATGCGGCCATCATCCGCGACCGCACCATTGCGAAGATGAGCCGCGAGGAATGGGATGCCGTCCTCGACGTCAACCTCACGGGGGTCTTTCTGTGCTGCCAGCAGGGCCTGGCGGTGATGCGGGAGGGGGGCGCCATCGTGAGCTTCGGGAGCATCGCGGCCCTGCAGGGCTTCTACGGACAGGCGAACTACGCGGCGGCCAAGGCCGGAGTTCAGGCGATGATGCGCGTGCTCAGTCGCGAGGCGGCGCGGCGCGGCATCCGGGTCAACGCGGTGGCCCCCGGGGTGATCGACACCGCCATGGCCGCCACCATCCCCGAGGAAGTCCGCGCCAAGATGATGGAGAACATCCCGCTGGGGCGTTTCGGCACGGTCGAAGAGGTCGCCCAGGTCATCCTCTTCCTCTGCTCGCCCCTGGCTTCCTACGTCACCGGCCAGACCATCGAGATCAACGGAGGCTGGAGGGGGTGATGTGTTAGGCCTTGGGCGCGTCGGGAACCCGCTTCGAGTCCGGGCCGCCCTTTGGCCTCTCCTTGGTCCCGAGCAGGCGGCGCAGCCGCGCGCGGGTGTAGCGCTGCAAGAGCAGGCAAGGGAGGTTGGAAAGCAGCGCGTAGGCGATCATCACCCCCGCGGCGATGGGCCAGGGATTCCAGAGCAGGGTCACGAGCAGGCCGAGGACCTGGGCCCAGTGGGCCGCCTCGCCCCGGCAGGTTTCGACGAGGAAGGTGCGCAGGTAAGCCGCGTCCTTGCCGCGGAGATGGGCCTTGGCGAAGCCGTCGAACCAGGGGGCGGCGTCGGGGAGGAAGGACTTCCAGTGGCGAATGCGGAAGAGGCGTTGATAGACTTGGCCTCCCCGTTCCCAGGGGCGTTCTCGGAAGAGCCAAGACTCGGGAGGGAAGGCCTCCGGGGCGAGCCGGGTGCATCCCCAGGAGATCCCCAGATGGATCGCGGGGATGGCGACGAGGTTGAGCACCACGATCCAGAGAGGGGGAAGTTCAAGCCACATCGCGTCCTTTCCAGGTCACTTTGCCCCCGGTCTTCTTGCGACGCAAGGCGCGGAAGAAGACGCCTTGGTAGAAGAGCAGGGCCACCGGAAAGAGCAGGGCGTTGAGCCAGCGGAAGTTGCCTGCCTGGCGGAAGACATGGCGGCATTGCAGCACGCCGAGTCCGTAGAGCAGGGCGATGGCGATCTGTTGCGAGGCGCTGGCCAGGGGAAGGAAGCAGAGGGCGATGCTGGCCATGATCAGTCCCGAGAGCCAGGAGGCGATGCCGATCATGGCCCCGCGCGGGGTGTTGCCCGCCCCCGAGACAAAGCCCTTGCTCCAGCCACGCACGAGGGCCCCGAGCCCGTCGGGGAACATGCGCATGGAGAGGACGTCCCCGCCGAGATAGCAGCGGCACGCCAGGCCGAGGGCGCGGAAGTGGCGGGCGAGGTGGAAGTTTTCCAGCACCTCGCGACGGACGCGGCGGTGCCCCTCGACGGCGTCGTAGGCCTGGCGGGAAAGGAGCAGGGCCTGGCCGAAGAGCCCGACCTCGCGCGCCGCCGCGCCCTTGAGGGTGAAGGCGTTCATCCCCAGCAGCATGATGCACTGGAAAAAGGCGGAGAGCTCCTCGTAGGGCTTTTGGATGCAATGATAGGGACAGACGGAGTGCACGGCCTCGGGTTCCGACTCGGCGAGGGCGGCGAGTCGGCGCAGGCCGTCGCGGGACACGACGAGGTCGGCGTCGAGAAAGAGCAGCCAGTCCCCCCGGGCGGCCTCGGCGCCCTGCTGGCAGGCCCAGGGTTTGCCATACCAGCCCTCGGGCAGCTCGGCGCCGCGGATGACCCGGGCCCCCAGCGCCGTGGCCACCGCGGCGGTCTCGTCTGTGGAATGGTCGTCCACGACGATAATTTCGCCGGGGGCGTAGTCGCCCTCCTGCAGGGAGGGAAGCAGCCGCCGCAGGTTGTCCTCCTCGTTGCGGGCCGGGATGATCACCGAGAGCCGCAGGGTCGGGGCCGCGGTCCCGGGAGCGGGTTCGGGCACGCGGCGCCAGCGCAGGAAGACGCTCCAGCCTCCCAGCCAAAAGAGGCCAGCGAGGGCGAGGAAACACCAGAGAAAGAGGCTCATGTCAGGATGGGGACGCTTTCGGGACCTCCGCGCGCCTGCCCGCCTGGGGCGGGATTCCCCGGCATTTCACCGCCGTCGCGCCTCTTCCCGGAGGATGCGATCGCAGACCTTCTGGCCGCAGAGCACCACCATGGGCATGCCGCCACCGGGATTGGCGCTGCCGCCCGTGAAGAAGAGGTTGCGATACTTCGAGGATTGCTTCGGCGCCTTGAAGGCCTGGTTGAGTTTCCAGTCGCTGATGACGCCGTAGATGGAGCCCCCGTTGGAGTAATACATGCGCTCGATGTCCACCGGGGTGAGGAGGTCCTCGACGACGATGTGGCGGCGCAGGTCGGTCAGGCCCATGCGCTCGAGCTTGTCGATGACCCGGTCCTTGAGGGCGACGTAGTCCTCGTGGGGGAGGGGGTGCTCCGGATCGATGGGCGGAATGTGGGGGAGGATCTTGAGGTTGTCGTGGCCCGCGGGAGCCTTGGAGGGGTCGGTGCGGGTGGGCGCGACGAGGTAGATGGTGGGATCGTCAGGAAGTCGTCCCTCGCGGAACACCGTGTGGAAGTGCTTGTGCTGGTTCTGCGAGTAGAAAAAGTTGTGGTGGGCGAGCTGCTCGTAGACCCGGTTGGTGCCGAGGTGGAGCACGATGCCGGAGCAGGCCGGGGCGAACTTTTCCAGCTTGCCCAGGAACTCGGGCGATTCCTTGAGGAGGCGCCGGTAGGTGGGGAGGACCTCCATGTTGCTGACCACGTAGTCAGCGGGCAGGCGCCGTCCGTCCGCGAGGCTCACCCCGACGACCTGGCGGCCCTCGTGCCCGATGGCCTGGACCTCGCTGTTCAGCGAAAGGGTCACGCCCAGTTCTTCGAGCAGCCTTCCGAGGCCTTCGGCGAGGCGATACATGCCGCCCTTCACGTACCAGAGCCCGTAGTCGAACTGAATCAGGGGCATCAGGTTCATGTAGCCCGGCGCGTCGAGCGCGGAGGAGCCCACGTATTTGATGAAATACTCGAAGATGCGCCGGAGATGCTCCTCCTCGAAATGGCGTTCGATGGACTCCGCCATGCTGTGGCGGTGGTCCATCTTGAAGATCATGCGCCAGCCGTAGTGGCGCAGCATTTCCCAGACGTTGTCGAGCCCCTTGCGGAAATAGCCCTCGTCACAGAGGGCATACTGGGCGCGGCCGTAGGCGAGGAAGGCCTCGAACTGCCGCCAGTGGCTTTCCGGATCGCCGGGCAGCTTGGCCAGCTCGGCCTTCATGCGATCGCGCTCTTCGTAGAGGTCGAGGACGAGCCCGTCCTCGAAGAAGTTCCGCCAATGCGGCGTGACCTTCTCCAGCTCGACATAGTCCGCCATGCGCCGGCCGGCGCGCTCCCAGAGGCTTTCGAAGAACTGCGGCAGGGTGAAGATGGAGGGGCCCAGATCGAAGCCGAAGCCCTCGATCTCGCGGTAGTTCAACTTGCCGCCGATGCGCTCGTTCTTCTCCACCAGGTGGACCTCGAAACCCTCGGCTCGCAGGGAGATCGCCGCGGAGAGCCCGCCGAGGCCCGCTCCGATGACGACGACTTTCTTGTGGCGGGCGGCGGGGCTCATGCGGCGATTTCAGTCTTGGTGTAGGGCAGGCCGAAGCGGTCCGAGATCAAGTTCGAGGCGATGCGGGCGGATTCGAAAATGGTCGGCAAGCCGCTCCCCGGGTGGGTTCCCCCGCCGACGAGGTAGCAGTCCTCGAATTCCTCAAAGCGGTTGCGCGGACGTTTCCAGGCCATCTGGCTGAGGCAGTGCGAGAGATTGAAGGTCGCGCCCTTGAAGACGTCGAGTTCCTCGTTCCAGGTTTTCGGCGTGTAGAGTTTCTCGACCTCGATGCGCTGCTCCAGGTCGGTGATGCCAAGGCGGTCGGCAAAGGCCTCGAAGACGAGACGGCGGTAGCGCTGGTGGGCCTCGTTCCAGTCGATGGTCCCGTCGAGATTGGGTGTGGGCACGAGGATGTAGAGACTCGATTTCCCCTCGGGCGCGAGGGTTGGGTCGGTCACGCTGGCGTTGCGCACGTAGAAGGAAATGTCCTCAGAGCCGCGGTGGCTCTTGAAGATCTCGTCCACGTTGCGCTTGTAATCGCGGGCAAAGACGATGCTGTGGTGGGGCAGGTCGTAGATCGTGTCGACGCCGACATGCATCATGAAGGTCGAGCAGCTGAACTTCATGCGGCCCAGCTTTTCCTTCGTGTACTTGCGCAGGGCCCCCTCGGGAACGAGATGGGTCATGGCGTGGGCAAAGTCGGCATTGAGGATGACGCTGTCCGCGCGAACCTTCTCCCCGTTCTCCAGTTCGACCCCGGCGACGCGGCGGCCCTCCAGCCAGAGTTGGCGCACCGGCGTGCCGGTGTGGATGCGCGCCCCGCATTCCGCCGCGGCGCGGCCGAGGGCCTGGGGAATCTGCGAGAGCCCGCCCATCGTGTGGTAGATGCCGTGCTCGTGTTCCATGTAGGAGAGCATGGCGAAGGCCCCGGGGCATTCCCAGGCCGACATCCCGAGGTACTTGCTCTGGAAGGAGAAAAGCAGGGCGAGCTTTTCGTCGTCGAAATAGCGCTTCAGATTGTCGAAGACCGTCGATCCCAGCGAGAGGTGGGGCAGGGCCGGCAGCAGGTCGAGGAGCAGCGAGGAGAAGGGCTGGGAAAAGTCGCGCTGGAAGGCGGGCAGGAGCCGGCGAAAGCGGGCCTTCTCCTTTTTCAAAAAGGCGTCCAAGGCCCCGGAGCGGCCGGGAAAAAGGCGCTCGATTTCCCGCTTGGTGGCCTCGGGCTTGTCGCAGGCCCGGAAGACTTCGTTGTCAAAGCGGACCTCGTACATGGGATCGAGGCGCACGAAGTCGAGGTAGTCCGCCGAGTTCAGCCCCGCCTCGATGAAGAGGCGGTCGAGCAGGGACTTCATCATCAGAAAGGTCGGCCCGATGTCGAAGCGGTAGCCGTCGATCTCGTGGCAACCGGTGCGGCCGCCGAGGCGCTCCTGCTTCTCGAAGAGGTCGACCTGCACGCCGCGGCTGGCGAGAAGGAGGGCACTGGCGACGCCCCCGGGACCGCCACCGACGATCACGACTCGCTTGGCGGGATCTCCCGCCCCTGTGGAGCCCAGACTCTTCATCTCGCGAACCGAAGGCCTCCCCCCGGAACCTTCCGGTATCCGGAAAGTCACCTTCTGTAAAGTATTCATCGTTGGACGAGCCTCGTACGTCGACTCTTTTTTTCAGGGAAGGTGGCCTTAGTCTGCGCTATCGGTGATGGATGAGCGATGCGGCGACCTCCCCGGCCCAGCGGACCGCCGCCTCCGCGCTGGCGGAGGCCCGGGCCCATTTTTCCAGCGGGGCCACGCGGTCTCTGGCGTCGCGGCTCGAGGCCCTGGCCCGGCTCGACGCGCACATCGAGCGCCGTGCGGATGAGATTCTCACCGCCCTCGCCGAGGACCTCGGCAAGCCCATGCTCGAGGCCTGGCTTTCCGAAATTCACTTCATCCGCGCCGAGATCCGCCTGGTGCGTCGCCGCCTGCGGCGCTGGGCCAAGGTGCGGCGGACCGGCCAGCCCTTCTTCCTCCTGCCGGCCCGCAGCGAGATCCACCGCGAACCCTACGGCGTCGTTCTCGTCGCCGCGCCCTGGAACTATCCCTTCCAGCTCTCCCTCAGCCCGGTGGTGACGGCCCTCGCCGCGGGCAACACCGTCGTCCTCAAGCCCTCTGAATGGGCTCCGGCCACGGCCGCCTGCCTGGCCCGCTTGCTCGAGGAAGCCCTGCCGCCCGGCTGGGTTCGCGTCGTCTGCGGCGACCACGAGCTGGGCGCGGCCCTGCTGGAACAGCCCTTCGACTTCTTCTTTTACACCGGCGGCGAGCGCGTCGGCCGCCTCTACGCCGAGGCCGCCGCCCGGCACCTCGCTCCGGTGGTCCTCGAGCTGGGCGGGAAATGTCCCTGCCTCCTGGACGAGAGCGTCGACCCGTCTCTTGCCGCCCCCCGCCTCATCGCCGCCAAGTTTTTCAACGCCGGGCAGACCTGCATCGCGCCGGATTTCGTGCTCGTGCCCCGCGCGCGCCACGGCGAGATGGTCGAGGCCCTCCGCCGCGGGCTGGAGACCAGCTATGGCCGGGCTCCCGCCGGCGACCTCGCCCGCATCGTCAACGAGGCGCACTACCGCCGCCTCCTCGCGCTTTGCCAGGGCGCCTGTCTCCAGGTCGGCGAGGACGACCCCGCCGCCCTCCGCCTGGCGCCGCGGCTGTTGCCCCAGGCCGACTGGGAGCATCCGGCCATGCAGGAGGAAATCTTCGGCCCCATCCTGCCCGTGCTGGCCTACGACCATCTCGAGGAGGCCCTGGACCGACTCGCCGCCCGGCCCGAGCCGCTGGCACTTTATGCCTTTTCCCGCGACGAGGCCGTCTTGCAGCGCATCGCCGCCGCGCTGCGCTCGGGGGCGGTCTGCTTCAACGACGCCGTCAAACAGGCCACCAATCTCGCCCTTCCCTTCGGCGGCATCGGCGCCAGCGGGATGGGGCGCTACCGCGGCCGTGCCGGCTACGAGACCTTCAGCTGGACGCGCTCCCTGACCCGGCGCTACTGGTGCCGCGACCCCTTTCAGACCCTGCCCCCCTACGGCGGGAAGGGGGCGTGGCTGCGGCGCTGGATGAAATAGGGGCCCGTGGGGGCGGGCGATTTCCCTTTCCGCGCATTGAAAGTTTCGGGGCCTCCGCGACATTGCCCCGCGCCTGCGATGTGGCGCCTTCCCCTGCGACGACTTCATCCATCCCCCTCATGCACTCCAGCGCTCCCCTCGGCCAGCTCCTCCTTTCCGGCGTCCCTGGACCCGAACTCGATCCCGACAGCGCCCGGCGCTTCAAGAAACTCCAGCCCGGCGGCTTCATCCTCTTCGGCCGCAACATCCAGTCGCCGGAGCAGCTCCGCAAACTCATCGACGATCTCCGCGACCTCAGCGAGATCGAGCCCTTCATCACCATCGACCAGGAAGGGGGGCGCGTTTCCCGCCTGCGTCTCATCGGCAGCGAGCCGCCCAGCGCCCAGCAGCTCCGCCAAAAGAACGACCTTTCCCTGATCGAGCGGCACGGCCGCCTCACCGGACAGATCCTGCGCCTCTTCGGATTCAACCTCGACCTCTGTCCCGTCCTCGACATTTCCTTCGACGACGAGGCCGACAACTCCCTCAAGGGGCGCTGCTGGGGCACCACGCCGGACGAGGTCATCAGCAAGGCCTCGATCTTCAACGCCGCCCTGCGCCGCGAGGGCATCCTCAGCTCGGGCAAGCATTTCCCCGGCTACGCCTCCGCCTCCGTCGACCCACACCACGAACTGCCCGTGATCGACAAGACGCTCGAGGAAATGGAGGCCGCCGAACTGCGGCCCTTCCGCGCCCTCCTTCCCGATCTCGACAGTCTCATGACCTGTCATTCCCACTACCCCTGCTGGGATGCCGACCGCCCCCGCTGGCCGGCCTCCTTGTCGAAGAACATCGTCGGGCAGTTTCTCCGCAACCAGCTCGCCTACGAGGGGCTCGTCATGACCGACGACCTCGACATGGGCGCCGTGCTCAACGAGGTCACCTTCGAGGACACCCTCCGCGCCTGCATCGAGGCCGGCAACGACCTCGCCATGATCTGTCACCGCGTCGAGCTGGTGGAACAGGCCGCCGAGGTCATCGCCACCCTGCCGGATCCGCTCCTCCACGATGCCCTCGCCCGCATCGAGCGCACCAAGGCCAAAATGGCCCCGCCCGACGCCTGGTCGATCGAGCGTTTCCAGGCCATCGATGCAGAGATCTGGCAGCTCCGCGTCGACACGCTCGGCGAGGAGCAAGCCCGCATCCTCAGCGTGGAAGACGGCAAGCGCTCGCCCGTCGAGCTATACTGAGATTGCCGAGCCCGGCGCCCCCGCGGGGGGCCGGAAAACGGATCCAGTCCACCTCAGAGCTGGCGGTGGATGTGCTGCAGGGCCAGCAGGGCATAACAGGTCACCAATTCCGACTCGCCCTCCATCCAGCGGTTGGACTGCTCGTTGAGCCAGGACCCGTCGGGGCGCTGCCCCGCCATCAGTTTCAGGGCCAGTTCTTGCCTCCAGTCCACCTGGCGTCCCGAGGCGGTCCGCAGGGTCGGGGCCCCGAGCAGGGCAAGGGCCTTGGCCATGGTGTGGTAGTAGTAGTAAAGCCCCTGGGCCTGCATGCCGGGGTTCTCCTCCAGGGTGTAGTGGCGCTGCAGCCAGTCGAGGGTGGCGAGGACGCGGGGGTCTTCGCGATCCATCTCGGCGTAGATGAAGGAGAGCAGGCCGGCGTAGCTCATGCTGCCGTAGCTGCGCAGGGCGACCTTGGTCCCCGTGGGCGTCGCCAGCTCGATTTCCTCGGACTTGGTGTTGCCGGGGAAATAGACGAAGCCGCCGCGGTCCTCCTCGCGCAGGGTGTAGCCCTCGCCGAGGCGGCGCACCGTCGCCTCCGAGTTCTGGGTGAGGCTGACGAACTCGATGGCCGCGTCCCAGTCGAGGTCAAACTGGTGGCTCTCGTCGTAGGGCGTGTCGGCGAGGCGCTGTTTGGAATAGTAGAGCGCCTCGAGGGCAAAGTGGGTGTTGGAGAGGTCGGAATGCTTGTAGCTGTTGCCATAGCCGATCCCGCCGTCAAAGAGCGAGGCCTCGCTTCCCGGGCTCGACCCTTTCTGCTGCTGCGCGATGAGCAGGCGCCGCGCCTTGGCGATCACCGGCAGGTGCTCCGGCTTGCCGGAGGGCAGCAGGGCCATGATGGACAACGCCGTGTTGTAGGTGGCGAGGCCCTTGCGGTAGATCCCGCCATCCGGCTGCACGTTGGAGAGCAGATAGGCGTAGCCCCGTTCCACCTCCGCCGGCAGGGGATGCCCGGGCTCGCGTTGGGGATCGCCGAGGAAGGCCGAAATGGCGAGGGCGGTGAAGGCGGGCTGGTCCGGATGGCCCCAGGCGCCGCTGTCGGGAGCTTGGGCGTTTTTCAAATAGGCCAGGCCCTTCTCGATGGCGCGCTCGATCTCGAGGCGCAGGGAGACGTGGCGGCCGTCGGGACCGGGAGCGAGGCGCTCCTGCGCGGGGAGGGCCAGGGGGCTGCCCAGAAGCAGGGCCAGCCAGAGGGCAGGGGAGGGGACTTTCATGGTTCGGTGAGGGTAGGAGGGGGACGAGGGAAAACGGTTCCAAGATGGGCCTCAGGGCGCCGGGGGGGCTTCGGGGGAGGCGAGGGCGGCGCCGGAGGCGGGACGAATGAGGAAGTGGCCCTTGGTTCCCACCGCGGGGAGGACGCGGTGGTTGGCGCCCCAGCGTTCGTCCACGTCGGCGCCCTCGGCGGGGCTGTTGAAGAGAGCCAGGGGATCGAGGTAGATGGCGACGAGGGAGCCCTCCTCCTCCGCGCGGAAGCGGCCCTCCTCGACGGCGGAGCCGGTGTAGATCCAGTGATCCTCCCGCAGGGCCTCGCCCCTTTCCCCGTCGAGCACCAGCGCCGGCGCGGGCAGCGGGGCGGCTCCCTCGGCGACGAAGGCAAAGTGGACGGCTTCGCCCCGCTTGTCGGCCTGGCGCTCGGCCTCCTGCCGCTCCGCGTCTGGGAGCAGGGGGGCGAAGACATCCCCCGCCCCCGCCCGATAGCGCAGCAGCTTCAAGGCGATCTGGAGGTGCAGGGGGGACGCGGAGGTGGTCAGGATGGCCTCGTGGACCTTGCCCTGTTCGTGCACCAGCAGGTACTCCATGGGGCCGCCCTCGCGCAGGTTCACTTGGGCGGGAAGGCGAATCTCGCGGCTCTTGGCGTCGAACTCGATCTCCCCGATCCGGTAGCGGTGCTCGCCCAGGGCCTCCACCGGGGGGGGGCCTTCGGGCCGCGTTTCGGCCCCGCCAGCCTCCGGCGAGGCCGGGGGCGCGGGCGGAATCCGCGGGGGCTCCTGGGCCCCGGTCGGCGTGGCCGGGACCAGGGAAAAGAGAAGCCAGCAAAGCAGGGCGCCGAGTCGGAACGACATGGCGCAACCTACGCGCAAAAGCCCCCCAGGAAAAGCGCCACCAGCGGAGGGGGCGCCCAGAGGACTTCCGGAAACAAGCCCCCTCGGCGCACCCCTCGCCAAAGACCCCGCGGCGCCAAGCCCCCTCCACCCCGGACTGGCGCCCCAGCAGCGCGTCCCCTCAGCGGCGCGCCCCTCGTCCCCGCCCGCGCCCAAAAGCTTTTCTTGCAGCCCGCCCCGCGACGGCTACCTTCCCCGACGCCCGCGTCGCGGACGCCACGGGCCAACTTAGCTCAGTTGGTAGAGCAGCTGATTTGTAATCAGCCGGTCGTCGGTTCGAGTCCGACAGTTGGCTTTCACTTACTGCTAGGAAATCGCTTTTTATCCCTTCGGTTCCCTTCCCGCCGAAGGCCCGGGGTCGGAGGGGGTTCGGTATTCTGGAGCGGGACGGCGGGAAGAGTTTCAAGAGGAAAACGGAGGGCCTTTTTTACGGGGATTGCTCTGCAATTTGCTGAACCCGAAAGCCGCTTTGTTTCTGGCATCCATTTCCGCGCCGTTTTTGATCGGGGAACGCCCGGTTTGGTGGCCCGCCGCATTGTGGGGAGTGATGGTGTTTCAGGGCGGGGTTTTGTGGATGCTGTGGGCCTTGCTGCTGCAATGGAATCCTTTGCGGCGGGCTTACGAAAGGGCAGCGCGCTGGATTGATGGAATGTTCGTGCTTGTGCTGGTTCTGCTGGCCGCGCGGATGGCTTTGGCTTGAGGCGGGATTGTGGCGGCGCATGGAAATTCAGGGCATTTCGTCGCGCAATTCCCGGATTTCCCGCAAAATCCGGGCAAGTTTTTCTCCTGCGGAGGTGAGATGGTATTCCACGTGTGGCAGGGTTTCCTCGAATTCCTCACGGCGCAAAATGCCGAATTGGCACAATTTCCGCAGGCGCTCGTTGAGGATTTTTTTGGAAACTCCCGGAATATAACGCTCAAGCTCGCCGGGACGATGCACGCCTTCTCCCACCGCGGCGACCACTCCGGCGGACCATTTGCAGCCGATCACATCTTCCAGCCGATGGTAAGCCGCGCGTTCCTTGAGCGAGAGATGCTTTTTGTCCGATTGGTTCATGCGAGCAAATTACCCGTTTTTCTCCATCGCATGCAACCGGATACCATTTTGTGCCCGGTTGCCGCTTCGGCATGCGGCTTCATGGTTCCAACGATCGCGCGAGACCGGATGTCCGCGGATTCATCTAACAGAAAACCAAACCGAAATCATGAAATCGAAAGCCGTATTCTATCACGCCGGATGCCCGGTCTGTGTTTCCGCCGAACAAGGCATCGCCGGAGCGCTCGACCCGTCACGTTTCGACGTGGAAATCGTCCACCTCGGAGAAGACCGGAGCCGTTTGCCGGAAGCGGAAAGCGCCGGGGTGAAATCCGTGCCCGCGCTGGTCATCGAAGGGCAGGTTTTTCACGTCAACCATGGAGCGGATCTATCCGTTCTGAAATAAGATCCACCCGGACATTTGCCGGAATTGTGGCGGCGGCGGTCCAGGGATCGTCGCTTGCCGCATTGGCGTGTCACGCCTGCCTTGCCGGAGGGAAAGGGTGTTCGGAAATCAGCCAATCCTCATTTTTATCCACGAAGGTTTTTAAGGCCCATTCGCTGGGGAAAAGTGCGACGAGCCAGCCATTCGAGTCTCTGGCCAACGTGGTGCCGAGCGAAAGCGAAGGGCGGGCTTCCGGTGCGGAGGGATCGCCCGCGTTTGGCTTGAGCCAGCGGGCGATGGCCCAATCCGCGTGCTCCAGTCTGGTGTCCGCCGCGTATTCGCCTTCGAGCCGATGTTGCAGAACCTCGAATTGCAGCGGGCCGACGGCACCCAGCAAGGGGATTTGCTGGCCGGTGGATTCCAGCA
>CAZKGI010000029.1:0-47284 GCA_964552315.1 uncultured Akkermansia sp. | reverse complement strand
CACCCTACGCCCCCTGTCAATTTTTGCAAGGCCTTTCCGGGAATTCCGCCTTGCCTCTCCACTGCGCCCATTTCTTGCAGCCCTTGCCGCGCATGCGTCTTGCCGCGCATGCGTGAGAGACAGCCCGCCCCCGCCCTGTTATCCTTCCCCGATTCCCATGCCCATATTCTACCGTCTGCTCTGCGGTTGTCTCCTGTGGCAGTCGCTTGCCGTGTCCCTCGTCCTGGCGGAGGAGGGGCATTGGGCGTATCGTCGTCCCGTCCGGCCCACACCGCCCCCCCTCCAGCACTTCCCCCCGCCGGAAAATCCCATCGATGCCTTCATCCTGGCCCGTCTGGAGGCGGCCGGGCTGACGCCGAGTCCCGAGGCCGCGCCCGAAACCCTGCTACGCCGCCTGCATTTGGACCTGATCGGCCTCCCCCCCAGCCTGGAAGAATGTGAAGCTTTTGCAAAGGCCTGGGCCGAGAATCCCGAGCGAGCGCGACGCGAGCTGGTCGACCGGCTCCTGGCTTCCCCTCATTTCGGGGAAAAATGGGGACGGCATTGGCTGGACCTGGCCCGCTACGCCGACAGCGACGGCTACCTCGGCGATACCGAGCGGCAATGGGCCTGGCTCTACCGCGACTGGGTCGTCGAGGCTTTCAACCGCGACCTCCCCTACGATCAGTTCAGCATCGAGCAGCTTGCCGGAGACCTCCTCCCCCAGCCCACGCGGGAACAGCTCATCGCCACCGGCTTCCATCGCAACAGCCTGCGCAACACGGAGGCAGGTGTCGATCTGGAGCTCGCCCGCACCCAAGAGGTCATCGACCGGGTCAACGCCACCGGAACCGTCTGGTTGGGCCTGACCGTCGCCTGTGCGGAATGCCACCACCACAAACACGACGCCATCCGCCACGAGGAGTACTACCAGCTTTACGCTTTTTTCAACAACACCGAAGCCGTCGACCTGCCCGCCCCCTTTCCCGAGGAGGCCGCCCGCCATCGCCAGGCCATGGAAACCTGGGAAAAGAGCACCCGCGAGCTCGAAACCCTGCTGACCAAGCTGGAGCAGGAGACGCTGCCCGCGCGCCGGGCTTCCTGGGAAGCCGGACTGCGCGCTCAGGGGCGACCGGACTCGTGGCAACTGCTGTCTCCCGTCAGCGCCAAGTCTGGGGCCGGGGACAAGATGGAGATTCGCGAGGACGGCTCGATTTTTGTGAGCCCCCGGCGGGGCAAGGATCCCGACACGGTGACCTACAACGTGGAAGCCCTCCTGCCGACGTCCTCCCGCATATCGGCCCTGTGCCTGGAAGTGATCGGCGCTTTCGGGGAAGGTCGCCAGATGGGCTACGGCGGGGGCCGGGGCCGCGGTGGCGAGTTCGAACTCTCCAACCTGAGCGTGCAGGCCCAGAGTGACGACGAAACGGTCCGGCCCCTGACACTCGCCAAGGTACAGGCTGACTACGCCGAACCCGGGGTACGGCTGGAAAAAGTGCTCGATCCCCGCAGCAACGAGGGTTGGCATGTCGCCCGTAACACCCACCTCCCTCACAGCGCCACCTTCATCCTTCAGGAGGGCACCGATCTGCCCGCTGGAAGCAAGCTTCTCTTCACGCTGCGCTGCAAGCAACCCGGCGGAAAGAGCCTGCGACATTTCCGCCTCTCCTTCACCTCGGAGCCCTCCCCCGCGCCGCCCACCGGCTGGACACGGGAAATCGCCGACGCCCTCGCCGCGCCCCCGAGGGAGCTCTCGCCTGAAGCTGAGGCTCTACTCGCTGCCTACCACCGGGCCACGGATCCCGACTGGAGCGAGGCTCGTCTCCGTCTGGAGACCCATCTCGCCCGCAAGCCTGCTCCTCCCGCCACCAAGGCCCAGACCCTGAGCGAACGCCGCGAGGAACGGCGCGAGACCCACGTCCATGTCCGCGGCGACTACACCCGCCAGGGCGAGCGCGTCCACCCCGGAACGCCCGCAGCCCTGCATCCCTTCCGACCCCGAAACGGCGAGGCTAGTGCCGACCGCCTTGATTTAGCGCGCTGGCTTTTTGAGGAAGGCAATCCCCTGACCCCGCGCGTCGCCGTGAACCAGATCTGGCAACAGCTCTTCGGAGAGGGGATCGTGGCCACTTCCGACGACTTCGGTACCGAGGGCTCGCCTCCAAGTCACCCGGATCTGCTCGACTGGCTCGCCGTGGAATTCCGCGAACTGGGATGGAGCCGCAAGGCCCTGATCCGCCAGATTGTCGATTCGGAGGCCTACCGCCGCCAATCCGCCCTGCCCCCGCTGCAGGAGGGCGAAGAGGAACGGCCACCCAACACGCTGCTGTGGCGGCAGAATCCCTTCCGGATCGATGCCGAACTCGTCCGCGACCTGCACCTCGCCGCCAGCGGCCTGCTCTCTCCCAAGCTCGGCGGCCCATCGATCCGTCCCCCTCTTCCCGACTTCGTCACGGAAGTGGGGCGCAGCGTCAAGTGGCCCGTCAGCGAGGGGGAGGACCGCTACCGTCGGGGGCTCTACATCTTCCTGAAGCGCACGGTGCTTTACCCCTCCCTGATCAGCTTTGACGCCCCCGGCACGGAAACGGCCTGCAGCCGGCGGGAGCGGTCCAACAGCCCCATGCAGGCCCTCACCCTGCTAAACGACCCGGTCTTCTATGAGTGCGCCGAAGCCCTCGGGAGCGAGCTCGCCGGGAAGTACGGCGACCGCACCGAGGAGGCCCTGGAGGAACTCTATCGCCGCTGCCTGGGGCGCCGCCCCGAACGCGCCGAACTCGACACCCTGCTCTCGGCCCATGCCGACCTCGCGCAGGAGGGCAACCGCGAGGCCGCCCTCGTCGCCACCGCCCGCATTGTCATGAATCTCGACGAGTTCATCACTCGGGAGTGACCCCCGCCCGCCCCCTCCGCCTGCCATGATCCTGTCCGGTCCCCCTGCCCTCCCTTCCCTCGGACTCAGTCGCCGCCAGTTTTTCACCTCCAGTGCCAGCGGATTGGGCACCCTGGCCCTGGCCTCCCTCCTCCGCGACGACGGCCTCCTCGCGGCCTCCGGATCACCTCGCGGCCCCCACTTCGCCCCCAAGGCGAAAAACTGCATCTACCTCTTCATGGAAGGAGGGCCCAGCCAGATGGACCTCTTTGATCCCAAGCCCAAGCTCAACGAGCTGGACGGACAGCCCATGCCCGATTCCATGTTGGAGAGGGCCCAGTTTGCCTTCATCCAGAAAAACGAAGCCCGACTCATGGGCAGCCCCCGAAGCTTCCGAAAATACGGGGAATGCGGCATGGACCTCTCCGACCTGCTGCCCCACCTCTCCACCTGTGTCGACGACATCGCCCTGGTGCGCTCGATGTACTGCGACCAGTTTAACCACCTGCCCGGCCAGCTGCTCATGTTGACCGGATCCCCCCTGCGAGGCTGGCCCACGGTGGGATCCTGGTTGAACTACGGGCTGGGCAGCGATTCCCAGGACCTCCCCGGCTACGTCGTCATGACCACGCTGGGGCGCGGACTGCCCGGCGGGGCGGCCAGCTGGTCGAGCGGCTTCCTGCCATCCCATTACGCCGGTTCGCTTTTCCGCAGCCAGGGCAGCCCGGTGCTCAACCTCGACAACCCCGCGGGCATCAGCGAGTCGATGCAGCGACGCAGCGTCGAAGCCATCAAGGAACTGAACCGGCAACGCTACGAGCGCGTCGGCCATCCTGAAATCGCCGCCCGCATCCAGAACTACGAGCTCGCCTTCCGGATGCAGTCCGCGGCTCCCGAGCTCATCGACCTCTCGGGCGAGTCGGAGGCCACCCTCGAAGCCTACGGGGTGCATCGCAGCGAGCGGGATCCCAGCGACAAGAACGGCTTCCAGAGCTCCTTTGCCCGGAATTGCCTGATGGCCCGCCGTCTCGTCGAGCGCGGCGTGCGCTTCGTCACCCTCTTCCTTTCCACCTGGGACCAGCACAGCAATCTCGATACCGAACTGGCCACCAACTGCAGGATCTCCGATCAGCCCGTGGCCGCCCTCCTGAAAGATCTCAAGGAGCGCGGCCTGCTGGACGAAACCCTGGTGGTCTGGGGAGGCGAGTTCGGGCGCACCCCCTTGGGGGAAAACCGCATGGGCTTCAGCAAGGTGACGGGACGCGACCACCACCCCCATTCCTTCAGCCTCTGGATGGCGGGAGGGGGTGTCAAGGGAGGCCAGATCCTCGGCGAGACAGATGAAATTGGCTGGGGGGTCGTGCAGGATCCGGTACATGTGCATGACTTGCACGCTACCATCCTGCACCTCTTCGGCTTCGATCACGAGCAGCTCACCTACCGCTTTCAGGGTCGCGATTTCCGCCTGACTGACGTCCACGGCCAGGTGGTGCATTCCCTGCTGGCCTGAGCGGTCTGGGGGGGAGCCCGCCCCACCGGATGCGAGTCCGCGTGTTGTCGGTGCTGGCCCTCGCGCCCCCTTGACACCGCTCCCACGCGTCCAGGCGAATCCCTCCTTGCTTCACCGGAGGCCCTCCCTAGACTGCGAAGCGATCCAAATGACTTACGACGCCTTCCTCGCCAGTATTCAGCCCGATGGCAGCCCTCCCGCGAGACTTTCGCCGGAACTTGAGGCCCTCTGGCACACCAAAGCCGGGAATTGGGACGCGGCTCACGAAATCACCCAGGACATTCCCAGCCGCCATGGCTCCTGGATCCATGCCCTGCTCCACACCATCGAGGGTGACATGGGCAACGCGGCCTATTGGTATCACCGGGCCGGGCGGGACCCCATCCGGAAGACGGAAATCGAGAAAGAGTGGACTCGTTTGGTGCAGGCGATTCTCGAAGAAGAGAAGTCCTGAATTTGTTGAGAATCGAATAAGATTCCGCGGCGACGTCCGTAATAAGGTGCAACCCATGCGGCTCCCTGAACTACCTGGCTATCGCTACGAAGCCCTCCTCGGAGAAGACCCCTTTGCCTGGACCTTTGTCGCCTCGCACGAGAGCGGCGAACGTCGTTCCATCGTCGTGCACAAGGCCCAGGCCACCAGCGACCGCATTCTCTACCCCTTTTTCAAGGCCCTCTCCAATCCCGGGGAATCCCTCTCTGGCGCCGTCCCCGTGCACGACTACGTGCTGCAAAGCGCCCTGGGGCTGAGCGCCTGCGCCACGCCTTTCCATGGGTGGAAAGGGCGCGACACGACTCTCTGGCAAAGTGGATCCCTGCGGCCCGTCATGGGGAAGCTGGCACCGGAACAGGCGCTCCAGGCCATCCGGGAGTTGGCCGATTCCCTGGCCGCCCTGCACCGAGCCAACCTGTTCCATGGGGGATTGCGTCCCTCCACCCTCTTCCTGACCCCAGAGGCCGCAGGCGGTCAGCGCGTGGCCATTTCGGGCTTTGGTCAGATCTTCATGGGTGGCCTGCAGTATCTCGAAGCCGGCGAGCCGCTCTTCTACGCCGCCCCGGAGCAACTCGCCACGGGCGACTTCAACGGCGGACGCGGCCAGGGCTGGGATGTCTACAGCTTCGGGGTCATCGCCTATCAGATCCTCACAGGCCGCTTGCCGCGCTTTGAGGACTGGCACCAGAAGGCGGAGGAAAACCCCGCCTGGCTGCAGGCCCAGCCCGCCATTCTCTTCGGGGAGTTGTCCGAACTCACGGAGTCCTTTTTGAGCCGGTTCGAGGCCGCTTCCCAGGCCAGGCCTTCCTGGCCCGCAGCGGTGAAATCCTACGCAACCGAGCTGCTGGATCTGATTTCCCAATGCCTCAGTGTCGCCCCCGAGGACCGGCCCGCGACCATGCCCCTGGTGGCGGAAAGCCTCAAGGCCCTCTTCGCCAAGGCGCCCCAAGCCGCCCCCGCGGTTTCCGTGCCAAAGCCCGAAGCGGCGGCTCCCGCCACCTCCCTTCCCCAGGAGCCGGCCCCCGCCCCCCGGCGCGAGAGCGCGCTTGCCACGGCGAGCACGCCGGAAAGCTCAGTGCCCCAGCCCCAAGCCGAGCCGCATCTGTCTCCGATCTCGGAATCGGTCCCCACGGGCGGCGTCTTTGACGACCTGGTCGAGATGGCGCCGAAACCGGAATTCCACGCCTTCTCCCTGCGCGGTTGGTTCCAGGCGTGGAAAACCAACCCCGTCCTGCGCTGGCAAGTCGCCGCCATTTCCTCCCTGCTGGTCACCCTGACCCTGACCTATCTCGCCTTTTACAACTACCTCGACACCCGCAAGGAGAAGAAGCAGGTCGAGACTGAACTGCGCGAGTCGGAGCGCAAGCGCCGCGCCAGCATTGACCGCCAGGCCCAGATCTACCAAAAGATCCGCGAGGAACAGGTCGAGAAGAACCAACTGATCTCCGAATTGAACGAGGCTGAGGACTCCAAGAACCACCTCATCGGCCAGACCAAGCTGGCGCGCCAGCTGCTCCGCGAGACCCAGGAAAACGGCGACCGCTTTTTCCGGCTGGTCCTCGACAACCGCGATTCCGATGTTCCCGAGTTTCGCGCGGCACGCGCCGCCGCCCTGGAGGAAGGGCGACGGCACTACGAGCGTCTCGTCGAGACCTACGGCAACGCCCCGGACTTCATCGTCTCCTCCGCCAACGCCCATTTTTACCTGGGCCGGATCTACCGGGAGACCGGCGAATTCGGAAAGTCGCTGGCCAGTTTCCGCGAGGCCGAGCACCGCTATGTGACCTTGCTGGAAAACGAAAGCACCGCCCAGACGGAATTCGTCCGCAACCTGGCCCATGCCAAAATGGCTTTGGGCGAATTGGCGATCCGCGCCGGGGAATACGCCACGGCCCGCCATTACTTCACGGAATCCTCCCGATTCTGGAGCGAGGCCCGCGCCCGCGATCCCCAGAGCACCGCCGAGACCACCCTGAGGATCCATGAGAACTCGCTCGCCATCGTGGAATGCGAGCTCTCCATGGACCACTTCGACGTGGCCATCGACGCCGCGATGTCGGTCGGCGTGCGCCTCGCCGAAATGTCCAAGGAGTCCCCGAACAATCACCGCGTCATCGGGGCCCTGGCGAAATCCTTCGCCTACACCGGCCGCGTGTTGGAGGCCCGGCGCGAACTCGAGATGGCCCGCGAGGCCTACCAACAGGCCAGCGACCTCTACGCCAAGGCGGTGCGCCTGGACGCCGCCGTGGACGATTACCAGCTCGGCCTGGGCAACAGCTTGGCCCGCGTCGGCCTGCTCTCTAACGACACCGCCAAGCTGGAGGGAGCGGCCGAGGTTCTCGGTCGGGTCGTGGCGGCCAATCCCTACGAGTCCATTTACCTGAAGACCCTCGCCGATGTCTATGGCGCCCTCGCCGTGGCCCAACGCGACGGGGGCAAGCCCAAAAATGCCATCGCCCTTGAGGAGAAGGCCATCTCCGTCCTCAAGCCCATCCTCGAGGACAACCGCTCCGTCGCCCCGGACGTGAAGCATTCCTATGCCCAGCGCCTGGCTCACCTCGCCGAATTGCTGGGCGACTCCGGCAAATTCGATGCCTCTCGCATCCCCCTGCGGGAGGCCATCGCCCTCTTGGAGGAAATCTCGGAGAAAGACAAGAACGCCTCCGAGTACCGCCGCACCCTGGCCCGCACTCGCGGCATGGCCGGTTTCGCCTGCATGAAGAGTGGCGACCCCAGTGAAGCCAAGGAACACCTCCGCCTCGCCAAGGCCGAGTGGCAAAACTACATGGCCACCCATCCCAACGACAACGACGCCGCCCAAGCGGTGAAGTGGACCTCGGAGCAACTCGGCAAACTGCCCTGAGGACTTGCAGGCCCAACCTTACCCCACGATCAGGGCCGAAGCCGCGCTCCCGCGCCGATTGACAAGCCCCGTAGGGAGTGGTCGTGTCCTGTCGATGAAAGCCTTTCTTTGCCTTGGACTCGCCTTCCCCTTCGCCCTGCTGACGACCACCCCCGGCCACACCGACGAAGCCCTGTCCGCGTCCCTGCTCTTTCACGCCTCCTTCGACCAGGGGCCCGACGCGGATTTCGCCCAGGGGGATAAGACCCTCTACACCGCTCCAGGACGCAAGCGCGACAATCCCGTCGCTGGCCTGGAGAGTGCCAAGGGCATCGAGATCGCCAAGGGCGAAGGCCGCTTCGGCGATGCCCTGGCCTTCCGCGAAGCCTCCCCGGATCTCGTCTTCTTCCGCGGCGAAAAGAATCTCGCCTATCGCGAAAAGGACTGGAGCGGCAGCACCTCCTTCTGGCTGCGGCTCGATCCTGACAAGGACCTACCCGCCGGCTACTGCGATCCCCTGCAGTTCGTCGCCCAGGCCTGGGGAGAAGGCAACATGTTCGTGGAGTTCAGCAAGGACCACACGCCCCGCCATTTTCGCTACGCCATCATGGCGATCACCAAGATTTGGAATCCCAACAACGAGAAATGGGAGGAGATGAACAAGCGCCCCATGGTCGCCACCGAACAGCCTCCCTTCTCGCGGGATCGCTGGACCCATGTCTGCTTCACCTTTGGGAATGCCAACAGCGGCGAAAAGAATGGCTGGGGACGCCTCTATCTCGACGGGAAAAAGGTGGGCGAGTTCAGCGGCTGGGAAAACAGCTTCAACTGGGAGGTCACCCAGAGCGCCCTCACCCTGGGATACAACTACGTGGGTTGGATGGACGACATCGCCGTGTTCAATCGCGCCCTCACGGATGAAGAGGTGGCCAAGATCCACCAGCTGAAGAATGGCATTGCCGAGCTCTCCCTCCCCTCGGCCAGCACCTCGCGCTGAAGGAAGGCCAGTCTGAGCAACCGCGTGGTCAGCCGAAGGTTGACTTCCCCGTGGCATCGCTTTCCGTCCCCACAACATGCCCCTAGATATCGACCTTGAAGAAGTGATCCGCCTGGCCCGCGCAGCGGGGGAAGCCGTCATGCAAGTCTATGACACCGAGTTTTCGGTGGAGGAAAAGGACGATCAGTCCCCCCTGACCGAAGCCGATCGCCGTTCCAATACCGTTATTCTCGAGGGCCTCGCCAAGATCCAGCCCGCCTATCCCGTCATTTCCGAGGAAACCCGCGCCCTGCCCTATGCGGAGCGCCAAGGCTGGGAACGCTTCTGGCTGGTCGATCCCCTCGACGGGACGAAGGAGTTCATCAAGCGCAACGGCGAGTTCACCGTCAACATCGCCCTGGTGCGCGAGGGCCGCCCCGTGCTGGGCGTCGTCTACCAGCCCGTGGGCGACCATCTCTATTGGGCCGTGGAAGGACGGGGGGCCTGGAAATCCAGTGCCGGCGGGGCACCCGTCCGTCTCAGCGGGGGCCCGCACTACTCGGAGAAGGCCTCGGTGACCGTCGTCGCCAGCCGCTCCCACCTCACCGAGGAAGTCCGCGCCTTTGTCGCCCACCTGGAATCCCAGGGGAAACAGGTGGAATTTCGCTCGGCGGGCAGCTCCCTGAAGCTCTGTCTCGTCGCCGAAGGGGTAGCCGACGTCTACCCACGCCTCGGGCCCACCATGGAATGGGACACCGCCGCGGCCCATGCCGTGGCCCTCGAGGCGGGACGCCAGGTCGTCGAACATCCCGGCGGCCAGGCGCTCCATTACAACAAGGAGAACCTGTTGAATCCCCATTTCATCGTCGAGTGAAGTCGATGAGCCCACAAAAAAAAGCGCGTCCGGATGCGGACGCGCTCTGGGGGCGAAACTCGGCAGGACTGAATCTCACCAAGTCTTGATGTTGTCCTTGGCGGTGGACTCTTCGCGATCCTTGCCGCTGCTCCAGACGAGGATCGATTCCGGCAGGACTTGCGAGTTGCCTTGATCGTCCCAGGCGGGACGCTCGGTGCGGTTGTTGTAATCGAGATCCATGACGACGTAGTAGTATTCGCCCCAGGGATCCCAAAGTTCGCCGCCCCCGTCCGCCTCCAAGGTGACCCCCTTGCGGTAACGGCCACCGCCCAGGGGCCGGGCCGCCTTGTCGGTGTAGAAGGCGATGCCGCGGGGGTTGAGGGCGTTGTTGCCGGTTTTCTGGGAATCCGCGCCGAGGAGCACGTCCATCAGGGAATTGTCGGTGCGCAGAGGCGTGGATTCGTTCGTGTTCGAGGCCAGCACGGGGTACTTGCGGTATTCCGTGAAGTAGGCCGAAATGGCATTCTTGAGGTTGTAACAAGTGTTTTCGGCGTGAGCCCGCTCCGCCTTTTGCAGGATGCCGGTGGCGGCGGGGTAGGTCAGGCCCGCGAGGATGCCGATGATGGCGATGACGACGAGAAGCTCGATGAGGGTAAAGCCTCGGCCGCGGGAGATACAGGGTGACATTTTCATGTTTGGGGGCAATATGAAGGAATGGAGGGCCCGTCGGCATCCTGCGCGTCTATCCCCGCGCGTCCGTCGGTTACACCTCATGTAAGCACAAGCGGCCCCTCCTAGTCCATACTTTTCGTCTCATCCCGACTCTCTTTTGAAGAATCCCTTCATCCCCCGCATCCGGGAACAGCTCTCGGGGGTAAACTACGAGCCGCTCAACAAATCCGAGCTGGCCAAGGCCCTGCGAGTGCGCTCCAATCAACGCAGTCTTTACCGCGACGCTCTCGCCGAACTGGAGCAGCTCGGTGAAATCGAGCGCGGCCGCAAGTCCCGTTACCGCCTCGTTCCCAAGGGCAGCCGCAACAAGGCGCCCTCCCTCATCGGCACCATCCAATTTTCCCGCGACCGCAAGCGCCAGAGCGCCCTTTTCATTCCTGACCATCCCGCAGCCCTGCCGGGCTATCGCGAGGGCGAACGCCCCAAACTTTTCGTCCCGGGACGCCTCAGCGGCACCGCCCTCGACGGCGACAAGGTGGAGGTGCTCCTCGTCGCTCCCGAGGCGCCGCGCTGGCAACGCCACAGCAAGCGGCACCGCGGCGCGACTCCGCGCAGTGCCCATCCCCCCCAGACGAAGGGAGCCCATGGGGCCCTACCCGAGGCCCAGGCTCACGCCAAGGTGATCCGGGTGGTCGAGCGCGCCCGCACCCGCGTGGTGGGACGTTTCTACAGCAAGGGCCATCGCGCCACCCTGGTGCCGGAGGACGGCCGCCTCCCCACCTCCTTCCGCCTCGTCTCCGTGCTGCCGGAAGCCCAACCGGGCTGCATTGCCGTGGCGGAATTCCTCGGTTGGGACTCGCCCCGCCAACTGCCCGAGGCCCGCATGATCGAGGTGCTCGGCAACGAGGGCGATCCCGGTGTGGACATCCTCTCGATCATTCATCGCTACGGCCTGCCCCTGGAGTTTCCGGAAGCGGTCTTGCGGGAAGCCGGAGACATTCCGGAGACGATCGCTCCCGAGGAAATCGCCCGCCGCGAGGATTGGCGGGATCGCGAGGTTTTCACCATCGACCCGGAAGACGCCAAGGACTTCGACGATGCCATCTCCGTGAGCGAGCGTCCGGACGGGAGTTGGGAACTGGCGGTGCACATCGCCGACGTCTCCCACTACGTGAAACCCGGCACCGCGCTCGACAAGGAAGCCCGCCGCCGGGGCAACAGCGTCTACCTCGCGGACCGGGTGTTGCCCATGTTGCCGGAGGCCCTCAGCAACGGCGTCTGCAGTCTCAAACCCGGGGTGGAACGGCTCACCCATGCGGCCGTGCTTGGCTTTGATTCCAAGGGGGCGCTGACCTCCACCCGTTTCGTCTCCGCCGTGATCTGCAGCCGACGGCGCTACACCTACGAAGAGGCCTACGAGCGGATGAAGATGGATGCCGCCGCTGTAGACGCCCTAGCCGACGAGGGGGAGCGAGAACTGGTGCGCCACCTCCAGCGCGCCTGGAAGCTGGCCGCGCAACTGCGGCAACGACGCTTCGCCAAGGGCTCGCTCGACCTCGAGTTCGCCGAAGTCCGGGTGGTGCTGGATGAGCAGGGCCGCGCCATTGGCGTGAAACGCAGCGAATACGACGAGAGCCACCAACTCATCGAGGAATTCATGCTCGCCGCCAACGAGGCCGTGGCCCACGCCACGAGGCAGGCTCCCGTGCCCTCGCTCTACCGCGTCCACGAAGATCCCGATCCCGGGAAGCTGGAAGAATTTGCCGAGCAGGCCCGCGCCTTCGGCCACCGCGTCGGCGACCTCGCCAGCAATCGCGACGAGATTCAACGCCTCCTCATCGACATACGGGGGAAACTCGAGGAACACAGCCTGAAGATTGCGCTGCTCAAGAGTCTGCGCCGCGCCGCCTATTCCGCGGAACCCATTGGTCACTACGGTCTCGCCAAGAGCGATTACACCCACTTCACCAGCCCTATCCGGCGCTATTCCGACTTGATCGTGCACCGGGCCCTGCGCCGTCTCCTCTCGAGACGCCAGGTCCCCACGGCGCCTGAGCGACCCGATCCCGTCCCCGCCGAGGGCGAACTGGCCCAGCTCGCGGAGCACCTTTCCCGCACGGAACGCGTCGCGGCCGACGCCGAGTCGGACACCCAGCGTCTCAAGATGATCGAATACCTCGAAGGACTCGTGGGCCAGGATGAGGAGACCGTTTTCGAGGCCACCGTCTTCGAGGTCAAGCCCATCGGGGCCTTCGTCGAGATCAACGAGCTCTACGTCAAGGGGATGATCCGCAAGTCCGCGCTCCCTCCCTGGCAGGAGTACTTCTACGACCGCGGCCGCGAGGAGTTCCGGAGCCATCTCGACGCCCCCCCGATCCGGGTGGGCACCCGACTCCAGGTCCGCCTGCACCAGGTCGACCGCGAGCGCGGCTTCCTCGACTTCGCCCCGGCGGGCGAAAGCGGGTGGAAGCGGCGCAAGAACCGACGAGAGCGACCGAAGGATCGGGCTTAAGCCAGCAATTCCCGCGCCTTGGCGAGGATCGCCTCGGCCGCGGCCTCCCCCCCACTGGCGGCACCGCGGGCCATTTCCGGCCGTCCCCCTCCCTTGCCTCCCACCACGGCGAGGGCCTCGCGGACGAGATCGCCGGCGCGAACCTGCAGGGGGGCCTGGGGATGAACGACGGCGCCGAGATGAACGCTCTCTCCGTCCACCAGGACGAGAACGGCGACTCCGGGCCATTGCCGGGCCTTGACCGTGTTCAGCGCCTCTTGCAGCAAGTCGGGCGAACCCTCGGGAAGGCGTCCTATCCAAACGCCACCGGCCTGGGACGCGAGATTGTCCTCGTACCATTGGGCGGCCTGTCCGGCCGCCGCGCCGGCCAGCGCCTTCTTGACGGCTTTCTCCGCCTGCACCGCCGCCGCTCGCACCGCATCCCGGTGGGCCGCCAAGCGGGCGAGATGGGCATCCGCGGCGGCGAGGTCGCCGGCCGCGAGCGCTTCGCGAATCAGGGGGGAAAGGGTGTCGTCGGATTCGATTTCCCCGTGCGATTGCCCCAGGGACTTGAGCTGCTCGTTCGCCGCGTGGAGCTTCGCCACCGCTTCGGCAAACTCACCCGCGAGTCGGGTCGCCTCCTCGGCGACGAAGGCCTTGGCCGCGTCGCCACAGACGGCCTCGACGCGCCGGATCCCGGCAGCCACGGCGCCTTCGCTCTTGATCTTGAAATAGCCCAAGGCCGCGGTGGAGCGCACGTGCGTGCCGCCGCAGAGTTCCATGGAATAACCGTCGAGGGCTCCGCTTTGTCCCCCGATTTGCACCACTCGAACGCGTTCGCCGTACTTGTCGCCGAAGAACTGCATCACCTGGGGATGGCTCTTCACCTCGGCATGGGGCACCTCGCTCACGCTGACGGGGTCGTCGGCGCGAATGCAGCGGTTCACCTCGGCCTCGATCTGAGACAACTGCTCCGCCGGAACCGCCGCCGAATTGAAGTCAAAGCGGAGTCGGTCCGAGGCCACCAGGGAGCCCTGTTGGATGGCGTCGGGACTGACCACCCGGTGGAGGGCCCAATGAAAAAGGTGGGTGGCGGTGTGATGGGCCTCGATGCCGCGGCGCCGAGAGCTGTCGACGCGCAGCCGCACTTGGGAGACGGAGGACGAGGGACGGGAGGCCAGCTGCAGGACCGCGGCTTCGCCGACCCCGAAAACGCCCAGGACGGGAATGACTTCCCCCGCGGCCTCGAGGGTGCCGGTGTCGCCGACTTGTCCCCCCTTCTCAATGTAGAAAGGACTGCGGTCGACGATGGCGAAGTGGCCGGATTCATTGTCGATCCACTCGACCACGGTGGCCTCGGTCTCGTCGCTTTCGTAGCCGACGAAGACGGTCTTCACATCGGTCTCGATGGAAACGGCTTCCACCACGGTGGAGCGTTGCCCTTCCGCGCCCGTGCCCTTGTGGGCCTCGACGAGGCGCTGCACCTCCTCGGGGTCGGTGGAGAGGCGACGCTCGTCGAGCAGCAACTGGGTCAGGTCGGTGGGGAAGCCGTAGGTTTCCCAGAGCTTCACCACGGTGGCCGCCGGGAAGCGCTCTCCGGGGGCGACACGACGGGCGGCCTCATCGAAGAGCTTCAGGCCGCGGTCCAGAGTGCGGTTGAACTGTTCCTCCTCCGCCTTGAGCACCGCGGCGATCTTTTCGCGACGCTGGGCGATCTCGGGAAAGACCCCGCCGAATTCCTCGACGATCACCGGAACCAGGCGGTGCAGAAAGGGGTTCTCGGCATCGAAGCCCAGGACCCGCCCGAAGCGCACGGCGCGGCGCAGAATGTTGCGGATGACATAGTTTCGACCGCCATTGCCGGGTTCGATGCCGTCGGCCACGGCGAAGCATACGGCGCGGAGGTGGTCGCCGACGACGCGGAAGGCCACATCGATGAGTTCCTGTTCCGACAAGCTGTGGCGACGACCGTCCTCGGGCACGGTGGCCGTGTAGGTCTTGCCGCTCAGCTCGGAGAGCTTGGCGAAGAGGGGGGCAAAGACGTCGGTGTCGTAGTTCGAGGCGAGCTTGGAGAAGTCCGTGAAACCCTTGGTACCCTGAATCACCGCGCAGGCGCGCTCAAAGCCCATGCCCGTATCCACGTGACAGGCCGGCAGGGGGCGGAAACTGCCATCCTCATTCGCGTTGAACTGGATGAACACCAGGTTCCAGATCTCGATGCAGCGCGCGTCTCCCGCGTTGACCAGACTGCCGCGGGTGTCGCCCTCAGGGGTGAGGTCGATGTGGATCTCGGAGCAGGGACCGCAGGGGCCGGTCTCGCCCATCATCCAGAAATTGTCCTTCTTGTTGCCGTTGACGATGTGCACGGCCGGATCCAGCCCGGCCTTGGTGAAGATCCCCGCCCAGAGGTCGTAGGCTTCCTGGTCGAACTCGGCCGGATCCCCCTGGGAGGGCGCGTAAACGGTCGCGTAGAGTCGTTCCGCGGGCAGCTTCCAGCGCTCCGTGAGCAGCTCCCAAGCCCAGGCGATGGCCTCGGCCTTGAAGTAGTCCCCAAAGGACC
The DNA here is from genome assembly GCA_964552315.1 of uncultured Akkermansia sp. Lineage (GTDB taxonomy): Bacteria > Verrucomicrobiota > Verrucomicrobiia > Verrucomicrobiales > DEV007 > Arctic95D-9. The sequence continues at coordinate 32,036 of CAZKGI010000029.1, read as the reverse complement.
AGTTCCCCAGCATCTCAAAAAAGGTGTGGTGATAGGTGTCGTAGCCCACGTCCTCGAGATCGTTGTGCTTGCCTCCCGCGCGGATGCATTTCTGCGTGTCCGCGGCGCGCGGGGGATCGTAGGGAGCCGCCTCCGTGCCGAGGAAGTATGGGATGAAGGGATTCATCCCGGCATTGGTGAAGAGCAGGTTCGGCGAAGTCGGCATCAATGAGGCCGAGGGCACGATGCTGTGCCGCTTCTCGGCGAAGAAATCGAGGAAGGACTGCCGGATGTCGTGGGAGGTCATGGAGCGGGGACGGTAGCCCGAGGCGACGCTGGTGCAAGTCGCAAGGGAGAACGCCCGCGATCGGCCCGCCCGCCGAACTCAGGGCGAGGGCTCACCGCGCTCCAGGGCCTCGTAGACGCCGAAGTCGTTGAACCAGATCCGCTTGGCCCAGCGATAGACGGGATGCCGCTCGGGGATCTCCTCTCCGGTCGGCAGCCATTGGCTGTGACGCGGGGTCATGGCCTCCAGCTCGGCGAGGGCGGTGCCGCGCAGGGTGGTGTCCTTGGCCCCGTGCCGCTCGGCGATCGCCTTGACCAGGTCGGGCCGCTCCAGCACAATGCAGCCCCGGGTGTGCCGGGCGGCCGTTTCGCGGAAATCCTTGAGAAAAGCGGACTTCGTCATCACCTCGTAGATCGAGCCGTCCCGCACGTTGTCGGCGGCGAACTGGATGATGGGACAGGGTTCAATGGCGCCCGTGGGGGAAATGTGATGGGAGATGCCGTTTGCCATGGGGCAGAGAGCCCTCCCCTCCCCGTCGTAATAGGCGTCAATGATGCCGAGGGGCAGCTTGGTCCGCATGGTGACGACGAACTCGCGGACGCGTCGCGCCTGTTCCGGAGTCAGGGCAAGATCCTCGTTCGGCTTCGGCCCGACGGGTCGATAGCTGTGGTACCAAGCGTAGTGGACCCCGCGGTCGATGAGCTGGCGCAGCCAGGCCTCGGTGAGAAGGTCGTCGATGTTGGTTCGGCAGAGGCTGGTGGCCACGCCGGTGAGCAGCTTGTTTTCGAGGCAGTTGTCGAGCCCGCGCAGGGTGCGGTTGAGGACGTCCTTGCCCCCCCGCCGCTCGTCCGCGACGAGTTCGGTGCCCTCGATGGAGATCAGGGGCGTGGCATTGCCGATCTGACGGAGCTGCTTGGCCTTCTTGTCCGTGATGAGCTGACCGTTGGTGAAGATCTGGAAGAAACAGTCGGGATGCTGCGCGAGGAAATCGAGCAGACCGGGATGGAGAAAGGGCTCTCCCCCGAGGATGCCGAAGAAGGCGTTGCCGTGGGCCTTGGCCTCCTCGACGACGCGGTTCAGGTCCTCGAGATCCAGTTTGACCTGCGGCTTGTCGACATCCACCCAGCAGCCCTGGCAGCGCAGGTTGCAGCTGTTGAGGATGGAAAGGTAAAGGAAGGGAGGAAAGTAGACGCCCTCCCGGAGGCGTCGCTTGTAGAGGTTGACCGAGCGAATCCCCTTCACCCCAAAGTTCCACATGAACTTGGCCAGGTGCCGCTTGTCGGCGGTGCGCAGGATGCGGGAGGCGTATTGGAGGCTGGGAAGAAGCATCGCTGGAATAAGTTCGACGGACTCGGCCCGGCCAATCTCACGACCGCCGAGCGGAGGAATTCAAGAGAGACAGAGGCTGGCCTGGTCCACCGAGGCGTCCTCGTGCACGAGGGCGTGGAGGGCCTTGGCCATTTTCTCGGGATGGGGATGCTGCCAGACGTTGCGCCCCACCGCCACCCCGATGGCGCCGGCATCCATGGCCTTGCGCACTGTCTCCAGGATGGCCCGGTCCTGCCCCAGGGCCGCCCCGCCGAGGACAATGACCGGGACGAAGCAAGCCTCCACCAATGGACGGAAGGCCTCCGCCGACGCCCCCGTGGGGAAGGCCGTCTTGACGATGTCGCAGCCCAGTTCGGCGGCGGCGCGCATGGTGTAGCCGATGTGTTCGAGAGTGTAGTCGTCAGGACGTCCGATGCCGAAGGGCAGCGCTTCCAGGATCACCGGCAGGTCGTCCTCGAGGCTGTCGGCGATCAGCTCCGCCACTTCACGGAAAATGCCGGCCTCGTTGGGATGATGCGTGTAGAGCATGTTCATGACCGCGTGGGCCTCCACCGAGAGGGCCTCCTCGGTGCCGTAGAGGCGATAGCTGCCCTCGTTCAGATGATCGCCGTAGGGCGGCTTGTAGCAATCCGTTCGCAGGCAGACACCCTTGCCTGCCAATTCCTCCGCCGCCGCCAAGGCCAGGCCGAGGTTGACGACATAGCCGTCGACGTGGGGATTGAGACGCTCAATCAGGCCGCGCGGATCCTCCAAGCCGGGCACGGGAATGGCGGTGCCGTGATCGATGGGGAGAATGACGGTGCGCCCGTCGGATTGAAGAAAGCGGGCGAGATTCTGTTGCCGATCCATGCTCGCCTAAGGGACACCCAGACGGACGGAGAATCAAGGCGCGGCTTTCCGTCCCCCTCCCCCGGCAGGCCCTTTCTCATTGCGCCAGTCCGGGGAAATGATCGACGAACTGGATGGTGAAATCGGGAAAGGCGTCGACCAACTGGATCTTGAAATCGGGATGATGGGTCACGATCTGCCACTTGCCGGGCCCGTCGGGGAAGGCCGTCACCTTTTTGACCTTCAGATCCGGGAAGGACTGGACCACCTTGACCTTGTAGTCCGGGAAATGCTCCACAATCTGGATCTTCCCATAAACCCGAGCGATTTGATCGCGGGAGAGACGGGCAGCGGAGGAAGACAGAAGCAGGGCAAATCCACAAAGGAATCCCCAAGACAAGGGGCGGAACAGGGTGGCGGACATGGGGGGAGGACGTTTTTGGCTAGGGGGCATGCGAAAAAAACAACAGGCGGTAGGGACATCGGCCCGCCCCACGGATTGACGCCCCCCGAGTCCGGGATTACCCTTGCAAAGGGGAGAAGGAGAAATGTTAACCCGAGCCATGGAAAATGGCCAGCTCATCAACTGAAAGGACCCAGCCCATGAAAAAGTTCTCTCCTGTCGGAATCCTCTGCGCCGCCGTCCTGCCGCTTGCTGGCGGCGCCGCCCACGCCGATGAAGTCATCGCCCGCGTGAAATTCAACGGCACCCTCAAAAACCGCCCCTCCCAGCAGACCATCCAGGGGACCTTCAAGGGCACCGGCGAGTACGGTCGCTTCGATCTTGACGTCGATCTCAATGGCAGCGTCCGCAGCCAACCCGGCACCCGGACGCCGGAGAAAAACGTCCTCGGCAAGTACCCGGTCGAGATCAATCTCCGCCTCTCGAAGTCCGGGGTCAGCGTATCGGACTCCTTTGGGGCGAACGTCCACGTCCGGGGCAAGAGAATCCGCGTCAGTGATGTTGGCACGCTACGCCTCAAGCGCCCCGTCAAGCGCACTAAGGTGGGGACGCAGCGCCTCCGTGCGGAAGGTCGGCTGAGTTACCACTTCTGAGGCGGCGTCCCGCCTCCCTCCTGCCCAGCCAGCCCGCACGGGCGGCTTGGGGCGGGGATCGCGTCGGGTCGAGAAATTTCGGTTGCCGAGGGACTTTTCCCCCGGCTAGGATTCGCGCACCCACCCTCGGCGGGGCTCTCGCGGCTTGGCCCGCCTCTGCCCCTTCCCACGGGTGGCGTTTTCTCGTCTTACGACGCCCGCCTCTCCCATGGCTCCACGCTCCCCTTCCCAAGCCAGATCCAAATCGAAATCCAAGGCGACACCTGTTTCCGTGGTGGCCCTCTGCGGGCGCGCCGTCAACGGAGAGAGCCAGCCCTGGCTGGTCGAGGGAGACGACGGCCATTTCTATTTCCTCAAGCGCGACAACCTATCGCGCGACCGGCTCGTCATGGAATACCTGATGAGCCGACTCGCCAAGGAATGCGGCCTGCCCGTCCCTCCCGTGCGCCTACTGCAACTCCCCGAGCAGCTCCTGGAACGGAGCGCCCTGGAAGGTGCGGCCACGCTCACCCCAGGGCTGGCCTTCGGATCCCTGCGAGTCCCCTTTGCCGAGGAGATTCGCTCCGGCCACCTGCGTTCCATCAGCGAAGAGGCCAAGCTGCGCTGTCTCTGTTTCGACTGGTGGACCCGCAATCCCGACCGCGAACTCGATCGCCTTGGCGGAGACCCCAACATTCTCTGGGACCCCGTCCTGCAACAGGCCTTCCTCATCGACCACGACCGCTGCCTCGATTCGGACTTCGATCCCCATCGATTCCTGCGCCACCACGCCTATCGCGACGTCCTTCCCTTCCTGGAGAAGGGCTTTTTCCTCAAGTGGCGGCGGCGCTTCGAGTCCTCCATCTATCACCTGACCAAACTCTGGGAGGAAATTCCCGAGGAATGGTACCGGGGCCCCCGCCAGAAAAACCTCCTTTCGTACACGCGTCAGGATCTCGAAGCCCAACTGATTAAGCCCAAACATCCCGCGGACGGCCTCCTCGCCGGATGACCCCCGAGGGCTGCCTCGCAAGCCCTCCCAGGATCGCGTGCCATGAATCTCATCCTCAACTTCGCCGCCATCGGTTTTCGCCCCTATCCGGAATTGGGCGAATACCTCAACGTGGGCGTCATCGCCGTCGAGGCCCGGAGCCGCTACCTCGCCTACAAGCTCGCCCCGCCGGCGCGCACCCGCCGCATCTCCACTTGTTTCCCACAGTTTGACCTCGCCCTCTATCGAGCCGGGCTGAAACGGCTCGAAAGCGAGCTGTCCGCCCTCGCCATCGAGACCAATCACTGGACGGATGAGACGCGCTCCGTGGCCAAGAACCACCCCGCCCAGAGTGACTTCCTTGTCGGAGCCGAGGAGGACCTCTTTGCCAAGCTCACCGCCCCCTCGGGCTCGGCCTTCTTCTGTGCCTCGCGCGGCACGCGTCTTTGTGAGGACATGGATGCCGCCGTGGCCGCCCTCTACGAACGCTACGTGGAACATCGCCACCTCACCCAGGCGGACTACGAGGAGAAACAGCTGACCCGGGACATCCGCCGCCTGCTGCAAACCCAACGCCTGGGACGACTCTACCGCGAGGCGCCCTGGGTCGGAACCGATGCCTACCACGTCGGCATTCCCCTCGCCTTTACCCCCCAGGGGGCGGAAACCCCGGAGAAGGCCATCAAGCCGCTCAACCTCGCCCGCAGCACCCCGACGCCCATCTACACCTACGGCGACGAATGGATCGCCAAGGTGGCTCGATTGAAGCGCGTCGGCTGCCTGCCCGAGGAGTTCCTCTTCGTCGTCAAGATGCCCGCGGGAGGCGATGAGCGCGCCGCCGCAGAGGAGATCTGTGAGGGTCTCATTCGCGAGGGCGTCCAGGTGGCCGACATCGCGGACACCGAGGCCATCCTCGCCTTCGCCAAGATCGAGGAGCAGCGGGAACTGAAGCTGACCAGCTGAGGCCCCGTCGACTCGTCGACTCGCCCCATACGGGATGGCTGGAGAATCAGCGCCCCGAATGGACGCCCTCTGCCGCCGTGCCCTCGGGAGCCTCGGAACCCTTCGCGAGACGTCGCACCGCATCGCGTGATTCCAGGGAGAGACGGTCCAGGGGATAGTCGAAGGCGCGACCATCGCGGGTCTGGAGACGAACGTTTTTCTCGTCAGCGTGGAGGAAAAGAGCCTCGATACTTTGACCTTCCAGATTGGTCCATTGCCGGAAGGTCTCCTTGGTCTCGATTCGCGACGAGGATCCCTTCCTTCTGGCCAGCTGGGCTTCGTGGAGATTCGGAGGCTGGAGAGCACCCGGACGGATGGACTCGTAGTGCCAACCCGCTGTTTTCGCCACGCCCTTCGGGGCCTCGGCGTTGAGCCCGACGAAGATCAGGCCGGGTGGCCCAAATTCCTCATCCGGCAGGGAGAAGCGCTTCTTTGAGTCGAGGTTCCAAAAGGTTCCTCCCGAGGCGCTGTGCAGGCCCAGGCCGCGTGAACCGCCGGAAACCCACACGCGAGTGGCCTCGCCCACGTGAATCTGGGTGAAGAGATTCTCGTAGGGAGCGCGCCGATGATGGTCCAGGGCGAGGTCCACGCCGCTCCCCCGGGAAAAGACGTTCCCCACGGAACCGCTCGAAACCGTGAGGTCGTGAAAGTACTTCGTGTTGACCTTGAAATCCTGCAGCAGGCATTCCCAGCCGGTCACGGTGATGCCATGGTGCCCCTGGTATCCGCTTTCATGCGCGGGGCGCCGGCTGTCCAGCACCAAGCCCCTCACACTACACCAATAGCCCGTCAGGAAGAGTCCCGAGTCGGCGTTTTCGATGCGGATGTCCCGGGCCCATTGGTTGACGCCGTAGATCGCCAGGCCGTTCATGCCGTCCTCCATCCAGTGGCCTCGATAGGGCCGCTCCGGAAAGCGGATGGTCAGCCCCGCTATGCCCATATCCCGCGAGGGATGGGAGATCTTGCCCAGCTGCGGGGTCCATTCGGGACGGACATCAAAACGCAAGGATTGTTCCAATGTCAGCTTCCGTCCCTCCACCTTGGCGACTTTGAGCGCCTGGGACAGGGAAAACTGTCCTCCCGGTATCCGGGAGAGATCGCCGGGACGGCCCCGGTAGAGATAGCTCAGCAGCGAATGCTCCGAATCGTCCTGCACTTGCAGGAGCACCAAATCTCCTGCCGCGAAGCCGCTGGCGTCCGCCACCTCCAGTCCCCTCTGGCCTCGTTGGGCCGGGCTAACGACGCCGACCCCCTCTCCGCTGCCGCGCAGCGACTGTCCCAGGGTGATGATCCCGCCCGACCAGGACCATTTGTTCGTGGCTAGGCCTCCGCCGGTCACCGCCGTGGTGGGTTCGATCTCCTGCAGGCCGCGCTGAAACCAGAGGACGGTCTCCCCGGACCCGTCACCCAATAGGACCGTGTTCGGCTCCGTCAGCTCGAGCCGATCATTGAGCCGGTAAATTCCCTTCGGGATCCGGATGACCTTGCCCGGGGACTCCGCAATGGCCCGGAGAAAGGCGGCCGTGCAATCCCTTTGTCCATCCCCCACCGCCCCGAAATCGGTAACGGAGACATGGGCCTCGGGATGGGGAAGAGCCTCGTCTCCCTGGCGATAGCCGGCGAAAGAAAACTCCGGCAGGAGGGAGCCCGGGGACCAGGACTCCCCTGCCGCGCCCCACAATTCAGACTGGGCCCCGAGCGGAGACGGGGAGAAAACGCCCATTGCCGCGGCGGCCCCTATCGGAAGCAGGAGCCCTGGAAGGGGGCCTCGTTTCATGTCTCAAGGCCAAGATAATGACACAGTCGGATGCGCCCGGGTATAAGATTCGAGGGACCAGCGCCGCCGCATTCAAGTCCCCAATCCGGAACCCTGGCTCCCTGTCCTTGCGTCTCTTTCCATTTCCCGGGTTGAACGCTGCAGGAGCCGCGCGATAATCCTCCGGATGAGAGGCCTCCGCTCCCCCTTGCAAATTTGCGCTGCCGTCCTGACCGCCCTGCTGTTGAACGGGTGCAACAAGGATCTTGTCGAGCGCCTCGATCGTCTCGAAGCCGAGTTGAGGGGGATCCGCTCGGACACGCGCGAGCAGGTCGAGGACCTCAAGCTACGGGTGATCTCGGCCGAAACCAAGGTCGGCGTGGCCAAGGGGGGAAAGTCCCTCGACCAGCGCATCCAAAGCCTGGAGGACTCCTTCGGCGAGGTCATCGCGATGAAGTCCCGCGACAACGAGATGGTCTACCTGCGTGCCAATCTCCAGGGACACGCCCCCCTCCTCACGGACCACGGCACCTTCCTCGTGCGGCTCGAGGGCATCGACCTCAACCTCGCCACGGGCGGCTACAGCATCCATCTCAACATCGGCAATCCGCAGGCCATCGCCGTGCACCAGTTCACCCTGCGCGGCCACCACGGCGGCGGCACGCCCGAGCTTCCCGAGGGCGAGGACTACGACCTGAGGAACGAAAAACTGCAAGCCTGGCAGGAAAGCCTGAAGCCCTTTGAATACCGCGTCACCAAGACTCTGGAGCCCTTCTCCTGGACGCCCTTCGACATCGAAATTCCGGCCGACAGCCGTGAGGAACTCGAAATGATCCGCTTTGCCATGGTCATCGAGAATGCCCAGCTCAACCGCCAGATGGCCCAGGGCGGCGGAGAGAGCGGCGGCTCGGGGGGCAGTCCCTTCGCCCACGTCGAGGTCGATTCCAAGGCGGCCTCCGTGCTGCGCACCGATTACGGTGCCTTCCTCATCGTGGTGAAAAGCGCCGAGACCAGCGAGGTCGGCACCAAACTGCACATCGAGATCGGCAACCCCTATGGCTTCACCCTGAATCAATGCCGCCTCATCGGCGACTACGGTCCCTCGCGCCCCCGTCGGGAGGACAGCGCCACCGAAGAGGACTACACCGAAAAGTTGGCCGCCTGGAGCACCTCCCTGCAGCCCTTTGAATCCCTGATTTCCTCCAAGGTCTCGAGCTTCCGGTGGAACAAGGCCAGCATCCTCATTCCCGGAAAGGTCGAGGAGGTGAAGTTCCTCCGCTGCCAACTGCGCGTCGAGGACGTGACCCTGCCCGCCGCCACCGGAAAGGATTAAGGCGGCCGGGGCTGATCCTCGCTTGACCGGCCGCGCGAAGCTTCCGAAAGTGGGCCATGGCCCAAAAAACTATCCCCCCGTCCCGAGCCGTCCCCCCGCGCCCTATCCTGCTCACTGCGGTGCTCTGCTTCGCCTTCGCCTCAGGGGCCAGCGCGGAACCCCGACAGACCAAGGCTGTCCCCTTCACGGATCCCGCCCTCTTCACTCCGGGCATTGAAGGCCCCGCCTGCGACCGCGAAGGCAACCTCTACGCCGTCAGTTTTGGCGACAAGGCCAACATCGGCAAGGTCAGCCCCGACGGGAAGGGCGAGATCTTTGTCACCCTGCCCGAAGGCAGCACCGGGAACGGGATTCGCTTCGATCGCGCCGGCATGATGTACGTGGCGGACTACACTGGGCACAATGTCCTGAAGATCGACCCGAAAACCAAGGAGATTTCCGTGCTGGCCCACGAACCCCGCATGAACCAGCCCAATGACCTGGCCATCGACGCCGAGGGCACCCTCTTCGCCAGCGATCCCAACTGGCAAGACAAGACCGGACAACTGTGGCGCATCGATACGAACGGCCAGGTCGTCCTACTCGCCTCCAACCTGGGCACCGTCAACGGCATCGACCTCAGCCCCGACGGCAAGACGCTCTACGTCAACGAAAGCGAACAAAGACGGATCTGGGCCTACACCCTGACCAAGGACAAAACCCTCAGCGAGAAGCGCCTCCTCCGGGAATTCCCGGATCATGGTTTTGACGGCATGCGAGTGGACGTCAAAGGCAACCTCTATGCGACGCGCTACGGCAAGGGCACGGTCGTCGTGGTCTCGCCCGAGGGCGAAATCCTCGACGAAATCCTCCTGCCCGGCAGCAAGCCCAGCAATCTTTGCTTCGGCGGTCCGGACGGAAAGACCGTCTACGTCACCGAGGTGGAAAACACCCAGATCGTCACCTTCCGCGCGGCGCACCCCGGCCTCGAGTGGACCCGCTGGGAGCGCTGATCCCCCGCGTCTCCGCCCCCCAAGGATGGCCCATGGGAAGCCGGGGAAATTTCACCGGCGGCCAAGGATTTTCGACCCAGCCTTCGGAACTTGGGCTAGGGTGCAGCCAGTGCAGAACGACCATGACGGAAGCGGGCTCCAGTGATCATCCGACCCCCACCCCCGGGCTGCTGCGACAGCTCCGGGAGGACCTCCTGTCGTTGACCAAGGCTCGCCTGAGTTTTCTGGTGGTCCTCACGGCCTGCTTTGGCTACCTCGTGGCCGTCAAAGGGAGCGGAAATTTCTCCTGGGCCATCTTTCTGCACATGATTTTCGGCACGTCCCTGGCGGCGGCCGGGGCCGCCGTTTACAACCAGCTCATGGAGGTCGAGGCCGATGCCCGCATGCATCGCACCTCGGACCGTCCCCTGCCCGCCCAGCGCCTACCCAAGGCCGCAGCCTTCATCCTTGGTTGGGTCCTTGCGGCCTTCGGCATGATCCACCTCGGCGTCAAGGTCAACACCGCAGCCTCGCTCATGGCCGGGGCCACGCTCCTGACCTATCTATTCCTTTACACCCCGATGAAGCGCGTCTCCAGCGCCAACACCATCGTCGGAGCCGTGTCCGGCGCCCTCCCGCCCCTGATCGGCTGGGCGGCGGGCGACCAAGCCCTCCTCAGTGCGGGAGCCCTCTACCTCTTTGGCCTGCTCTTCTTCTGGCAGCTCCCCCACTTCGCCGCCATCAACTGGATGTATCGCGAGGAATACCTCCGCGGCGGCTTTGTGATGTGGTCCAACGACGACCTCAGCGGGGCTCGCACCGCCCGAATCGCCCTCGCTTATTCCCTCTGCCTGACCCTTCTCGCGATCAGCTTTCCGTTCTTCTCCCTGCAGATGGCCAAGTGGGGCGCCCTGCCCGGAGGCCTTCTCGCCGCCTTCATGGCCTGTCTCGCCATGAAATTCCTGCGCAGCGGTCAGCGCCAAGATGCCCGCCGCCTCTTTTTCTACACCCTTCTTTACCTCCCCCTCGCCATGCTGACGAGCTACCTCTCCTGGAATGGCTCCGCCCCGGCGAACTGAGCCTCATCCGACCCATGAACGACGCTGAAGCCCAATCCCGGGCCAAATACATCGCCTGGTGGGGCAGCATTGCCGGAATCTGCCTCATCATCATCACCGGTTCCATCTTCGTCACCCGGGCTTACCTGATGCGGCGCGGATATGAAATGGAAAACTGGCGGCCTCCGCACATCGCCCGCCTCGAGCGCGACCTCGATGCCGTCAACCGCGACGGTCAAAAGGTGTCCCTCTCGCAACTCCGCGGCAAGATCTACGTCGCCGGCCACCAATACACCGACTGTCCCGCGGGCTGCCTGGGCACGGCCGCCGTGATGGTCGGCCTGGAGGAAGAATTCGGGGACGACCCCCGCTTCCGCCTCGTCTCCATCAGCGTCAATCCCACCGGCGACACCCCGGAAAAAATGGACCAATGGCTCCGGGAAAAGGGCATCGATTCTTCGGACTGGTGGTTCCTCACCGGAGACCCTGACGAGATCCGAAAATACATGATCTCGCAGTTCAAGTTCTACGCCACCGAGGAGATCACCGACCCGGCCCAGCGCGCCGCGCAGGGCCCGTATGCCCACGACCAGCGCCTCGTCATCGTTGACGGCGAAGCGAACATTCGCGGCTACTACGACGTCATGAATGTGCAGGTCGGCTCCTACGAGATCGCCCGCCTCCGTCGAGACCTGAAGATGATCCTCGACCCCACGCTGAAACTAACCGACCTCCCCCCACTTCAGCCGGATCCGGCCCCATGAACCCGCTTCTCGCCGCCTTCGACTTCAGTGTCTTCCCTCCGATCAATGCCACGCTCAATGGCATCAGCACGATCCTTCTGCTGACCGGCTTCTTGCTCATCAAGTCGGGGCGGCGCCAGGCGCACCAAAAGGTCATGACCGCGGCGCTGGTCAGCTCGGCGCTCTTCCTCGCCTGCTACCTCGTCTACCACTACTCGGCGGGGCACACCGAATTTCCCAAGGAATATCCCGTGGCGCGCAGGATCTACCTGGCCATCCTCTTCCCCCACATCCTCCTCGCCGTACTCAACCTGCCCTTCATCATTCTCCTGCTCGTCGCCGCCCTCCGCGGCCAGTTCGAACGGCACAAGCGGCTCGCCCGCTTCACCTTCCCCTCCTGGCTCTTTGTCTCGGTGACCGGCGTGGTCATCTACTTCATGGTCTATCAGTGGTTCCCCCCCTCGTCTGCTCCCGCCACGCCCGCGCAAAGTCGCTCCCGCATCCCCGCCCCGGCCCTGAGTCCTGGCAGCGATCTCGCCGCCGCGTCCGCCGAGCCTTCCCAGCCGGGGCAGGCCAGCGAATGGCGCGAGGGCGATCTCGTCTTCACGCCGGCCACCCAAAGTGTCCGGGCCAAAGCTGGCGAAAACCAGGTGGCCGTCTTTTTCCGGGTGGAAAATCGGGGAAAGCATCCCATCCGCATTGAGCGGCTCGAAAGCGGCTGCCAATGCCTCGAGGTCTCCATCGATCTCAACCCCATCCCTGCGAAGGGCGAGGCCCGCATCACGGGCGTTTTCGATCTCAGCAAGGTCCGGGACAGCACTGAGCGGAAAATCGCCGTCACTCCCGAGGGCCGTTCCCGCCCCCTCTTTCTCAGCGCCAAAATCGAAATCGATCCCCTCTACGAGCTCGAGCCCTCTTTGACCATCTGGACCAAGGGCGGCGAGCCCGTCACCAAGACCGTCTCCTTTCGGGTGGTGCGGGAAGATCCCATCCACGTCTTGACCGTGGAAAACAAGCGGCCCGAAGTGGAATGCCAACTCGTCGAAGTCGAAGCTGGACGCCACTATCAGTTGGAGCTCACTCCGACCACGACCGCGCAAAGCCTGCTCGGCATCGTTCGTCTCGAAACCGACTGCGAACTGGAGGACTACGCCCGTCCCATCGTTTATTATTCCATTCAATGAGCGCCTGGCGCCCATTTGCGGGAATTTTGCTCGCCGCCCTCCTTGCAGGCGCAGTCTCGGCCTGGCTCCACCCGAGACGCCCTCCCTGGTATGAAGTCGAGTCCACGGAGCGGCAGCGCTACAGTCTCGATCTCGAGGGAGCACGAGCCCTGACCCGCGCCAGTGAAGTTCTCTGGATCGATGCCCGAACCCGACAGGCCTACGAGCAAGGCCATCTCCCCGGGGCCTTGCTCCTCAACCAAGAGGAATGGGGCGATCTCATGTTCGAGCACCAGTTCACCTTGTCGGCGGCCATCGACCAAGCGGTCGTGGTTTACTGCGACGGCAGCGGCTGCACGCGCAGCGCCGACATTGCGCAACGCCTCCGGGAATTGCTGGGTCTGGATCCTGTCTACGTCCTCCAGGGTGACTGGCGGGAACTTTTAGACGATCCCCGCGAGGCGTCCCCATCCCCTCGATAACCAGCCCCTGCCCCTCCCTTGCTTTTCCCCATCGGCTCGCCCACCTTTTCCCGTGCTTGCGATCTCCAGACTAGGACGATGGGTCGTCCTCCTGCTCTGCGCGGTGAGCTTTACCGGATGCCGCAGCTTGTCGAAGAAGAGCAAGCCCCCCTCCGACTCGCCCGCCACCGGGGACAGTCGTCCTGCCTCCCTGTCCCAACCCACCGTTCTTCCCATCGGCATGGTTCACCACGTCGACCCCGGCGGAGGATTTGTCCTCATCCGCTCCAGCCGCAGTTTCAAAATCGAAGCCGGCACCCCGCTCACGGTTCGCGGGGAAAGTGGAGAGGCCATCGCCCAGCTCGAAGCCAGCCCTGCTCGCAAGGGCGTCTTCCTCAGCGCGGACGTCCTCTCCGGGCAGCCGGTGACGGGGCGCCCCGTCACCATGGAGCATTCCCCCCGCGACGTCGAGGCCACGTCGCCCCCGCTCTCCGAGGGGGAGGGGTCATCCGCCATCCAGGTCCTCGAGTAAGTCGCGCATGAGCCAATCCCCATCCGTCCGGGCCGAAGGCACGCGGCGCCCCCTCGAACGCGTCCTGCGCATCCACGAACTGGTCTCGCGGGGCCAATACCCGAATTGCAGTCGTCTCGCCCGCGAGCTGGAAGTGCATCGCAAGACCATCCAGCGCGACCTCAACTTCATGCGGGACGAGCTGGAGCTGCCGCTGGAATACGACGAGACCCGGCACGGCTATCACTACACCCGCCCCGTCAGCGAGTTCCCCTTTTTGCAAACCCAGTCCGAGGACCTCGTCGCCCTGCTCCTGGCGCGGAATGCGCTGGACGGTCTGCGGGGCTCCGCCCTGGAGGCGTCCCTGCGCACGGGATTTCAACGCCTCCTCGCCGGCATGGGGGACCGCATCACCATTCCCTGGTCCGATCTGGACCAGGCCTTTTCCACGAGGATCCGGGGAATGACCGAGCGGGACGTCTTCCTCTTTGAGCGACTCGCCAAGGCCGTGCTGGAAAGTCGCGAGCTGCACTTCGAATACCAGAAGCTCGCCGACGACCGTCCCGCCAAGCGCCGCGTCCAACCCTATCACCTCGCCGAAATTGACGGCGCCTGGTATCTCATCGGACACGATCTCGATCGCGATGCCCGCCGGACCTTCGCCGTCCAGCGCATGCGCGCGGTGCACCTCACGGAACGGCGCTTCGTGCGCTCGCGCGACTACCGCCTTCAGGAGCTCTTCTCGGATAGCTTTGGCGTCTGGACGGGCGAGGAAGGTCACAAGACCAAGTACCCGGTGCGCATTCGTTTTCGCGGCATCGCCGCCCGCATCGTAACGGAACGCCGCTGGCATCCCAGTCAGGAAATCATCGAGGTCGAACCCGGCGGCAGCGTCATCGACCTTTGCCTGCAGCTTTCCGCCCTCGAGGACATCACCCGGTGGATTCTCGGCTTTGGCTCCCAGGCCGAGGCCCTGGAGCCTGCGGAACTCCGTCGATGCGTTGCCACCGAGCTTCGTCTCGCCAGTCGCGCCTATCCGGATGTCGAGATTGCGGAGAACGAGGATCTCGCCTGAGGCCTCGACGGCGGCGGCAGTCCCCTCCCCGCCGGTGAAAAATGGGACGAAATTTGAGCAAAAGCCTTGGCTCTGCGCCCTCAATGTCCCACCCTCCGAATATACTGTTTGCATGAACAATCGACTTGCCCGCCGAGCCCTCCTTTCCATGGATGTCCGCCCTTCCGAAGCGCGCTTCTCGCTCGAGTCCGCGGCCGATCCTCAGGCGCCGGAAGCCCGGCGCGTCGCGGGAGGTCTCATGAAACTCTGCGAGGAAATCGCCTGCACCCTCCTGCGCCATCTCGAAGACAAGGGCGAGGCCGTCGCCGCCGTCCGCGCCACACGCGAGGCCCTCGTCACCCACCTGCCCGACTGCGACGCGGAGCGGGCGGGCTGGCTTGTCGACCTCGCCCTCGAGTTGCTTCACGTCAAAGCCAAGGGCCGCTTCCAGCGCAACGCCCTGGAGTTGAGCCAGCTTATCGCCCGCGCCGGTCGCCAGCTCCGCAATCTCTCGGACAACTGAAACGCCGGGACAGCTGCGCTCCGGTCCGAGCCGGATGAGTGAGGCGGCGGATCCCGGCCTTCCCGCCGCGTCACCGGACGCATTTCCAGAGGATTTTCCGTTAGGGCTTCGGACGAGGCTCTCCTAAAATGCGCGCGAGGCACGAGTCCCCGAGCCGGAACGGCACCGTCCCTCCCTGTCCCTCAAACCTTGATCCCTATCTCGCCCCAGGATGAACCCCCTGCTCGACTCTGGAGACGAATCCATCTACACCTTGCGCACCAAGGCCCCTGGGCCTCGCGGGACCCTGCCCTTCACCAAGGAGCAATTGGCCACCTTCCCCAGCGGGCATCTCTTCGGATGGACCCAGAATGTGGGCATGGGATGGCCATCGGACCGAGTCGCCGGTGGGGACTATCTCATTCTCAGCACCCAAGGCGGCATCCGGGAAACGGACGGCACTCCCGTGGCGCTGGGTTACCACACCGGTCATTTCGAGGTCGGCCGGCTCATGGAAGAGGCGGCCCGGACCATCAGCACCCTCGGAGGGGTCCCCTTTGCAGGCTTTGTCAGTGATCCTTGCGACGGTCGCACCCAGGGCACCGACGGGATGATGGATTCGCTGCCCTACCGCAACGATGCCGCCACCGTGCTGCGGCGCCTCATCCGCTCGCATCCCACGCGCCGCGGGGTTTTGGGCGTGGCCACCTGCGACAAGGGCCTGCCGGCCATGCTCATGGCCTTGGCCTCAGCCCACGACCTGCCCACTGTGCTGGTGCCCGGCGGGGTGACCCTGCTGAGCGAGGACACCGAGGAGGACCTCGGCCGCATTCAGACCATCGGGGCGCGCTATGCCCAGGGCACCCTCAGCTACGCCGACGCCGCCGAGGCCGGCTGCCGCGCCTGCGCCTCGCCCGGAGGGGGCTGCCAATTCCTCGGCACCGCGGCCACCAGCCAGGTCGTCGCCGAAGCCCTCGGGCTGACTCTCCCGCACGCCGCCCTGGCGCCCTCGGGCGCGGACATCTGGCGCGACATGGCCCGTCGCGCGGGAGCGGCGCTGGTCAACCTGGCCCAACGCGGCCTGCGCACCCGCGAGGTCCTCACCGAGGCCTCCATCGAAAACGCCCTCGTCGTTCACGCCGCCTTCGGTGGCTCCACCAACCTCATCATGCACTTGCCGGCCATCGCCCACCAGGCCGGCCTGCCCCGCCCCACCGTGGAGGACTGGCGCCGGGTCAATGCCCGCGTCCCCCGCCTCGTCGACGCCCTGCCCAACGGCCCGCGGCATTTCGCCACGGTCCAGGTTTTCCTCGCCGGAGGCGTTCCCGAGGTCATGCTCCATCTCCGCGAAGCTGGCCTGCTTCGGCTCGAGGCCCTCACCGTCTCTGGCCTCAGCCTCGGCGAAACCCTCGACTGGTGGGAACATTCGGAGCGGCGACGCCGCCTCCGGGACAAGCTCTTCCAGCTCGACGGCATCGATCCTAACGAAGTCATCATGGCGCCCAGCGTGGCGGCCTCGCGGGGCCTGACCTCGACGGTGACCTTTCCCGGTGGCAACCTCACCCCCGACGGTGCCGTCATCAAGTCGACGGCCATCGACCCCAGTCTCATCGACGAGAACGGCATCTATCTGCACGAGGGGCCAGCACGGGTCTTCGCCTCGGAGCCTGCGGCCATCGCCGCCGTCAAGTCGACGGGCCCTGACCGCGTCCGCGAGGGGGATGTCATGGTCCTGATCGGACTGGGACCGATCGGCTGCGGCATGCCGGAGACCGCCCAGCTCACCATCGCCCTGAAGCATCTTCCCTGGGGCAAGCACGTCGCCCTCGTCACCGACGGCCGCTTTTCCGGGGTCTCCACGGGTGCCTGCGTGGGCCACGTTTCCCCCGAGGCTTGGGCGGGCGGCCCCATCGGCAAGGTCCGCGACGGCGATCCCATCCGCGTGCGCATCGACTGTCGGCAACTTGTCGGCAGCGTGGACTACCTCGGTGATCTCGACGAGTTCCTGGCCCGTCCCGTCAACGAGGCCCTGCACCGCCTCCCCAACGTCCCCGACGACACCCGGCTCTGGGCCGCCCTGCAAAACGTCAGCGGTGGCACTTGGGGAGGCTGCGTCTACGACGTCGCGGCCATACTCGCGAAACTCGGCATCGACTGAGAGTAAGGCGGCATTTCGCCGAGCCCTTCCCCTACCCCGCCGCCGCTTCGGAACCCCTCGCCTGGCTCACATGGCGGAATCGAGCATTTCTTTTGTCTGGTTCCCTCGGGACCGGGGCAGTAAGAATAAGCTCCCCTTGTACAGAAATGAAGCTCTTCGCCCCCGCTTGTTTTGTTGCAACGCTGCTCCTTGCCCTTTCGCCGCTCCCGGCCCAGGAAAGCGCCAAGCCCCCCGTTTCCCCGGCACCAGCTCCCAAGCCCGCCCCGGGGGAAGAGGAAGTAGGGCCGCACGCCCCGCAGGAGGAGCCGCCCGCCGCCACCAAGGCCCGCTCCCAGGCGGTGACCGCCCCGAGCAAGGGCGAGCGCATCGTCCTCCTCGGCAACGGCCTCGCAGAAAGAGATGTCTACTACGGCTGGTTCGAAACCGAACTGCACCTGCGCTTCCCCGAGCACGAGCTCTTCGTGCGCAACATGGGCCGTCCCGGCGACACTCCTGGCTTTCGCCCCCACCCCTCGCGCAAGTCGCAGTGGGCCTTCCCCGGCGCGGAACAATTTCATCCTGACAAAAGCATCCACAACGGCACCGGCTTTTTCTCCACGCCGGACCAGTGGTTGACCCATCTCCAGACCGACACCATCGTCGCCTTCTTCGGATACAACGAGTCCTTCGACGGGGCCGAGGGCGTCGCCAACTTCCAGAACGAGCTCGACGCCTTTGTCCGCCACACCCTTTCCAAGGCCTACAACGGCAAGGAAGCCCCCCGCCTGGTCCTCGTTTCGCCCATCGCCTACGAGGACCAAAGCCAGAGCCGCGACCTCCCCAATGGGGAGAAGGAAAACGCCAACCTCGCCCTCTATGCCACCGCCATGGCCTCGGTGGCGAAAAATCACGGACTGACTTACATCGACCTCTTCCAGCCCAGCAAGGCGATCTATGAGACGACGGAGGAGCCCTTCACCACGGGGGGATTCCTGCCGACGGAATCCGCCTACCGACAGGTCGCCGAATGGCTTGCCGACGGGCTCTTCGGCAAGACGCCCCAGCAGTCCAAGGCCGATCCGGCCCTGGTCCGCGCCGCTGTCCAGGAGAAGGACTGGTTCTGGCGTAATGACTATCACATCCTCAACGGCGTCCACACCCACGGACGGCGCTACAATCCCTACGGCCCCCAGAACTATCCTGACGAAGTCAAAAAGATGCGGGAGATGGCGGCCCTGCGCGACCAGCTCGTCCACGAGGTGGCGGCGGCCCGCAAGCAGGACCTGGTGGTCGACGATTCCAAGACCCACCCCCTGCCCGAGGTGCCGACCAACTACCAGCCCAGCGCGAAGAACGGCAGCACGGAATACCTCTACGGCGAGGACGCGGAGAAATCCCTGACGCTGCCCGAGGGCTACCAGGCCCAGCTGTTCGCCTCGGAAAAGGAATTCCCCAATCTCGCCAATCCCGTGCAGCTCTCCTTTGACGACCGGGGACGCCTCTGGGTAGCGGTCACCCCGACCTATCCGCACTACCGCCCCGGCGACCCCATGCCGAACGACAAGATCCTCATCTACGAGGACACCGACGGTGACGGCCGGGCCGACAAGGAAACCATCTTTGCCGAAGGCCTCCACCTGCCCATCGGTTTCGAGCTGGCTCCCGAGGGGGTCTACCTCTCGCAAGAGCCCAACCTAGTGCTCCTGCGCGATCTCGACGGGGACGACCGGGCCGACACCAGCGAGATCCTCCTGGGAGGCTTCGACACCCACGACACCCACCACGCCATCAGTGCCTTCACCGCCGATCCCTCCGGCGCCATCATGCTCTGCGAGGGGATCTTCCTCCACTCGAACATCGAGACGCCCTACGGTCCGGTTCGCTCTGTGGACGGCGGCTTCTACCGCTTCAGCCCCCAGCGCTTTCATCTCGAGCGCACCGCCCAGCTCTCCATTCCCAATCCCTGGGGCGTCATCTTTGACCAATGGGGACAGGACTTCTACCTCCACACCTCTGGTCCGAACCTGCACTGGATGCTCCCCGTCTCGGTGAAGTCGACCTACGGCAGCAAGACGCCCTCCACCCCCGACCTCTCCCCCGAGGGGCACAAGGTCCGCCCCACCTCAGGTCTGGAGGTGGTCTCCTCGCGTCACTTCCCGGACGAGGTCCAGGGCGACATTCTGCTCTGCAACGCCATCGGCTTCCTCGGCATCAAGCAGCACCAAATCGAGGACGCGGGCACCGGTTACCGCTCTGCCTTCCGCCACGACCTCCTCAAGTCGAGCGACGGCAACTTCCGGCCCGTCGATCTCGAGTTCGCCCCCGACGGCTCGCTCTACGTCGTCGACTGGCACAACATCCTGATCGGTCACATGCAGCACAACGCGCGCGATCCGCTCCGCGACCACGTGCACGGGCGCATCTATCGCATCACCTATCCCTCGCGCCCGCTCGTCGAACCAGCCAAGGTCGCGGGCGCCTCGATCCCCGAGTTGCTCGACAACCTCAAGCTGCCGGAAATGCGCTCGCGCTACCGCAGCCGCCGCGCCCTCCGCGGGCATTCCGCCAGCGAGGTGCTCCCCGCGGTGAAAACCTGGGTCGCGGCGCTCTCCCCCTCCGATCCTGACTACGAGCGACTGCGCCTCGAGGCCCTTTGGGTGACCTGGGGGGCCAACGCCATCGACGAGGCCCTGCTGCGCGAACTGCTTGCCTCCAAGGACGAGCACGTGCGCGCCGCCGCCGTGCGGGTGGTCCGCTACAACTTCCACCGGCTCGCCGACCACGCCGCCCTGCTCGAAAAGGCCGCCGCGGATCCCTCTGGACGCGTCCGTCTCGAAGCCGCCGTGGCCGCCTCGTGGATGACGAACAAGGCCGGGGCCAAGAAGGTCCTCGACATCGCCGCGGCCCAGCCCCTCGACGAATGGAGCACCCAGGCCGTCAAGACCGCCCAGGACCGTCTCGCTGGCGTGGCCGAGGCCGAACTGACGGATCATCCCGTCTTGCCCGCGCCCGACCATCTCGACGAGGCGGCGAAGAAGCAATACCTCGCCGGCCAGGAGATCTACTTCCGCGAGGGACTTTGCGCCACCTGTCACCAGCCCGATGGCAAGGGCTTGGATCCCGCCTTCCCGCCCATCCAGCAAAGCCCCTGGGTGACCGAGGACCTCACCCGACTCATCAAGATCACCCTCTTTGGCTTGATGGGACCGATCGAGGTCAACGGCAAATCCTTCGATGGCCAGGTGCCCATGACACCCTTTGGCGGGCTGCTCAAGGACGAGGAAATCGCCGCGGTGCTCACCTTCGTGCGCAACAGCTTTGGCAATCGCGCCGAGCCCGTCGATCCCGCCCAGGTGCGGGCCGTGCGTGAACAGCAGGCCGGACGCCTCATGCTTTACAGCTCGGAAGAGCTCCTCCGGGAACATCCCCTGAAAAAGTAAGCGCCCCCATGAACCGAGCCCTCCTCGCCCTGCTGCTTCCCTGCGCCCTCTGGCTCGTCCTCTTCGCCGAGGCCCAGAACACTCCCGCCCCCCCGGTTTCCGTGGCGCCGCACGTTCCCGCCAGCTGGAAGGCGGGTTTCGGTTCGCTCGTCATCACCCCGGAAAAGGGCATCTGGATGGCGGGTTACGCCGCACGGAACAAGCCCGCCGAGGGCAAGGCGCAGGATCTTTTCGCCAAGGCCCTCCTGCTTGAGGACGAGACGGGGACGCGGCAACTCATCGTCACCCTGGACCTCATCGGCGTGCCCCAAGGGGTGCGTCGACGCATTGCCGCCCGTGTCGAGGAAGCGCACGGACTGCCGCCCGCCGCCCTGCTTCTCAATGCCTCACACACCCACTCCGGTCCGGAGCTGAGACGCTCCCCCAAGCCCCCGTCGAAGGAGGAGTTGCAAGAGACCAAGGTCCGCGATGCCTGGGAGTACACCCAAAAACTGGAAGCGGACATCCTCGCGGTGGTGGACCAGGCCTACCGCGATCTCCGTCCCGCCCGCCTGACATGGAACCAAGCCCGCTGCGGCTTCGCCATGAACCGACGCCGTGACTACACCCTCCCCGAGGACCATCCCAACGCCAAGAAGGCTCCCAATCCCGCGGGACCGGTCGACCATGCCGTGCCGGCCCTGCGCGTGGAAAGCCCCGAGGGCGAGGCCCGCGGCGTGCTCTTTGGCTATGCCTGCCACAACACCTGTCTCGGCTTCTACCAATGGTGCGGAGACTATGCAGGCTACGCGCAGGAGTACCTCGAGGCGCACCGTCCCGGCTTCACCGCGATGTATGTCGCGGGTTGCGGCGGTGACCAGAACCCCTACCCCCGCCGCAGTGGCGTGGTCCCCGGGATCAGCGACCTTGAACTGGCCCAGCAGCATGGCCGCTCCCTCGCCAACGCCGTCGAAATGGCCATGACCGCCAATCCCATCGGCATCGAGGGCCCCCTGCGCCAGGCTTATGAGGAGGTCAGCCTGAGCTACGAGGACGCGTCCCGCCCCGCGCATGCCTACCCCGTTCAGGTGCTTCAATTCGGCAAGGAACTGAGCCTCATCGCCCTGGGCAGCGAGGTCGTCGTCGATTACTCCCTGCGCCTGAAGCAGGCCCTCGCAGGACCGGGGGGCGTTTGGGTCGCGGGCTACAGCAACGACTACGCCGGCTACATCCCGAGCACGCGGATCCAGGAGGAAGGCGGCTACGAGGCCGCCACCGGTTGGGCTCGCGGCATCGAGGAAATCATTGTTGCCAAAGCCCTCGAACTGGCGGGACGCCTGCGCGACTGAATCTCGGAGGAATTCCTCCCAGACGAGAATTCACTCTCCAGAGGCGGGGCCCAAGGCGGCCGCGATGCGGTCGGGGACGTCGGTGATGATCGCCTGCACGCCGGACTGGACCCAATGCCGGGCCACTTCGGGATCGTTCACCGTCCAGAGGGCGATCTTGGCCCCGAGCTCGTGCAGGGTGGCGACGTCGCCCGGCCCAAAGTCCGCGTGGTTCCAGCCCACCCAATTCGGCGCAACGGAGCGCAGCTCCCCGAGGCGCTCGAGATCGAGAGGCTTGCTCCCCAGGGCGCCGATGGGCACTTCGGGAAGGAGCTCGCGGAAGCGACGCAGGAACTTCCAGTCGAAGCTCTGCACGATGACCCGGTCCACGGCCTGGGCCTCTCGGATCACTTTGACATATTCTTCCGCCTCGCCGGTTTTGTGCTCGATCAGGGGGGTGACGCCCCCCTCGAGGCAAATCTGAAGGGCCTCGTCAAAACGCAGCAAGGGTTCGCCAGCAAAGCTCCCCCGGGTGAACCAACTCCCCACGTCGAGGCCGCGGATCTCCTCCCAATCGCTTGCCTCGATGGTCCCGGGGCGACCCGCCACGCGGTCGAGCTCGCGGTCGTGAAAGAGAACCAGCTCGCGATCGCGCGTCACCCGCACGTCGAATTCGATCACCTTGGCCCCCAGCCGAATGGCCTCGCGGATCGCGGCCGCCGTGTTCTCCGGGGCCACCTGGGAGGCCCCGCGATGGGCGATCACCAGGGCCACCTCTGAAGCGGGCTGGGCGGACAGGTCTCCGTTCATATTCAGGGCGGCGGCGATCATCGCAAGGCCCAGGGCGCAGCGGGTCCCTAATCCCGTCAGTTTTGGGCGTTGTTTACCATGCATTCGTCGTCAGATTGAAATGAGTCCCTCATTATCCGACCATCTGATAGGACTACGCGAGATGAAATCTACCCTTTATTGCGCCGCCTGGCTCCTGTTTGCCGGAACCCTGTGCTCCCAGGAGGGGCCCGAAATTTCGGCCGACGAATTCCCCCGCATCGCCCCCCTGGAGCCGGCAGCGGCGCTCGCCAGCTTCGAAATTGAGCCCGGTTTCTCCCTGACCCTGGCCGCCCACGAGCCCGACGTCATCGATCCCATCGCCATGGCTTTCGACGAAAAGGGACGGGCCTACGTCGTGGAAATGGTCGGTTATTCGGAAAGGCGCGAGGACGCCGTCTGCCAAATTCGCCTCCTCTACGATGAGGACCACGACGGAGTCTTCGAGCGCAGCATCGTGTTCAAGCGCGGCCTGAAATGGCCCAGCGGCATCGTTTGCTACAAGGGCGGGGTCTTCGTCGGCATGACCCCCGACCTCTATTACTTCCGCGACAATGACGGGGACGGCGTCTGCGATGAGGAACGGACCGTCTTCACCGGTTTTGGCGGCGGCGATATTCGCCTGAACATGCAGGCCCTCTTCAACAGCCTGCGCTGGGGACCGGACAACCGCATATGGGGCGCCACCGCCGGGAACGGCGGCAACGTGACACGTCCGGACGTGCCCGACTTCCAACCCGTCGCCCTCCGCGGGGCCGACTTTTCCTTTGATCCCGAGGCCCTCGACCTTCGCCAGGAAAACGGTACCGCCCAGTACGGGCTCAGTTTTGATTCCCAGGGGCGCCGCTTCGTCTGCAGCAATTCCAACCACCTCATCTGGGTCGCCTACGAGCGCCACCAGGCCAAGACCAATCCCTGGTTCAGCCTGCCAGTGCCCCTCCTCAGCATTGCCGAGGACGGCCCCGCGCCGAACGTCTACCGAATCAGCCCGGATGAACCCTGGCGCATCGTGCGGACGCGCTGGCGGGTCGCGGGAGTGGTCAAAGGCATCGTCGAGGGGGGCGGTCGCGTCTCCGGCTTCCTCGTCGCGGCGACGGGCATCCACCTCCACTGGGGCGATGCCTTCCCCTCCGAATACCGCGACAACGCCTTCATCGGCGACGTCGGCAGCAACCTCGTCCACCGCAAGATCATCTCCACCCGACCGGGTTCCGTCCAGCCGGTTGGACACCGTCCCGATCCCGAGGAACGCACCGAGTTTCTGCGCAGCAGCGATACCTGGTTCCGCCCCTGCTCCTTTGCCAGTGGGCCCGACGGCTGCCTCTACATCGTCGATATGTACCGGGAAACTATCGAGCATCCCTGGTCCCTGCCCGAGCCGATCAAGAAACACCTCGACCTGAACGCGGGCAACGACCGGGGCCGCATTTACCGAGTCGCCCCCGAGGGCTTCAAGCCCCGCGATATTCCCGACCTTGGCAGCCTGTCCGAGGAGGAACTCATCGCCCTGACCACCCACGACAACGACTGGCACCGCACCACGGCCCGGCGCCTCCTCTACGAGCGCGGCAAGCCGGTCGCCCCGCAGCCTCCGGTGGAGCCCTTCCCGGCTGTCCTCGCATCGGAAGCCCCCCTCCTCGACCTCATCGACAGCGCCATCGGCGACCGCT
Source organism: uncultured Akkermansia sp. (assembly GCA_964552315.1). Taxonomy (GTDB): domain Bacteria; phylum Verrucomicrobiota; class Verrucomicrobiia; order Verrucomicrobiales; family DEV007; genus Arctic95D-9. The sequence continues at coordinate 7,652 of CAZKGI010000029.1, read as the reverse complement.
GGATGGAGGCCGCGGTGCTCAATTCCCTCCGCACGCCCGCCGATCTCGCCGCCGCCTGGGAAAAGGCGCGCCAAACGCCGCCTTCCTTCCGCGCCCAGCTCGCCGGTATGGCAGGCCGCAGTGCCGACGCCCCCCTGCTCGAAACCATCGCCGAGGAACTGGCCGGAGCCGCTCCCGACGAGGCCACCCTCGCCCTGCTCAGCAGCCTCCGCGAGGGCATGATCCGCGCCAAGGCCGACTGGAAGGGCTATGCCGCCGCGACCCGCTGGCAGGCGCTCTCACAAAAGGCCGCGAACACCCTGGGCCAGGACAGCGCCCCCGTTGCGACCCGCATGGCTGCGGTGAAACTCCTCACCCTGCTGCCGCAAAAGGAAACTCAATCCCTCCTGCGTCGCACCCTGGAGTCCGAGGGCAATGCGCCGGAACTGGCCACGGCCCTGGTCGGTGCCATCTCCGATCTCGACTACCTCATCAACCGTTTCCCTTCCCTGGAGAGCGCCGCCAAGGACGAGCTGGGCCAGCGCATCCTCGCCAAGGCCCCTAGCTCCAAGGCCTTCCTCGAGGCCATCCGCGACGGACGCGTGCCCCTGGCGGACGCCCCCGCCAACCTCGTCGAAAACCTGCGCCGCCACGCCGATGCCTCCGTCCAGGCCCTCGCCGCCGAGGTCCTGCCTCCGGTAGTGAAGCGTAGCGACGTCGTCGCCGCCTACCAGCCCGCCCTCTCGCTCAAGGGTGATCCGGAAAAGGGGCACCAAGTCTTCATGAAGGTCTGCTTTGCCTGCCACAAGTCGCACGAAGGCGAGGGCATCGCCCTGGGCCCCCCCGTGGCCAGCTTCGCCGCCGGCGGGGCCGAAACCTTGCTCGGCAACATTCTCGATCCCAACCGCGAGGTCGCCCCCCAGTACCAGGCCTACACCTTCGAATTTCGCGAGGGGCCTCCAGCCACGGGAATCATTCTCACCGAAAACGCCAGCGAAGTGACCCTGCGCCTGCCGGGCGGGCTCGACCGCACCTTCCCGCGCAGCGAGATTGCGGGGATGAGTGGCCTGGGACAATCCCTCATGCCCGAAGGGCTCGAGGCCAGCATCACGATCGAGGAAATGGCGGACCTGCTCGCCTACCTGACCAATCCTCCGCAGAAGAAGGCGGAGCAGTGAGAAATTTCAGGGCGCCCTTCCCCCGCTCCACGAGACGGCACGAGACGGCGCGGGATCCTCGGAGATCCGACGCATCGGCCAAGCGTTGACCGGCGCATTGCGGAAAAGCGACGGAAAAGCAAAGGAGGGCGTCCCTCTGGGGAGCCCTCCCTGACACGGCGTCTCGTCGCCTCCCTTCGCTTCAGATCACCAAGGCGGTTTCTTCCTCGTCGCGGAAGAAGTCGTCGTCGCTGTCCTCCCCGCCCTTGCGAAGCGGACGCGGACCGGGATCTTCCTTCTTCTGTAGAGCCCGTCGCAGCTTTTTCAGCGCGATGTTCTGGAGCTGGCGGATGCGCTCGCGAGTCACGCCAAATTCCTGGCCGACTTCCTCCAGCGTCTTCGGCTTCTGGCCGGCCAGCCCGAAGCGGGCATCGATGATCTTGCGCTCGCGCTCGTCGAGAACCTCGAGGAGGTCGTCGAGCTGCATGTGCATGTTCTTGTGGCTGAGCAGCTCCAGAGGCGTCTGGGCCTTTTCGTCGCCGATGATCTCGCCGAACTCGGTGGTGTCATCGTCGCTGATGGGGGCGTCCAGCGAGGCGGGGCGCAGGGCCGCCGACTTCAGGTGGGAAAGCTTGGCCCGATCGATGCCGATTTCCTCGGCCAGCTCCTCGTCGGTGGGCTCGCGGCCCAGCTCTTCGCTCAGCACCATGGCGACACGGCGCATCTTGGAAATCTTGTCCACCATGTGGACGGGCAGGCGGATGGTCTTGCTCTGGTTGGCCAGGGCGCGCTTGATTGACTGCTTGATCCACCAGGCGGCGTAGGTCGAGAGCTTGCCCCCCTTGTTGGGGTCGAAGCGCTCCACGGCCTTCATCAGGCCGATGTTGCCCTCGGAGATCAAATCCAGCAGGGGGAGACCGTAGTTGGCGTAGTCTTGGGCGATTTTGACGACCAGGCGAAGGTTCGCCTTGATCATGTGGGCGCGGGCTTCCTTGTCTCCCGCCTTGATGCGGTCGGCGAGCTCAACCTCCTCTTCACGAGTGAGCAAAGGGGTCTTCCCGATCTCCCGAAGGTAGATCTTGATCCCGCCGTCCATTTCCAGATTGGCCATAGAAAATAGGTGTGAGTTGGAGTCAGTGCCGCCGTGAAGGCTTGACGCAACGCAGAAGAGGACCAGCAGATTTCATTCCCGCCGATCTATCTGAATAAGGTCAATTCTCACCGCGGTCAGTGTCAGAGGGATTGAGGGGCCGGCATTCTGGAAGCCCGGAGCTGCAGGGAGCAGTCGGGTCCGATCCTGTCTTTTACCATAAAAGCCGGCTCGGTGTCGCCTCCAAATCCCAATCAACACGTGGCACGTTTGAGTGTGGCGTCTTACGGTCTGTTCAAAAAAAAATCAACCGAAAATCAGAACCTTGCCGACAGATAATTAAGTTTTATTGAAATTCGGAATGATTACAAGCCAAAAGCGGCACTTTTCGACCCCTCGCCGGGCTCATTTTTGTTCCAGAAGCCAGGCCACCAGGTCCCGGAGTTCCTCCGCGGAAAGGGTCTGTTCCAGCCCCATGGGCATCAGAGAGGTGGGGATGCGGCGGATGGTGGCGACCTCGCGGTGGGGGATGGCTTCCTTCTGACCCGCCGGATTGACGAGGTCCAAAGCCTGGGCTGTCTGTCCATGGATCAGCCCTGTGCGCACGGCGCCGGATTTCAGGACCACTTCATAGGTGTCGAAATCCCGGGCGATCGATTCCGAGGGATAGAGGATGGACTCGTAAAGATCCCCGGCGGTGCGGATGCGCCCGATGGTGCTGAGGTCCGGTCCGATGGCCCCGCCCACGCCTCCGGCGCGGTGGCAGACCACACAAGCGCCCTTGCCAGAGGCAAAAACCTCGGCCCCGGCGGAGGGCTTGGCTTGGTCCATGGCCGCCACGAGCTCATCAATGCGCAGGCTGCGCCCCTCGCGCTCCCGGGCGAGTTCGGCGATGCGCGCCTCAAGCTGGGCGAGCGCCTCGGTGTGGGCGGCAAAGCGCTTGCGGAGCAGTTCTGGATCAAAATTCCCCACCGCGGGCGAGCTCACCAAGGCCTCGGCCACGCGCCGGGCCTGATCCGCGGAATCCAGCTGACGGTACAATTCCGGGAAGGAGGCCCATTCCACGGGATTGAGCTTGGCCAGGACGGACACCAAGCGGTCCCGCTGCTCGGCGTTGAGGGCCGCCTGGGTCAGCAGGGAGAGCGCTCCACCACGCAGCAGAGGATCGGCCTGGGACAGGAGCGTTTCCTCGGCAAAGTCGAAGGCGGCGGCCGGGAGCGGCCCCTTGGGACGGGCACTGGCCTCCGCCGCAGCGAGGCGCAGCGCGGCGGGACGCTGCGCATCCGCGCAGATGGCCTCGACGAGCTCGGCAAATTGGCCCGTGCGGGCGGAGCGAAGGGCCGCCAAGGCCGCCGTCAGCAAGGCCTCGTCCTGCCCCGCCGGGTCGAGGGCCCGCTGGAAGAGGGGCGTCCAAGCCTCCTGATAGGCAATCTCCGGCGCGAGGGCCAACAGTTCCAGCCCCAATTGCTGCAGGGAGGCCTCTTCCGAGACGATCAGGCTGGTGAGATAGTCCGCCATGGGAGGCGAGGCGGCAAAGGCGGGCAGCAGCCGGCGCAGCAGGGCCCGGCGGGAGTCGTCGATCTCCTGGCCCCAGTCAAAGAAGGCGTTGGCCAGAGCCGCGTCCCATTCGTGGTGCGTGGCGGCAATGTTCAGGGCGGTCTCGCGCAGCCCCTCGTCCTGGGATTCGAGGAAGGGCAGGACGTCGAGGACTTCCAGCTTGGACTCCGGCATGGCGTCAAGGGCGCGCAGCAGACCAGAGAGGAGGCGAGGATTTTCCGACTGCAGGCCCTCGCGGGTGGCCTCGGCGTCGCCGATTTCGATGAGAGCATAAATCAGGGCGTGCTCGAGGAATCGATCGTCCTCGCCGCGTCCCAGGCGACCGCTGATGGCTCCGATGGCGCGGCGCTCCGCCATACGCCCCAAGGCCGCGGCGGCGGCACGGGCCACGGCGGGCTCGTCGCCCCGAACGATCTCGGCGAGGGCGCCCGAAATCGTTTGGTTGCGCTGCAATTCGATGTCCCGCTCGGCTGGCTGATTGGCGGCCACGATTTGCCAGGTGCGTGTCACCGCGATGGCGTTGCAGGCGGTCTGCCGCACCCCGGCGTCGGGATCAGAGAGCGCCTGGTGGATCAGGTCGGCGGATTCGGAGAACTTCATGCGGGCCAGCGTCCAGACCGCATTCTTCCGGGCGGTGGCCTCCGACGCCCCCCCCGTGAGAATTCGTTCCAACTCGGGCAGGGCCGGGGCGCCGCGCACCGCCAACTCGGTGATGGCCCGCTCGCGCAACCAGTCTTCGGGAGCACCGAGGTAGTTCGACACCTGCTCGCTGCTGAGCCGGGCCCAATCCGGGTATTGGGGAGCCTGATAGGGAATGCCCTTTCGCGAGACGCGGTAAATGGTCCCCGCCACCTCGGGCTTGGCAATCTGCGAGGTGGGGCAGCCGTTGCGGAACCAGCCCCCGGTGTCCAGCACAAGGAGGTCGCCGTTGCGGTCTTCGAGGATGTCGGTGAAGTGCGTGTCGGGCTTCAGCGTGCGCAGGAGGGTGCGCGTCTCCTTGCCGACGTAGGTCGAGCCCTTGGCCTCCACCGTCGTCAGGGTGATTTCCCCCGTGTTGAAGTGGGTCACCAACCAGCCATCAGCCCAGTCGGGATTGAGGGCCCCGCTGCGGTAGCGCGCCATGCCGGAGACGGCAACGTGGCCGAAGTTGTGCACGTGCGGCAGCAGCTCGCCCGTCCGGCGCAGTTCAGCCAGAACCTGTCCCTGGTCAAAACGGGGATAAACGCCGCCGTGCACCCAGTGCACGAGGACGTCCCCGCGGGGACGCCCGTAAAAGAGGTTCACCGTGCCGAGGATCTCGCCCTCGTCGGTGAAATCGACCTCCACGGGGTTGTCCATGCCGCCGGCCGCGAAGGACTCCACCTCCCCACCACTGAGTTGCGCGGACCAGAGCCGCGCACTCTTGCCCTGTTCCATGATCTGCCCGGTGTCATTGTCAGGAATGGAAAAGCCCTTGCGGCCATGCAGCCAGTAGAGCCGACCGTTCGGATGGAGAAAGGGGCCGTGCACGTCGGCGGCGTTGCCAGTGAAGTCGAATCCAGTGGCCAACTCCTCGCGCACCTCGGCGCGGCCGTCGCCATCCTCGTCGGCGAAGCGCCACAGGCTTGGCGGGGACATCACGTAGAGGGAGTCGTAGACCCAGAGCGCCCCCTGGGGGAAGGTGAGGCCCTCGGCAAAGCGGGTGGCCTTATCGAAAACGCCGTCCCCGTCGGTGTCCTCGAGCAGGCTGATCGCGCTGGGCCGCTGGGCGAGGAGCTCCTCCTTGTTGAGGTTGACCCCGGCGTTCTCCGCGACAAAGAGCCGTCCCTTGTCGTCGAAGGCGGCCATCACCGGATGCTTCACCAGGCCCGGCGCAAGGGCCGAAGTCACTTCGAGAGTCTCGTCGAGGAGATGTTCCTGCGCAGCAAGGGGCAGAACGAGGGCGAATGCGGAGGCAAGCAGGGAAAATCGTGGCATCCGCGGAGAATGCCAGATGCCGGGGCCCGCTGCAAGGTGGGTATTTGAGGGAGGAGAGGGACGTCAACCGACGCAACTCGGTCGCGAGGCGCCCCACTCTCCCCCGATATCCGCCTCGACTTTCGCCTTCCCCTACTCCTCTCTTCGTCTTGTGACGGCACTTCATCGCGCTACGGATCCGGGGTAGACAAAAAGGGACGCTTCCAGAGAGTCTCAGCATGGAGGCATTTACTTATACTCCTCCATGTCCTCCTCCTCGTGGCAGTGACTCCGGCAAGGAACCCGCAGGCGAGTTCCTCCACTCTCCCCAAGGTTCACCGCCGGTCGAGCCATCCTTCGGAACCCCATTCGAAGTTGGGGCATGTCGGTCTGGCAGGCGGTTCCGAGTTTCGGAACACCCTGCCCCCGGAATTGTCCCAGGCCCTGGAGCACAATGTTTCCCAACATTCGACCCAAGCCAGTCGTCACGAGAAATCCCCAACACCCACAACGCACATTACAAACCCATGAAAAAACAAAACCTGATGTCCCTCGCTGCGGTCCTCTCCGCAGGCTTGATGAACAGCAGCCCCCTGACGCTCCCTGCACAGGCCCAAGACCTGGAGATTGTCTACCAACATGTAGAGACCTTTGACGACCCCGTCCCCCTGGCGGATACGCCTGAGGACGGGAAATGGTATCCCGACCGCTACCGTCCGGCCGCCTTCGAGACCTTCGACTTGAACGGGGAGAACGTCCTCCGCGTGGGAATCGATGCCGACAACGACGGAGCGGCCAACCGTCCCGGCGGTCGGCAGACCACATTCTACAACACGCAGGGACGCCGCCTGGACCTGCCCGCCGGCACCACCCGGATCAGCGCGGAGCTCTTCTTTCCCGAAGACTGGGTTGGCGCCGACAAGCGCCGTCGCTCCGATCTCTGGGCTATTGCCACGACCTACGACGAGAACGGAGATCCTGCCGACCCCCTCTATCCCATCCTGGGTATCGCCAACGTGAACGGCACTCCCGTGATTCGCTATTGGGACGACACCGTCGGTGCTGGTGGAGATTGGGTGGTGACCTCGATCACTCCCGTGCCCAACACTTGGTACCGCATCGACTTCGTTCTCGACACGGCTAACCAGGCCTTCATCTACTATGTGAACGGCACGGAAGTGGGCCGCTTCAACAGCCTCGGAGCCCTCGAAATGGAGAGCGCCTTCATCCAGGCCTACAATTTCAACGATCCCACCCTGGATCCCGACATGCAAAGCGACGAGTCCTACGATGCCTACTGGGACAACTTCTCCTACAACTTCCAACTGCGGTCACTCACTCAGCCAGACCTCACGGTGGGGCGGAATCGGGCCCAGTCTTCGCAGTCCGGTGCCGGCATCTACTCCTCCAACCCGAATCGCCAGAAAGTGTCCTCCACCTCGGGATACCGCGGGAAGGTGCGACAATTTGTCAGCGTTACCAACAGCGGAGCTGCAGGTGACTTGCCCCCGGCAAACCTCTTCATCAAGGTCAACGGCATTAAAAATCGTAAGTTCAATGTCCGAGTTGTTCGTATCGACGGGAACCAGGGCGATGTCACTGGCAGCATCCTGCGTAACAACTACAAACTGAATCTCGCCAGCACAGAGAGCGCTCAATACCGGGTGGTCACTCGCCTGAATGATCGCAATCCGGCCGTCAAACGCCGAGTTTCCCACAACATCATTCTCCGCGGAATCTCCGATGGTGGGGTCGACTCTGCCAAACTCACCGCGAATTTCCGTACACCGAAAAGACGCTGATCGCCCTTTTCAACAGGTCTCCACCCTGCTCCCCCGGGCCACCGGGGGAGCTTTTTTTTTGCCCACTTGGCGGCCAATAGTATGGCCACCGGGGTGAAGTCGTCCGGGAGTGCGCCTCACTCCAAATCGTAT
>CAZKGI010000028.1:30826-48279 GCA_964552315.1 uncultured Akkermansia sp. | reverse complement strand
CTAAGGCTCAATGAACCTTTCCGCCCTGTTCGGGTCCAAGTAAGCGTTCCCTTTTCCAATGAACACCGCTGACACTGAATCGCACCGCCCGAAGTTTCTCTCTCCTTGTCGAGGGGTGAGGTGGGGCATCGTGGGTTTGCTCGGACTCGCTGGGATCGGTCTGAGCTCCCTGCAGGCGGCGGAGACGCCCACGGTCTCCTTCGAGAACGATGTACTCCCGATCTTGACCCGCGCTGGATGCATGGCGGGGAGTTGCCACGCGAAATCCGATGGGCAGAACGGCTTCGCGCTTTCCATCTTCTCCTTCGACCCCGACGCGGATTATCGGGAGATTGTGCACGACGCGCGGGGGCGTCGCATTTTCCCGGCCGCGCCGGACCACTCCCTCTTGCTCTTGAAGGCGACCAATGCGGTGCCGCACGAAGGGGACAAGCGCTTTGAAAAGGATTCCGAATTCTACAAGGTGATTCGTCAATGGATCGCCGAGGGGGCGCCGCGGCACATTCCCGATGAGCCGGATCCCACCGGCATCACAGTGGAGCCCGCGGAGGCGGTCTTCAAGAAGGGGGCCTCCGGGTCGCTGAAGGTGACCGTGTCCTACTCGGATGGCAGCCGCCGCGATGTCACGAATCTCTGCGAATACACCTCGAACGACCGGGCCTTTGCGGAAGTGGATCACGATGGCCGGATCACCGCGGGCCATGTCTCCGGGGAAAACAGCGTCATTGTGCGCTACGTCGACCAGATTGCGGCGGTGCGGGTGATCATTCCACCGGACAAGCTCCTGCCCAAGGAGCAGTACACGGCCCTGCCGAGGAACAATCCCATCGACGATCTCGCTTATGTGCGCTTCGAGGAATTGGGCCTCTTCCCGTCTGAGCCCTGTCAGGACAGCGAATTCATCCGCCGGGCCACGCTCGACACCCTGGGTCGCCTGCCCACCCTGGAAGAGACGCGGGCCTTCCTCGGCGACGCTTCGCCGGACAAGCGCAAGAAGCTCATCGACCGGCTGCTCGGCCCCGAAAACCGCCTCGATTACGCTGATTTCTGGGCGATCAAGTGGGGCGATCTCCTGAGGCCGAACACGCAGCGCGTCGGGGTGAAACCGGTCTACCTGCTCGACCAGTGGATCCGGGAGAAGTTCCGCGACAACACGCCCTGGGACCAGATCGTGGCCGAACTCCTCACCGCCGAGGGCAGCAGCCACCAATACGGTCCCGTGGCCGTGTTTCGCGACAAGCGGGAGCCAGCCGAGATGGCGGAATTTGTTGCCCAGCTCTTCCTCGGCCTGCGCCTGAATTGCGCGCAATGCCACCACCACCCCTCGGAGAAGTGGAGCCAGGACGACTACTACTCGATGGCCGCCTTCTTTGGCTCGATGCGGCGCAAGGGTCAGGCCATTTCCGCGCCGATTTCGGGGGAACCGGAATTCTGGTGGTTCGAGCCCGGCGGCAAGGTGACCCATCCGGTGAGCGAGGCGGTCATGACGCCCAAACCGCCCGGAGCCGAGCCCTTTTCCTCCATTGATCCCAAGCAGGATCCCCGTCGCCTCTTTGTCGATTGGGTGGCGAAAAAGGACAATCCCTACTTCGCCAAGGCCATGGTCAACCGCATCTGGGCGGAAATGTTCGGCAAGGGTCTGGTGGATCCGGTGGACGACTTCCGCGAGTCCAATCCCCCGGCCAACGCCCCCTTGCTGGACTGGCTGGCCCAGGATTTCGTCGAGCACGGCTTCGACCAGAAGCGGACGCTGCGCCTCATTCTCGAGAGCCGTCTCTATCAGCAGAGTTCGGAACCGAACGAACACAACCTCGCTGACCTGAGGAACTTCTCGCGCAGCTACCGCCGTCGCCTCCCCGGGGAAGTGCTTCTCGATGCGATTTCGGAGATCACCGGACAACCCGAGCGACTCAACGGACTGCCGGCCGACGGCCGGGCCATGCGCCAGTGGAACCACCTCTTGCCGAGCAATTTTCTCGATGCCTTCGGGCGTCCGGATTCGAGTGCGGCGCCGCCTTGCGAGCGCGAGACCGGCGGCAGCGTGGTTCAGGCCCTGCACCTGATGAACTCTGACAACCTGCAAGTGAAACTCTCGGGCAAGAATCCCTGGATTGATGGCCTGCTGGCCAAGCCCAGTCCCGCGGAAGCCGTGGAGGAGATCTACCTCCGCTTCTACTCCCGGAAACCGGAGGCCGAAGAGCTGCAGCTGGCCTTGTCCCACCTGGGGGAAACGCCGGAGCGCGCCCGCTATGAAGACCTGCTTTGGTCCTTGCTGAACTCAGCGGAGTTTGTCTTGAACCACTGAGGCCGGTGGCGGCTGGCGCCTCTTTTTCCGCCCCTATTCCGAATGAACGATCCCTCCGCGAGAGACGACGAGGATCGGGTGCGGGTGGATCAATGGGCCTGGGCAGTGCGCCTCTTCAAGACGCGCGCCCTGGCGGCCGCGGCCTGCAAGAACGGTCGGCTTCTCGTCAACGGACAGCGTTGCCGAGCCTCGCGTCGCCTCGCGGTGGGCGATGAAATTCACCTGCGCCAGGGCAGCCTTGTCCGCACCCTGCAGGTAAAGACGTCATTGCGCCATCGGGTGGGCGCGAAGGAGGTCGCCAAGTACTGTCTCGATCTCACTCCGCCGGAAGAATATGCCCGGGTGGAGGAGATGGAGCGAGCGGCCCGAAATGCGGTTCCCCGCCGTGAGGCCGGGGCTGGACGGCCGACCAAGCGCGATCGGCGGGTCCTCGAAGAATGGGTCGAGCCAGGCGAGGAACTCAGTTTCGAGGCCTTTGCCGACGCCTTTTTGCGGCGCCCCCGCCAGGGGAACTCTTGAAAGAAAGCGGACCGCCGATTGATTTTTCTTGCCGGATCTCGGCAAATTCATTAAAAGGCTGCCGTGAGAACGGGGTATGTTCCAAATCCCCGTTTGATCTTGTAAGGAGGAGGGCCCCGGTGCCGCGTAAGCGGCACCGGGGTTATTTTTGGATCCGGAGGGGGGGATGGATCCATTGGTCCTTGTGCCCGGCTGCGGTGACGTGACGGAAATTAATGATTTTTTTCACCGGGGTCCTTCCCGCCCTGTCTGTCGATCCTTCTGGGCTGCGCCTGGGGCGGGTCCGACCGCCTGCTGCGCGGGGGCAATGGTCTGGCGACGGCGAGCTGAGCGGGATCGGCCAGGCCAATTGAGGGAGGCCTGACTAGGCGTCCCAGCGCGGGCGCTTCAAGCCGATGTAGGCCACAAACAGACCGGCGAGGAGGTGCAGGGAGAGGAGGAGGTAACAGAGAGGCATGGGGGCGAGCCAGGAATCCGAGACTTCCCGGATGTAGCGCAGGTAGTCCTTTTCCATGCCCTGCATGAGGCCAGCCCAGCTCCAGTAAGCGGAGATGAAGGGCCGGGTCAGCCAGTCCAGCCCCTTGGGCAAGGCGAGGATGGCGCCGGAGAGGGGAAGTTGGAAGCCCACCAAGTAGATGCTCAGCAGGGACGCCTGGTCGGCGCTGCGGACCAGGGAGGAAATGCCCAGGCAGATGGAGGTCATGGCCCCGTTGACCAGCAGGAGAAGGAGGAAATGGGCGCCCATGGATCGGGAGGGCAGCTCGCAGAGGGCCTGCACAAAGACAGTCATCCAGCAGGACTGCAAGAGTACGAGGATGGTGAGAAAGCAGAGCTTGCTCGCCAGGTAAGCCCCGGGGCGGACGCCGCCGAGTTTTTCCTTTTCGAAGATGGCCCGTTCCCCCGCGACCTCGCGGGCCGCGTTGTTGGCGCCCATCAGTGTCAGCAGGATGACTTGGAACATGACCAGTCCGGAGACGAGGCCGCCGAGATTGAGGTTGAACGTGATGGCGGCGCGCTCGGCCTCGTATTCGTCCAAGCTGGCCGGGAGCGATTCCGAAAGGCGGCGGGTGGGCTCGACGCCGTCGAGGGCAAAGAGGGTCACGAGGAGGGGGAAGGCGATGAGAATGCTGCCCTGGAGGAGGAGCTGGCCGCGGTCCCGGAAGAAAAGCCGCCAGCGTCGTAGGAACAATGTTAGGGTCTGGGCGACCGCCCCGGGGGTCCGGGCGGAGATCGAGCCCGCGGGGGTGGGGGCCGTTCCCGCCGGCAGTGCGGAGGCGTAGGCGCTGCGGTGCTTGGCCCAACTGGCCGCCCAGTCTTCGGCGCGGCGCTGTTCCAGTCGGCGGTAGATGTCCTCCGCGCGGTCGACGGAATAGTAGTGCTCCAAGGCCCGGGGCGGGCCGTGATAGACGATTCGGCCTTCCATGAGGACGAGGATGGAATCGTAGAGTTCCAGGTTCGCCAGGCTGTGGGTGACGTGAATGACAAGCCGATGCTCGTGGCGGCTGAGTTGGTGCATCAGCTCCACCACCTCCTGCTCGCTGCGGGGGTCGAGCCCGCTAGTGACCTCGTCGCAGAGCAGCAGGACGGGATCGGTGACCAGTTCGAGGGCGAGGGAGAGGCGGCGCCGTTGTCCTCCCGAGAGTACCCGGACCGGACGGTCGCGGAGGGCCTCCAGGCCCGTGGATTGCAGCACCCGGTCAACGAGATCCTGGAAGGCTTGCTGGTTTTTCGTGGCGGCGCGCAAGCGCACCGCGGCCGCGAGGTTTTCGCCCACGCTGAGGCTCTCGTAGGCAATGGAGAACTGGGGCACGTAGCCGATCTCTGAAGCCTCGAGGTCCCCTTCCTCCGAGAGGTTGCGCCCATTCCAGAGAATGCGGCCCGAGCTCTCCTGATGAATGCCCGCAATCAATTTCAACAGGGTGGACTTGCCGCAGCCCGAAGGACCGACAATGGCCATGAAGTGTCCCGTGGGCACCCGGAGATCCAAGGCATCGAGCAGGGCGAGCTCTTCCTCCCCCTTGCGGACCGTGAAGCGAATGTCGTTGAGCTCTAGCACGAGGAGCTTGTACAAAAGATGCTCCCGTCCTGCAATCCCGGATTGCGGGAGCCCGCGCCTCCGGAGAGGGGGGTGATTTTTCCTTGTTCCTATCCCGTCCTGTCGTTTCTTATGCTCCCATGTCCTCGCCCCGCCGGAAGTCAGCGAAGCGCTCCTTCCAACCGCTTCAGCTCGTCCTGATTGGTGGCGGTGTGTCGCTTCTCCTCTTTTTCGCCGCCTTGCTGGTGGCGAAGGCGATGCTGGAAGGCTGGCTCCGCGGCGAGGGGTTTCGCGAGTGGCTTTCGCGCCGGGCCTCCCAGACGCTGAAGTCCGAGGTGAGCTTGGCCGGGTTGGAGTGGAATGGGTCGGAGGTCTATACCTCGCGCTTCGAGGCGCAGGGTCGTTCCGAGGCGGCCTTTTCCCGTCTCGTTCTCGAAGGAATCCGGGCGCGCCCTCGCGGGATGGCCGATCGCGCTGTTCAGGTCCCGGACATTTCCGTGGACCGCCTCGATCTCCTGTTTTCGCCGGAGCGCACGGCGCCGCCCTCTCCGGAGCGGGAGGGAGGAGATCCAGCGGGCCGGGAGGCTGTCGAGCAAGGTGCCCTCCCGGATTGGTTGGCGGCTTATTTGCCCAATCGGGTCGAGTTGGGGGAGGTCAGTCTGGGGACGGCGCAAATTTCGGTGCACAAACCCGAGGGAGAGGCCTTTCTCTTGCGGGGAAGCCAGGCGAAGTTGCAGCTCGACTCCCGCACTGGGGTTTGGTCGGTCGAGGGGCGGGGCGGAAAGATTCGCCTGCCCTCCCAGCCCGAACTCGCTCTCAAGGAACTCCGGCTGCGCTGGAAGGAGAGGGACTTGTTCCTGGATCATGCGGCGCTCGGCGTCTTTGAGCGGGGGCATGTGCGGGGGCAGGGGGAGATCCAGCTCGAGGGTCCCGGTCATTTTGACCTGGAGCTAGAATTGTCCGCCATCGATGTCGACGATCTCTTGAAGGGACCTTGGCGGGAGCGTCTCGCGGGAACGGTGAGCGGTCCCCTGCGCGTCAGCGGGGCACCAGGATCGCTGGTCTACGAAGGGACGGTGCAGCTCTCCGATGGAATCGTCGAGGGCCTCCCCTTGCTGCAGATTCTCGCCAAGTACACGCGATCCGCGCGCTTTGAGCGACTCGTGCTGAACGAGGCGAGGAGCGAGTTCCGGCGCGAGGGGGACCGACTGGAGCTGCGAGACCTCGTGCTCCAATCCGACGGCCTGGCCCGTATCGAGGGACGCTTGGAACTCATTGGGGAGGAACTCTCCGGGGAAGTCAACTTGGGCGTGGTCCCGGGCATGATGCTCTGGATCCCCGGTGCTGAGCGACTCGTTTTCACGGAAGAGCGCCGCGGTTTCCGCTGGGCTCCCGTGAAGCTGTCCGGCACCCGGACCGAGCCCAAGGAGGACCTCAGCGCCCGGCTTATCGCGGCCGCGGGCGAAAGCGTGATCGAGGGCTTGCCGGAGGGGCTCATGGAGGCCGCGCGCCAACTTCTGGGGCCTTCCGGAAGCGCTTCGGGAGCGCCGCCGCCGACGGAGCGTCTCCCGGGGGAAGCTCGTCGCGTTCTCGATCTCCTCTCGCCCCTGCTGAACGCCCCTTGAAAAAGGCTTTTGCGTTATACGACACAAGGCTTGCGGACGCTTGTGAAATTTTTCACAAATTCATCTTGCGCGTCTGAAGGCCGTGTTTAGGGTGTGCGCTTCGCGAGAGAAACTCTCCGCCCACCCCGTGCGGAGCGACCCGCGCTCCTTTCTCACGATGGCCTTTTCCCCCACCATGGACATTGTTGGTCAAGCCCTCCCCCTCTTGGCGGCGGGAGGAATCGGTGCGCCGCACATTCCCGATCTGGGGTGGTTTACGAACTCGATCCTGGTGGCGATCCTGGTCACGGGGGCCATCCTGCTCTTCACGCGCATGGCGACGAAGCGCATGGAGCTGATTCCCGGGCCCAAGCAGAACTTCGTCGAGCTGGTCATCGAATTCCTTTATGGGCAGGTTGAGGGCATCGTCGGTCCGAAGGTGGCGCCGCGGGCCTTTCCCTTGCTGGCCACGGTCTTCATTTTCGTGCTGGTCTCCAACTGGTTTGGCCTCATTCCCGGAGTGGGCACGATCGGCTGGGGCGAGAAGGTCGCCTTCTTCTCGGTGGATTCCTCTCACGTTGACGCTTCCGGTCACCACACTTTCGTCCCCCTGCTTCGCCCGGCCACGGCGGACTTGAACATGACCTTGGCCTTGGCGGTGGTCTTCATGTTTGTCTGGCTTTACCTCTCCGTGTCGGAGTTGGGACTTTGGGGCACGATTGTTCACATCTTTGGCCCCAAAGGTGGGGTCAAGGGGGTTCTGATGTGGGCCCTGATGCTGATCTTCCTGCTGGTGGGGGTGATTGAGGTCGTCTCCATCATCTTTCGTCCCATGTCCCTCTCGCTTCGATTGCTGGGGAACATTTATGCGGGGGAAACGCTGCTGCACACCATGGGTGGACTGGGGGAGGCTCTCGGCTTTCCGAAGTGGCTGTCCTTCCTGAGTTCGATTCTCTTTCCCCTGCCTTTTTACTTCATGGAGATCCTCGTGGGGGCGCTCCAGGCGACCGTCTTTTCCCTGCTGTGCGCAGTGTATATCAAGCTTTCGACCTCTCACGAGGGGGAAGAGCATCACTGACTCTGGCGACCTTATGAATTTGCCGTCGGGACCATGCCGAAGCGCGTGGGCGGCGGTAGCCACACCCCAAACCATCGAGTAAAAGAACATGAGCAACCTTGTCACCACTCTTGCTGCCGCCGTCGAAGGCGCCACGGCTGCTGCCTCCACCTTCAATGGTAACTTCGCCCTGGCCGTGGCCGGTGCCGGCGCCGCCATCGCCATCGGTCTGATCGGCATGGCCTCCGCCCAAGCTGTCGGCCGCAACCCCGGCGCCTTCGGTAACATTCTGACCATCGGCATTATCGGGATGGCCCTTGCTGAGGCGATCGCGATTTACGCCCTGATCATGGCTCTCCGCTGATCGAAAATTTGTGATGGTTCGCGGCCCTGTCAGGGTCGCGAACCATGCCTTCCTGGCTGCGCCTCCTATCCGCCCTTCCCAACTTTCAATTCCACGACGATGGCTAGCATCCTTGAAACGTTCGGACTCGACTGGTACAAGTTTATTTCGCAGGTCATTGTGGTCGTCATCGTTTACGCGATCCTTGCGAAGTTTGCCTTCGGTCCTGTGCTTGCCATGTTGGAAACCCGTCGCCGTCGCATTGCGGAGGGCGAGTCCAACCTGGAGGCGATCAAGGCCGAGATGGGCAAGGCCGAGGAGCGGGTTCGCGAGATGCTGGCGCAAGCCAACGCGGACGCCGAGCGCCTCATCAACGAGGCCCGCGAGAGCGCGGAATCCATTCGTGCCCAGAAGACGCAGGAGGCCGTGAAGGAGGCTCAGCAAATTCTGGAAAAGGCCCGCGAAGCCTCCCGATTGGAGCACGAGAGCGCGATGAACGAACTGAAGCGCGACTTTGGTCGCCTGGTCATCGATGCCACCTCCAAGGTCACCGGCAAGGTTCTCGACGAGAACGACCAGAAGCGCATCAACGAGGAGGCGGCCAGTCAGGTGGCCCTCTGATCTTGCGACGCTGACCTCGCCTCTCCCTGTCCCCCATGAAATCCCGGAAAGAAGCACTCCGCATCGCCAAGAAGATCTTCGCCGCCTCCCTCAAGGATGGGCAGCTCGATGGATCCGCGGTGAAAAAGGTGGTGGCCAAGCTTTCCGAGAGCCGTCCGCGCGGGTATCTGCAGATCGCCAACGCCTACTGGCGTTTGGTGCGCCTCGAGATCGAGCGGAACCGCGCCATTGTCCAGAGTTCGGTGCCCCTCGACGAGGCGACGCAGGCTCGAGTGACGGCCGACCTCCAGAAAAAATACGGGCCGCAAATTGCCCCTGAATTCAGTGTTGATCCCTCCCTGCTCGGCGGCATGAAGATCCGCGTGGGCAGCGACGTGTGGGATGGCAGCGTGAAGAACCGACTCGAGCGCCTCGCCGAACAATTCAATTGATCAAACCCCGACCGAAACGATTCACCTGACGCCACGTCATGAGCAACATCCTCCAGGAACTGGAATCCGAAATCGCCGCCCTGAAGACCTCCGTGTCGAAATCGAACGTGGGCATTGTCCGCGAGATTGGCGACGGCGTCGCCAAGGTCGAAGGCCTCAGCGACGTGATGCTGAACGAGATGATCGAGTTCCCCGGTGGGCTCTACGGTCTTGCGCTGAACCTGGAAGAGACCGAAGTCGGCTGTATTCTGCTGGGTGACGGTCTTCACGTGAAGGAGGGGGACGAAGTCAAGTCCACGGGTCGCCTTCTCTCGGTTCCCGTTGGCAAGGAAATGCTAGGTCGCGTGGTCGACGCCCTGGGTCAGCCGGTCGATGGCAAGGGGGAGATCAAGACGAACGCGAGCTACCCCGTGGAAAAGATCGCTCCCGGCATCATTCCTCGGCAGTCGGTCAGCGTGCCGGTGCAGACCGGCATTCTCGCCGTCGACGCCATGATCCCGATTGGTCGCGGTCAGCGCGAGCTCATCATCGGCGACCGCTCCACCGGCAAGACCACGGTGGCCATTGACACCATTATTTCCCAGGCTCGTCAAAACCGCGCCGCCGAGGAGGGGACCCTCAAGAACCATAAGCCGCTTTACTGTATCTACGTGGCGGTCGGTCAAAAGCTCGCCAACGTGGCCCGCACCATTGCCACCCTGGAGGCGGAAGGGGCCATGGACTACACCATCGTCGTGGTGGCCTCGGCATCGGATTCGGCCACCAACCAATACCTTGCTCCCTACGCCGGTTGTGCCATGGGCGAATGGTTCATGGACAACGGGATGGACGCCCTCATCGTCTATGACGACCTTTCCAAGCACGCCGTGGCCTACCGTCAGGTCTCCCTGGTGCTGCGCCGTCCCTCCGGTCGCGAGGCCTACCCCGGGGACGTGTTCTACCTCCACAGCCGTCTCTTGGAGCGCGCCGCCCGTCTCAATGAGGCCAATGGTGGGGGTTCCTTGACCGCCTTGCCCATCATTGAAACCCAGGCCGGCGACGTCTCCGCCTACATTCCGACCAACGTCATTTCGATCACGGACGGACAGATTTACCTGGAAACCGACCTCTTCTACCAGGGCATTCGTCCCGCCATCTCCGTGGGTCTCTCCGTCAGCCGGGTCGGTTCCGCTGCGCAGACCAAGGCCATCAAGAAGGTCTCGGGAACGACCAAGCTCGACCTCGCCCAGTTCCGCGAGCTGCAGGCCTTCGCCCAGTTCGGTTCGGACCTCGACGACAAGACCAAGGCCCAGATCGAGCGCGGACAGCGCATCGTCGAACTCTTCAAGCAGACCCAGTACGCCCCCCTTCCCCTGGAAGTGGAAGTGGCGGTCCTGTGGTCCATGCAAAACGGCTACTTCGACGACGTCGCCGTGGCCAAGATCAAGGATTGCCAGAACAAGCTTCAGGAGTACCTGACCACCCGGAAGGATGCCACCCTGGCCAAGATTCGCGACGAGAAAGCCCTCACCGACGAGATTGTCGCCGAACTGAAGCAGGCCATCGAGGACTTCAAGTCCAGCTACAAGGCCTGATCGAACGCCTTCCCGCCCGGAATTCCAACATCGAAAACTGACGCCTTCCCCCGATGGCCAACCTCCGCGACATCCGCCGACGCATCAAGTCGGTCAAGAACACGGCCCAGATCACCAAGGCCATGCAGCTGGTTGCGGCTTCGAAAATGAAGAAGGCGCAGGACCAGGCGACATCGGGGCGCCCCTACGCGGATCTTCTCAACAAGGTGTTGAACCAGCTCAAGGAGTACACCTCCGCGGAGGATCATCCCCTGCTGCGTGCCGACGAGGGAGGGGCCGAGCTGGTCATCTTGGTGACGACCGACAAGGGCCTCTGCGGACCGCTCAACACCAACCTGCTGCGCCTCTTCACCGAACAAGTCCCCGCCAGCGCCGACGTCGTCACGATCGGTTCCAAGGGACGCCAGGCCATGGTGCGCCTCAAGCGCAACATCGTGGCCGACTTCTCGGTGAAGGACCCTGTCTCCTTTGCGGAGATCAAACCCATCGTCGATTTCGCCATCGAGCGCTTCCTGGCCGGCGAATACAACCGCGTCCGCGTGGCCTTCACGAACTTCGTGAACACCATTCGCCAGGACCCTTACATTGAAACCCTACTGCCGATCAGCCCCATCGAGCTGGGCAAGAAGAAGGGCTATCACGGCATGGGCGAGGAGGAACCCGCTGCCAAGGCGGACACCCCCTTCTACAGCGGCTACCTCTTCGAACCGAACGCCCGCGGCGTGCTCGACACCATCGTTCCCCAATACGTCGGCTACGAGCTCTACCAGATGGTTCTGGAGTCCAGGGCCTCGGAGCACAGCGCCCGGATGGTGGCCATGAAGGCCGCCACGGACAACGCGAAGCAGATGATCAAGGATCTCACCCTTGACTACAACAAGCAGCGTCAGGCGGCGATCACCGCCGAGCTGCTTGAGATCACCACCGCCATGCGGGCCCTTGAATGATCCCCGTCCCGGCAGATCCCACCCCCCCTTTACGATACCAGAAACCGCAATCCCTCAACGCGCAGGAAGCCATACCAAGATGAGCAACGTAGGAACCATCGTCCAGATTATCGGGCCCGTCGTCGACGCCGACTTCTCCAACGCCGGGAAGCTTCCCGAGATCTACAACGCCCTTGAAGTGACCTACGATCTCAATGGCGAAAGCACCAAGCTGATCCTCGAAGTGCAGCAGCACCTGGGCGACGGCTGGGTCCGTGCGGTGGCCATGTCGACGACCGAAGGTCTCAAGCGTGGTCTCAAGATCACGGACACCGGGCTTCCCATCTCGGTTCCCGTGGGTGAAGGCGTGCTGGGACGCATCTTCAACGTGACCGGCACGCCGGTGGACGAGCGCGGTCCGGTCAATGCGACGAAGACCTACCCCATTCACCGCCCCGCGCCAAGCCTGGTGGAGCAAGCCACTTCCGCCGAGATCCTGGAGACGGGGATCAAGGTCATCGACCTTATCTGTCCCTTCACCAAGGGCGGCAAGGTGGGCGCCTTCGGTGGTGCTGGCGTCGGCAAGACGGTCGTCATCATGGAGCTCATCAACAACATCGCGAAGGAGCACGGAGGCTACTCCATCTTCGCGGGCGTCGGCGAGCGCACCCGGGAGGGCAATGACCTCTACTGGGAAATGAGCGAGGCTGGCGTCATCAACCAGGACGACCTTTCCAAGTCCAAGGTGGCTCTGGTCTACGGCCAGATGAACGAGCCTCCCGGTGCCCGTCTCCGCGTCGCCCTCTCGGCGCTGGCCATGGCCGAGTACTTCCGCGATGAGAAGAACCAGGACGTGCTTCTCTTCGTCGACAACGTCTTCCGTTTCTCCCAAGCCGGTTCCGAGGTCTCCGCGCTGCTTGGCCGGACGCCTTCGGCGGTGGGTTACCAGCCGACCCTGGCGTCTGAAATGGCTCAGCTGCAGGAGCGCATCACCTCGACCAAGAAGGGATCGATCACCTCCTTCCAGGCCGTTTACGTTCCGGCGGACGACTTGACCGACCCGGCTCCGGCGAACACCTTCGCCCACCTCGACTCCACCGTCGTGTTGGAGCGCTCCCTCGCCGAGCTTGGCATCTACCCCGCGGTGGATCCCTTGGCCTCGACCTCGACCGCGTTGACTCCTGAAGTGGTCGGCCAGGAACACTACGAGGTGGCTCGCGGCGTCCAGAACGTTCTGCAGCGCTACAAGGATCTCCAGGACATCATCGCCATTCTCGGGATGGACGAACTCAATCCCGAGCAGAAGCTGGTCGTCTTCCGCGCCCGCAAGATTCAGAAGTTCCTCAGCCAGCCCTTCAGCGTGGCCCAGGTCTTCACCGGCATCGAAGGGGTTTACGTTCCCGTCTCGGAAACGGTCCGCGGCTTCAAGGAAATTCTCGAAGGCAAGCACGACAACGTCCCCGAGAACAACTTCTACATGAAGGGCGGCATCGACTCCGTCGAGAAGTGAGCCAGAACGCGGCGATAGCGACCCATCGATCATCCCGATTTTCCAGCGACCATGGCCATACGACTTGAGATTGTGACTCCCGAGAAACTGGCTTTCTCCGACGAGGTCGACAGTGTCGTCGTGCCAGGCGCTGAGGGGGAAATGGGGATCCTGCCCTCGCACGCCCCCATCGTCTCGACGCTCCTGCCCGGCGAGCTTCGCTACCTCAAACAGGGACGCGAGGATTACCTGGCCATCGGCACGGGGATCGTCGAGGTCTCCAACGACCGCGTCTCCGTCCTCACGGACATGGCGCTGGGCGAGAGCGAAATCGACGAAGCCGCCGTGGAGAAGGCCATCGAAAGCGCCCAGAAGGCCATGACCGAGAAGATGCTCCCCGAGGATGTGGCGGCGGCCCAGCTGGCCTTGCAGAAATCCTTGGCCCAGCTTCACATCAAGCGCCGTCGGCGCCAGCTCTGAGACGGCGCGCCTTCGGGGCGCGACGTTTCCTGAGAGGGGGAGACGCTTCCCCTGGATTCTCGAACTGACGGGCATCCCGATCCCGGCTGTCCCCCAGCTGGTCCCCGGCTCACCGACCGGACGGATCCGGTCGCTTCGTCCGGTCCCCCACTGAATACTAGGCGATGAAAATTCTCCCGTGGTTGTTGGCCGCCCGACCCAAGACGCTGCCCGCGGCCCTGGTGCCGGTCTGGGTGGGGGCCATGCCTGCCTTGGTGGACGAGGATCCCCTGACGGGCTCGTGGGGCTTGTTTGTCGCCACCTTGCTGAGCTGTCTCTGCATCCAGATCGCGACCAACCTCTTCAACGACCTCATCGATCATTCCAAGGGAGCGGATACGGCGCAAAGGCTCGGACCACGCCGGGTTACGGCCTCGGGAATGCTGGCACCACGTCAGGTCCTCCTGGGAGCCGTCGGCTTTTGTGTGCTGGCGGCCCTGTTTTCATTTCCACTGCTCCTGGAGCGGGGCTGGCCCATCGTCGGGATCGGGCTCATTTCGCTTTATTTCGCCTACGGTTACACCGGCGGACCCTTTCCGCTTGCCTACCGGGGCATGGGGGAGTTTTTCGTGATCCTCTTCTTCGGCTGGGTGGCCGTGCTCGGTTCGCACTTTGTGCAGACGGGGGAATGGGGCGGCCTTCCCATGTTGGTTCTAGGATTCCAATGCGGCCTGTACTCCAGCGTGCTCATTGCCGTCAACAACCTGCGTGACCTTGAGGAGGATCGGGGATCCGGCAAGCGGACCCTGGCGGTGCGATTCGGGGAATGCTTTGCCCAGGTGGAAATCCTGCTCTTCTGTCTCCTGCCGGTGGTCATTTGGAGCCTCACGGCCTCGGATTCGCTGGCCAAGCTGCTGGCTGGCTTCCTGCCCGCGCCGGTTGGCGCGATCCTCTCCATCGGCGTGTTCCGCTATCCGCCGGGACCGGTCTACAACCGTCTCCTCGCCCTGGGCGCCTTGCAGCTGATCCTCTTTGCGGTGGCCGCCACCTTGCGCGAGCTTGCGACATGAGCACCGTTCATTTCTGGCGTTACACCCTGCGACCGGTGCAGCGCCTGAACGCGGTGAGCGCGCCAAAGGCGGTGGAGGGCGCCTTGATACGGATCAGGGACGGCGTGGGTTGCCTGCAACCCTGGCCCGAACTGGGGGATGCGAGCCTGGACGAGCACTTGCAGGCCCTGGCTCGGGGGGACTGGCAATTCTCTCCGCTCCTGCGGGGCTGCTTGGCCTGTGCTCGTGAGGATGGGGCGGCGCGAAGGGAAGGGCGCTCCCTCTTTGCAGGCCCCATACCGGAAAGTCATTGGCTGGTGCGCGAGGGAGACGATCCTCGGCAGGCTTGGCTCGACGGCTTTCGCCTGGCCAAGATCAAGGCGGGACCGGATCTGCCCCGCGTCCTCGCGGAAATGGAGGCTTGGGCAGGGGCGGGCCTCGCCTTGCGCCTGGATTTCAATGAAAGCCTGGCCTCGGGAGGCTTTGTCTCCTTCTGGACGCAACTTGACGAGGAGCTTCGAGGTCAGGTCGATGCCGTGGAGGATCCCGAAGTGTGGACTGAGGAGGGCTGGAATGCGCTGAGGCGACTGGGGGTGCCCCTGGCCGTGGATCGCCAGGCCGCCCAGCGCCTTCGACCCGGTGATCAGTGGGTGTGGAAGCCCGCCTACGGGGAGGACCATCCGCTTTCCGCCCATCCTCTTTACGTCACCACCAACATGGACCACGCCTGGGGACAGTTCTGGGCGGCGGCTTGTGCGGCGAAGCTGGCTGCGGGAGCAGGGCGCGAGCTCTTGAGGCCCTGCGGATTGCTCACCCACCGCTGCTTCGAGAGCGATCCCTTTTTTGAGCTGATCCGCTGTGAGGGCGCTCGCTTGATGCCGCCGTCAGGAAGTGGGCTGGGGTTTGACGAGTTGATCGAAACTCTGCCTTGGCGGCGTCTCAACTGAGACCAGGCGGTCTCAGAGAATGTCGAGCCAGAGAAGGGTGACGAAAAGTCCCTTGGAGGCGATGTGGAGCCATTGATCCACTGCGAAGGTGGTCTTGCCTTCGCACTTGGCCCAGTCGATGGCCCAGTGGAGAACGAACTCGGCCAGGGCGAGGATGGGATAGCCGCAGATGAGCCAGACAAAACCGGCGTGGACGAGGCAATGGGCGCTCATCAGGTAGACCCAGAGGTCTGCGGGACAGCCCTTGCCGTCGGCCAGGGTGGGGGGCGGAGCATTGCGATTCTTTCCCCGGGAGAGGAAGTCACCCTGAAGGGGAAAGTCGGCGATGGCATGGCCAATCGCGAAGGCGAAGAGCAGGACCAGGGCCGAAGTCAGGTCAGTGGGGGCAGCAAGGGGCAAAGTCTGAATCTCGAACATGCGAGCCTGGAGTTCGCTGCCGCGTTAGGAAAATCAGGGGACCGTGCCGGGAGGAGCGGTCTTAGAAGGAATCGAGCATCGCCTCGCGGGCCATCGCGACTTTCTCGTTGGTCTTGCGAAGTCGTTTGCTCAGCTGAGTGGCCACGTTGACGAGGAGGCGAGCCGCGGTGCGGGGATGCGCCTCAAGGTATTGCTCCAGCCGGCTCCGGTCGATGCGCCAGACTTCCGAGAAGGACTTGCTCACCACGCTGGCGCTGGCCTGGCCGGGGTCGAAAATGTTGATCTCACCGACCGTGTCGCCCGCCTTCAGGGTGCCGAGCAACACGGCGCGGCCGGTGACTTCCGTCTGCACGTGGAAAGTCCCCGAGACAATCATGAAGAGCGCATCCTGTGTCTGTCCCTCCTCGATGAGGGGTTCCCCTTCCGACAGGGAGAGGAACTCTCCGAAGTTGCCGAGTTGAGTGCGCTCCTCGATGTCGAAGTCGGTGGCGAACCCCATTTGGGGAAGGATGGTGTTGGACATGGGCGGTAGGGGTCAGAGGAAACAAGATGGAGGCGGATCCGTCTCGTCTGGGCGGCGAGATCAGTATTGTCCGCCCATCATCCCGGGCAAGCCTGCCTGCCCTTCCCAGGCAGCGGGAAGGTTGTGGGGCATGCTGCTGAGTTTCTTGCTAGGCGGCTTCGGGCTGCTGTTGAGCGACTCGCAGGAAACGAGGCCGAAGACCACCAGTGCCATCAAAAGGACGCGGAGAAAAGCCATGGCTGGATTGACGTGGGAGAAGGGGATCACTGCACGTTCTCGAAGATCACCTTGTCGCCGGGCTGCACTTGGACGCCCCGGACCGCGGAGTCGTCGACGATGTCGGCCACGGTCACCGTATCTTCCAGATTGACGATGCGCAGGCGGGCGATGCGGGTGTTGCCACGCTTCACCAGGAGGGAAGAGTCAGCGGTGACGCCGTGGGCGCGGCCAGCGTTGACCATGACAAAGTCCCAGTCGCGGTTCACCGCGATGACCGTCGCCACGAGGCCGTTCAAGGCAAGCCGTTGGGCGCGC
Source organism: uncultured Akkermansia sp. (assembly GCA_964552315.1). GTDB lineage: Bacteria > Verrucomicrobiota > Verrucomicrobiia > Verrucomicrobiales > DEV007 > Arctic95D-9. The sequence goes on along the minus strand of CAZKGI010000028.1, from coordinate 31,446 downwards.
TGCATTTGGTAGGCCTCCTCTTCGCGAACCTTGGCCACCTGGACCTGCTTGGCCTGGGCGGCGTTGCTCAGGGCCGTGTTCAATTCGGCCTTGCGCTCTTGATGCTTGGTCAGGGTGTCCTTGAGCATCGTCAGGGTCATCTTCAGGTCATCCGAGGACTTGATCTTGCCGTCGGGGAAGGCGCGGGAAACGAGCAGGTCGATTTCCTTCTGCTCGATCTCGACTTTTTTCAGTTCGGCCGAGGCGGTCTCGAGTTCGCGCTCCAGGGTCAGGATCTGCCGCTTAACCTCTTCGACCGCGGCGGCGGCCTGGTTGCGCGTATCCTTGGCTTGCGCCTCCTTGGTTTCGGCGTCGACGCGTTTCTGCTCGGCCTCGTTGATCTCGTTGTTCAGGGCGATGTTCTTGGCCTTGAGATCTTCGTATTCACGATTCGCCTGATCCAGTTCGGCCTTGTTCAACCAGCCGACGATGGCCGCGCCAATGAGGATCAGCGCGGAGAGGAGCATGATGATCTTTTTCATCTTGGAAAGGGAGTGGGGGATCCTGGGTATGGAGCCGCAGCGGGATTATTGGAAGGGATCGGGAGCCGGAGCGGGGGCGGGGTTTTCAGGCTGGGGGGC
>CAZKGI010000028.1:25632-30726 GCA_964552315.1 uncultured Akkermansia sp. | reverse complement strand
ATTATTGGAAGGGATCGGGAGCCGGAGCGGGGGCGGGGTTTTCAGGCTGGGGGGCCGGGCTCCCAAAGGGATCCGGGGCCGCGGAGTCCGGAGCGGAATCCATCGCCCCACCGAAGGGATCGGGAGCAGCGGCCGGAGCGGCGGGAGCCGCATCCATAGCGCCGCCAAAGGGATCCGCGGGGGCGCTCGGAGCCGCCGGTGCGTCGGGATTGGCCTCCATCGGTGCACTCGGAGCAGCGGCGCCAGCGCCGGGAGCCGAGGCCGGCACAACGGCCGGAGTCTGGGCGCGCACGGACTTCACCACGGTGTCACCCACTTGCACGGATTGACCGGGAGCCAGGGAGCCGGGGACGATATCGGCAACCGTTTCATTGGCCTCGACCGAGGTGACGAGAAGGCGGCAGATCGGCTGGCCGCGTCGGTAGACATCCATCTGGGCCCGATTGACCACGCCCTGGTCAAAGCCGCCGTCGACCACGACAAAGCCCCACTGGTTGTAAGCCTTCTTGATCTTGCTCTGAAACTCGCCGCGGATGACTCCCGCTTCCTGGTCCACGCGCAGGGCATGCAGCTCGGCGGCCACCTTTTCGAGGCGGTCGCGCTCCACCTGGGCCGCGGCCACCGCCCCTTCGAGCTGGGTGACCTCGATTTCCGCCTCCTCAATCTGGGTGCGGATCTGGGCCATCTCCTTGTTGATGGCGTTGACCCCGTCGATGTCCTTCACGAGGAGTTTGGCTTCCTCCAGCTTCGTCTTGGCTTCCTCCAGATTCTGCTTTTGGGCCTTCAGATTGGATTCCGTTTCGCTGGCCTTGGCATCCGCATCGATCTTGGCGGTTTGCAGGCCCTCGGCCTCCTTCGTCAGGGCGGCAATGGAGGTTTCCAGCTGCTGGATGGACTCCTTGCTCTTGTTCAGCTCAGCGGTCCGCCTGTCCAGCGTACGCTTCTCATTTTCGCTTTGGGCAATCCGATCTTTCAGCGCGCCCATGTTGGCGTAGCTGAGCCAGCCGGCGAACGCGAGCACGGCGGATGCAATGACTAACAATACTTTCCACATGGGGTCTGCTTGTTTGAGGTGAACGGATTGCGGATGTGTTTCAGCGGCCGAACCTAGCGAGGGAGGTTCTCAAAAACAACTCCAAAGTTCTACTCCTGTGCCAGAATTAAAAACTTTTCCCAGCAAAACAAGCCCCATCTTAGAAAAAAACGTGGCGGGATGATGGCTTTCCTTTCGGCTCGCGGGAAAGCATTCAGGCGGGAAACTCAGGTTCCCGGATTTCCCGTAATTTTCGGAGGGCCCGGCGATAGGGCGCGCCCAGAGGCGGGGTGGCCGTCTCGTCCGCCAGGTCGAACCAGCCGCCCTGAGGGACGGCAGTATGGGGGGCGGACCAGGTGACGGGTGCCTCGTGAACCCTCAAGGTAACGCGATAACGGGTGATGGCGTATTCCAATTGGAAAAGCTCGGGGAGGTCGGCTGCCGCGGCGGCCTCGATCTCGGGAAGGCGCCAGAGTCCGCGTCGTTGCGAGCCCTCCTCGGGCTGCAGGAAGACTCGGCCACCTCGCAAGGCCAGAAGAACGTGCTCCTCGCGCAGGGTCGGGCGACTGCGGGGACGTTTCAGGGGATAGCGGTCCGTTTCCCCGCGCCGGGCCGCTTGGCAGAGGGAGTGCAGGGGGCAGTGGGGGCAATCCGGATGGCGGGGGCGGCAGAGACGCTGCCCCAACTCCATGAGGGCGGAGTTGTAAGGGCGGGCCTGCTTTTCGGGGACGAGGGCCTCTGCCCATTCCCACAGGAGGGCCTGGCCCTTGGAGGAGTCGATGGCTTCTTCACAGGCGAAGACCCGGGCGAGGACGCGCGCCACATTGCCATCCACGAGGGGGGCGGGGCGATTGAAGGCGAAGCTCAGCATGGCCCCGGCGGTGTAGCGCCCCACCCCGGGCAGGGTCAAGATGGCCTCGAGGTCCTCGGGGAAGCGCCCCCCGTGCTGTTCTAGAATGATCCGGGCACTGCGCTGGAGATGGCGGGCGCGATTGTAGTAACCGAGCCCTTCCCAAACCTTGAGCAGTTCCGTTTCCGACGCGGCCGCCAGACTGGCCCAATCCGGAAAGGCGCGCATCCAGCGCGTGTAATAGCCACGATCCAGCACCGTGGTGATCTGGGTCTGCTGCAGCATCGCCTCGGAAATGAAAATGGCGTAGGGGTCGCTGGTTTGTCTCCAGGGGTAATCCCGGGCGGTGGATTGAAACCAGGTGATCAGGGCGTCCTGAAAGGCGCGGACGGTCTTGGCGCCGCCGAGCGCGGGGATCGATGAAGGGCGGGAAGGCATGCCGGACGGCTCACACCATAGCCGGGGCCGGGGAAACGAAAGCGGAATCTGGGACCGTATTCGCAGGCACGATTGGCAAGAAAGTGGCTATGGCTCCTATGCGACGCCCTGATCGTCAAAGAACAATTGCCAAACCGGCGAAAGCCTCCCACAATACTCTTCGCGAGCACTGAACACCACAATCGACCATGGCCACTATTACCAAGCGAGATCTCGTCGTGCGCATCAGCAACGAGACGGGATTGACTCAGCAGGAAGTATTCAACGTCGTGCAGTCCCTCATTGAGGAAGTGACCGCCAGTCTCGCCTCCAACGACGACGTCGTGCTCCGCAACTTCGGCGCCTTTCAAGTCACCAAGACCAAGCCGAAGATCGGGCGCAATCCCAACAAGCCGGAGTCGGCGGTGCCCATTCCTGCCCGCGCGGTCGTCAAGTTCAAGCCGGGCAAGGAACTGAAGGAGCGAGTCGCCAAGGTCTTGCCCGAGCTCTGATCCGGTTCCGGGGGATTCCGCTGCGGACTTTTCCCCTCGTTCCCGGGCCGCGATTTCCCTTGCGGCTTCGCGCTGGGTGACTTACAAATTGCGGCTCTTTTCGCGGCTCCCCTTTGGGTGCCTTTCGTTACCCTGACGTTGCCCTGTTGCTATGGCCAAGAAGACCGCATCGAAGAACGCTGTTCCCAAAAAGCCGGCCACGCCGAAAAAGGCGACAAGTGCTGCGAAAAAGTCCGCGACTCCAGCTGCAGCGGCGAAGAAAAAAGCCGTAAAGTCGGCGCCCTCCGCCAAGGCGGCTCCCGCGAAAAAGGCGGCTCCTGCCAAGGCGAGCGCAGCGGGCCAAAAGGGGACCAAGGCCAAGGCCGTCAAGCCGACCAAGGCGGCGGCCAAGCCCGCGAATGCCAAGGCCGCGCCCGTGAAGAAGGCCGCGAGCAAGTCCGCGGCCGCCAAGGCTCCGGCCAAATCCGCGGCGAAGACGGCTTCCCCGTCCAAGAAGGGCGCCTCCACCAAGGCCGCGGCCAAAAAGCCCGCCCCGGCGAAAGCCGCCCCGAAGAAGGCGGCGGCGAAGCCGAGCGGCAAGAAGCCCGCCGCACCAGCCAAGAAGCCCGCTGCCAAGACGACGGCGAAGCCGGCGTCGGCCAAGTCCCCTGCCAAGACTGCAGCCAAGGCCAGTCCTAAGGCTCCGGCCGGCAAGTCGGCGCCTGCCCCGAAGAAGTCGGCGCCCGCCCCGAAGGTGGCGGCAGACAAGAAATCGGTGCCCGCCAAGAAATCGGCACCCTCATCCCTTTCCCAAAAGGCGGCCCCAGCCGCCGCGACGAAACCTGCCGCTGAAAAGGCGGCGGAGAAAGCCACCCCCGCCAAGCCTGCGGCCAAATCCGGGGCTGCGACGGGATCCTCCCCTTCCGAATCCAAACCAGCCGCTTCCCGGCCCGCGCCGGCGCAGGCGGCTGCCAAGTCCTCCTCATCCGTGAAAATCCCTCCCAAGAAACGCACTCTCGCCAAACGGCGCCCCCTCTTCGCCCATCTGACCAATCCGGCCCCCGTCATCCCGAACCCGGATGCGGAAGAGCCCCCCAAGAAGCTCTCCAAGGCTTTCCTCAAGGCCCAGAAGCAACGTCTTCTCGACCTCCGGGATTCCATTCTCGATCAAATGTCTGGCGTGGCGCGCGACTCGCTGGGCCGCGGTGATGAAGGTTCCGATTCCTCGGCCTTCGGCATGCACCAAGCGGACGCCGGCAGCGACGCCTACGATCGCGACTTCGCCCTCAACATCTTGTCTCAGGAGCAGAACGCCCTCTACGAGATCGAGGAAGCGCTGCAGCGCATCGAAAATGGCGACTACGGGATCTGCCAGGGCTCTGGAAAAATGATCCCCCAGGCCCGCCTCGAGGCCATTCCCTTTGCCCGCTGCACCGTGGAATACCAGGAGAAACTCGACCAGGAGCAGGCTGCCGGGCAAACCCGCACCCCGGTGACTTCACTCTTCGGTCTGGAAGAGAAGGAAGTGTCCAAGCCTTCGGACGAGGACGAGGATTAAAAAATTATCGGTTGAGAAGCCTGGAAAATGATCTAGATTCCCGACCCTCGCGAAATCCATCACCCGAATCAGACATGCCCAGAGAAGTCATCATCCTTGAATGCACTGAGGCGAAGGCGGAAGGCGCCCGTCCTTCCATCTACCCGACGACGCGCAACAAAAAGAGCCTCCGCACCCCGGGGCGTCTGGAGAAGGTGAAGTTTAATCCCTACCTCAAGCGCCGCACCCTGCACCGCGAGAAGCGCTGATTCCTGTCTTTCCTACGCCATGGGCCCGAAAACCGAACAGAGAGCCATCAACCTCCGTCGCGCCAACCGGCGCATGCCTCGCCGCCGCTTTGACATCCCGGCGGAGAAGGTGAGCTACCTCAATCCGGAGTTCCTCCGCAATTTCACCACGGAATCCGGCAAGATCTATGCCCGGCGCGTCACTGGCGTTTCCGCCAAGCTGCACCGGCGCATCACTCGCGAGATCAAGCGCGCCCGTGCGCTCAACCTGATGTGATTCCTCTTCGGGACACATCGATTTCTTTGAAGCAACGGGATCAGGCGAAAGCCTGATCCCGTTTTGCTTTGTGGGTTCCCTTGCCGGACTCGGCCCCGCCGGTGGCCCAGGGAGCGAGTCGAGTTCGCGTCCTTGTCTTTGCCGGGCGAATCCGACAAGATCGGCGAACCCTCATGACTTCGCTTTTCTCTTCTCGCCTCGTCTCTTCTCGCCTCGTCTATTTTTGCCTCAGCTGGATCCT
>CAZKGI010000028.1:0-25532 GCA_964552315.1 uncultured Akkermansia sp. | reverse complement strand
TCTCTTCTCGCCTCGTCTCTTCTCGCCTCGTCTATTTTTGCCTCAGCTGGATCCTGTTGTTTGGCGGCGTCGCTCAGGCCGCTGAAGGCTTGGCGGCGATCCGAGAGCGGCTTGAGTCGGGCCGCGGGCCCGTTCGCATCGTCTGCTTCGGGGACAGTGTCACCGGGCTCTACTACCACAGCGGGGGACGGCGCGCCTATCCCGAGTTGATGGAGGAAATCTTGACTCGGCTCTATCCCGGCGTGGACGTGAGCGTGATCAACGCCGGGATCAGTGGTCACACTTCGGTCAATGGCTATGCCCGCCTTCCCCAGGATGTGCTTTCTCACCGTCCAGATCTCGTCACGGTGATGTTCGGGCTCAACGATCTCGCCAGGGGGGAGCTCCAGTCCTATCGGCATCATCTCGCCGAAATCGTGAAGCGCTGTCGTGCCGGGGGTTCCGAGGTCCTGCTCTGCACGCCCAATGCCGTGGCGGAGACGGCGGAACGTCCCGTCGCGGAGCTGGCCAGCTTTGCCGCCGCGGTGCGCGACTTGGCCCGCGAGGCCTCCGTGCCGCTCTGCGATGTCCATGCCGCCTTTGCCGCCCTTCAGGGGAAAGATCCCCTGGCCTGGCGCCTTTCCATGAGCGACGAGATCCATCCGAATTTTCGGGGGCATTGCCGCCTCGCCGAAGGGCTCGTCAGGGAAATTCTGGGTCGCCCTCTGGATCCCCAGGAGCCCGTGCCGCTGTCGCCCCCCCTGACCAAAGTGGTGGGCAAGTGGAAGCAAGGTCAGCCCGTACGCGTCTTGGCGATGCCGCCCTTTGATGAAACCTTGCCGGAAGTGCTTCGCGAGCTTGCTCCTGGGATGGTCGTCGAGATGAGTCCTTGGCCGGTGGAGGGACTGGACCGCAGTGCCCTGACCAAGGACGCTTCCCATCGCGTGCGCCCCCTGGCTCCCGACCTCGTGTGGATTGCCGTGCCCCGCTCCGCCTCCGCCAAGGACCGCGAGGAATTTATTCGCACGCAGATGTGGATCGCCAATTTTAGCCTGAGCCGCGGCTCGCGGGAATGGGATGTCGTTGTGGCCCACCCCGATCTTTTCGAGGGAGAGGGGAGCGAAGAGGAGCGCGAGCGAGATGCCCTCGTGCGGGAAATTGTTCCCGCGCAGGATCTTCCTCTGGTGGACCGTCCTGCCGGCGACGGCCGAGAGGCCATCACGCTTCTGCAGGACTGGCTCCGCGAGGCCCTGAGTCGCTCAGGGGCGGATCAGGGATAACGCACTTCAACGGTTACGGTTCGCCGCCCCCATTCCAAGGCCTGTTGATGCGTCCGGAAGAACAAGTCGATCTTGTGGCCCTTGATGGCTCCCCCGCGATCCTCGACGACCCCATGGCCATATCCCGGCACTTTCATGCGCGTCCCAAAGGGGAAGACGCTGGTGTCGGCGGCGATGGTGCCCTTTTTGGCCTTGGTGCCGGAGGCCGTGACGCCCACCTTTTTGCGCTCTCCCTTCATCGGGCCGTAGGCGTAGACAGGCTGCAGCAAGAGGTTGCGGCGCCAGCCACAACACTCGCCGCATTTGCAATAGCCCGTTGCTTCGACGGTGACGTATTCGACGCGGCCCCCCAAACGCCGGGAACTGCATCCCCCCATCAGCAGGACCAAGCAGCTTAGAACAATTAAATTTACCGTAAATTTCATGCTGAAAGGTCCTTGGTATTTTACAGGTTTCAAATTTCTTTTCCTCAGACAGACTGCTTCCGATGAATGTCCAGCTTCGTCCCCTCGCCTTGACCGATCTCGATTTCGCCCACGGTCTGAGCCGGCTCGCGGGCTGGAACCAGACCCGGCGGGACTGGCAGAGATTCGTGCAGCTGGCGCCCTCCGGATGTTTTTTGGCGACCTGTGAGGAGAGGGCGGCCGGGACGGCGACGACGACGGCCTACGGACGCGAGTTGGGCTGGATTGGAATGGTGCTGGTCCATCCGGACTTTCGGCGCCGCGGCATCGGGACGGCCTTGCTGCGCCGCGCCATTGAGCATCTCCGCCACGAGCGCGAGGTGGCCTGTGTGAGGCTCGACGCGACTCCGGAGGGACGCCCGCTCTACGAAGGGCTGGGCTTCCGGGCGGAATGGGGACTGCGTCGCTGGGTGCGCGAAGGATCGGTTTCGGAGGGTCCGGAGAGGGCGTCGAGCGAGATTTTGACAGCGCGACCCCAGTCCTTGCCGGAGATCAGTTTCGCCCTCGATCGCCAGGTCTTCGGGGCGGATCGGCGCGAGTTGCTCCAATCCCTGCTGCAGGGATCACTCTTTGGGCAGGTCCTCGAGGACGGCAGCTACGGTCTGGGGCGGGAGGGCGAGCGGGCGCTTTATGTGGGGCCGGTGGTGGCCGCCAGCGCCCCCTCGGGTGAAACGCTGGTGCGCTCTCTACTCGCCTCGCTGCCTCTTGATCGTGCGGTATTTTGGGACTTGCCGGATGAGAACGGCGCCGCCGTGGAACTGGCCTCGTCCCTCGGTTTTCGTCCGGCTCGCGTCCTCACCCGCATGTGGTTGGGGGACGCCCCGTCCCCGGCCGAACCTGGACGCCTCTGGGGCCTGGCGGAGCCGGGCCTGGGCTGAGCGAGAGTGGCGAGGGCTAGCCGCGGCTGGTCCGAACGATGCGCCCCTGTTCGATTTCAAAATTGACCCGGTCGGGGCGGTAGTCCCGGGTGGCCGGACGGGGTTCGCCGTCGACGGAGATCACGCGGGATCGCAGCTGGCGTTGCTTGGCCAAGGCCGTGCCCGCCTCCTCGCTCAGTCCCAGGAAGGCTTCATCCCCGTCGGCCGGGGGTGGCTCGAGGGCGGGCCCTGGAGACTGCGGCGGCGTTTGTCCTGCTTCGCGGCAGGAGAGGGGAAGCCAGGTGAGGGCGGCCAGGCAAAGAATCAAGTGCCGATGCGGGATCATGTCCCTAGCATGCCATGGGATCGAGATCCTGGCCACTTCCAAGTCTCCGGCAAAGAGCCCTGGCTTGTGCTACCCTAGCGGGAACATGAAAGAGTGGCTCCGTCGCTGCAGCTTGCTGGCCATTGTGGCCCTGGTGCCCGCCACCTGGTGGTGGGTGCAGCGTACGGAAATGACCCATCTGGTCTGGGCCATCCCCGGAAGCGGGGTCGTGGCCTTGGGGCTCGTTGGCCTGTGGTATGCGCTCTGGGGGCAAGCGCCTGTCCGGACGCGTCTGCGACGCTGTGGTCTGGGACTGGGTTTGGTGCTTTCGTTGGCTGGGCTGGCATCGCTCGTCCTCCGTTACGAGGGATCGGCCTCGGGTTCCTCCTTTCCGAAATTTTCCTGGGTATGGGAGGCTCCGGCGGTGCCGGAAGGGTTTCCGTCCCTGCCGGAATTGGCCCGCGAGGACATCCCGGGCCTGCGGTCGGAGGCCGGAGAGTTGTCCGATTTTCTCGGGCCGCGTCGGGACGGCATGTGGGAGGACCTGCCTTTCGGGACGGACTGGCGGGCGCAGCCGCCCGAGTTGCTCTGGCGACGTTCCTTAGGCAAAGGGTGGTCCAGCTTTAGCGTGAGCGGGGGACGTGCCCTCACCCAGCAGCAGATTGGCGACGACGAACACGTCAGCTGTTTCGACCTTGCCACGGGACGTGAGCTCTGGAGCCATGCGGATTCGGACACGCGGCTGCTGCTTGAGCGCGCCGAAAACGCCGGGGCGGCCATGGGCGGGGACGGGCCGCGGGCCACTCCCGTCATTCACGCGGAGCGCGTCTACACCATGGGCAGCACCGGCATCGTCAATTGTCTCGACCTGGAGAGCGGCCGCCTACTCTGGTCTCGACACCTCCTCCGCGAACTCGGGGCGGAAACCCAGCGTTGGGGAATGGCCAACTCGCCTCTGATCCTCGCCGAGGAGGGGCTGGTTGTCTTTGCCGGGCCCGATCGCGGCGGGCCTCCTCTGATCGCCTGTGAACTTTCCAATGGCGAGACGCGATGGGTCGCCGAGGGCGATGGAGCCAGTTACAGCTCGCCCCGACGCCTGGTTTTGGCCGGTCGGGACCAGGTCGTCAGCGTCAATCGCGGCGACGTCTCCGCGGTCAATCCCGCCACGGGGGAAACGCTCTGGCGCCATCCCTGGCCCGGCCATTGGCCCAAGGTGGGCCAGCCCATTGAGCTGCCCGGAGATCGTCTCCTCGTCACCGCCAGTTACGGGGCGGGCAGTCTACTCCTCCACGTGAGGGAGGCTGCAGAGGGCAAGCTGTCCGTGACTGAGCTTTGGAAGAGCAATCAGCTCAAAACCAAGTTCAGCTCGGCCGTGGTCTTCGCCGGGAGAGCCTATGGTCTCGACGAGGGACGGCTTGCCTGCCTCGATCTGGCGACGGGACGTCGACTTTGGAAGGGCGAGAAGTACGGCTTCGGGCAGCAGCTCCGCTTCGCCGATTGGCTCCTGATCCAGGCAGAATCCGGCGAGGTGGTTGTGGGTCGCCTGACGGCCGAGGGCTTCGAGGAGAGGGGGCGGATCGCCGCCCTCTCCTCCATGACTTGGAACGTCCCCGCCGTGGCGGGACGCCTCTTGCTGGTGCGAAACGATCGCGAGGCCAGTGCCTGGCGCTTGCCTCCGCCCCCGGCGAATCTTTCGACCTCCCCTCTTCCCTGAATCTTATTCTGAGCATTGACCCTCCATGTCCTTTTCCGTCCATACCCGCGAACTGAGCCTGAACACCCGAGGCAAGGGCACCTACGAACTGACCCGCGAACTGCGCGCCTTCGTGGCCGGCAGCGGTGTGCGGGAGGGGCAGCTCACCGTCTTCGTGCGTCACACCAGCGCCAGCCTGGTGATCATGGAGAACGCCGATCCCGAGGCCCGCACCGACCTGCACGCCTTTTTTGACCACCTCGTCCCCGAGGACCTGCCCTATCTCGTGCACACTTACGAGGGGCCGGATGACAGTCCCAGTCACCTGCGCATGGCCCTGACGCGGACCAGCGAAGTCATTCCGGTCCACCAGGGGCAGCTGGTGTTGGGCACTTGGCAGGGCGTTTTCCTCTTCGAGCATCGCCGGGCCCCGCACACCCGCCGCGTGGTCCTCTCCCTCATGGGCAGTGCGGACTGAGGGGGGAGGAACCTCGATGGTGGCCCCTGGAGTGGGCGATGTCGATGGACTCCGCCCCTCACTCGCCCCCGAGCCCGAAGGCTTCGTGGACGACGTTGGCGGCGCGGTCGATGTCGCCCTCGGCGACGGTGACGGCGACCTTGATTTCCGAAGTCGAAATCATCTCGATGTTGATGCCGGCCTCGGAGAGGGCCTTGAACATTTCCGCGGCGACCCCGCTGTGGGAGCGCATGCCTATGCCGACGACACTGAGCTTGGCGATGCCATCGGTGGCTTCCAGGGTGACCTCGTCGCCGAGCTCGGAGAGGACCGGACGCAGGGCGGCCTCGGCCTTGGCGACATCGTCCTTGTGCACGGTGAAGGAGATGTCGGTGATGCCCGTCTTGGAGACGTTCTGCACGATCATGTCGACGAGGATGTTGGCACCGGCCACCGCGCCGAAAATCCGACCCGCCGTTCCCGGCACATCGCGAACGCCGCCAATGGTGACCTTGGCTTGGGCGCGCTCGAGGCTGACCCCGCGGATGACAACGGATTCCATGCTCATGGTTTCTTCTTTGACGAGAGTTCCCGGATTGTGATTGAGGCTGCTGCGCACCTCGAAGGTGACGCCGAATTTCTTGGCGAACTCAACGGAGCGCGACTGCATGACCTTCGAGCCGGAGCTGGCCATCTCGAGGAGTTCGTCGTAGCTGATTTCGTCGATCTTGCGGGCGCTGGGGACGACGCGGGGATCGCAGGTGTAGACGCCGTCCACGTCGGTGTAAATCTGGCAAAGGTCCGCATCGATGGCCGCCGCCATGGCGATGGCGGTGAGGTCGGAACCGCCGCGGCCCAGAGTGGTGATGTTGCCCTCGCGCGTCTGGCCCTGGAAGCCAGCGAGTATGACGATGTTGCCGGCATCGAGCAGCTCGCGGACCCCGTTCGGGGTGATGTTGGAAATGCGGGCCTTGGTGTGGAGTCCATCGGTGACGATCCCGGCCTGGGCCCCCGTCAAGGAAACGGCCTTGGCCCCCATGGAGTTCAAGGCCATGGCAGTGAGGGCGATGGTGGTCTGCTCCCCGGTGGCCAGAAGCACGTCCATTTCCCGCTCGGTCGGCGGGGTCGAGGCGGTGACTTCGTCGGCCAACTTGATGAGGTTGTTGGTCACGCCCGCCATGGCGGAGACCACGGCGACGACCTGATTGCCGGCCTGCTGGGTCTCAAGGATGCGCTTTGCGACATTGCGGATCCGCTCGGGAGTCCCGACGGAGGTGCCACCGAATTTCTGGACGATGAGGCTCAAGTTCGCTGGATGCAGGTTGGAGGGCTGGCGGGGGCAGTGCGCGCCAAGGCGGAGACTTATGCCTCAGCTTGCCGGTTTGTCCAATGTCGTTTCACCGCGCACCCAGGCAAGAAATTCCCGGGATCCGCCTTCGGGACTGAGGACCAGACACTCGGGCAGCTCGTAGGGATGGTTCTGGCGCAGCGAGATTTCCAGGGCTTCCAGGCAGTGCCGGGTGGTCTTGACCCAGGCGAGGACTTCGCGGGAATGCTCCGTCTGCCCCGCCCAGCGATAGAGGGATTCGGCTCCCGGGAGGAGGTTCATGCAGGCGATGAGTTGCGCGTCGAGCCACTGTGTGCCAATTTGTCTCGCCGTCTCCACATTGGGAAAGGTGGTCAGCACCAAGATCACGTCATCCTCCGCGCCGTTCTGTCTCACAATCATGTTCTACCTTTGCACGAAAGCGGCGCCTTCTCCACTGGACCCCACTCTCGCGGCTCTCCCGCTGGTCTGACCGATGAATCCGGGAATGATCGATCGTCTCATCGAACGGCTCGACAAGCTCGAGCCGGAAGCGCTGCAGCGGCTCGTGCTCAGCATAGTTCAGGAGAAGGGCTTCCTGGAGAAAGTCTTTGAAGCACTGCGCGAAGGCGTGGTGGTGACGGGCCCGCGCGGGTCGATCCACTACATCAACCAGGCGGCTTGCGATTTCTTCGGGCTCGATCCCCGGGAGGCCATCCGCGGGACCGTCTGGGCCCTCTTTCCCGGGCTGGATTGGGAGGAGGTGGCGGCGTCCGGGGAAGTGGTCAACCGCGACCTGGTGGTGCGTTATCCCGAGCCCCGCTTGCTCAACTTCTACGTGGCGCCTCTGGCCAGCCGCGAGGCGGATGAGGACCTCGTCGGGCACGTCATCATTCTGCGAGACCAAACCCGGACCGTGGAGCGGCAGCGTCGCGAAATCGAGTCGGGCAAACTGGAGGCCGTCACCAGCCTGGCCGCCGGGGTGGCGCACGAGATCGGCAATCCCCTCAATTCCCTGAACATTCACCTGCAGGTGGTCGAGCGGAAGATCAAGAAGCAGGTCGATCCCGAGCTCGCGGGGGAACTGCTGGATTCCCTCGCCATCGCCCGGGGCGAAATCCGTCGCCTCGACGGCATTGTGGAAAAGTTTCTCAGCGCGGTGCGCCCCGTTCGTCCGAAGCCCGAGCCGACCCCGCTGAACGAACTGGTCGAGGAGGCCATGCACTTCATCGGACCGGAAATCACCGACCGTCGCATCGCCATCACGCTCGAGTTGGCCGAGGGCCTGCCGCTCCTCCATGTCGATCGCGACCAAATGAAGCAGGTCTTCTACAATCTCGTGCGCAACAGCTGCCAGGCCATGGGTTCGGATGGCGAGCTCACCGTGCGCACGGGCTGCGACGACGAGAGTGTCTTCGTGACCTTTGCCGACAACGGTCCCGGCGTTCCGGCGGACCGGGTCAGCCGCGTCTTCGAGCCTTATTATTCCACCAAGAAAACCGGCTCCGGCCTGGGCCTGCTGATTGTCCACCGCATCGTGCGCGACCACGGGGGCGAGGTGGAATTCCGCAGCCGCGAAGGCTCGGGGACGGAAGTGACCGTGCACCTGCCGCGCGCCGAGCGGCGCATGCGCTTCCTTCCGGAAAAGTCCCAGGCAACGGTGATCGATGTCGATGTGGAAACCTGACGACCGCCCATGGATTTCTCCGACCGCACACTCCTGATCGTCGATGACGAGAAGAACACCCGCGAGGGGCTGAGGCTTTCCTTCGAGGACGAGTTCGACGTCTATGTCGCGGCGAACCCGGTCGAGGCGGAGGAGATCCTCAAGAACGAGACCATCGACGTGATGCTCACCGATCTCCGCCTGGGAAGCGAGAGCGGCATGGACCTCATCACCCGGGCCCTGGCGAGACCGCGTCCGCCGCTCTGCATCCTCATGACCGCCTACGGATCGGTCGACGTCGCCGTCGAGGCGATGAAGAAGGGCGCCTACGACTATGTCAGCAAGCCGCTCAACATCGACGAGTTGGAAATCGTCATCAAGCGCGCCCTGCGCAGTCGGGCGGTCGAGGCGGAAAACCTCGCCCTGAAGACCCAGGTGGCGGAGCGCTACGGTCTCGAGAAGCTCATTGGGCAGTCCGAGGCCATGCGGCGTGTTTTTGAGACGATCCGCCAAGTCGCCCCCACGCGAGCCACCGTCCTGATTGAGGGGGAGAGCGGGACTGGCAAGGAATTGGTGGGCCGAGCCATCCACCATCTCAGCGGGCGTCCGCGGGCCAAGCTGGTCACCGTGCACTGCGCGGCCCTGAGCGAGCAGCTCCTCGAGAGCGAACTGTTCGGCCACGAGCGCGGCGCCTTCACCGGGGCCTTGGAACGACGCATCGGCCGCTTCGAGGAGGCCGATGGGGGAACGCTCTTCCTTGACGAGATCGGGGAGATCGATGCCAACATCCAGGTCAAGTTGCTCCGCGCGCTGGGCGAACGGACCATCGAACGGCTTGGTTCTAACAAACCCATCAAGGTCGATGTTCGGGTCGTCGCCGCGACGAACAAGGACTTGGCCGAGATGGTCCGCGAGGGCCGCTTCCGGGATGACCTTTATTTTCGGCTCAATGTCGTCTCGCTGCGCATGCCGCCACTGCGCGAGCGCAAGGAGGACATCGTCCTGCTGGTGGACGCCTTCCTCAAGGAGTTCGCCGAGGAAAACGGCAAGCCGCCCATGGAGCTGAGCGCCGAGGCCATGCGCATGCTCCTGGACTACGACTGGCCGGGGAACGTGCGCGAACTTCGCACGGTCATCGAGCACGGGGTGGTCATGTCGAATACGGCCAAGATCGGCGTCCGGCATCTGCCTCCCTTCCTCAGGGATGGAACGATGGAGGGCTTGCGTTCCGCGGCAAACCCGCGCCCCGCCTCCCTGGAGTCCCTCATCCACCCGCCGGAGGAGGATCTCAACCTGGCGAGGATGGAGGAGCGCTACATCCGCCTCGCCCTGGAGCGGACCGGCGACAACCGGACCGAGGCCGCCAAGCTGCTCGGCATCTCGCGCCGGACGATGCAGCGCAAGCTGAAGGAGATGGGTCTGATCGAGGAGTGAGCAGGCCCGTGCGCCTCGGCCCGTGCGCGATCCCGCGCTTGCCCGACTTCGCACTCTGGTCGTATTATGGGGGATGTCTCGAACCCTACTGCTTGCCGCCACCGTCTGCGCCCTGACAGGGGCTCTTTGCGCCGCTGACGAAGTCATCTACGACGAGGCCCTGGTCCCAGCATACACTCTGCCGGATCCTCTCCGTTTCGAGGACGGCAGCGAAGTGAAGACCCCGGAGGATTGGCGCCGCCGCCGCGCCGAATTGCTCGATCTCTTCGCCGAGCACGTCTACGGGCGGACGCCGGTGGGGCGCCCCGAGGAGATGCGCTTCGAAACCCGCAAGAAGGTGGACAACTTCCTCGAGGGCAAGGCCACCTTGGAAGAGGTCCGCATCCATTTCACGGCGAAACCGGACGGTCCCTTCCTCGATCTGCTCGTGATCAAGCCCAAGGCCATCCGCGAGGGCGGCGTGCCGGCCTTCATCGGATTGAACTTCTCCGGAAATCACGGCATCCATCCCTCCACCGAGATCTCGATCTGCGAATCCTGGATGAGGGACCGGAAAGACTGGGTCGACGCTGGACAGGTGGTGAACAACCGGGCCACCGAGGCCTCCCGCGGCAATCAAGCCTCGCGCTGGCCGGTCGAGATGATCATCGACGCGGGGGTGGCCCTGGCCACCTTCTACTATGGGGACGTCGATCCCGACTTTGATGACGGCTTTGAGAACGGCATCCACGCCCATTTCGGCAAGCCGAAGCCGAATGAATGGGGCTCGATCGGGGCCTGGGCCTGGGGAGCGAGCCGCGCCCTCGATTACCTCGAGACGGATCCCGCCATCGACAAGAAGCGGGTTGCGGTGATGGGGCATTCGCGCTTGGGCAAGACCGCCCTTTGGGCCGGCGCCCAGGACGAGCGATTCGCCTTGGTCATCTCCAACAACTCCGGCTGTGGCGGGGCGGCGCTGAGCCGGCGCCGCTTTGGCGAGCGGGTCGGACGCATCAACACCTCCTTTCCCCATTGGTTTGCCGACACCTTCCTGCAATACAATGAGAAGGAATCCGAGCTGCCCGTGGACCAGCACCAGCTGGTGGCTTTGATCGCTCCGCGTCTCGTCTACATCGCCAGCGCAGTGGAGGACCGCTGGGCGGATCCCAAGGGCGAGTTCCTTTCCGCCAAGCATGCCAGCCCCGTTTACGAGCTCTTGGGCAAGAAAGGCGTGGGGGTGGAGGAAATGCCGGGGCTGGATCAGCCCGTGGGCCATCAGGTCCGCTACCACATTCGCACCGGCAAGCACGACGTGGTCGATTTTGACTGGGAACAATACCTCAAGGCCATTGCCGATCTTTGAAGTGCCTCCCGGGGGGCGGGTGGCTGAGGCCCTCCCGCCTTACTCGGCGGGGCCGCCCCTTCCGCCATGTGGAGGGGGCTCGGACGGGGGGCGCGTGAGGCACGCCTGCTTTCCTTGAGTTTGAGATCCGTACCTCCCGCCAGCGTCTCCTTCAGGAGAGGAATCCTCAAGGCGGCCGCGTTCCTCGCTCGGGGCAGGCACCTGAACTTCAACGCCCGCTGTAGGCGTTCATGGACTCGTTGACCGAACCGTCCGGCATGAGGATGTGGGCTCCCCGACCGTGCAGGTTCCCCCGCTCCATGGCCCAAGGCTGATTCCACCGATAGGGCGTCGCGGGATTTTTGTCAAAGCGGGTCACGTTGTAGGAGCCGTAGTAATTAAGCTTCATGTCCCCGAGACGCACGGCCAGTTCGCGATCCATGGGGCAGAGCCAGGATTCCTGGCTCATGCCATAGGGGGTGGTGGCCTCCACCCAGAAGCGGAAGAACTCCTCCTCGGTGAAGTCGAAGCGATCTTCCTCCATCTGGGGCCAGTGGCCCACGTCCACGAGGTAGGCGGACAGGGAGGAATGAAGGTTCCGCATGTTGGACATGCATCGGACCTTCTTGGCTCGCTTGATTAGGGTCGAGGATCCCAGGGCGATGCAAGCGAAGAGGAGCAGGCCCACTGATATGGCCACGACCAATTCCAAGAGGGTCCACCCTTTGGATTGGACAGGGGTCAGTTTCTTCAAGCAGCCGGGAAGGAATGGAGCGAGGAAGCAGCGGTCCAGCCGCCGCTTTCCCTTAGAGACCGTAGGTGATTCGGTTGGAAATCCTGGAACCCAGCACGGTGAAGCGGAAGCGTGTCCCTTGTGAAGTCACGGCCTTGCCCACGCCCTGAAACGCGGAAGACGGGATGAACTCTGAGCTGCTCGAGAGGCGGGCGCGGAAGGAGGTGGAGAGGGAATTGACGCCCGAACCGCCGTTGTCGCGGCAGTCGCTCAGACCGACAACCTGGCCGAGCGAGGAGTTCACCGTGCCGAGGGTGAAGCCGAAGTACTGAACGCCTTCGTAATACCAGACGCAGGTATACTGGTTGGCAAGAGCCCCGATGACAAAGTTACCGGAGGCGATGCCCGGAATCAAAATAACCACGCCGGGATCCGCGGTGTCCTGTGCCGGCACGGAAGCATTGACGCCCTGAGGATTGACGCCATCGAATTCGTTCCCGACCGCAAAGCGGTAGAGACCAATGCCATTGATGGTCGAGGCCACGGCCTCATAGACTCCGTCGTCTCCGTTTTCCTCGAAGTAGGTGTTCTTGCTGAAGGGGCCACCGATCCACGCTTGGGCGGAGAAGGAGGGCATCAGCACGAGGGCACAGAAAGCCGCGAAGATCTTTTTCATGTTCATGTCTCAGAAATCGAAAACCGCTTCGATGAAAGGCGTTTTCTCAAAGAATCGCAAGCGAGAATTCACTTTTTATCTTTAACTGATCTTAATCTTTCCCAGGGAGGGCGGAAAGAGCCCTTTCCAGGCGCTCGATGAGTTCCTCGGGCTCCTCCAACCCGATGGAGATCCGGATCAAATTCCGGGAGACCCCGCGCTGCTCCGCCCAGTCGAGTTCCTGGTAATGGGCGAGGAGCGTGTAGGGACTGGCGATGCTGAAATTGGTCCCGAGGCTCGGTCCCTTGGAGATTTCGAGGGCGTCGTAAAAGGCGGCGGCCTCAGCCGGCCCGCCGTGGAGTTCCAGGGAGAAGAGGCAGCCATAGCCTCCCGTGGGCCGCCGCACGGCGTCGTAGTGATCCCGGCAAGAGAGGGAAGGGTGGTGCAGGGCGGCGATTTCGGGGCGGTCCTTGAGCCAATCAAGGACCGCGAGGGTGTTTTCGTTGGTCGCCTCGACGCGCTCGGCAAAATGGCGCGAGTTGTGTTCGAGGACGATGGCGTCCCGGGCAAAGAGAGGATTGGCGGCCTCTTCGGAGGGGAGGGCTTCCTTCAATTCCGCGTAGAGGGGCGAGGTGGGATTGAGGATGAGGGCTCCGGCGGCGACATCCCCGGCCCCGGAGAAGAGCTTCGTCAGGCTGGTGGTGACGGCGTCGGCGTAGCGAAGGGAATCCACGTTGTAAGCCGTGGCAATGGTGTCGTCGATGACCAGTGGGACCTGGGCCCGCTGGAGGATGGCCGAGACCCCGGCTAGGTCCGCCGTGCGCAGCAGGGGATTGCTGGGCAGCTCGGTGAAGACTGCGGCCGCCTTTCCGCCGGAATCAAAATGTGCGGCGAGTTCATCGGTCCCTCCCGAGGCCGTCACGGTCAGGTCGATCATTCCGGATCCGAAGATCTCTTGGATCTTGAGGGAGTCGAGGTAGGGAAACTCGATCTGGATGGTGGGTTCGCCGGGGCGGCGCGCTGCGAGCAGGCGGTGAAGGGCGGAGATCGCCCCCATGCCGCAGGAGAAGAGAAAGACGTCCTCGGGCGTGGTGCCCGGGTAAAGCGCGGCGATGCGCTCGCGGAGGACGCGATCGGCCTCGGCGCCGGCGGCGGCGTGGGAGGGGTGCAGCGGGGCGTCGCTGAGGGCGGACTCGGCGAGACGGCTGCTGACGATCTCCCCACTGTGTTGCCAGTATTTCCAGGCCTCGCCGTAGGCCGACTCGTCGAGGAGCACGGCCGTCAGGTGGCCCCAGCCGTAGGACTCGAGCCGACAAGCGCTGCCGTGGCGGCGCTTGACGTGGTCCGCGCAGCGCCAGGCCGCGGCCAGCGAGGGGAAGACCAAGGCGGACTCGGCCTGGGAGGCGTTCTTGGCGAACTCCGCCTGGGCGGCGAGGAAAATCTCGGCGACATAGGGATGGGCCACGAAACGGGGGTAGCCGCATTCGAAGGTGTCGATGACTTCCGGATCGCCCTCCTCGTAGCCGACGGCGTCCTCCCATCGGGGCAGGCAGACGGAGACGGCGTGGTCGCTTTCGGGGATGGCCAAGCCCAGATCCTCGGGACGGCAAAAGGGCGCTTCGAAGGGGTCGCGGGCGGACATGGTCAGAGGGAGGCAAGGGCTTGGCGGACGTCGGCGATGAGGTCCTCGACCGATTCGAGACCGACGGAGAAGCGAACCAGAGAATCGGTGATGCCGACGGCTTCGCGGCGCTCCTTGGGCACGCTGGCGTGCGTCATCGAGGCCGGATGGCAGCATAGGGATTCGACGCCGCCGAGGCTTTCCGCCTTGGGGAAGAGGCGGAGGCGTTCCAAAAAGCTCAGGCTGCGCTCGAGGTCGAGGCCAAAATCCGCCACGACAATGCCAGAGCCACCCCGCATCTGGCGCCGGGCCAGTTCGTGTTGGGGATGGGAGGGCAGGAAGGGGTAGCGCACCGCCACGGCGCCGGATTCGGCTTCCAGATACTGGGCAAAGGCGAGGGCATTGGCGCTGTGCCGCTCCATGCGCACCGCCAGGGTCTTGAGGCCGCGGGAAACCAGCCAGCAGTCGAGTGGGGCCGGTTGCAGGCCGAGGGCCTTTTGGGCAAAAATCATCTTGTCCTGCCAGGCTTCGGAATTGGTGCAGACGGCTCCCGCGAGGGCGTCGGAATGGCCGTTGGCGTACTTCGTCAGGGAAATCAGGGAGAGATCGGCGCCGAGCTCGATGGGGCGCTGCACGTAGCTGCTCGCAAAGGTGTTGTCGACGAGCAAGGGGGCACTGGCCGCGTGGGCGGCCTCGGCGACCGCGGCGATGTCGATGACCTTGAGGTTCGGATTGGTGGGCGACTCGATCCAGACGAGGGCCGGGGAATGCTGGGCGATGGCGCCGAGCGAGGCCGAATCGGTGAAGTCGAGGTAGACCACCGAAATCCCGAACTTGGCGAAGACCTGGGCGAAGAGGCGGAAGGTGCAGCCGTAGAGGTTCTCCTCGGCCACGACGACGTCGCCGCTTTTCAGGGTCGAGACCACCGCCGTGATCGCCGAGACCCCGCTGCCGAAACAGGTGGCGAAGGCCGCCCCCTCGAGGCTGGCGATGGTGCGGTCGAGGAGGCGGAAGTTCGGATTGCCCGAGCGGGTGTAGTCGAAGCCGTTGGGATTGCCGTACTCAAAAGTCGAGGTCAGCCAGACCGGAGGAATCACCGCGCCGGTGTCGCTGACGAAGTCGCGTCCGAGGTGGATGGCTCGGGTCTCGAATCCGGCATGGGGGTCGATGGACATGGGGGAATCAACAGGGTCGCGTTCAGGAGTCAACCCCCGTGCTTGACATACCGCGGCCGGGGCGAGCGGGCGGCGCCGCGCTCGCGGGATTCCTTCTTGCGTCCCGCCCGGGCGCCCCTACCTTTGCCCCCTCCATTCTTATCATCCAACACCATGAGCCAACGCCGCGTTCTCGTCTGCGATCCCATTTCCGAAAAAGGCATTGAGTTCCTCAAGTCCTCCGGATTGGCGGTGGATGTCAAGCTGGGGCTGAGCGAGGCCGAGCTCATCGAGAACGCGCCGAACTACGAGGGCATCATCGTTCGCTCCGGCGTCAAGATCACCGCGCCGGTCATCGAGGCCGGTGCCGGGGTGCTCCGCGCCATTGGTCGCGCCGGTGTCGGGGTGGACAACATCGACATTCCCGTGGCCACCAAGCACGGCGTGGTGGTTATGAACACGCCAGGGGGCAACACCATTTCCACGGCGGAACACGCCTTCACCCTGATGATGTCCCTGGCCCGCCACATTCCCCAGGCCCACCAGTCGGTCGTCGAAGGGCGCTTCAAGGAAGGCCGCAAGGCCTACTCGGGGGTAGAGCTTTACAACAAGACCCTCGCCATTCTAGGGATGGGGCGCATCGGAGCCGAATTCGCCCGCCGCGCCATCGGCTTCGGCATGCGCGTGGTGGCCTACGATCCCTACCTCGCGGCGAGCAAGGCCAGTGCCATGCGCGTGGAGCTCTGCGCCACGGTGGAGGAGGCCGTCTCCCAGGCGGACTTCATCACCCTGCACATGCCCAAGACGCCGGAAACGACCCACATCATCAACGCCGAGCGCATCGCGCTGATGAAGGAAGGGGTCCGCATCATCAACTGTGCGCGGGGCGGTCTCATCGACGAGGCAGCCCTGCTCGAGGGGATCAAGTCCGGCAAGGTGGCCGGCGCCGCCCTGGACGTCTTCGAGGTGGAGCCGCCCGCGCCGGATTACGAATTGCTGACCCGTCCGGAACTGGTCTTCACCCCGCACCTCGGGGCCTCGACGGAGGAAGCCCAGGAAAACGTGGGCATTGAAATCGCCGAGGCCATCGCTGGCCGCCTCCTGCGCGGGGAAGTCGTCAATGCGGTGAACATGCCGAACCTCGACGAGGCCACCCTGAAACTCATTGGTCCCCACCTCGGCCTGGCGGAAGTTCTCGGCAAGCTGGTCAGCCAGATTGCCCCGAAGCAGTCCGATGTCTTCCGCATCGACTACGTCGGCAAGGTGGCAGAGCTGGACACCACCCTGGTGACCCGTGCGGCCCTGAAGGGCTTCCTCGAAACCGGGGCCACCTCGGGTTCGGCGAACTACCTGAACGCCGCCTCCCTGGCCGAAGGCCGCGGCATTCGCGTCACCGAGAGCCGTCCCACGGAGGAATGCGAATTCACCGACCTGATCACCGTGACCGCCGGCAATGAGAAGGAACGGACCACCGTCTCCGGGACGTTTTTTGGCAGCCAGCCCCGCGTCGTGCGCATCGATGCCCACAACCTCGATGCCAAACCCGAGGGCAACCTGCTGATCTTCGCCAACACGGATGCCCCCGGCGTCGTGGGCGCCATCGGTCGAGTCCTGGGCGAGGCCAGTGTCAACATTGCCAACATGTCCCTCTCGCGGAATCAGGTGGGCGGGCAGGCGCTCAGCGTCTTGAACGTCGATTCCCCGGTGGACCCCGCGACGCTCGAGAAAATCCTCGCCATTCCCGGCATCCAATCGGCCACCACGGTGACCCTCTGAGCTGCCCTTGGCGGCGTGATTTCTTGGAGATCTGTCAGGCGGGAGCTCAGGCGAGAATCGCCTGGGCGACCTTGCCGTGCACATCGGTGAGGCGGAAGTCCCTCCCGGCGTGGCGGAAGGTGAGGCGCTCGTGGTCGATGCCGAGCAGGTGCAGGATGGTGGCGTGCAGATCGTGGATGTGCAGGCGATTTTCCACGGCCCGGAAGCCGAACTCGTCCGTCGCCCCGTAGCTCATGCCGCCCTGGACCCCGCCACCGGCCATCCACATGGTGAAGCCGTGGGGGTTGTGATCGCGGCCGTCCCCGTTCTCGGTGACCGGCGTGCGTCCGAACTCTCCACCCCAGATCACCAGGGTGTCCTCGAGCAGGCCCCGCTGCTTCAAGTCCTCGAGGAGGGCGGCGATGGGGCGGTCGATGTCCTGGGCCAGCTTGCGCGTCTGTTCGGTGTGCTTGCTGTGGGTGTCCCAGGGCTGGCCATTGCCGTAATAGACCTGCACGAAGCGCACGCCCCGTTCGGAGAGGCGACGGGCGAGGAGGCAACCATTGGCAAAATGGCCCTCCCCATAGGCTGCGCGGACGGATTCGGGTTCCTTGGAAAGGTCGAAGGCCTCGCTCGCTTCGAACTGCATGCGGAAGGCCGTTTCCATGGCCTCGATGCGGCCTTCGAGGGCCGTGTCGGCACCTCCGCGGGCGGCGAGATGTTCCCGGTTAAGAGCGGCGGCCAGGTCGAGCTGGCGGCGCTGGGCGGGGACATCCATTTCGGGAGGACTCAACCAGGGGATCATCCGATCGGGTTCGATCTTGGAGTGGTTGACGTAGACGCCCTGGTGTTGCGGCGGGAGGAAGGCGCTTTGCCAGAGCTCGGAGAAGCGGACCGGCCGTCCCGGACAGAGCACAAAATAGGAAGGCAGGTTGCGGTTCTCCGAGCCGAGACCATAGGACATCCAGGACCCCAGGCTGGGGAGCTTGGGCGTCATGCTCCCGTTGTTCATCAGGAAGAGCGCCGGACCGTGGTTCGGATTGTCCGTGTAGCAGGAGTTGAGGACGCAGAGCTCGTCGGCGTGCCGGGCGGTCAGGGGGAGCAATTCGCTCACCGGGAGACCGCTCTTGCCGTGCTGTTGGTAGGCAAAGGGGGCGGCCATGAGACCGCCGGTGGGGCGCTCGGTGCGCAGGTCTGCCGCGGCGGGGCGCTGCCCTTCGTAGCGATTCAAGGCGGGCTTGGGATCGAAAAAGTCGGGGCCGAAGGGGCCGCCGTTCATGAAGAGGTGAATGACCCGCTTGGCTCGGGGACGGTGGTGCAGGCCGCTGCCGAGACTCTCGGCGGCGGCGAGGGAGGAGAGCAGGCCAAGCGATCCCAGGCCGCCGCCAAAGCGCTTCAGCGCATCGCGCCGGCTCAGGGAGAAAGGGGGGCGGGAAGGAAAGGTCATCCGGGTCAGTCCAGGTAGAGAAATTCGTTCGAGGTCAGCAGCACCTGGGCGTAGCGTTCCCAGTTGCCGCCCTCGTCGAGGTAGGCGAGGCCGAGCTGGCGCTCGGCGGCCGTGGGCGGTCGCTGCAGCAGCCACTCGTAGGCGAGATCGATGCGACGGGCGTCCTCGCTGGCGCTTTGCGCGAGTCGCTCGGCGAGTCTTTGCGCCCGGGCCAGGACAAAGGGACCGTTCAGCGAGAAGAGCTGTTGCAAGGGAGTGGCCGTTTCGGTGCGGGCCGGGCTGTGCGACACCGGCGCGGGGAAGTCGTTGACCTGCAGCATGGCGTCGAGCTCGCGCCGTTTCACCCGACCGTAGAGGGTGCGGCGTGTGGCGTTGGGCTCATCGAGGTCGAAGGGGGGGCCGCCGAGGCTGAGATCCAGCTCCCCACTGGCCACGAGCATGGCATCGCGCCAGGATTCCACGTCGAGGCGCCGACGTTGCCGATGGGAGTAGAGCTGCCCTTGGGGATCCTTCGCAGCGAGCTCGCTAGAGACGAGGGAGCTCTGCTGCCAGGTCGCGGAAAGGAGGATTTCGCGATGCAGCCATTTCAGGGACCAGCCGGAGGCGACGAATCGGGCGGCGAGGTCGTCAAGCAGGGCGGGATGGCTGGGGAGCTCGCCAGAGGGGCCGAATTCGCTGGGCGTGGGCACCAGTCCCCGGCCGAAGTGCTGCATCCAGATGCGGTTCACTATGACGCGGGCGGAAAGCGGAGCCGCCTCGTCGACGATGGCCTGGGCCAATTCGAGTCGGCCGCTGCCCTGGGTGAGGGGGCGCGGTTTGCCATCGGGGCGGGGGAAGGCGGAGAGAAAGCGGCGGGGCACGATCTCTCCGGGGGAATTGGGGTCGCCGCGGCGGTGCAGGGGCAGGTCGCGCGCCATGCCCGGGATGTATTCGAGCTTGGTGCCGTATTCGTCTCCGTCCTCCGCTTTGACAAAGAGGGCGGCCTCGACCACGGCGGGGGCGGTGGCGACGTGATAGCGGGGGGTCTCGGCCTGGAGGCGGGCGATCTCCTTCTCGATCTCGGCGATCTGCGCCTTCAGGTCGCTCGGCGCGGGTTTGGTTTTCTTGAGGCTCTGGATCTTCGCTTCCAGATCGGCGACCCGTTCCCGCGCCTGGCGGACCGGCTCCCATTCCGCCTCGGGCAACACGGGGCGGTCGGCGGCGCGCACACTGGCAAAGACCCCGGCGAGGGCATAGTAATCCTCCGCGGTGACGGGATCCGACTTGTGGTCGTGACAGCGCGCGCAGGCGAGGGTGAGGCCCAGGAAGGTGCGCCCCACCGCATCCATGCGTTCCTCCCATTCCTCGGCCACGGTCACGCCGATGATCTCGGGAGGGAGCTTGAGTTCCTTCCAATAGGTGGGACCGATGCCGAGAAAGCCGAGCGCCGCGTTGTCCTCTGGCCGGGCCCCCGGCAGGAGGTCGTTGGCCAATTGGTGGATGATGAACCGATCGTAGGGGAGGTCGCGGTTCAGGGCGGCGACGACCCAGTCCCGATAAAGCCAGGAGGGGCTCTTGGTCTCGCTCCAGGATTCGGTGATGTCGGCGTAGCGGGCGAGGTCGAGCCAGTGGCGTCCCCAGCGCTCCCCGTAATGGGGCGAGGCGAGGTAGCGGTCGACGAGCTCAGGCCAGGAAAGAGTCTCGTCCCCGCTCTCCGGGGGCAGGCCGAGCAGGTCGAAGGAGAGGCGTCGCCGCAGGCTGCGCTCGTCTGCCGGCGGGGCGGGGCTCAGTCCCGCCTGCTCCAGCTCCGCGAGAATGAAATGGTCGAGGCGCGTCTGGGGCCAGGTCGGGTCCTTCACGGATGGCAGGGGCTGCTCGCACAGGGGACGGAAGGACCAAAAGACGTCCTCCTGCTCCCCGGACCAAGCCGGAAGGGCGAGAGAGAGCACCGCCAGGGCACCAAGGCCGGAGCGGAGAGTATGCCTGAGGAGAGGATGGGCCACGCAGGTAAGGGTGCCGGACTTTGGGGGTCCGACCAAGGGGCGCGGTTGCGTCACGAGATCCGGCTGGGGAAACGGCGCTTTACACTCTCCAACCGCGGAACTATCGTCCCGCCCGCCTTTGGATCGAGAGTTGAGGCCCGGAGGCATCGCACCATGGCCACTGCATCCGGCAAACGCATAGTAATCAAGATCGGCACCGGCGTGCTCACCCGCAACGCGGGTGGGGGCATTCACCACGCCATGATCGCGCGGCTCGCGCAGGCCATCGCCGACGTTCATGCCGCAGGCCACGAGGTCGTCGTGGTTTCCTCCGGGGCCGTCGGCGCGGGACTTTCCGCCTTTGGCCTGAACCAGCGACCCAGCGAAACCGAAATGCTCCAGGCCTGCGCCGCGGCGGGCCAGGCCAAGCTGATGCATCTTTACGAAAGCCAGTTCGAGCACCACGGTCTCAAGGTGGCCCAATTGCTCGTGACCCATGGCGACTTGGAAGACGAGCGTCGCCGCAGCAATGTCCTCGCGACCCTGAACACCATTCTCTCCCATCGCGGAGTCATTCCCATTCTCAACGAAAACGACTCCGTTTCGGTCTACGAGCTCAAGGTGGGCGACAACGACACCCTTTCTTCCATCGTCGCCCGTCTCGTGGAGGCGGACCAGCTCATCCTCCTCACCAGCGTGGCTGGTCTGCTTGGTCCGGACGCCCGTTCCGAGGAGGACATCATCCCCTACGTCGAGAACATCAACGCGGTGCTCGACTTTGTCCGCGACGAGAAGGGGGCCCTGTCGGTTGGCGGCATGGCCAGCAAGCTGCGCGCCGTCGAGGCCGCCGTCGCCGCGGGCATCGAGACCCTCATCGCCAGCGGCCTGAAACCCGAACAGCTTTCCGATCTGGTTTCGGGCGGTGGCGTGGCCACCCGTTTCCTCGCGAATCCCGCAACCAGCGCTCTTTCCACTGAATGACTTCTGCAGAAATCGCCGAGGAAGTGAACCGGATGGGGCGGCAGGCCCGGGCCGCTTCCCACCAGCTCGCCACTCTCACGACGGCCCAGAAAAACGAGATTCTCCTCGCCATGGCGGAGGCGCTGCTGGCGCGGGAATCGGACATCCTCTCGGCCAATGCCCTGGACATGGCCGCCGCCGCCGAGGCGGGCCTGAGCTCCGCCCTGCAGGACCGTCTCCGGCTGGATTCGATGCGGATCGCGGCCATGGCTCAAGGCATACGCGAAGTCGCGGCCCTGCACGACCCCGTCGGAGAGATCCTCAAGGAGTGGACCCGCCCCAACGGCTTGCGCCTGCAGAAGAAGCGGACCCCGATCGGCGTCATCGGCATCATCTTCGAGAGCCGACCGAACGTCACCGCGGATGCCGCCGTGCTTTGTTTCAAGACGGGCAACGCCACGATTTTGCGCGGCGGCAAGGAGGCCATCCATTCGAACCGCGCCATTGCCGCCGCCCTGCAGGAGGGCGGCGCCCCCGCGGGCCTGCCCGATCACAGCATCCAGCTGATCCCCTTTGTCGACCGTGAGAGCGTTCGCGCCCTCTGTGAGATGGACAAATGGCTCGACCTGCTCATTCCCCGAGGGGGGGCGGGTCTCATCGAAACGGTGGTCAGCCTGGCGCGCATGCCCGTGATCAAGCACTACGACGGCATCTGCCACGTCTACGTGGATCGTGACGCCGATCTCGCCATGGCCGAGGCCATCACGGTGAACTCGAAAGTCCAGAAACCCTCGGTCTGCAACGCCGCCGAAACGCTCCTGGTGCATCGCGAGATTGCCGGAGAATTCGTCCCTCGCATCGCCGCGGCCTTGGCGGCGAAAGGCGTCGAGCTGAGGGGCGACGAGGGCTTCCGCCAACTCGCCGGCACCGCCGAGGTGAGGCCGGCCAGCGAGGAAGATTGGCGCACGGAGTACCTCGACTACATCCTCGCGGCCAAGCTGGTGAATGACCTCGACGAGGCCATCGCCCACATCAACCATTACGGGTCCCATCACACCGACACCATCGTCACGGTGGACGAGGCCGCGGCGGCGAGATTCCAGCTCGAGGTGGACAGTGCCTGTGTCTTCTGGAATGCCTCCACTCGCTTCGCCGACGGAGGCGAATTCGGCTTCGGTGCGGAGATCGGCATCAGCACGGACAAGCTCCATGCCCGCGGTCCCATGGCCCTGGAGGAGCTGTGCAGCTACAAATACCTCGCCTTCGGCGGCGGGCAGCTGAAATAGGAGAACCCCGGTCCCTCGGGCGCGGGATCCGGGAATCCTCGATCAGGCGAGCGGGATGGCCAGCCAGGTGGTCATGATGCCGTCGGCCCAGCGCAATCCCAGACGCAGCCTCATGTCTCCGGCGAGGACGGCGGCGGCGGTGAGGCCGATGCCGAAGTGACCGGAGCCCTTGGTGGTCTCAAAGGGCTGAAAGCACTTGGTCAAGGCCGCCTCGTCGCACTCGGCGCTGCGATTGCGGATGAAGAGATCGACGGTCTGCCCGGGGCTGGCCTCGCCGGGAGGAAAAAAGTCCACGGCGACGGGGCTGCCCGGATACTGAGCCGCTGACTCCGCGGCATTGCGCAGCAGGTGGAAATACAGTTCCCCGAGACGAGTGGAATCGGCCATCACCAGGGGAAGGTTGGGGCGGGCGTCCAGAGTCAGGCTCGTTCCCTCCGCCGCACAAATCTCCTCGGACTTGCTTTTCCAGTAAGGCAGGGAATCCGCCAGCTGGATGGGGGCCAGGTCGCAGCGGGCACAGCCCGAGGCGGCGAGCACGTCGCGGTTCAGCTCGGTGGCGATCTTGGCCGAGCTCTGCATCTGCTCGGCGTTCTCGCGCACGTCCGCACCGATGGAGTCGTCGTAGAGGATCAGGCTCGAAAAGCCCTGGATGACGCCCATGAGGTTGTTGTGCTTGTGCACGAAGCCCTTCAAAAACTGCTCGAAGAAGCGTCGGGTCGGGCCTTGGTCCAATCGGAAGTCGTCAGCAAATACAAAGTCGGCCATGGCAAATGGGTGTGCTAGGCGAGGTTACGGCGGCCATTTGGTTCATACAACTTAATTAATCAAGGGCCTTCCATAACTCTCTCCGCTTCCCGCATGCGGACCCGCCGTCCCCCTCCGGACGGACGTCACAGCCCGATGCCAAAGCGTTTCAGCAGCATGGCGGTGAGGGTGTAGAGCCCCATGGTGAGCAGGCAGCAAAGCAGCAGGGAAGGCCAGAAGGACACGCCCTTGCGCAGCAGCCAAGGCAGGACCAGAAACATTGGCAGGCTGGGGAGGACGAACCAGAACACGCCCGTGGAATGCGCGGCGAGTTTTTCAGTGCGCGCGGCGGGATCCTTGGCCAGGTCGAACCAGATCCAGATGAAGGTGATCAGGCTCACCAAGGGGAGCGAGGCGATGAGGCTTCCCAGAAAGGGGCGGCTCCGGGCGACGACGATTTCGTTCACCAGATAGATCAGGCTCGCAGAGGTCAGGATTTTGATGAGGACCAGCATGGGCGAAGTCTAGGAGAGGGAGGAAATGCCGGGCAACGAAAGATCGGGCACGGGATGCCGGGAAGGACCGTGGATGCGCCACTGCGGCGGGCGACGGGGAGGCTTATGCCTAGGGCAAGCCAAAAACCGAATTCCGGGCGATCCCGAGCGCAATTTTGCCACAAGGTCCTCGATTAGAACATTTCTTGTCGTGGCGAAGTGCGTTTTCGGGTTATCTTCCCCAATTTCCCCATCATGGCCGTGGCCACATTAGCATTGATCAGCCAAAAAGGAGGAGTCGGCAGGACGACCATCGCCGTCAATCTCAGCTATTCTTTGGTCCGACGGGGCTGGAGGGTTCTGCTGGTGGACGCGGACTTTCAGGGAGGGGTGGGATTTTCCCTCACCGAAAAGGCCAAGGACGCGCCTGGATTCTTCGACCTCTTGATTCCCGCAGAGGGCGAGGCTGCTCCGAGTGCCGAGACTTACGTCATCCCCACCAAACGCCCTGGCCTCTCCCTCCTCACGCGGGGGTCGCGCCGGGCTCTGGAACGCATCCTCTCCGATCCCCAAGAGATGGGGCGGGCTCAGGAGGAGTTGCGGGCGGTGGTTCAGCAACTCGTCGAGCTTGACCACGATCTCGTCATTTTCGATGCGCCCGGCGGCGTGCACCCCGTGGCGATGAGCTTGGCTCGCTCCGTGGAGGCCCTTCTGGTCCCGCAGCAGCCGGCGCCGCTCTGCCAGCGATCCCTGCCCCTGGTCCTCCGCATGATCGCCTCGGCTCGGGCCGCCAGCGGTGAGGAGGATCGGCCGCGCCTGGCTGGATTCGTCCTCTCCATGACGGATCCGGAGGATCCTTCCAATCTCGCCGACCAACGCGAATTTCGAGATTTGCTGCCCATTGAGATGGTGTTCGAGACGGTGATCCCCACGCATCGGGATTTTCTGGAAGCCAGCCGACTCGGGGTGCCGGTGGCCATGTTGCGAGAAAGGCCCTCGGCCTCCTCGCTGATCTTCGACCAGTTGGCCGCAGAACTGGAAACCCGTCTCGGTCTCTACGACGACGATGCCACCCCGCCCAGGAACCGCGACGACTATGCCCGACTCGTGGATTGACAAAGAGGAACTGAACGAGCTGGTCGGCGCCTTTTCCCCGCGAAAGGGCAGACGGAAGGCGCCCAAGCGGAGTTCTCGTCCTAACAAACCGACCACAGAGGAGGCGTCCGTGCTCGCTCCCGGGGATCCCATCGATGGATCCGCTGAGGGCACGAACTCGGCGATCTCCGCGAAAGGGGAGGTGAGCTCGCCGCCTCCGATCGTGTCGATTTTCGAGCTCGATGAGGAGGGGGGCGAGGATAGGGAGCTCGCCGCGTCCGAGGGGACGGGGGAAGGGGAGATCAGTCCGGCTCCCGTGTCACCGGAAGTTTCCGAACCTGGCGAGGAAGAGGGGGCCGGAAAGTGGCCGGTCTTCGACTGGCAGCAAATCTCCCCGCAGTCCCTCGGGGTGTCCTTTGTGAAGCCGGAAGCCGAAGCGAGAGTCGAAGCGGAGGTTACGGAGCTGCCCGCGCGGAAGGTTCCTCACTTTCTCGATGACGAGGAGGAGGACGCGCTTTCCCAGCCGGCCCCCGCTCTGCCGGAGCGCGATGCCGATCGTGCCCTCTGTGCTCTGGCGGAAGCCCGGAATCGGGCCGAGCAGGCGCGTCTCTTGCGCGTTCGTCCCCAGACCGAACAGCCCCCACCGCTACCGGTAACGGCGGATGAGGCCGGGGAGAACGCCCCCCTTTTTTCTCCTCACCTAGGAACGGCTGAGCCGGAACCCGAACCGGAACCCGAACCGGAACCGGAACCGGAACCGGAACCGGAACCGGAACCCGAGCCGGAACCCGAGCCAGAGCCAGAGCCAGAGCCAGAGCCAGAGCCAGAGCCAGAGCCAGAGCCAG
>CAZKGI010000027.1:36430-48340 GCA_964552315.1 uncultured Akkermansia sp. | reverse complement strand
TCCTCCTCTTCGTCGCAATCGTCCTCCTCTTCCTCCCAGTCGAGCAGATCGCGGAGTCGTTCGCAGTCGCTGGCCCCGGCGCGCAGGCATAGGTCGTCCTCGCTGAAGTCCCCGCTTTCGAGTCCGTCGAGGAGATCCTCCACGGTAAAGGGACCAAGCCGACGCCCTTCCTTGAGAACGTAGACTTCGTCGCCCAGCGGCAGTTCCTCTTCCATCAGGGGAGCTCGTTCGGATCGGGGATTGGAGGCAGGAGATCGTCGCGCTGAAGCAAGGCAGGCACGTCGATGGTCGCCAGGGCGGGCCCTTCCGCCTGCAAGAGGATGGCTTCCAAGGGGGCGATGCGGTCCATTTCGCCGATGGCGGTGTGAACCAGTCCCCGGATGATGCCGCGATCGCCCTGGGGCGTCGGGAAGAGGTTGGTGACCCGGAAAAAGAGGCGGCCCGCCTCCCAGTCGAGCTCGAAATTGCCCACGGTCAGGGTCTGGTTGACCCGCATGGCCAGCTCGGCGAGGCGCTCGCGCTGGGCGGGCCCGGAACAGACGCGGGAGGATTCCGCGACCACAGAAACGGCCGGCAGGGTGGGGAAGGCTTGCACGTGGAGATCGACGCGGGTGTGGAGGGCTTCGAAACCGGCTCGCAGCACTTCGCGTCCCGCCACTTCGGTGTAACTCCAGCCTTCCTCCGAGAAGACTGCGAGGACCGTGGAATAAAGCTCGGAGATGACCGTCATGGCAGGGAGAAAGGAGCCCGGAGCCGCGAGGGCATCAACCGATTTCTGCAAGACTCTTGACAGGGTGGACCACAGCGGCGATGGCGCTAATCCGGTCGGCCGGCCCGAGTTCCTGCGAGCGCTTGTCTTCCCTGCAGGCTGGCGCTAGAGTCGCCTTTCGTTTCACTTCACCCCCCCTTTTGACATGAAATTCGGAATTATTGGAGCCGGCATGATCGCCAACTTCCACGCCAAGGCGATCCTCGCAATGGAAGGAGGCGAACTGCATTCCTTTTACGGGCGACGAGCGGATGCCGTTGAGGCGCTCGTGGCTGAATACGGGGGAAAGGGCTACACCGACCTCGATGCCTTTCTTTCCGATCCCGAACTGGAGATCGTGACCATCGCCACGCCCAGCGGGGCTCACCTCGAACCCGCCCTGGCGGCGGCGAAGGCCGGCAAGCACATCATCTGCGAGAAACCCCTCGAGATCACCCCCGAGCGCGTCGACCAAATGATCGCCGCCTGTGACGA
Organism: uncultured Akkermansia sp.; assembly: GCA_964552315.1. Taxonomy (GTDB): domain Bacteria; phylum Verrucomicrobiota; class Verrucomicrobiia; order Verrucomicrobiales; family DEV007; genus Arctic95D-9. The sequence continues at coordinate 47,097 of CAZKGI010000027.1, read as the reverse complement.
GGCGGGGGTGACCCTCTCGGGGATTTTCAATCGACGCTTCCATCCCGCGATGGACCAGTTCAAGACGGCGGTCGAGCAGGGCCGCTTCGGTCGCCTGACGATGTGTGACGCCTACGTGAAGTGGTGGCGCAGCCAGGACTACTACGATTCCGGAGCCTGGCGCGGCACCTGGGCCCTCGATGGAGGCGGAGCCCTCATGAACCAATCCATCCACCTGGTGGACCAGTTGCTCTACCTCGCTGGCGACGTGGTTTCTGTCTCGGCCACAACGGCCTGTCTCGCCCACACCGGCATCGAGGTGGAGGACACGGCCGTGGCCGTGTTGGAATTCAAGAGCGGCGCCCGCGGGGTCATTCAAGGCTCGACGGCTTGTTGGTCCTCGACGGGCCATCCCGCGGAGGTCCATCTCTGCGGGGACAAGGGCTCGGCCTTCCTCGTCGACGAGCGCTTCCGCGTCTGGGATTTCGCGGAAGCGGCACCGCAGGACGAGATCGTGAAGGCGGAGCTGATGCAGGGCGCGGTGGCCCGGGGGCTCGGCGCCAACGATCCCAAGGCCATCAATTTCGACGGGCACAAGCGCAACTTCGAGGACGTCGTCACCGCCATTCGCGAGGGCCGTTCCCCCCGGGTCGACGGTCGCGAGGCGCGCCGCGCCGTGGCCCTGATCTGTGCGATTTATGAGAGCGCCCGCAATGACGGGGCCAAGGTGCGTCTCTGATCCGGACCCCGGTCATGTCGCGCCTGCTGTTCGCCACCGAAGGAGGACAGGTCGTCGCCTTCGATACGGAGACGCGGGAGCACCACTGTGTCTTCCACAGCTCGGATGACGAGGCGATGATGGGGATCCAAATCGCGGGTCCCCATCTCTATGTCGCCAGCTTGAGCCGCCTCTACCAGCTGCGGCTCGAGGGTTTCACCAAGCTGGCCCAGACTCGTCTTTACGAGCCCACGCCGGACTTCCATCAGATGACCTATTCGGATGGGCTGCTTTACATCACCGCGACCAAGCTCAACCAGGTCTGGCTCTTCGATGAGAGCCTGCGCCTGGTGCGGGCCCATCACATCGCGCCGCCCGATCCTCGGCGACCCGTGGAGTACAAGCGCAATTACAACCACCTCAACAACATCATCCGCGAGGGGGATCGCTATTACATCTCGCTGAACTGGCTGACCAACACCCAGTACGCCAACAGCGGGGTCCTCGTCACGGATCTCGATCTCGAGGAGATCGAACGCTTCGAATTCGGCTGGGAGCTCCACGATTTCCAGTATCTCGATGGCAAGGGGATCGGCATCTGCGCCACCTCGAGCAAGGGCAAGCGCGTCAAGCATCCCTACCGCTCCGGATTGATGGTCGACGGGGAGCTCGTCTTTGAGCACGATGCCGAGGAGGCCTTTTGCAAGGGGCTCTGCTATGACGAGCAGCACATTTACCTGTGTGGCGGCAGGAAGATGGAGCGACGCTTGCGCAAGCATTCCAGCTCCATCGTCTATGTGCTTCGCCGCGACGACTACGCCCTGGTCGAGACGATTGCCAGTTCCGAAATCAAAGCCATCAAAGGCGCCCTGACCCTGCCTGCCTCCGCATGAAGACCGCCCTTGTCACCGGCGCCGCCGGCTTTATCGCTTCCCGCGTGTGCGACCAACTGCTCGCGCAGGGCGTGACGGTCATCGGCCTCGACAACCTCAACGAGGCCTACGATCCCCGGATGAAACGGCATCGTCTCGCCGGTCTCGAGAATCGCGAGGGCTTCCACTTCATCGAGGCGGACATCGAGAACCAGTACGAGCTGGAGCCGATCTTCCGCCGCTATGCCTTCGACGTGGTCTTCAATCTCGCGGCCCGCGCGGGGGTGCGCTACAGCATCGAGAATCCCCACGTCTATCTCCAGTCGAACGCCCAGGGGGCGCTCAACTTGATGGAGCTGATGCACCGCCACGACTGCGGCAAGCTCGTCCTCGCGTCGACCTCCTCGCTCTATGCCGGGCAGCCCATGCCCTTCCGGGAGGACCAGGCGGTGGAACGACCCCTCTCGCCCTACGCGGCCTCCAAGAAGGCGGCGGAGGTGCTTTCCTACACCTACCACCATCTCTACGGGATCGACGTTTCGATCCTGCGCTATTTCACCGTCTACGGTCCTGCGGGGCGCCCGGACATGGCTCCCTTCCGCTTCATCAGGTGGATCCACGAAGGCACGCCCATCACCGTGTATGGCGACGGCAGCCAGACCCGCGACTTCACCTATGTCGACGACATTGCCCGGGGCACCGTCCTGGCGAGAAAGCCGCTCGGCCACAGCGTGATCAACCTGGGGGGCGGCAAGACACCGGTTACCTTGCTGGAGTTCATCGCCAAAATCGAAGAGCGCCTCGGTCGCCGGGCGGAAATCGTCTGGCAGGAAATGAGCGCCTCGGAAATGCAGGACACCGCCGCCGACATCAGCAAGGCCCGGGAGGTGCTGGGCTGGGCGCCGGAGACGGACCTCGACGCTGGCCTCGACGCCACGGTGGAATGGTATCTCCGCAACCTCGACTGGGCGCGCGAGTTGGCCCTCTGAGCTCCGCGATTTCCTCCTCCTGGCCGGAGGGCGCCGGGGAGGAGGGAGAGGGTCGGGCGAGCCGACTCAGCGGGAGGCGAGGGCGGGTTCGGCTTCGACGGCCTGACCCTGGCTGAAGAGGAACTTCAGGTCTTCGAGCTCGAGGTTTCGTGTGAATCCCTCCTCGCCGAGAATGCCGGTCATCATGGCGCTCTTCTGCTGCTGGAGAACGCGGATCTTCTCCTCCACGGAATTGCGCATGAGAAGACGATAGGCGTTGACCCGGCTTTCCTGGCCGATGCGGTGGCATCGGTCGATGGCCTGGTTCTCGACGGCGGGGTTCCACCAGGGATCGTAGAGGATCACGTAGCTGGCCGAGGTCAGGTTGAGGCCGCTGCCGCCGGCCTTGAGGGAGAGGAGGAAGGTCTTCGCCTCCTTCGACTCCTGGAAATCGCTGATGACCTCCTGACGATTCTTGGTCTGGCCGGTGAGGTAACTGAAGGGACGATCGCGCTCTTCCAGCTCCTCCTTGATGATGTCCAGCATGGAGACGAACTGGCTGAAGACCAGAACCTTGTGCCCCTCCTCGTGGAGCTGGTCGAGCAGGTAGAAAAGGGCGTTGAGCTTGGCGCTTTCCTCCCAGCGATACTTGGTGTCGATGAGTCCGGGGTGACAACAAATCTGGCGCAGGCGCATGAGCCCCTGGAGAATGACGAAGCTGTTTTTGCGCAGGCTTTCGTCGTTTTCGATGCCGAGGAGGATCTTCTGGATCCGCTCCAGCTCGGCCTGGTAGAGCTGGGCCTGAGTTTCCTCCATTTCGCTGAAGACGTCCTCCTCGATCTTGGGGGGCAGGTCGAGGGCAACCTCGCCCTTGGTCCGTCGCAGCAGGAAGGGGCGCAGACGGGCCGTCAGGCGGGTTTGGGAATGGCTGTCCTTGCGCTTGTCGAAGTTTTCCCGGAAATACTTGCGGTCGCCCAGAATGCCCGGCATGGCGAAGCCCATGAGGCTCCAGACGTCGAGCAGGCGATTCTCGATGGGCGTCCCGGTGAGGACGAGACGGTTGTTGCCCGGGAGGGCGCGGGCCGCCTTGGCCGCTTTGGAATCGGGGTTCTTGATCTGCTGGCCTTCGTCGAGGATGATCCCCAGCCATTCCACGCTCTTGAGCTCGTCGGCACAGGTGCGGAGCTGGCTGTAGTTGACGACGAGGAGGTCGATGTCCTTGCCGAGGCGCTCGACCTCGAGCTCAGACTTGTTCCTCAGGACCTGCACGCGGATGGAGGGGGCCGCTTTCTTCACCTCGTCGCCCCAGACGTCGAGGACGGACTTGGGACAGACGACCAAGCTGGGGAGGGTCTTGTCTCCGTGTTCCTCGCGCAGCCAGAGGAGCCAGGTGAGCGACTGGATGGTTTTCCCCAGACCCATGTCGTCGGCGAGGATCCCGCCGAAACGGTTGGTGGCGAGATAGGCAAGGAAGTGGAAGCCCTCGACCTGATAGGGACGCAGGCTCACATTCAAGCCTGCGGGGACTTCGGGGCGCACCTGCAGCTTGAGGCTGCGGGCGCGGGAGGAAATGCGCTCCCAGGCGGCGGCGTCGAAGACCTCCTTGGCCGAGGGGTCGGAGAGCTGCAGGGCGTGGAGGCGATGGACCTCCCCGCTGAGGTCGAAGGGGTCGAGGCCGATGCGGGCGACGGCTTCTTCCTGCTGCTCGTTCAGGTTCATCTTGAGGCGCAGCCAGCCGCCCCGCTCCATGCGGACGAACTGCCCGCGGGCTTGAACGAGGGCGCGAATCTCCTCGGGCGTGAGATCCATGCCCTCGACGTTGACGACCACCTTCAGGTCGAACCAGTCGATCTCTTGGTCGACGATCTCGAAGGAAACCTGGGCCTCGATGGGGGGCGCTTGGAGGGTGGCGAGGTCCGCGTCGGCGACGATCTCAATCTCCTCGGGCAGGCTGCCGAGCCATTCGGCGTACTTCTCGGGGAAGTTCTTGGTCACCCGGGCGCGGTAGCAACCGAGGTTCCCATCAAAGGTCGGCTGCATGGGGGAAATGAGCCGGGGGACGCGGCGCTGCAGGGTGCGGTCGTAGCGGAAGATGCGGTCGCCGTCGCTCTTGGGCTGCTTGACGACTTCCCAGCCGTCGCGCCCGAGCACCTCCACGCGGCTCTCATCGGCGTTGCGAGCACTGATTTTCATCAGCATGTGCTCATTGGAGGAAGCCGTCGCGGCGGTGGAAATGCCGAGTTCGAAGACGATGTGCAGGGGGTCTTCCTGGATCTTGCCCTCCAGGCTTTCCGGCAGGGCCGAGCCGATCCGTCCGAGGAAGGCCACGCCGGATTCGCATTCGATGACGCTGCGGGGCACCCGGACGGTGGGGTCAATGAGGCTTTCATTGCGCATCCAGTGCTCCGGCCCGTGGAAGACCCACTCATCGCTCATGTAGAGGGGCTCGTCGCCCGGGAGCAGGCGCAAGGTATGGGAGACTTCCTGACCGTCTCCGGTGACAAGCTGCAGTTCGTAGTCGCCGCTGCCCATGGGGTCGGGACGACAGGTCCAGTGGAGGGGCTCGGCGGCAAGGCGGAAGGGATGTTCGTCGAGGTTGACGATCAGGCCCTCCAGCTCGCGCTGATGGAAGAGGCTGTTGAGGAAGCGGCAGTTCTCGATGCGATCGAGGGAGAGGCTGCCGTCGCTGCTTTCCTCCTTGGCGGCGGCGTGGATGAACTTGCTCCAGAGGATCTCGGAGGCGGCGTTCATGCGCAGGCCCCCGTTGCCGTAGCGCTCGTCCAGACGGGCGAACTGCTCCGTCTGGGTGACGCGCTCGAAGGGACCGCTTTCGCCGGTGCGCACCATCAGGCGGGCCTCGCGGGTGCTGATGCGCAGGCGGAATTCCACCCATTCCACCGGATCCTCGGGGGGGCGTTTTTCAAAGACTTCAACCTGGTAGCGCCACTCGCTTTCCTCGCGACGACGCTCCCATTCGGCCATGCGGTCGTGGGTCCACTCGCGATCGGTGATCGTTTCGAGGAAGCCGGGGAAACCGAAATTGGCCTTCTCGAAGGCGTGGGCGATGTAATTCCAGAACTCGACGATGTCCTTGGGCGGGGTGGGCCAGAGCACGAGCGGCTCAAAGGACTCGACGGGCCAGCGCGGGTTGAGGCGGACGAGGTCGGAATCGAAGATCTCCCGCTCGAGTTCGAAGCGCCGGAAGCGCCGCTCGATCTTGCCGAGGTATTCGTCCTCTTCGCCGGTGAGACCGCGTCCCAGCTTTTCCTCGATCACTTCGGTGAGCGTTTTCTCACCAACCTCGTTGGGCGCGTCGGGCAGGTCCCCCTTGCGGGCGATCTTTTCCAGCATGGTGGCGTAAAGGGCGGCCCGGCCCGAATCGCTCCTGTCGTCCGCTTCGCCGAGCCATTCGTTGCCCTGAAGTTGCAGTCGGGTGCGACAAACCCAACCGTCATCCTCCACGCGTCCCTGGACGAGGAGGTGGTTCCCGAAGATCTGCGTCACAGCCCGTTCCTTGTGAAGGCGTTCCCCCTCCTTTTTTTCGTCGTCGGTAAATGAATTGAGAAAGTCGAGCGTCGCGCGATCTACGTTCATACAAGGCAGGAAGGAGGAAAGAGGGCAGGACCCACAGCGGCGAGGCAGGGGTGGTTTAGGAGGGGGGCGCGGAGTCGGAGAGGGGCTTCGGTCCGCAAAAATCGAGCCGGTAACTTGGCTCAGGGGGGCAAGGGCGTCAACCGGTCAGGGTTCTCCCGGCGAAGTTTGCCCATCTTGCTTTCCCTGCTTTGACCGCGTGGCTTCCATGGTCGAAGCTCGGTGGCACTATGGCAGGTCTCGTTGTCAAACCCCGATCCCGCATCTTTCACGGCCACGACTGGGTCTATACCAGCGAGGTTCAGAAAACTTTCGGCGACCCGCAGCCGGGGACGGTGATTTCCCTGAAGGATTTCCGCGACCGTCCCCTGGGCAGCGCGATCTACAATCCCGCCTCCCAAATCGTGGCCAGGCGCATTTCCCGCCGCAAGCAGGAGCTCGATGCCGATTTCTTTGAGCGCCGTCTTCGCCGCGCTCAGGGCCTCCGCGAGCGCTTGGCTTTCACGGAGCCGGTTTATCGACTGGTCTGGAGCGAGGCCGACGGCCTGCCCGGGGTGGTGATCGACCGCTATGGCGAGCATTTCGTGCTGCAGACCCTGACCCTGGCCATGGATCTCCGGCGCGACCTCATCGTCGCGGCCCTGCGCCAGGTTTTTGGCGAGGTCACGGTGATCGAGCGCAATGACTCATCCATCCGCAAGGCGGAGGGGATGGAGCCGCGCATTGGCGTCCTGGCCGGCCAGTGGCAGGGGCCGGTGGAGATCACGGTCGACGGTCTCCGACAGGAGGTCGACTTGATGGAGGGACAGAAGACCGGCATTTATCTCGACCAGCTCGACAACTACGCCGCCGTCGGTGCGCTGGCAGCGGGACGGCGGGTGCTGGACTGCTTCTGTAACCAGGGGGGCTTCGCCCTGCATGCGGCCCGGGCGGGGGCGGCCTCCGTTCTGGCCCTGGACATCAGCGCGGCGGCCGTCGCGGCGACCCGGGCCAACGCGGAGCGCAACGGCCTCGTCCTCGAGGCCCGGGAAGCCAATGTGTTCGATTTCCTCAAGGAGGCGGAAACCGCCGGGCAGAGCTACGATCTCATCGTGCTCGACCCGCCTTCCTTCACCAAATCCCGCAAGTCCGTGGCTGACGCCATGCGCGGCTACAAGGAGATCCACCTGCGGGCCCTCAAACTCTTGAGCCCGGAGGGCATCCTTTCCACCTACTCCTGCAGCCACCACGTCAGCGAACGGGAGTTCTCCGACGTGATAGCCGCGGCCGCGGTGGATGCCAAGCGGACCTTGCGACTGGTGGCTCGCCACGGTCAGCGGCGCGACCATCCGGTGATCCTGACGCTGCCGGAAACCGCCTACCTCAAGGGCTTTACCTTCCAGAACGTCGGCGCCTATTAGCGCCGTCGGCCCTCTGGACGCGCCCGGGCGGGGCAGGGTTCAGCCGGCGATGCGCACGCTGCGCTTCTTGTCCAGCTTGAGCACCTGGCCAGCGCTCCAGGCGGGTTCGGCCTTGGGGTCGGTGAGTTTCTCGCCATCGAGCTGGACGCTGCCCTGCTGAATGAGGCGCCGCACTTCCGACCCCGACTTCGTTTCGGAAAAGAGGCTCTGGTAGGCCTCCTGAACGACGCCGAGGAGGTCGCGGCGCTCGCCGGGGCGGAACTCGGGCAGCTCAACGGCGTCGAGGTCCTTCCGACTGAAGCGGGCTTCCCACTGCTCCCGGGCGGCTTGGGCCTCCCCCGCGGAGTGGTAGCGTTCCACCAAGGCGGCCGCGAGGCCCTTCTTGGCTTCCATGGGATGGACGCCGGGTTCGATTTCGCGACCCAGCAGGAGCACGGAATAGCGCGACATGAGCTCGTCCGAAATGCTCATGAGCTTGCCGAACATCTCCTCGGGCGCTTCCGTGATCCCGACGTAGTTGCCCAGGCTCTTGCTCATCTTCTGCACCCCGTCGAGGCCCTCGAGGATGGGCAGGCACATGGCCACCTGGGGCTCCATGCCCTCGGTCTTTTGCAGGTCGCGGCCCACCAAGATGTTGAAGAGCTGGTCGGTGCCGCCGAGTTCGACATCGGCACGCACCACCACGGAATCCCAGCCCTGCACAATGGGGTATTGGATCTCGTGGAGCCGGACTTCCTGATTCAGCTCGATGCGGTTCCTGAAGTCTTCGCGATGCAGCATCTGCTGCATGGTGACGCGCGCATTGAGCTGGATAACGTCCGAGAAGGTCATTCGGTCAAACCAGTCGCCGTTGAAGACGACTTCGGTCCGTTCGGGATCCAGGATGCGGAAGGCCTGGGTCTTGTAGGTCTCTGCGTTGGCGAGGATTTCCTCGCGGGAGAGAGGCGGGCGGGTCTTGGAGCGCCCCGTGGGATCCCCGATCTGGGCGGTGAAGTCGCCGATGATGAGAACGGCCTGGTGGCCCAGCTCCTGAAACTGGCGCAGCTTTTCCAGAACGACGCTGTGGCCGAGGTGGAGGTCCGGTGAGGTGGGGTCCACGCCCAACTTGACCCGCAGCGGAACGCCGCGCTCGAGCTTCTTCTGCAGCTCGGCTTCACCGAGAACTCGGGCGGTGCCGCGAAGGAGAATAGGGAGTTGTTCGGCGGGAGACTTCATGGCTGGAGTGATGGGCGCCCAAGGAACATGCCGGGACCCTGCTCTTCAAGTCAAACCTCGCCAGGTAGCGACTGTAGCCCGGATGGCGATTCAGATCTCCTGCATTCTAATTATTCTAAAATTTTCACTTGCTTGATTCTGCAGATAAAATAAATTTCCATAATTTCAATATTTACTGACTGATCTATATGAGCTCGAACACTCCCTGCGTTCATCTTCCCGAAGGGTTACGGATTGGATATCGCGCTCGATTCCGTCAAGCCGCGCCCGAGGTCGCCTTGGCGAGGGCCCCCCGCCCGATCGAATTGTACAAGGGCCGCCATCTGCTGTTGGCGCGCAACGGTCGGGGCAAGACCACCCTGTTGAAAACCATTGCCGGTCTGCTTCCGACCCTCGAAGGCGAGGTGCGCTGCGAAGGGACTGTGCAGTTTGTGGACGAGGACCTTCGCTTCGACAGCGAGCTGAAATCCCGCCAGATCTTCGCGGCGCTGTTCAAGAACGGTCAGCGGCAATTTGCCCTGGAAATGGCCGAACGCATCGAGCTGGATGTCGACAAGCCCTACGGGAAGCTGTCCAAGGGCAACCGCCAGAAGGTGGGCTTGATCGTGGCTGAGGCGCGCACGCGCCACAACGGGCCCCAAGTGCTCCTGCTCGACGAGCCCTTCTCGGGACTGGACTTCGCCGCGCGGGAGAAGGTCGATGAAATTTGGCGGGAAAACACCGAGGGGATCGTGCGCCTCGTCTGCGTGCATCCTGACGAACCCACCCTGAAGGCGGAGAGCGCTCTCGCCATCCGCGAAGGCCGGCTCGAGCAGATTCCCGTGAACGGGGTGCTCGACTGGATGGAAACCCGTCTCTCCCTGAACTGAAACCCGACCCGGACGACGTTCGGATCTGGAACTGTCCCACCCCTACTGCATGGAACTCTACCGTCTCACTCTCGCGTCTCTTCTTTCCCGCAAGACCTTTGCGATCTTTGCGGCGATGCTTCTGGCCCTTCCCTTTGTCCTGCCCTACATGACCCCGTGGGAGAGCAAGCCCTCGCTCCTGCAACCGGCGCGGGCGCAAATGGCTTGGGTGATGCTCTGGGTGGCCGCCATCGGGTGGCTGCTCTTCCAGGGAGCCACCATCGGCGATCGCTGGGCCAAGAGCGGCATTCTCGAATACTTCAAAACCCTGGGCGTCTCGCGATCTCGGCAGCTGGGCCAGATCTGGCTGAGCTGCTTCACCATCTTCGCGGGCATGATCGTGCTGACCTTCGCCATCAGCACCTTTACCGCCATGCCCGGAGATCCGGTGGAAGCCCGGCATTGGGTCATCACCAACCTGCAGTACGTCCTGCTCTTTCTCCTCGTCGTGGCCCCGCTGCTGGCGCTCTCGATTGGACTCGGCACCCGCTTCAACGGGGCTGCCGCCTATGCGGTGACGATCGGCTTGGCGCTCTACGGGCTCTTCGGCATCGGTTATCTGGAGGTCTTCCTCGCGGACAACGACAGCCCCGTGCTCAATCTGCTCTACCTCCTCTCGCCGCATTACCATCTTTCCGACCTGACCTCTCGCCTGGTCTTCAAGCTCGGGGCGGTGCCCTGGGCGGAAATGGGGCGTATCGGGGCCTACCTCGGAGGTCTCGCCCTGCTGACGACGGGCCTCTCCTATCAACTCTACCGCGAAGGGAAGTGAGCATGAAAGGGAAGCGTCTTTTTCCATTCCTCCTCATGGGGGGCGGCCTCGCCCTGGCTGCCGTTGCTCAGTTGGCGCTGAGCCAGCAGCAGGGCCTGCGCCACAGCCGCAACGTCTTCGCCATACAGGGCTCCGCCTACGGCAAGCTTTTGGCCCGACTGGCCGAAACGACGATCGACCGCGTGTGGCACCTCGGGGTCGAGCAGATCGTGCCCCATTACATGTCCGGAGAGGATCACGACCA
>CAZKGI010000027.1:0-36330 GCA_964552315.1 uncultured Akkermansia sp. | reverse complement strand
ACCTCGGGGTCGAGCAGATCGTGCCCCATTACATGTCCGGAGAGGATCACGACCACGATCACGATCATCATCACGGCCATGGTCACGATCACGACCATCCTCACGGCCACGACCATCCTCACGGCCATGGTCACGATCACGATCATCCCGAACTGGCTCACCACGAGCATGGGCACGCGGCGGATGCGCCTCATACAGGCCATTCCCACGAGGCTGCGGATGTTCCAGCTGCCGCCCTGGCGCCGGATGGATCGCTCCTGCAGCGGGGCAAAAAGTGGATCCAGGCGCGGGTGGTGGGCCAATACACCCGCACCAATGGGCGGGCGCTCTCCAAGGCCCACCTTGCCACGGTCTACCGGGATATTGAGAAGATGCTGCTCCGCAGCTTCAAATACGATCCCACGCATTACGGCGCCTACGATTCCTACCACCTCTTCCTAACAATCAGCGAATTCGGCGGCACCCCGATGGCCAACGAGCAGGCGCGTCGCGTCGCTCTGGCCGCTATCGCCGCGGCCCAGAATGAAACGGAGGACCCGGAACCCTGGCTCACCGCCGCGACCGCGGGAATGAACCTCTTCCTGATGGATTCGGCCCCTTACACCATCAACAACCAGCCCATTCCCCTGGATATGCTCAAGCATTACCGGAAGGAGATCGGCCACAGCCTGCAGCGCTTCACCGAAATCCAGGCCCAATCCGAGCGCCTCGGGAATTGGCAGAGACTGTCGACGGAGCGCCAGATGGAGATCTCCGAGCGGGCGCGCTTCTGCAAGGGGACCTTCGCCCAGTTCGACGCCCTCATAGCCCGGGCCGAGCAGCGCCTTCAGTCCGAGCCGGCCGAGGCGGAAGTGGCCGAGGTGAAGGAAGCTCCCTGAGCGCCGGGCGGGGTAGCCCCGCCCTTCACGGGGTTCCTAGCTCCACCAGCCCCAGGTCCCGGTACTGCACCAGGGCGGTGGCGTTCCCGTGGATTTGCACGGCGATGAGGCCGCTCTGTTCGATGGTGTCGTCCTCCTCCACGTAGTCGACCGTCTGGATGCCGTTCAGCCAGATGCGGATGCGGGGGCCTTCGGCCCGGATGCGATAGTCGTTCCATTCCCCCAGCGGACGCTGGGCCTTGGCGAGAACTTCAGGAGAGGGACGGGCCAGCATCTTCTTGCGGCGGCTCTCGTCGTAAAGGGCGCCGTCGCAGCCCGCGCCGAGATCCGCCTGATAGCCGATGACCTCGTGGTGGTTGGGGATGCGCTGGGAGCGGAATTGGACGCCCCCGTTGACGAAGCCCTCGCTGCCCTGGAGGCGCCATTTCAGGGTCAGTTCAAAATCGCCATAGGACTTGGTCGTGGCGAGGAAGTTGTTTTTCTCCTGACGCTGTTCCAACGATCCGGCGACGAGCGCGCCCTCTTCGATGCGCCAGACGGTGTCGATGTCCCCTTCCCAGCCGGAGAAGCTCTTGCCGTCAAAGAGGGGCAGCGGTGCGGCGGCATGGGCTTGCACAAAGGCCACGGTCTCCTCGATGCCGACTAGGGGGAAGTGGTGTCCCTCGTTGATGGTGGTGGCGGGGTCGACCCAGACGAGGTCGATGTCCCAACCGAGGGCCTGGAGGCGGCGCTGGGCTTCGAGGGTGTTTTCCTCGACGGGAACGACGAGGTCGTTGCTGCTGACGATGTGGCGCAGCGGGATCTTGGCCAGGGCGATGGTTTCAAGCAGGTCGAGGGGACCGCCGTGATAGGCGCGCAGGGCGGCCTCGTCGGCAAAGCCGTAATGCTTGAATGCGTCCTCGAGGGCGCCCTTGGATTTCGCGTGCTTCAGGGGCCAGCTCTTCAGATCCATCACCGGGGTGTCGGCGTATATGCAAGAGACCCGCGCCGGGCGGGTGGCGGCGTAGCGGTAGGCGTGCAGGCCGCCGCGGCTGACCGCTTCCAGGGCGGGTCGTGGGGCGAGGCTCCATTGCTCGCGGACCTGATCGTAGAAACGATCCATGATCTCGAGAGACTCGTCGTTCCCCAAGAGGGAGACCACGTCGACATGGGCGACGTGGAAGCCAGCCTGGAGCAGCTCGAGATCCACCTCGGCATGGAAGTCCGGGAAGGAGGTCCGCCAGATCCAGGGGCGGCCGGGGGCGCTGGATTTGGGCTGGACGACAAAGGCCTTTTTCCCCTCGAAGTCGAAGGCCTGCTTGGTGAAGCCCTTCCAATCCGAGTCGCTGGTGGGCAGGGGGGCGGCCTGGGCGAGGTTGAGAAGACAGGCGGAGACGAGCATCGGGCGGAGCGGCATCATGGCAGTGGGGGCGGCGACGAATGTAGAATTCCGCCGCCGCCCCCCCCGATGCAAGCCTACACATGCGCCATAAAAAAAGACCGGTGCAAGCACCGGTCTTTTGCAAGGCGGGAGTTCACTCGGGGCTTGGGGCCCCGCACGCCGCTCAATAGCGGTAGTAATCCGGCTTGTAGGGACCCTCTACCGGCACGCCGATGTACTTGGCCTGGTCCTCGGTCAGCTGGGTCAGCTTGACCCCGATCTTCTCGAGGTGAAGGCGGGCCACTTCCTCGTCGAGCTTCTTGGAGAGGAGGTAAACCCCGGGTTTGTAGACTTCCCGGTTTTTCCACAAGTCGATCTGGGCCAGGGTCTGGTTGGTGAAGCTGTTGCTCATGACGAAGCTGGGATGCCCCGTGGCGCAGCCCAGATTGACGAGGCGCCCTTCGGCGAGCAGGTAGATCTGGTTTCCGTTGGGAAGATCATAGCGATCCACCTGGGGCTTGATGTTCACCCTCTTGACCCCCTCGGCGTTGTTGAGCTTGGCGACTTGGATCTCGTTGTCGAAGTGGCCGATGTTGCAGACGATGGCCTGATCTTTCATCGCGAGCAGGTGCTCGAGGCGGATGATGTCGCGGTTGCCGGTGGTGGTGACGTAGATGTCGGCCCAGCCGAGGGTGTCCTCGACGGTGAGGACACGGTAGCCTTCCATGGCCGCTTGCAGCGCACAGATGGGGTCGATCTCGGTGACGATGACCTGGGCGCCGAAGCCGCGCAGCGTCTGGGCGCAGCCCTTGCCGACGTCCCCGTAGCCGCAGACGACGGCGACCTTGCCGGCGATCATCACGTCGGTGGCGCGCTTGATGCCGTCGACGAGCGATTCGCGGCAGCCGTAGAGGTTGTCGAATTTCGACTTCGTGACGGAGTCGTTCACGTTGATTGCGGGGACGCGCAGCTTGCCCGCCTCGGCCATTTGATAGAGACGGTGCACGCCGGTGGTCGTCTCCTCGGATACGCCCTTCCAGTCCTTGAGGTAGTTGGTGAACTTGATCGGGTCTTCGCTGTGAATCCGGCGGAGGAGGTTCTTGATGACCTCTTCCTCCTCGCTTTCGGAGGGGCTGTCGATAAAGGAGCGATCGCCTTCCTCGAGTTCGGCTCCCTTGTGGATGAGGAGGGTGGCGTCTCCGCCGTCATCGACGATGAGCTGGGGACCCTTGCCGTCAGGCCAGGTCATAGCGGCCTCGGTGCAGGCCCAGTATTCCTCGAGAGTTTCGCCCTTCCAGGCGAAGACGGGGATGCCGCGAGCCGCGATCGCTGCGGCGGCGTGATCCTGCGTGGAGAAGATGTTACACGAACACCAGCGGACGTCGGCGCCGAGGTCTGCCAGTGTTTCGATGAGAACGGCCGTCTGCACGGTCATGTGCAGCGATCCCATGATGCGGACACCGGCGAGGGGCTTTTCGGAGGCGTACTTGGCGCGGGTGGCCATGAGGCCGGGCATCTCGTGCTGGGCGACTTCAATCTCTTTGCGGCCGAACTCGGCCAGGCCGATGTCGGCCACTTTGTAATCTTCTTTGATGGCTAGGGTAGAGCTCATGGGAAATGAGTAAGGAGTTGGTGTTAGGATTTTTCGGGCCGAGTTTTTGCGGGCGGGTGCTCAGGCGCAGGCAGCACGGAGGGCGTCGGCCTTGTCGGTCTTTTCCCAGGTAAGGGAGTCGGTGTCGTCTTCCCGACCGAAGTGACCGTAGTTGGTCGTCTTGCGGTAGATGGGACGGAGCAGGTTCAGGTCCCGGATGAAGTCAGCGGGCTTGAAGGAGAAGAGTTCCTTGATGGCCTTTTCGATCTTGGCGTTGTCGACGTGGTTGGTGCCGAAGGTATCGACATGGATGCTGACGGGCTGGGGATAGCCGATGGCGTAGGCCAGCTGGAGTTCGCAGCGGTCGGCGAGACCGGCGGCCACGACGTTCTTGGCGACGTAGCGGCACATGTAGGCGGCGGAGCGGTCGACCTTGCTCGGGTCCTTGCCGGAGAAGGCGCCGCCCCCGTGACGGCCCATGCCCCCGTAAGTGTCGACGATGATCTTGCGTCCGGTGAGGCCACAATCGCCCTCGGGACCGCCGATGATGAAGAGGCCGGTGGGGTTGATGTGGTATTCCGTGTCCTCGGTGAGGTACTCCGCCGGGATGACCGCCTCGATCAGTTCCTTCTTGAGGATTTCGCGGATCTCCGGGGTGGTGATGCTGGCGGCGTGCTGGGTCGAGACGACCACGGCGGTGACGCGCACAGGCTTGCCGTCGACGTATTCCATCGAAACCTGGGTCTTGGAGTCGGGGCGGAGCCAGGGGTGCTTGCCACTCTTGCGGAGTTCTGTCAGGGCCTTGCCAAGCTGGTGGGAATACCAGATGGGCGCCGGCATCAGCGAGGCCGTTTCCTTGACGGCATAACCAAACATGATGCCCTGATCGCCGGCTCCCTGTTCGGCCGTTTCCTTGTTTTCCGCCGCGGCGGCGTCGACCCCCTGGGCGATGTCGGGAGACTGCTGGCCGATGGCGTTGATCAGAAAGAAGCTCTGGGCGTTGAACTTGCAGTCCTCGTTGACGTAGCCGATTTCCTCGATGGCCTGACGAACCACTTCCCGATAGTCGAACTTCGACGAGGTCGTGATTTCCCCGCCGAGGACGACGAGATTGTCCTTCACCATCGTTTCGCAGGCGACGCGGGCCCCGAGGTCCTGCGCAAAGCAGGCGTCCACGATGGAGTCGGAGATGGTGTCGCACACCTTGTCGGGATGCCCTTCGGTGACGGACTCGGACGAGAAAATATAGGAGTTGGCCATGTTGTATTTACAAATCTTGATTAATTGATACCATAGACCCCGCGCTTATGCCGTCAATCTTGAAATCGCTGCGCCTCATCGCCGATCCCACGCGCCTGCGGATCCTGAGTTTGCTGCGGCGTGAGGAGCTCTCGGTCGTTGAGCTTCAGGAAGTTCTCGGCATGGGGCAGTCTCGCATTTCCTCGCAGCTCTCCCAGCTGCGGCAGGCCAAGCTGGTCACCGACCGGAGATCCGGCAAGAACATCATCTACGCCTTTGGTCACAGCACGGATCCCCTCGATCCTAGGCTCGTGGAGACCTTGGAACTCGCCGCGGCCGAGGTCCCCGAGGTCGAGGATGACGTCGCGGCGCTCGAGCTGATCCTGGCTAAGCGGCGCGACAAGGCCCGCGCCTATTTTGACGCCCTGGCGGGCAAATTTGGGCGAACCTACTGTCCCGGGCGTTCCTGGAAAGCCCTGGCTGAGACCTTGTTGAAGCTGATGCCCCCACAGGTCATCGCCGATCTGGGTGCCGGGGAGGGGACCCTTTCGCTGCTTTTGGCGCAGCGGGCTCAGAAGGTCATCGCCATCGACAATTCCGAGAAGATGGTCGAGTACGGCGCCGGCGTGGCGCGGGAGAACGGATGCGAGAACCTGGAGTATCGACTGGGGGGGATCGAGGATCCCCCCATCGAGGATGCCTCGGTGGACCTCGCCTTCTTCAGCCAATCGCTGCACCATGCGGTCAGGCCAGAGGCCGCCATTGCTGCCGCCCATCGCATTCTCAAGCCCGGGGGGCGCATCGTCATTCTCGATCTGCTGAAGCACCAGTTCGAAGAGGCGCGCGAGCTCTACGCAGATCTCTGGCTGGGATTTTCCGAACTCGAGATTTCCCGATTCCTGAAACAACAGGGCTTTGTGGAGACGGAGGTGTCGGTGGTGGATCGGGAAAGCGAGCCGCCCTATTTCCAGACCTTGTTCGCCTTGGCGACGAAACCCTCACGCGACTGAACGGGAGACTGTCGGGAAAAGATCCCGCCGATCGATCTGCATTGACTCTGGATCCGGCCTTTGTCAGGATCGCCCTTGCTGAATGTTCAGCACGCTTGTCATTTCAGCACGCTTGTCATGAATGCCCCTTTGAAGCGGTGCCTGGTCTGGTTCCTTTGGTTGGCCAGCCTCCTTCTCGCCTTCCAATGGGGGCAGCGCTATCCCGAGGAACTCGGGAAGGCACGATCTGGCGAGACCGAGGGCGGCTCACTTGCCGTGACCATGCCCTCTGGGGCCTCCCCGGCGGGGGAGGCCGAGAAGAAGGGGGAGAACGCCGAGGGCACCTCCCCTCCGTCTCGCTCCCCCGAGGAGTTGCGCGAGCTCTTGGGGCAAGTCCTCCAGGGCGTGGGCCAGAGCGGGGCGGCCATGTACAGTCCCTCGGCCCTTTTTCGGTCCTTTGGTCCTCTCATGGAGCTCAGTCCCGAGGAAGCGCAGCTCGCCTTGAAGGAAGTGGCGAACACAGTCACGGATCCGAGGCCGCGGGCCATGTTTGAGTCGCTGCTCCTGGGGCGTTGGGCGGAAAAGGACCCCCAGGCGGCTCTGGCCTACGCGGAAACAAGGCTACAGGAGGAGAGCGGTTCTCCCCTCGGCGGTCAATTGCTCTTCTCGGTGATCAGCAGCTGGGCCCAGCATGATCCGGAGTCGGTGTGGTCCTGGTATCTCCGTCAGCGCGACAGCGCCGATAATTTGCTGGACGATGGGAGGCTGGACATGAGCCTCACCATGATCTTCAGCGGTATGTCCGCCCGCGATCTTTCTGGAAGCCTGGCGCGGCTCGAGCAGTTGACGGACGACACTGCTCGATCAGCAGCTCTTCGCGGCATGGCGTTTTCGGTCGATGCGGAGAGTCGACAGAGCCTCTTGAATCACAGCGCCCGCTTGCCGGAGGACAAGCGCAACGAGTTGCGCCAGATCGTGGTGGAACAGTGGGTCATGACCGAGTCGCGCCCAGCCATGGACTGGCTGAAAAAGCTTCCTCCGGAAGAGCGGCAGCCCCTGCTCCAGCGCATGGGGCATGCCCTCGTCTACGCCAATCCTGAGTCGGGGGCGGAGCTTCTATTGGACGGCGCGGATGATGACAGTTTGGCCGACCGCTACACCACGGTGGTCCAGAGCTGGGCCACGCGGGATCCCATCGCGGCTGGAGAATGGCTGAATCGCCAGCCGAGTCATCCCGCCCAGGACGAGGCCAGGGGGGCTTTCGCCCAACGGGTGGTGCGTCGCGAGCCGGAAACCGCCATGGCCTGGGCCCAGTCCATCCGCGAGCCGTCTCGCCGGGAGTTTTACCTCCACCAGGTCTACAAGGAGTGGAAGAAGCGCGACGCCGGGGCGGCAGACGCGGCTTTGGAGGCTTCGGGATTGGATCCCGAGCGGATTGTCGCGATCCGCGCGCAGTCGGGGAAGTGAGCTGTCCCCGCCGCGCACTCGGAATCGCGTTCGGATCTCAATCCCGATTCAGGAAGATCCGCAGAATGTACCAGAAGAGCAGGGCCACGCTGGCGAAGAGAGAGAGGGCTGCCGAGACGTGTTGATCGGTCCCGTAATGGTGGAGAATGTTCGAGGTGTTGTAGAGGATGGCCACCGAGGCAAAGATGGCCATGGCCCCGGCAAAGAGCGTGCCGAGGGTGAACCCGAAGATGATGGACACGATGATGATGCCCAGGGCCACAAAGCCACCGACCATGAGGAAGCCGCGCAGGAAGGAGAAGTCCTTGCCCGTGGCAAAGGCCGCCAAGGTCAGGCCGCCGAAGACGGCGCCGGTGGTGAGGCCCGCCTTCATGATGATGTTCGGATCCTCGGCCAAGTAGGCGGCCATGAAGAGCAGGGGAAGGAAGATGACCGCTTCCGCCAGCACGAAGATGGCCAAGCCGGCGTACTGGACGCCGCGCGAGGCTTGGGAAACGGAGAGTCGTTCGGCGAGATAGGACACGCCCATGAAGGCTCCGAGGACGACGAGCCAACCGAATTTCCCGCCCACCATCATCTGGATCAGGGCAGGCGTCCAACTTTGCTGGAGGAGAAACCACTCGACGCCGATGAAGGCCAGGATGGCGAAGGCGAGGTGCAGGTAAGTCCGTCGGATGAAGGCTGTGCGCTCAGCGGGGCTGGCGGCCGCCACGGGATAGGATTGGGCGTATGAAGTATTCATGATCTATCGGCGCCAGCCTAAGGGATGCGCCGGGGAAACAACAGTCCTGATTTGGGGGATCAGGCAGATTCTCCGAATTCGCGCTGTCTCAGGGCTTCGTAGAGACAGACGGCGGCGGCGTTGGAGACGTTGAGGCAGGGGACCTGGCCGAGCATGGGGATGCGGATGAGAAGGTCGCAATTTTCCTTGGTGAGTCGGCGCATGCCGTCGCCCTCGGCGCCTAGAACGAGCGCGAGCGGGCCGGTGAGCTCGGCCTCGTAGAGTTCCGCCTCGGCCTCGTCGGCGGTGCCCACGACCTGAAAGCCGTGTTCCTCGCGGAGCGTTTCCAGGAAGCGGGCCATGTTGCCCACGGAGACGACCGGCACGTGGGCGGCTCCCCCGCAGGAAACGCGGACGACGGTTTCCGTCACCGGCGCGGAATGGTGGCGCGGCACAATCACCGCGAGGACCCCGGCCCCGTCGGCCGTGCGCAGGCAGGCGCCGAGATTGTGGGGATCTTGAACGCCGTCTAAGACGAGCAAGAGGGGGACTTCGCCCTGGCCTTCCACTTCTTGGAGGCGTTCGAAGAGCCCCTCCTCGGTGAGCCGGGCGATGCCGGTGGAGCTGCTCGAATGGACATTGGCACGTGCCTCGAAGGGACGATTGCCGGGGGTTTTGCGACGGCGGGGCCGGGCCATGGTGGAAAGAGGGATTCGGAGACAAGTCCTACGCAGGAGGAAGCGAGGGCAGGAATCCGTCAAGATAGCCGGTCGCCCCCATCGGGCGAGCAACATTTTTGGCGGGCGTCCCCGGGCTCGCCTCACTTGGGGAAGATCCACTCGTAGCTGTCGGTGTGCTGGCAGACTTCGTCGCGGAGGTCGAGGCAGAGGCTGGCCAGCCCGGGGAAGAGCGCCTGGCGGTCGATGCCCATGACCGCGAGACGGCGACGCAGGTAACTCTTCCACCCGGCGGGGATGATCAACTTGGTCAGCACCAGCCGTTCCTGTCCGGACAAGTAGCGATCCTCGAAGGATTGCGGGGCGCTGTCCCCCTCACTGAGCGGATGGACGAGAAAGCAGGCCCGCTGTCCGCGCATCGACGGATCCGGCTGCTGGACGTGGTAGAGGCTGGGACGTCCGGGCACACTTTCGAAATCGTGGGCGATGGTGAAGCTCGCCTCCCCGGGCATGAGCCGCCAGACGACGCCGTCGGCGTCCTCGGGTTCTGGATCGGTGGCAAAGAAGAGGGCCACGAGGGCGTTCTCGGTCCAGCTGGTCAGGCGAGTCGGCAGGCCATTGTGAGCGCCGATGGCCATCCATTCCAATTCCGAAACGGGTTCGTATCGGATCTCCGCGGCTCCTCTCCGCTTCAGGCTCAGCAGGAAGGCGGCCTCAAACTCCGCCCAGCTCTTGTATTCCGATTTGCCGAGATTTTCCCGATAGAGTCGGGGCTTCAGGGACCAGTCCGCCGAGGCCTGCCCGCGATAAATGGGCATGCGTTGAAATCCGAGACGCGGAACCATTTCCTCAATCAGGGATTCGATGCTGTCGACGACTACGGTTTCAATCTCTCTCATGAGCGGCTGGGAGCTGGACTTGATGGGGGCTTGAGATATTTTTGTTGATCGTTGGCGGTTTTTTAACGATCTTACTCAAGAATGCATCATCATCTCGCGTGATTTCTCATTTTTGATCGATTTTTGCAAGCGGAATTTGAGATTCGTGAGGAATATTTGAGAAAAAAATGAGATCGACCCTCCGTGACGAGATTGCCTCCCTCATCGCTGAGATGGACTTGAGCGATCTCGAGGCCTTGGAGATGGCCGTGAAGGTGGCCATTCGCATGCGGACTCAAGCGTCACTCAGCACCGATCAAGAGGAGCTCAACTTCCGCGGAGAAGAAGGGCCGACTCTGGCGGACGAAGCGCGTCACATCCTGGAAGCGCTCGACAGCTACGACCTGACTTTGGCGGATCAGGCGCTGCTGGCCTCGCTGATTCTCAGCGACGCCTATCACCAAGACCAGTTCTCCAGTCGGGCCGTCAACGATGTGATCGCCGAGAGCGGGCGTCCGCGCATCGCACACATCACCTCGGCCATTACGGCCCTGAAAGGGCGCTCCTACTTGCTCGAGGAGGGCAAGTTTCTCACCCTCACGAAGGAGGGGCGGGCCAAGGCGCGCGCGCTCATTGGCTTGTTGAAGCGCCGCGCCGCGGCCTGAGTCTGGCGGATTCAGCGGCGCAGGCGTCCGCTCAGCCTCTGGGCGGCGTAGGGATTGCCGGAGAGGGCGTACACTTCCCTGAGATCATCTGTCAGCTTGGCGACATACCGCGCGGCTCCCTTGCTCTTGCGGCGGGTCAGCACCAACTTGCGCATGCCCTCGACTTGATACTGCGTTCCGGAGGAGTCGGTAAATTTCCCTTGGTAGATGCCCGTGAGGGCGGCGCGCCGGTTTGCAGTTCCCTTGGGTTTGCGCCAGACGATGGTGTGGGCGCGCAGGAGGTAGAGATCCGAGATCAGGGGCCGCAGGGATTCGCGCCTCGGTTTCCGCACCCTGATGGTGGTGCTGAAGGGTCCGACCTCGCGGGAGACAGCGGCATTGCCAGCGATGCCGGAAACGTCCCCGGAGTAACGCCCGCGGAACTTTCTGAATTGGGAGGAGCTGAGAGTGGCGGGGAGTGCCTCTCCCAGGCCCAGGGCGGCTGTGGCAAGACACACAAGGAGGCAGCGAAGGGACGGGGAGGGGCGTCTGCCGCGAACAGAGGGAGCCGTGTGCATGAGGAAATCTTGTCCCGACATCAGACGGGAGCCAAGTGGAAAATGGACCTTTGCTCAGAAGCGGCCTTGCTGGAGCATGACCAGGGTGCAGTCCTCCACCCAGGGAATGCCAGCCGCATCCAGGGCGGATTGCACCAGGGCGGACTCGGTTCCGGGATTGAAGAGGACGCGTCCTGGACGCAAGGTGATCAGGGCGTCGGCCATGGCTTCCAAGCGCGCCGGGCCGACGTAGAGGGTCAGGGTGTCGACGGGTCCCTGGATGGAGGCGAGGTCCGGGACGACGGGGACGCCTTCAATATCCGACAGGGTGGGATGGACGGGCAGCGCTTCGTGTCCTGCCTGGCGCAGGAGCTGAAAAGCCCGATAAGCGAAACGGTCAGCCCGGTCGCTGGCTCCGAGAATGGCGACGCGCTGCGGGCTCATGAGAGGACACCTGGGGTCGGAAAATCATCAACCGGCTTCCCGCCCCCCGCGGTCTCCGGAGTGAGGAGAGACTCTCCTCCGGAGACGGGAAGCCGG
Source organism: uncultured Akkermansia sp. (assembly GCA_964552315.1). Taxonomy (GTDB): domain Bacteria; phylum Verrucomicrobiota; class Verrucomicrobiia; order Verrucomicrobiales; family DEV007; genus Arctic95D-9. The sequence goes on along the minus strand of CAZKGI010000027.1, from coordinate 24,789 downwards.
CCGGTCGACCCTCTGACCATCAGCCCAGGATGGCATTCAGCGTCGCGCTGGGGCGCATCGCGGCCGCGGTCTTGGCCTCGTCCGGATGGTAGTAACCTCCGATGTCGACGGGCTGGCCTTGGACGGCCAAGAGCTCGGCGACGATGGCTTGCTCATTTTCCGAGAGCGCCGCGGCGATGGGGGCGAATTCCGCCTTCAGTTCGGCGTCCTCGTCCTGGGCGGCCAGCGCCTGAGCCCAGTAGAGCGCCAGGTAGAAGTGGCTCCCACGGTTGTCGATGGTGCCGAGACGGCGCCCCGGAGAGCGGTCGTTCTTGAGGAATTCGCCCGTGGCGGCGTCCAGCGTCTTGGCCAGGACCTTGGCCCGCTCGTTTTGGAAGGTCTCGCCAAGGTGCTCCAGCGAGACGGCGAGGGCGAGGAATTCGCCCAGGGAGTCCCAGCGGAGGTAGTTCTCGGCGACGAACTGCTGGACGTGCTTGGGGGCCGAACCGCCCGCGCCCGTTTCGAAGAGGCCCCCCCCGTCCATGAGGGGCACGATGGAGAGCATCTTGGCGCTGGTGCCGAGCTCCAGAATGGGGAAGAGGTCGGTGAGGTAGTCGCGCAGGACGTTGCCGGTGACGGAGATGGTGTCTTCGCCGCGGCGGATGCGTTCGAGGCTGAAGCGGGTGGCCTCGATCGGGGGCAGGATGCTGATCTGCAGGCCGTCGATGTCGTGCTCGCCGAGGTAGTGGCCGACTTTTTCGATGATCTGGGCGTCGTGGGCACGTTGCTCGTCCAGCCAGAAGACGGCGGGGGCGCCGGTGGCGCGGGCCCGGGAAACGGCCAGTTTGACCCAGTCGCGGACGGGGGCGTCCTTGGTTTGACAGCCGCGCCAGATGTCGCCGGCGGAAACGTCATGCTCCAGGAGCACGGTGCCGGAGCCATCGACGACGCGCACCCGGCCCTCGGCGGCGATTTCAAAGGTCTTGTCGTGCGACCCGTATTCTTCGGCCTTTTGAGCCATCAGGCCGACGTTGGAGACGGAGCCCATGGTGGCCGGATCAAAGGCACCGTGTTGCTTGCAGTCCTCGATCACCGCCACGTAGACCCCGGCATAGCTGGCATCGGGGATGACGGCGAGGGTGTCGCGTTCCTTCCCTTCCTTGTCCCACATCCGGCCGGCATTGCGAATCATGGCCGGCATGGAGGCGTCGACGATGACGTCGCTGGGGACGTGGAGATTGGTGATGCCGAGATCGGAATTGACCATGGCGAGGTCGGGACCGTTCTCATAGCAGGCCTGGATATCGGCCTCGAGGGCGGTCTTTTCCTCCGGCGAGAGCTTTTCGGCTTTGGCGACCAGGTCGCCGAAGCCGTTGCGGAAGTCGACGCCGAGGCGCTCCAAGGTGCCGCGGTGCTTTTCGATGAGGGGCTTGAAGTAAGTCTCGACGGCGTGGCCGAAAATGATGGGGTCGGAGACCTTCATCATGGTGGCCTTGAGGTGGAGGGAGAGCAGGATGCCCTCGGCCTTGGCGGCGGCGACTTGTTCCTCGAGGAAGGCGACGAGGGCGCGCTTGCGCATCACCGTGGCATCGAAGATTTCGCCGGCCAGCAGGGGGATCGATTCTTTCAGCACGCGGGTGCTGCCGTCTGCCCCCACGAATTCAATTCGCACGGTGGTGGCCTCCTCGACCGTGACGGACTTCTCGTTGGAGAAGAAGTCGTCGGCGCTCATGTGGGCGACGCGGGTCTTGGAATCCGGTGACCACTTGCCCATGGAATGGGGGTTGGCCTTGGCGTAATCCTTGACCGCCTTGGGGGCGCGACGGTCCGAGTTCCCCTCGCGCAGGACGGGGTTCACGGCACTGCCCTTGACCCTGTCGTAGCGGGCTTTGATGTCCTTTTCCTTGTCGTCGGCCGGATCCTCGGGGTAGTTCGGCACGGCGAAGCCCTGGGCCTGAAGCTCTTCGATGGCGGCCTTGAGCTGCGGGATGGAGGCGCTGATGTTGGGCAGCTTAATGATGTTGGCCTCGGGCCGCTTGGCCAGTTCCCCCAGGGCGCTGAGGTCGTCGGAAACGCGCTGGTCTTCTTTCAGATATTCGGGGAAGACTGCGAGAATGCGCCCCGCGAGGGAGAGGTCGGGGGTTTCCACCGCGATGCCCGAGGATTTGGTGAAGGCCCGGACGATGGGGAGTAGGGAATGGGTCGCGAGCGCGGGGGCTTCGTCGGTCTTCGTGTAATGGATGGTGGGAGTCTGGGACATGATCGTGGGGGAGATGAAGCAGATGCCGGGCTGCGGCATTCGCCCGATAGCGCAAGGCGGGGGCAAAATCAAACGCGGAGCGCGTCCGGACCAGGACGCCGCGTCCCTCGAGATCGGCCCAGGACGCGGCCGACGGGGGCGAATTCGTCTCCCTCTCCTCGCGGGGGCACTAGGCAAGGCACTCCGCCCAGGAGCCCGAGGTCTCCCAGACTTTCACGGAAACCACGCGGACGGAATCCCGCAGGGGAAAATCCGAGCCGTTTTGCTCGCGGTAGTCGTTCAAGGCTTCGCGCAGATGGTGGAAAATGTCCCGCGCCAGGACCTCGGTGGTGGGGTCTTCGGATTCATAGCCGATGACGCGGTCGCCGTAGCGGGCCTTGAAATCGGCATAGGCGGGGTCGGCCGTGTTCATGCAAAGGGCATGGTCATAGCGGTCCAGGTAGTCCGACAGGATCCGCTTCAGCACCTTGAAGTCGCAAACCATGTCGCGTTCGTCGAGATCGTCCGACTCGAGAACGCATTCGACCTTGCGGGAATGCCCGTGGGGAAAGCGGCACTTGTCGGGATGCTTGCTCAGCATGTGGCCGTTTTCGATCTCGAAAATTCTGCAAATTCGGTAGGGCATGGGAGGGGAAATCTCTTCGCACGGGGCCGGGCAAACGCAAGCAGGGAAGCGTCACCGGTGAGGGACCACCGGCGCCCGCCGCTGTTCAATGGGTTTCCAGAAAGTGGGCGAGCTCGTGGGCCAGTTTCGTCCCGATGCCGGGAACGGCGGCGATTTCCTCCACGGCGGCGCGGCGCAGGCGGGTGACCGAGCCAAAGCGTTCCAGGAGGCGTTCCTTGCGTCGCTGGCTGATCCCGGGGCAGTCGTCGAGAATGCTCTCCTCGACGCGGCGCTTCATGAGGAGCTGGTGGTAGCCATTGGCGAAGCGATGGGCCTCGTCGCGGATCCGCTGGAGCAGTTTGAGGGCGCCGCGGTCGTGGGGGATGACGAGGGGCTCGGATTCGCCCGGTCGGAAGATTTCCTCGCGTTGCTTGGCGAGACCGATGACCGGCAGCTCGTGCAGCCCGAGCCGTTGCAACTCCTTCACGGCCATGCCGAGCTGGCCCTTGCCCCCGTCGATGACGACGAGATCGGGCAGGCGCACGAAGGGGCGCCGCACGGGCGGTTCCCCGGCGCTGGACTCCGCCCGGGCCTCGTCCGCCTCGAGGCGTCGCATGGCCTCGAGGGGATTTTCCTGGTTGGCATCCGCCTCCTCCGCTCCGATGCGCTGGCGTGCCTCCAGCAGGATGCGGGAGTAACGCCGCCGCACCACCTCGGCCATGCTGGCGAAGTCGTCCTGTCCCTGGACCGTGCGGATGCGGTAACGCCGGTAGTTGGCATTGTCGGGCAGACCGTTGCGGAAGCGCACCATGGAGGCCACGATGTGGTTCGAGGAGATGTTCGAAATGTCGAAGCATTCCATCACCTCGGGCGGGCGATCCAGGCCGAGGATCTCCGCCAGTTCAACGAGATCGGCCTGGGGGTCGATCCCCTGACCCGGGACCCCGCGGCGACGGAATTGGCGCGTCGGCCGCAGGGTTTCCTTGAGATTTTCGATCATGTCGCGCAGTTCCGCGGCTCGTTCGAAGTCCAGGGCGGCGGCGGCGTCGCGCATCTCGGCCTCGATGGAGACGAGGAGCTCCTTGGACTCCCCCTTGAGGAAGTCGCAGGCCTTCTCGACGCGTTCCAGATAGGCTTCCCGGGAGATGCGGCCGATGCAAGGAGCGGTGCAGTTGCGGATGATGTCGTTGTGGCAGTGCCGGTAGTCCTGCTCGTCAGGCACCAGGGGGCGGCAGCTGCGCAGGCCGAACTCGCGATTGATCCAGGCAATGGTGCGGCGCAAGGCGCCGGAATGGGCGAAAGGGCCGAAGTAGCGGGCCCCGTCGTCCTTGCGAATCCGAGTGAGCTGAAAGCGGGGCCAGCGTTCCTCCGGGTGGATCTTGACGAGGAGGAAGCGCTTGTCGTCGCGGAAGACGACATTGTACTTGGGGCGGTATTCCTTGATCAGCTTTCCTTCCAGGAGGATCGCCTCGGTCTCGTTGCGGACGACGTGGTACTCGAAATCCCAGATGCTGGCGATGAGGGCCCGGGTTTTGTGCTCCGCCAGTCGCTGTCGGGAGGGGGTGAGGTAATGCGCCAGGCGTTTGCGGAGGTCCCTTGCCTTGCCGACGTAGATGATGGCGCCCAAACGATCCTTGTGCAGGTAGACCCCCGGCTTGTGGGGAACCTCCCGCAACTTTTTCAAGAGATTCGGTTTGGCCTCGTCGGACATGCTTCAGCTTACGTCTTGCCGTTCAGGATAGCCACCTTCAGACGGATTGCGCCGGGCGACCTTTCAGGAGCCGTTTCTCGCTTGGAGAAAATCGGCCTCTCGGCCTGCACCCAGGCTTGCCTCGCGTGTGGGCCTCCGGCATGATAGGGCATGAAGGGGGCGGCTCGATCGTCCCAAGATGAGCGGCGATCTCCTGCCCGCTTTCCCTCGCATGAGTGCCCGCCTCGCCCTCGCTTCCCTGTTCCTCCTCGTCCCCCTTGGGGCGGAGGCCCAGCTCCGTCGTCCCGGCATCGTCACCATCCAGACCGAGGACCGCGACAAGACCAAGCTCGTCCAGGAGGAGGGCGCCATCTACCTGGAAGGCATGGTCGAAGAGGAGGTCCAGGTCCGCATCGTGGCGGAAGCGCCCGTCTATGCCAATCTGAAAGGCGAGCGCTGGATGGGCAATCTGCTGGCCAACCAGACCGCCGTGCTCTTGGCGGTCAGCGACAAGGCCTACCGGGTGCGGGCCAAGGCCAAGCAGGGCCAAGTGGCGGGATGGATCGCCAAGTCCTCCGTGGAGGGCCTGCCCGAGGAGTTCGAAGAGAACCTGCGGCACTATCACGAACGATACCTCATCGTGTCCGAGTTGATTCAAAAGCGCCAGATTGCCCTGGGCATGACCGTGGCCGAAGTCGCGGCCGCCATTGGTCCGCCCGACAAGCGCGATTCGAAGCTGACGGCGGAGGGGCGGACCGACAAGCTGGAATACATTTCCTACAAGCGGGTGCCGCAGACCTACACGACCTTGGATCCCTTGGGCCGCCCGGTTCTGGCGACGCGCTACATCGAGGTCGAGTCGGGGAGGATCACCGTCGAGTTCGCCGACGATGTTGCCGTCTCGATTTCCGAATCCGAGGGCATCGACCGCTCGGCCGCCCGGCTGGACGTGGCCGTGCCACCCGTGGTCTATCTCTACTGAATGCGCCTCAGTCCGAGGGGCATGGCTTCTGCGTCTCCCCCGGTAGGAGATCCCGAAGGCGGCAGGCCGCGTCGGCGCCGCGGCGTCAGAAGAAGTAGATGATGGCCTTGAAGACGGCGGCGACCACGCCGATGAATCCAAGGATCATGGCGAAGGTGCTGAGGAAGCCGCCGCGTCGATGCGGAGAGAGGGAGAACAGCGCCCCGAGGGATCCGAAGAGGATCGCCAGAAACGCAAGGATGAGTCCGAAGATCGCACCGGTCGTGAAACTGCCAATGGCACAGATCACCGAGAGGATGGAAGCGATACTGAAGACGGGGGAAGATGGACGATCGCTCATGAGGACAAGGTCGTGCGCTTTGGCGACGAAGCAAGGAGCATCTCAGCCGCGCAGGAAAAGGCTAGGCTGTGATGGGCCTCGCGGATCCTAGCCTTCCTTCTTGGGCTCAGCCTTCCGGGCGGCCTGAGCCCCGTCTCCGCGACGCTTCTGGAAGGGCGCGCTTTCCACGACCCCATAAAGGATCTCGCGCAGTGTTCCCCCGTTTTTCTCCGCATCGGCGACGATCTTGTCGATGGTGGGCGCGTCGAAATATTCCATCCCCCGCCCAATGGCATAAGTCGTGAGCTTTTCTGCCAGGGCGCGAAGGAAATCCTCCTTTCTCGCGCTTGCGAGGATTTGACTCAGTTCCCGGGCATTCTGGAACTTCTCTCCGGTGACGAGCTGGCCGGAACTGTCGATGGGATGGCCCTTGTCGAGATCCCGCCAGAGTCCCAGGGCATTGTAGTTTTCCAAGGCCAGGCCGATGGGATCCATGCGCATGTGGCAGGACGCACAGAGCTTCTGCTCGGCGTGGATTTTCAGGATTTCCCGCAGGGGGAGGTTCTTGCGGTCCCCCACGGCCGAGGCCTCCAGAGGGGGAACGTCGGGGGCGGCGGGCGGGGCCGGCGTCGCCAGCAGGTTTTCGAGCACGAAGAGTCCCCGTTTCACCGGAGAGGTTCGGGTGGGATTGGAGGTCACGAGGAGGAAGGTGCCCTGGTTGAGGATTCCTCCCCGCGGGGAATTTTCCGGCAGGTCGAACTTGCGCATTTGCGAACCCCGGACGCCCTCGATGCGGTACCAATTGGCCAGGGTTTCGTTCAGGAAGGTATAGTTCGCGGTGAGCAATTCGCTTGCGGGCCGGTTTTCCCGAAGGATGTGGGCGAAGAACATCTCGCTCTCCTGGCGCATGGCGCGCCGCAGGGTCCGGGTGAATTTACCACGGAAGTCCTCGAGTTCCGCTTCCCGCAGCAGGACCCGTTCGTTGAAGCTCATCGCTTCGACGTCCCGGGCTTGGAGCCATTGGCCGACAAAGTTCGCGATCATGCGATCGGACTTTGGATCCTTGAGCATGCGATCCACCTGGGCGCGCAGGTTCTGGCGCAGGGCGCCTTCCCCTGCGAGCTTCATCAATTCCTCATCGGGAAGGGAACTCCAGAGGAAGTAGGAGAGGCGGGAGGCAAGGGCGTATTCGTCGAGGTCGACCACCTTGCCGGGATTGTCGGGCTCTGGCTGGACTTCGGCGCGGAGCAGAAAACGCGGACTGACCAGAACCGCGAGGATGGCCTCGGCAATGCCGTCCTCGAAGCCGTTGCCGGGCAGGGCGTCCACATCGCGGGCCATCTTGACGAGTCGCTCCACCGTGGCCTCGTCGACCGGCCTCCGGAAGGCCCGGTTCACGAACTTTGTCAGGATCTCGCGACGATAGGGGTCGCGTTCGTTCTCGTTCTGCGGAGGGGGACCCTTGGAGAAGATGTGGCGGATGTGCCAGGGATAGTCCTTCTTGCTCCCGTCGAGGGGGCCGCGAATGCTGAAGCGCTCCACATCGACGCTCAGCTTGGCCTCGCCTTCCCCAGGGGGATTGCCGCTTTCGGTGGCGATCCAGAAGGTGGTGTCCTTGCCCCGCTTCAGGGAGGTCTTGGCCTTGAGGGTCAGCATCGGGGAGTTGTCCCAGCCGAGTTGGCGTTCTGCCAGGATCTGGTCGCCGATCCCGATCTTCAGTTTCGCCGTCTGGGAGGTGGCCTCGGCTGATCCGACGATGCGGAAACCGAGCGTCACCTCGTATTCCCCGTCGTGGCTGACCCAGGGCTTGGCCTGCATCTTCCGGGGATGGTCAAAGGGCATCCGGTCGACCGACCAGTCCTTGTTACGCTCATCCCGGAACGTCTTGAGGTCGAAGTACCATTCCAGAATGACGGGGCCGTCGGTGGGGATGGCCTTTTCCACTATCAACGAGGCCGCCTCGAGGTATTTCTCCATCAGCAACGGCGAGATGCTGAGGACATCCCCGATGGTGTCGAAGCCGTAGCCCGTGTCGTCGGGCGGCAGGATGTCGGCGACGTTGAAGTCGAAGTTCAGGAGATCCTTGATGGTGTAGCGATACTCCTCGCGATTGAGGCGGCGAATGGTGACCCGTCCCGGGTCGGGGTGCTCCCGGTCGATCTTGAAGACGTGGGATTCGATGAAGCCAAGGATTTTCGCCTTGTCGTCGTGGTGGAGGGGCGGCTTGTCCGCCGGGGGCATCAGGTTGCTGCGGACGTTCTTCCAGATTTCGAACCACACGTCGAAGTCCTGGAGGTGCTGCGCCACCGACTGGAAGTTGTCCATGGCGAAGTCGCCGCGGTCCATGCCGTCGCCATGACAGTCATAGCAATGGGTCGCCAACAAGGGCTCGATGGCCTCGTAGGCGGCTTCGTCAGCCGGCGTAATCTCCGACGGCGCCGCTCCCAGCCAGGGGCAAACCAGCAGGGCAGGGGCGGAAAGGACGAAGAGAGAGGGACGCAAGGAAATCATGCAGGTCTGGGCCCTAATTTCGCACAGGGGCCTGACCCTGGCAGTTTTCGCAGGATGACGCCTTCGCGTAGTTTGGAGGCCGCCCGATCAGGTCGCCGACTTGGCCGCGGCCTCTGCAATCATGGATTCGATCGCCGCCTTGGTCTGCACCCCCCGGGCGGCGACGACGGGTTCGCCGTCCTTGAAGGCGATGAGAGTCGGGACCGAGGTGATGCGGTAGCGCATGGCGATGTCCCGGGCGGCATCGATGTCGACCTTGGCGACGACGGCTTCCCCCTCTTTCGCCTCGGCGACCTGCTCGATGATGGGCCCGAGCATCTTGCAGGGGCCGCACCATTCGGCGTGGAAGTCGACGAGAACGGGCAGGGTGGTGCCGGAGATGGCGGCGTCGAAATTGCTGGAGTCGAGGTGAATGGCTTTCATGTTGCTTCGGGTGAGTCGATGGGAGGGTGCTTTTCCTTACGAGGGATCGCGTCCTCGGCGAGTGATTTTTTGCCCGCCTCCTTCGGGCAAGGCGCTCCTGTCTGGGCCAAGACCTCCTGTTCCCAGTAGGCGGCCACCCCGGGGAGCAGCCAGTCGCGGTGCGCGGGGAAATCCTCGCGAATGGCGGAGGAAGAGGCCGGATGGTCGAAGGGAATCGCCGTGGACCGCCAACCGGGACGGGGGAGGACCTCCTGCCCCTGGCGGGCGAAGACGAGGAAATGGAGGGTTTGCCTCAGTCGCTCCGGTTCCGCCCAGCGCTCGATCTGGGCCCACTGGTCCGTTCCGAGGACCCAATACCAGACCGTGTTCGGGAAGCACGCGGCGTAATGGCCGGCGGTCTCCCAGGAATAGCTCGGAGCGGGGCGCGCCAACTCGAAGTCCGAAATCTCGGCCCAATCGTATCCCGCCTCGCGCAGGGCGATTTCGAGCATGGCGCGGCGCTGGGGACCGGAGGCCATAGTCCCGGCCTTGAAGGGCGAAACGGCCGCGGGGACGAAGACGAAGCGATCCAGCCGGATTTCTTCGCGGGCGGCGGCGGCCATGGCAAGGTGCCCCCGATGGACGGGATCGAAGGAACCGCCAAAGAGGGCGGCGCGTGCGGGGGCGTCGGACATGGATCAAGAAACAGGAGGCGCGGGGCGGACGCGAAAAAAGGAAGCAAGCCCAGGCTTAGTGTTCCCCCGCTTGGCCGCAATGCAATCCGGCAGCGAGGAAAAACCCTGCCAAGGTCCTCGCTTGCGAGCGCCTTGGCGTTCCCGTGACGGGAGGGAGAAGGCGCTTCCCACTCTGGTTTCTCCGTGCCACAGTGTCCGAGGATGCGCATGAAGAAAGTTCTCTTCCTCCTCGCCGGGATCCTGGGTATCGGGGTGATCGGTCTTTTTGTCGTGGCGCGGGTGCTCGGTCCCCGCTGGTTGGCGGTCGACCCGCCCAGTGGTCAGCCCCTAGGGGAATTCGACCTGCCCCGCCCCGAGACCTCCCTCCTGGGCTTGACCCTCTCGGTGCCGACCCAACTGCTCGACGAGGTCGCCAATGCCGAGCTCCCCCTCCATTTCCAGGGGAAGGAGGCCAAGAATTTTCATCAGCGCATCCGCAAGGGCGAGTATGCCTGGGATCTCGTCCGGGGAGAGATTCACTTTCGCAACACCGGCAAGGGCCTGGCCCTGGCCGTGCCCTTTCAGGGCCAGGCGGTGGTGAAGGGCACCCTGGACGCGGCCGTGGTCGAAATCCCCCTCGAGGGCAGCGTCGATCTGGCCGGGATCGCCGGCGGCACCCTGGCTCCGGAGGTGATGCCGGACTGGAGCGTGAATCCGAATTATTCCCCGGCGCTCTCACTGGACAAAGCCTCCCTGCAACTGGCCCCGATCGGCCGCGTCGATGTGGGCGAGCTCCTCGGCGGCAGTCTCGGGCAATACCTTCAGAAGGAAGCGCGCAAGTTCACCCCGGCCTTGCGGAAACGGCTCCAGTTGCGTCGCGAGGTCAGCAAGCTCTGGCAGCAGGCCCATCTCGTCGAGCAGGTCTCGGACGATCCGCCCCTCTGGGTCCGGGTGAATCCGCGCCGCCTCTTCCTTGGCTCCATTGACTATTCCCAGGAAGACCACCTCTCCCTGGGCGTGGCGATCGAGACGGAAACCTACCTCATCAACCGGGCCCCCGTGGCGCCCGCTCGGCAAGCCCTGCCGGACATGGTGCCCTTGGAGGGGGCCGCCGGGACCGACCTGCGCTTGCCCGTGGTGGTGAGCCTGGCGGAGCTGAACGAGGTGCTCGCCAAGGAGCATTTCGACATCGATACGGGCATCGGCACCAAGATCCGCATCCAGGGGCTCAGCGCGGAAGTGGGCCATAACGGCTATTTGAACCTCAAGCTCGATCTCGAAGCCGACAAATCCCGCCTCGGGCGGGGTGTGGCCGGGACCATCTGGGTGCGGGGGCGTCCCGTCATCGACTACGAGAAGCAAACCATGGGTTTCCGCGACGTGGAGTTGACCGTGGAGACGCGGGACACGCTCACCAGCGCGGCGGCCTGGTTGTTGGAGGGCCTGCTGGTGAAGGGAATCGAGGCCCAGCTCCGCGTCGACCTGAACGACTACAAGGACGAGCTGGATGAGGAAGTGCAGAAGGCCATTGCCAAGGCCAACTTGCCCGAGGGCATCGATGTCTCCCTCGGCAATCTCGAGGTTCGACTCCTCGACATCTACACTGTCACCCGCCACAGCGACACGGGCGATCCGGATCCCGGCATCGTCGTGGTGGTGCGGGCCACCGGGGACATGCACAGCCGCATCAGCCGCCTCGACCTCAGCCGCGACGAGAAACCATGAAGTTCTCTTTTAGCGTCCTGTTAGGATTGGCATGCGGGGGGCTGTCCTTGCTCCGGGCGGAGCCTGACACCCTGCCTGGCACCGCTCTGCTCGACTGGACCGAGGACGATCCCTCGGTCCGAATCATGGACGGGGCGCACGCCTTTATCGAAAAGAAGATCGCGGAGATGGCGGCCCGACTGCCCGCCTTTCCCCTGGACGAGGAGGCGCGAAGCGCCTGGGTTGACGCCTCCCGCGCCGCCCTGGCGGAGAAGCTCGGCGTCGTCGACGAGCGCTGCGCCCCGGCCCTCGAATTCGTGGCCGACGACCCGGTTTCCTACGACGGCGAACCGGCCAGTTCTCTCGTTGCGGAGGGGCCCGGCTTTCGCGTCCACCAGGTGCGTTGGCAGGTTCTCCCGGGCTTCTGGGCGGAGGGGCTTTATGTCAATCCTCTTGCCGATGAGGGGACGCTGGCCACGCCGCCGCTCATGGTCCTGATGCCCGATGCCGGGGAGACGCCGGAGGATCTTCTCGGCCTGAGCGACCGCTACGAGCCGAGGCAGCGCATCGCCCTACGTTTCGCCCTGGCAGGCTTTCGCCTGCTCCTGCCCACGCCTGTGAACCGGGAGCTCTACGCGGGCGAGGGGGGAGGGGATCCCGCGGTGGCGAAGACGGCGCAAAGCCATCGCGAGTGGATCTATCGGCAGGCCTTTCAGATGGGGCGGCATCCCCTCGGCTACGAGGTGCAGACGCTCCTCTCCGCCATCGATTGGTTCGAACTGACCTTCCCGGGCGCTCCCGCCGCGGTGGCTGGCTACGGCGAGGGCGGGCGCGCCGCCCTCTACGCCGCGGCCCTGGATCCGCGCATCGACCAGGCCTTCGTCAGCGGGGCCTTTGCGCCGCGTCAGGAGGCCTGGGCCGAGCCCATAGACCGCAATCTCTTTCGACTGCTGCCCGATCACGGCGACGCGGCCGTGGCCGCCCTCATTGCCCCGCGGGTGCTCCTCGTCGAGCACACCGATTTTCCCCAGGTGCAGGACCGGAAGGGGGAAATCCGGACGCCCCCCTTCGCCGCCGTGGAAGGGGAGTGGAAGCGCATCGAAAAAGGGCTCAATGCCTTCGGACCGCCCGCCTCCTTTTTCCTGACCGAGGCCCACGAGGGCGCCCGCGGGGATTATCCGGCGGTGGCGGGATTTCTCCAGTCCATGGGGCGGGAGGCCGCCCTCGATCGGCTGCCCCCGCTTGCCCTGCTCGTCGACGGGCGCGCCGCCTTTGACCCGGCGGAGCGGCATCGCCGCATTTTCCAGGGCATGCAGAACCACGTCCAAGCGCTCCTCGACGATGCCGAGCGGGTTCGCGAGGAGGCCTTCTTCTTTACCCTCGAGCCGGCGCTGCGTCGGAAAAAATGGTCCACCGAGCGGGAGCATCCCCACCTCGATCCGGCGAATTTCATCGCCGGGGCGGAAGCCTGGCGCTCGCGTTTCGAAGAGGATTTCCTGGGCGTCTTCGACGAGGAGCGCCTCCCCCTGAATCCCCGCAGCCGCAAGCTGAAGGAAAGCGAAGCGTGGACCCTCTGGGAGGTCGGTCTCGACGTCTACCCCGGCTTCGAGGCCTGGGGTGTCCTCCTGATGCCGCGCGGGCTGAAGGCCGGGGAACGCCGTCCCGTGGTCGTCTGCCAGCACGGGCGCAACGGCGTGCCGAGGGACTGTGTCGATGCGGGGAAGTCCGCCTACGGCGATTTCGCGGCGCGGCTCGCGGAGCGGGGGTACATCGTGCTCGCCCCGCACAACCTCTACCGGCACGAGGACCGCTATCGCTGGCTCGACCGCAAGGCAAACCTGGTCGGAGGCACGCTCTTCACCTTTCTGCTCGACTCCCATCGCCAGTGGCTCGACTGGCTGGCGACGCTGCCGGAGGTGGACCCGCAGCGCATCGCCTTCTACGGATTGAGCTACGGGGGCGAGTCGGCCCTGCGGCTGCCAGCGGCCCTGCCCCAATACGCGCTTTCGATCTGCTCGGGAGATTTCAACCAGTGGACCCGCAAGGTGGCGGATCCGGCCTACCCCGGCAGCTTCATGAAGAGCATCGAATGGGAGATGCCCTACTGGAATCTCGGCCAGGTCTTTGATTATGCCGAGATGGCCGCCCTGATCTTTCCGCGCCCCTTCTTTGTCGAGCGCGGTCACCACGACCTTGTCGCCACGGACGCCTGGGTCGCCCACGAATATGCCAAGGTGCGAGACCTCTACGCCCGCTTTGGATTGTCCGAGCGCACCGGGATTGAGTTTTTCCACGGGGGGCACTCCATCAACGGCGTGGGCAGTTTCGCCTTCTTGGAAAAGCACCTCGGCAAAATCCGCTGAGCAGGGCTGGTCCCCTCGCCGAGACCCTCCTCAACGCTTGCCTTCGCTGGCCCCCTCCGTTTTCAGGGCGGTGGGGGCGTTCGCCTTCGATTCGATGTATTCCTGAACCAAGACAGGCACGTCCGTGCAGATGGCGTCCACTCCCAGGCCCAGTCCCAGGAAGTAGTCCTGAAGATTCCGTCCCGGCCAGCCGGTGATGATAAAGCCCGCCTGCTGCGCCTCCTTCACTGCCTTGCGCGTGGTGCCCTCCATGATGGCGCCGATGCGCTTGGCTCCGACGGCCTTCGCCTGTTCCATCACCTCCGGAGTCAGGGGGCCTCCGTGGATGAGCATGGTGTCGGCCTGGGGGTCGATCTTCTTGATGGCCAGCAGGGGGCGGGTGTCGAAGGAGGTGAACAGGTAGGTCGAACCCTTGGGGATATGGGCCGTGACTTTTTTGTGCAGCGCCGCCACGTAGTCATCGATGCGTTCGTCAGGATAGAGCTCCTTGGTGCTGGTCTTCATCTCGAACTCCACGTACATCCCTTCCTTGTCCTTGAGGTATTCCAGCAGGGTGTCGAGGAAGAGGAGCGGTTCCTTGGTTTCCTTGGTGCGGATCCCCTTGGCTTCCTCGGCGGTGAGGTGTTCAACCGGTCCGGTTCCTTCGTGGGTCCGGTTGAGGCTGTTGTCGTGGAGAACGACCAAGGCGCCGTCCTTGGTCATGCGCACGTCCAGCTCGTAGCCCCGGATGCCTTTCTCATAACAGCTCTGGAAGGCGTGCATGGTGTTCTCCTCGAACTCCAGGCGGCCGCCCCGGTGGGCAAAATGGAAGGGCGATTCAGGCGCGCCCTGCGCGGGAGCGGTCAGCAGCAAAAGGAGGACGGAGGTAAGGCCCAGCGGCAAAGTCAGCGGTTTCATTGAGGAGCGAGAGGATGGTTAGAAACGAGATGGGGGCCGAGAGGCCAGCGTTTCTGCGCAGGGTAGGACGGCGCCGGGGCCAGCGTCAAGGAGGCTGCCAGGGCGTGGAATGACGGCATCGCGTGCGACCCCACGGCCCTCGGGGGACGGAGGCGGAGGGCCAGGCCGCAGGGAGGAGTGGGAAGGACGGCGCCGCTGCCTGATGGGGCGTCTGCTAGGCGGAGCGGGATCGATTCCGGAAGCGCCGGAAGCCACGGTTAGCTCTCGAGGAGGCCTTCGCTGTTCCCTTGTGCGCGATGGCCTTCTCCTCGCTGGCTTTGAGTGGCGACCCGTACGGGACTCGAACCCGTGTTACCGCCGTGAAAGGGCGGTGTCCTAGACCGCTAGACGAACGGGTCGCTTGATTCTCGAAGCGTTGCGCCAAGGGAAGAGCGCGAATATGGGGGCGAAATGGAAAGGGTCAAGCCGAAATTCTGAAAAGAAGGCGAGGGAACGCGCTTTTTTCCCGGAATCCCTTCCGGATTCAGTCCTGCGCCTTGAGTTCCGCCAGCATCTCGAGGAGCTGCTCTGTCAGGAGGGTGGAGGTGTCCTCGGCAACCCGACAGGTGCCCATCCAGGTTTCGTAGCCCCCGAGGGCGTGCTGTCGGGGCGTGGGCAGGTAGCCGTGATTGCCGTTGGCCAGGCCGATGACGATGGTTTGGGCGAAGGGGCTGCGCTGTTTCAGTTCGAGGCCGGTTTCCGCGAAGACTTCAAAGGGGAGGCCGCAAAGGGCGAGGTCGCCGATGCGGATGGCCTGCAGGGTCACCTCGAGCTCCCGCTCCTCCCGCTGGGCGGCGGCGAGGACGGCGCGGGCGTAGTTGGGGGCCAGGCGCGGCAGCGCCTCGATGGCCGCCGGGTCGCTTAGGGCGAGGACGGCCTCGGCCTTGGCGACTTGTTCCGGGCTGGGGCGACGGTAAGCCACGGTGACGCGGCGCTGCCGCATGCCCAGGGGCCCTTGGTCGCGGTGGACCCCGATCTTGCGATGGGCCGCCCAGGCGGCGTCCGCCGCCTTTTGGGCCACGATGCGCACCTGTTCAAAGGGCTCGCGGGGAGGGCGGTCGACGAGGAAGGGGATGTTGTTGATGTCTCCCGAGGCGCCGTTGGACATCAGGGCGACGAATTCGCCTTCGGCGCGCAGGCGCGAGGGCATGAGCCGGCAGAATTCGCCGAAGTAGTCGGCGGACACCCGGGCAGGGGGAATTTGGCCCACGTAGTGCAGGGCGTAGTTGGCAAACAGGGCGAGAGGCTGGCGCTGGGCATTCTGCACCGAGAGGATGGAGACATCGGGATCGGTGGGGCCGGCGGGGCGATCGATGATTTCCGGACTGGTTCCGGGGTTCATCTTCACCTGGTCGAGCTCGCCAAAGGGATTGGGCGTCATTTTCCCCGGCTTGAGGAACCAGCGTCGGTTGAAGACTTCATCCGGCAGGGGATGGCTGGCGTGCCCGATCCGGGCGGCTTGTCGTTGTTCGTAGGCGCGCACGAGGGCCTCGATCATTCCTTCCCTCAGGACCTTCCGATAAGCTCCGGCGGGGCCGTCCTGTCCGCTCGATCCCGGGGCGCTGTGGGTGTGGGTCGAACAGATCAGGATGTGTTCGGGAGCGAGGCCGGTCCGCGCGACCACGGCGGCCTTGACTTCGTCCTGCAGCTCGAGTTGGACCCCGAGATTGTCGACGACGAGCAGGGCACAGGCGAGGCGCCCATCGTCCAGGACCAAGGCCCGGGCATGGAGGGGATCGTTGACCCCTTCGGCCATGTTGGCCTGAAAGCCTCCCGGCATGTTCAGTGGAAACTCCCGCGGGGAGATGTCCACGGCGGCGGCGCCAGCGCGGAGGGGGGTGGATTCAGCAATGAGTGGGCTGGAGAAAAAGGGAAGGCAGAGTCCGAGCCAGAGTCGCGTTCGTGTCAGCATGGCATTGTGTCGTCAAGGCGAAGCTCACCAGGGGCGCCTTGGGGAAGAATCGCGGGAATTCCACTGGCAGCCCTGGCGGGGCTCCCAGCAGACCGCAGATTTGGTCCCTTCGACAATGGCCGATTTGCGCGGCGCGGCGTCCTATTGTTGTCCGCGTCGGGCTGTCGAGGGGATGGATTTCGACTTTCGCTGGAGCCCTTTTCCGTTTCCCTTGTGGGGGCATCCACGCCCTCCGCATGCTTGCGCGTCTCGCCCTCATCGCCGTGCTGCTCGCCGCCGTCCTCGCGGTGCCCTTTGCCTTGCGTCCTCGGGTGGCGGACGGGCCCCAGGGAAGGACGACTCCCGAACGGCTCGTTGTAATCACGCCGCACATCGAATCCATCCAGGCCGAGTTTGGCCGGGCTTTCCGCGCCCACCTGCGTCGCGAGCAGGGGAGAGAAGTGGAAATCGATTGGCGTCAGCCGGGCGGCACGTCTGAGATCGCGCTTTACCTGCGTTCGGAGTACGCGACGCGCTTTGAAACGCGGTGGCGAGAGCAAACCGGCTTGCCCTTTTCCCAGGCGATCCGCGAGGCCTTTCTCGATGCTCGCTGGGACGAACGCGCCAAGGAAGCCGAGGCACTCCTCTCATCAGGCGAATGGGAGCAGGCCGATCCGGAGCGCCTGGCGGTGGCGGCGCGCCGCCTCTTTTTGCAGTCCGAGATCGGGGCGGGCATCGATGTTTTCTTCGGAGGCGGGGCCTTTGACTTCCAGCGCCAGGCCTCGGCGGGCCTGCTGGTGGCTCGAGACGGCAGTGGGCGCTATGGGCCGGGGGCGCTGGCGGAGGAACATCCCGACTGGTTTCGGGAAGAGGTTCTCCCGGCCTCTTTTGGCGGCGAGCCCTATCGCGATCCCGAATTCCGCTGGGTGGGGGCGGTGGTCTCGGCCTTTGGCATCTGCTACAACAGCGATGTGCTGAAGCGCTTGGGCATCGCCAAGACCCCGGCCACCTGGGGCGATCTGGAGGATCCTCGCTACTTTGGCCAACTGGCCCTCGCCGACCCGACCAAGTCCGGATCGACGACCAAGGCTTTTGAGATGCTGGTTCAGGAAAGCATCCAGACGCTTCTGCGGAAGGGGGGGATGGAGGAGCGCGCGGCGGTGGCGGCGGGATGGGACGAGGCCATGCGGCGACTCCTGCGGATCAGCGCGAACAGTCGCTACTTCACCGACTACGCCGCGAAGGTTCCAAGAGACGTGGCCATGGGGGACGCGGCCGCGGGCATGTGCATCGACTTTTACGGACGCACCTTCAACGAACTCTGCCGCGACCCGGAGAGTGGAGAATCGCGGGTCCACTTCGCCATGCCACGCGGCGGGACGTCCATCGGGGCGGATCCCATCGGCCTGCTCCGCGGCGCACCCCATCCCGAGCTGGCCCATCGCTTTCTCGAGTTCGTGCTTTCGCCCGAGGGACAGAAATTGTGGAACTTCCAGGTTGGGGCCCCCGGGGGGCCGGTGAAGCAGGCGCTGCGTCGACCTCCCATCCGCCGCGATTTTTATGAGGAGGCGAATCGGGTCTTCATGACAGATCCGGAACTCGATCCCTACCGGGCGACGGCGGACTTCACCTACCGCCCCGAATGGACCGGTTCCCTGTTCACGGCGCTGCGCTTCGTCATCCGGGCCTCCTGCATCGATCCGCACGAGGAGCAGGTCGCTGCCTGGAAGGCCCTGCTCGCCGCCGGCCTGCCGGCGGAAGGAGTGGCCCGTTTCGAGGCCGTGGATCCCATTTCCTATCCGGTCGTCATCGGGGAAATCGTCCCGGCGTTGCGGCAAGGGGACAAGGTGTCCCAAGTGCGTCTGGGGCGGGAGCTCTCCGCGCGCTTCCGCGAGCGCTACCTCGCCATCGCCGAGGAATGGGGGAAGGTCTCGCAGGCACGCGCGAAGTAAGGGGGAGGCGGGGCGCAAATCAGTCCCTGCCCTCCGTTGCCAGATGCGGGCAGGCTTTACTACCATCGACGGGGTCAGGAATCCCTTTGCCCCCCTCCCCGAGCCAACCCAGCGGTTCTCGCCATGACGATGTTCCCGGACGACTTTCAGTTGAACCTGACGCGCCGCCATTTCCTGGCCCAGGGGCGGCACCTCTTGGGCACGGCGGCGATGGCCTCCCTGCTGGGACCGCGGAGCGTGTTTTCAGCGTCGCGGACCGCTCCCCAGGTGACCCATTTTCCGGCCAAGGCCAAGCGGGTCATCTATCTCCACATGGTCGGCGGGCCCTCGCAGATGGACCTTTTCGACTACAAGCCGGAGATGAGGAAGTGGTTCGACCACGACCTGCCCGACAGCATTCGGCAGGGACAGCGCCTCACCACGATGACGAGTGGCCAGGCCCGCTTCCCCATTGCCCCGTCGAAATTCGAATTCGTCCAGCGGGGCGAATGCGGCATGTGGATGAACCGGGACCTGCTGCCCCACCTCGGGACCTGTGCCGACGACATTTGCTGGATGCGTTCCCTCCACACCGAGGCCATCAACCACGAGCCAGCGATCGCGGCGATGCAGACCGGCAACCAGGTGACGGGGCGCCCCTGCCTCGGGGCCTGGGCTTCCTACGGACTGGGTTCCATGAACGAGAACCTGCCCACCTTTGTCGTCCTCATCGCCACGCCGACCAATCGCGAGCAGGAGCAGGCCATTTCCGCGCGGCTCTGGTCCAGCGGCTACCTGCCGGGCGAACACGCCGGCGTCTCCTTCCGCAGCAAGGGCGATCCCATTCTCTTCATCAAGAATCCCGCCGGGGTTAGCGAGGAGGTTCGTCGCCAGACCATTGAGGGAATCAACGCCATGAACCGGCTCCATTACGAGTCGGTCGGCGATCCCGAGACGCAGGTGCGCATCCAGCAATACGAGATGGCCTTCCGCATGCAGGCCAGCGTGCCGGAACTGACCGATCTCGCCGCGGAACCCGAGCACACCTTCAAGTTGTATGGCGAGGCCGCCAAGAAGCCGGGCAGCTTCGCCAATTCCGTCCTCATGGCCCGTCGTCTCGCGGAGCGCGGGGTCCGCTTTGTCCAGATCTACCACAACAACTGGGACCACCACTCCAATGTCGCCGGACGCATGCCCGACCAATGTCGCGACATCGACCAGCCCTGCGCGGCCCTCATTCAGGATCTCAAGCAAAGGGGCATGTTCGAGGACACCCTGGTGATCTGGGGCGGCGAGTTCGGGCGCACCATCTACACCCAGGGCCTGCTGACCAAGGAAAACTACGGTCGCGATCACCATCCCCGCTGCTTCACCATGTGGATGGCCGGGGGCGGGGCCAAGGGAGGCATGATTTACGGGGAGACGGATGATTTCAGCTACAACATCGTACGGGATCCCCTGCACATCAGCGAGTTTCACGCCACAGTGCTCCAGTTGCTCGGCTTTGACCACGAACGCCTGACCTACAAGCACCAGGGGCTCGACGGCCGCTTGACCGGCGTGGAGCCGGTCAAGGCAGTGCCGGCCCTGATTGCCTGAGGCCGCCTCCCCATGGCGCCTTTTCCCGCTTGATCCAGACCTTGGCGCAGGCGTTTGTTGTCCTCCCCTGGATCCGCCGCGGATCCCGATTCCCTTGCATGAAAGCACTCTTCTCGTGTCTCCTCTATGCGGCGATTGCCGTCCACGTCGGTATCGTCCAGGCCATCACCCCGGCAGAGCTCGAAGCTCGTTTCAAGGCTCTGCCCACGGTCGCCGAGAGTGAGATGCCGCCGCTGCGCAACGAGGCGGAGCCCTTCCGGGGGCTGCTGCGCCACGAGGGGCTGGTGGGGGCGACCTGGGTGTCCTTTCCCTTTGTCGAAAACCCCGCGAGCTTCGGCTTTGATCCCCAGGGGCGGCTCTATGTGGCCGAGGCCAACCGCTTTTGGCTCGGGGTGCCCGACTTGCGAGGCGCCAACGAGCTGATCCGCGACGATTTTAAGGCGGTGACCGTGGCCGATCGCCTGGCCCTCTACGAAAAGTACGCGGCGAGCTTTCCGGAGGGATGGTTTTCGCGTGTCGCGGATCGGATCATTCTCCTGGAGGACCGGGACGGCAACGGAGCCGCCGACCATCGCGTCCTCTTTTCAGATCGCTTCAAACGCCCCGAGGACGGCATCGGTTTTTCCGTGCTCGCCGACGACGGGGCGGTTTACTTCACCTGCATCCCCAGCGTCTGGCGGCTTCGCGATACCGATGGGGATGGACGCGCCGACGAGGAGGAGGAAATTTCCACGGGCTACGGCGTGCGGGTTTCCTTCATCGGTCACGACCTGCACGGCTTGGTCCGGGGTCCCGATGGACGGCTCTACTTTTCGGTGGGCGACCGCGGCTACCACGTGACCACGGCGGATGGGAAGACGCATCCCGGCTCTGGCCGCGGCGCAGTCTTCCGCTGTGAATCCGACGGCTCCGGACTGGAAGTCTTCGCCACCGGTTTGCGCAATCCCCAGGAGCTCGCCTTTGACGACCAGGGCAACCTCTTCACCTTCGACAACACGGGCGACATCGGAGACAAGGCGCGCCTGGTCTACGTGCTCGAGGGCAGCGATTCCGGCTGGGACATGTCGCACCAGTCGGCCCACCACTACGCCACGCATCTCGACTGGGGTGAGTTCCGACCCAAGCAATCCATGTGGGTGGCGGAGCGCATGTTTGACCTCTACAATGAGGAGCAGCCCCAATGGGTTTACCCGCCCGCCTCCCACGTTGCCCAGGGACCGTCCGGGGTGACTTGGGTGACGGGAGAATCCCTGCCCGAGGACCTGCGCCAGCGCTTCGTTCTCGCCAACTACCGCGGCCCCTCCGAGAACTGCACGGTGCTGGTCATTCAGGTCAAGCCGCAGGGAGCGGGTTTCGTGGCGACCGAGGAGCGCGAATTGGTCAAGGGCGTCGGCTCGAGTGATGTCGAGCTCGGCTATGACGGGAAGCTCTACCTGTGTGACTACGGCGGGGGGTGGAGCGTCAATGAGAACGGCTCCATTCAGGTTCTGGCTTCCAGCGACCCTGCGCAGGTCGAGGCCGGCGCCCGGGTCGCCGCCTTGTTCCGCGAGGGTTTTGACGGTCGGGAAACCGCCGAGCTTGGGGGGCTGCTCGCCCATCCGGACCGTCGGGTTCGGCAGGCGGCTCAATTCGCCCTCGTCGCCCGGGGGGCGGAGGGCGTGGAAGTCCTCGCCGAATTGGCGGCCGGGGAGGGAGCGGCCATCCCTCGTCTCCACGCCATTTGGGGGCTGGGCCAGGCCGGTCGACGCGGGATGGCGGTGGGCGATCGCCTGCGGCCCTTGCTCAAGGACGGGGTCGCCGAGGTTCGGGCCAATGCCGCCCGGGTTCTCGGCGACCTGCGCCTCCCGGAGGCCAAGGCGGCCCTCATCGCCTTGTTGGCAAAAGAGACCTCGCCCCGGGTGCGGTCCCTTGCTGCCATTGCCCTGGGACGCCTCGCCGCCTCCACCGAGAAGGGGGACACTGAAGTGGCCGAGGCGCTCTTCTCCGCCGTCCGCGAAAACGGCCAGGGGCAGCCTGACATTGTGCTGAGGCACGCCCTGCTCAGCGCTTTGAGCCAGGCCGCCAGTGAGGAGGCGGTCAAGGCCAAGGTCGGGTCGGATTCCCGCGAGGAACGCCTCCTCGCCGTCCTGGTCCTGCGCCGTTGGGAGAGCCCGGCACTCTCGACCTTCCTCGGGGATTCCGATCCACTCGTCCAGCGCGAAGTCATTCGCGCCATCTACGACACCGCCGCGCTGGACAGCGAGGCCGGCGAGGCCCTGGCTGCCTGGCGGGAAGGGCTGGCGGACTTGCCCGAGCCCCTGCAGCGCCGCATCGTGGCCGCGAACTATCGACGCGGCCAGAGCGGCCACGCCCTGGCCCTGCTGGAACTCGCCGCCGACGAGTCCCTGGCGCCCTCGGTTCGCAAGGCCGCCCTGCAGGGCCTGCAACTCTGGGAGGCTGCCATCGAAACCGACCCCGTAATGGGGCATTACCGCCCGCAACGCGAGCAGCGAGAGCGGCGTTTTTCCTCCCTGACTCCCCAGCTGGGCGAGGCACTCCGGGCGTTTCTAGCCGGGCCGCACGATCCCGAGCTGATCGCCCTCGCGCTGGACTTTGCCACCCGGGCGAAGATCCAGCTCGACCCGAACACCTTGTTGGCTCACGCCGGGAATTCGAGCCTGGATCCGTCCCTACGCGTGGCGGTGATTGAAAGCCTGGTGGCCTCCCGTCCCGAGGGCGCTCGCGAGCGCATTGCCTCGCTCCTTGCGGACGATGCCGTTCCCGTGCGGGCGGCGGCGATGCGCGCGGCCTTTGCCCTCGGTTTTGAAGGCATTTCCGAACAGGCGGAAGCGGTTCTCGGCTCCGGACCGCTGCCGGTGGCCCGCGCCGCCATCGAGGGGCTTTGCGAGACCCGTCTGGAACGACTCGCGGCCCTTTGGGAAAAGCGGGAAAGCGAGCTTCGTCCCGAGCTGTGGCTCGACCTCTATCTGGCACTCGCCGAGAAGCAGCGTCCCGAAGCCCGCGCCTACGCGGCGACCTCGCCCCAGGCGGTTTTCCACCTTGGCCTGGCCGGAGGAGATCCCGCCGCCGGCGAGCTGGTCTTCAAGAACCAGGGCGCTTGCTTGCAATGCCACAAGGTGGGGGGAGAAGGCGGAGACAAGGGAGGCGTCCAGGGGCCGGACTTGAGAGGCCTGGCGAAACGATTGTCGCGGGAAAAAATCCTCGAGTCCGTGGCCGATCCCGGCGCGGAAATTGCGCCCGGTTACGGCATGGCGACGGTGACCCTGACCAAGGGAGAAACCGTGGTGGGACGGCTCGCGGAGGAAACCGAGGAGCACGTCGTCCTCATCGCCCTGGATCAGAGTGAGCAAAAGCTATCCCGCGGGGAGATCTCCGCCATCTCCCCTCCGGTTTCGGCCATGCCCCCCATGGCGGCCGCCCTCTCGCCGCGGGACTTCCGCGATCTCATCGCCTTCCTGGCCTCCCAGAATCAAGCCGTGGCGGCACCTAAGGGCGCGGCCCACGGAGATGACGAGAAGATCGCCAAGTGAGCGGCCTTCCCGCGATTGAGGATTGCCGCAGGATTGACCGGGTGAGGGGAAATCGGAATGATCGGGTCCGCTATGGAACCCGACTCTCCCTCAGGCCCTCTTTCCTTTTCCCGACGCCACTTTCATGCCGCCCTCGGCGGGGCCGGTCTCTACGCCGCGGCGCGACCGCTCTTCGGACAGGAGGCGAAATCCGCCCCCCTGCGCGTCATTGCCTACAACGTCTATGCCTGCAAAGGATGGCCGGCAGACCGAAGCCTGGCGAAGCGAGTCGTCCAGAGCGGTCAGATGGCGCGTCGTCTCGCCATGGAACTCGCCCTCCACGAGCCGGACATCGTGCAGTTTTCCGAATCCCCCAGCGAGGAGATGGCCCTGGAAATCGCCGGCTATCTGGGCATGAATCACGTTCGCTTTCCCAGCGGCGGGAACTGGCCGGGCACCCTGCTCAGCCGGTTCGAGATCGCGGAATCGGAGAACGTCCCGCTCGGACGCGAGCGGCCCGAGGCGCTCTTCACCCGGCATTGGGGCAGAGGGACGGTCGCGTTGCCCGGCGGCGAGCCGCTGATCGTCCACTCCGCCCACTTGTATCCGGGGCGCGATCAGGCCCCGGCAGCGATCCGTCTGAAGGAGATCGAGGCGATGCTCGGCGCGATGAAGGAGGACCTCGACGCCGATCGCTCGATGCTGCTGATCGGCGACCTGAACCACGGACCGGACACGGAGGAGTACAAGCGCTGGATCGACGCGGGCTGGACCGACGCCTTCGCCGAGGCCGGCGAAGGCGAGGGGTTCACGATCAAGGCCGACGTCCCCCGGAGCCGCATCGACTACGTGATGGCCGCCGGTCCGATCGCGAAGCGGATCGTGGAGTCGAGGCCGCTGAACGAGGGGGCCTTCCGGCTGGACCCCGCCGACGAGGCCTCCTTCGCCCTCAGCGACCATCTTCCCCAGTTGGCGGTGTTCGGCGAAGGCAGGTGAGAATCCCGCCAGCACGGGACGCGGCCGGGAGCGCCCGCGCCTCCCTTCACTCCGCCAGGAACCCGGCTAGGAGGTCAGCTAGGGGGCAACATTTCGTGACAATTTCCATTGTTTGACTTCTCTTGGCAGTGCTTTCACGGGCACCTTGTGGAAGCGTCGAATCTGCTGGCTGGCGTTGGCGGCGGACTTCAGGTTGAGCTTCTCCGCGATCCAGGCGTGCGGCACGCTGGTCTCCTTGGCCACAGCCCAAGCCACCGAGGCCCTCCGCCAGTCTCCGCGGCGGTCCTCGCGCAAGGCGGCTTCGTCGATGCCGTAGTGCGCCGCCGCCTCGGCGAGGATCTCCCGGGCGCGCCGTTCGCCATGATCCCGGGTCGGGCCAGCGAGGCGGCTCCGGTAGTTGCGGCTCTTCTTTGGCCCCAACTTCTCCAGTTGCGCCAGA
>CAZKGI010000026.1:44308-49604 GCA_964552315.1 uncultured Akkermansia sp. | reverse complement strand
CTAGGTGTATTCCTTCTGCATCGGAACGCCTGCAAACAGGGGCAACGAGAATTCGGGCCTCCGCCAATGCATTCGGCTCATTTCCACTCCCAGCGATCCTTTGCGATGAGCCCAATGTCGCGGGGACCCTGCTGGGACTGCAACCAGGCCTTGGCTGCTCCGTCATCCTTGAGATAGGCGTCCCAAAAGCGCGTCGAGAGCTTTTGGATGACGGGGTGATGGTGGTCCTGACGATGTCGTCCGGGAAAGTCGAGATCTGAGAAGGCAAAGTGATCGCCTTTCTCGAAAACGAGCAGGTACTTGTCTCCCTCGGGGAGGGAGGCGTAGACCTCGAGACGGGAAGCGGGCGTTTCCTCGGGACGGATGGGGCTGTCGTCTGAGGTTCCTGTCATGCACAGCACCGGAGCGCTCACTCCGGAGAAGGCCTCTGCGGGAGGCAGCCCCAGCGAAGCGGAAGGGCTCATCAACAAAAAGGCCCTGATCCGCGTATCGGCAAAACGCCACGCGCGCGGATAACGCTGTCCCATAAGGGCCTGGGTGGTCACGGCCCCGAAACTGTGTCCGCTCAGGCCGATGCGCTTCAGATCGAGTCGTCCCTGCAGGGCGTGGCCGGCTTCCGCCTGCCAGTTTTGGAGGCAGTCGAGCACGAAGGGGATGTCGCTGCAGCGGTCAAGGAAGGCGGAGACATTGGCGGCCCTCTTGAGGGCGGCGAGGCGCTGGTCGGGCGACGCCTCCTTCCACACGGAGTCGTCACTGCCGGGATGCTGCACAAACACGGCCACATATCCCTGGGCGGCCCAGTGCTCGCCGAGGAAGGCATAGTGTTCGCGCGAGCCCCCCAAGCCGTGGGAAAAGATCACCAGGGGGCGAGGGGAGTGATCGCTCGCTTCATAGTAGACTTTGACAGGTACCTGGCGATTTCTGGCCTTGTCGAGCGGTTCGTCGCGCCACACTGCAGGCTCTGCCCGGAGCAGGGGAGAGAGGGTGGCTTGCAGGAGACAGAGGAGAAAAAAGGCAAGGCGCTTCATGGAATCCTGGGTTCGATTTTCTCCGAATCTGTTACAATGGAAGGAAACCCCGGGCTTTGAAGGCCGACAACTGAAAACTCTCCCCCTGTCATGTCCCTCCCCCTGATAGCCGTGACCATGGGCGACCCTGCGGGGGTCGGTCCCGAAGTCTGCCTGCAGTTGCTGGCTCGTTCCGACGTGGGGGCGTTCGCTCTGCCCGTAGTCTTCGGGGATGCCGAATTGTTGACGCGCTGCGCCGAGGCCACCGGGCTTCCCGTGCCCCGGCGCGTCATCGCCCAGTCGGACTGGGCCGAGGCGCGGACCAAGCTCCGGGAACCGGCCGTGCTCGACTTGCCCGGATTCGACAGCCGGGGATTTGAACCCGGGCAGGTCAGTGCCGCGACCGGGGCGGCCGCCTATCATTATATCGAAACCAGCATCGAGCATGCGCTCGCCGGATCGGTGGCCGCCGTGGCCACCGCCCCGCTTCACAAGGAGGCCCTCCGCGCCGCCGGAATTCTCCATCCCGGACACACCGAGATCTTTGCCGAGAAGACGGCCGCCCCGCGCGCGTGCATGCTGCAATACAGTGATGAGGTTCGGGCCAGCTTCGTGACCGTGCACGTCGGCTACGCCGAGGTGCCCACTCTGCTGACGCGCGAGCGCATCCTCGATGTCATCGAGCTCACAGCCGGGGCCATGCGCCTGATTCGCGGGACCGAGCCCAAGCTCGCGGTGCTTGGGCTGAACCCGCACGCCGGGGAGAGCGGGCTCTTTGGCGACCTGGAGGAAGAGCGGATCATCCTTCCGGCCATTGAGGCGGCCCGCGCGGCCGGCTTGGAGGTCGAGGGCCCGCTCCCGCCTGACACGGCTTTCCTGCCCGAGAAAAGGCGGGCCATCGACGCCTTTGTCTGCATGTACCACGACCAGGGGCACATTCCCCTGAAGGCCCTGGCCTTTGACACGGCGGTGAACACCACGCTCGGCCTGCCCATCATCCGCACCAGCGTGGATCACGGCACGGCCTGCGACATCGCCTGGCAAGGAAAGGCCAAGGGCAGCAGCCTCTTCGAGGCCGTGCGCCTCGCCGCCAAGTTGGCGATGGGACGGAACACCGGAACGGTCTAAATGGGCCCTGGCGAGAGGCTGAGTTTCGCGGCGCCTGGAGGGCTCAGGACGGGCGGATCTCGTCGGCGAAAACGGGGCGTTTCCAGATGGGCACGCTCGTCTTGATGCGACGGAGGTATTCCCGACAGAGTTCGAAGGCCTCGGCGCTGTGCTTGCTGCGCACCCGGATGAGGAGGGACGCGACGCCGGCCGGGACGAAGCCCACGACGTGGTGCACTTCGGCGAGATGCTCGGAATGCTCCCGCCCCATCGCCTCGCCGATCCGGAGCAACTCCTTCAGGGCCATGGCTTCGTAGTGGCTGTATTCGATCCCGGTGATCAGGCGGCCCTCCTCGCGGTCCCGCACGACGCCGTGAAAGCGCAGGTCGGCTCCGTGTTGGCTGGAGGGGGAGAGCTTGGCCTCGACCTCGGCCACGGGGCGTTCTGAGATCGAAGCCGTGAAATGAGAGCTTGCCATTGCCGAATACTGGATAGGCTTCCCCTTTCCAATATTCCAAAGACAATTCAATGAGCAAAAGCGATTTTGGTTTGATCGGCCTCGCGGTGATGGGGCAGAATCTCGTGCTGAACGTGGAGAGCCGGGGGTTCCGGGTTTCCGTTTACAACCGCACCACTGCGGTGACGGATCAGTTCATCGCCGAAAATCCCGGCAAGAAGCTCCACGGCTTCGCCACCCTGGAGGAATTCGTGGCCAGCATCGAGCGTCCTCGCAAGATCATGATGCTCGTGCAGTCCAAGGCGGGCGCCAATCCGGCGGACCGCGACGCCGTGGATGCCGTGATCGATTCCCTGGTGCCGCTGCTCGAGCCCGGGGACCTCATCATCGATGGGGGCAACACCTATTTCATTCACACCGAGCGGCGCTCCAAGGAGCTGGAGGCCAAGGGCCTGCTCTACATCGGCACCGGCGTTTCCGGCGGGGAAGAAGGCGCCCGCAAGGGACCTTCGATCATGCCCGGTGGCCCGGAGAGCAGCTGGGCACTCATCCAGCCCATCTTCGAGGCGATCTCCGCCAAGGTGAACGGCGAGCCCTGTGTCACCCGCATCGGCAATGGCGGGGCGGGTCACTACGTCAAGATGGTGCACAACGGCATCGAATACGGGGACATGCAGCTCATTTGCGAAGCCTACCAGATCTTTAAGACGGCGGGCATCAGCACCGAGGAAATGGCCGAGATCTTCGACGAGTGGAACCAGGGAGACCTGGAGAGCTACCTCATCCAGATCACCAGCAAGATTTTCACCATTCGCGACGAGGAGACCGGCGAGCCGCTCGTCGAAAAGATCCTCGACAAGGCCGGACAGAAGGGCACCGGTCGCTGGACGGTGATGAACGCGGCGGACAACACCGTCGTCATCTCCACGATCAACGCCGCGGTGGAGGCCCGCATCCTTTCCTCCATGCGCAATCAGCGTCTCGTGGGCGCGGAGCAGTTCGCTGGCCCCACCCCCAAGATCGATCTTCCCAAGGACGTGCTCGTCAAGAAGGTCCACGACGCCCTCTACGCGTCGAAGATCATCTCCTACGCCCAGGGTCTGGACCTCATCAAGAAGGTCGGCGAGGCCCACCAGTGGGGCGTGAACCTCGGCAACATCGCCCGCATCTGGCGGGGCGGCTGCATCATCCGGGCCCGCTTCCTCAACCGCATCACCGAGGCCTATGAGCGCGATCCCAACCTGGTGAACTTGATGCTGGATCCCTTCTTCAAGGACATTCTCAACCGCAACCAGGCCGATTGGCGCGAGATCGTCGCCCTCGGGGTCAGCAACGGGATTCCGATCCCGGCCTTCAGCGCCTCGCTGGGTTACTACGACAGCTACCGCAGCGCGCGCCTTCCCGCCAACCTGCTCCAGGCCCAGCGGGACTTCTTCGGCGCGCACACCTACGAGCGTCTCGACAAGCCCGAAGGAGAGTTCTTCCACACAGAGTGGCCCGAGGTCATCGAGTGAGAGCGGGAGGACCCATCCCTCGAATCGAAAGGGAGGCCGCGTGGCCTCCCTTTTTTGTGGGCTCGTCCCCTGATGAAGCCATGGCTTTCCCCCAAGGGAATTGCTAGAAGGAGCGGGTCCGCTGAGTTGTCTCTCAGGGGGATTCCATTTGGTTCAGATGGTCGGAGGAGTGGGAGCGATCTCACTCCTCCGGCGCGTTTCGGTAGAAAAGCGTTTGGTCGGGGCCCTTAGAGAATGCCCTCGTCATCCTCGCCCGGGCGGTGGGGCGGGGGAGTGGGGGCCTCCGGCGTCCCCTGGCTTTCGTCCCCTTCCGGCTCTGCCGAGCGAGGGAATTCCAGCTGGTCCAGTTTCATCGTCTCCAATTGACGACGGGCCTTTTCGGGAAGGCTTTTCAGGCCCCCTTCCGGCTGGAAGCTTCCTTCAAAGACGACGCGTCCCTCGGCATCTTCCAGAACCAGGCGATGTTCCTCGCCCTCTTTGGATAGCGTGAGGGAGCCTTGCTCGTTCTCGATCTTCAGGTGGTTCTCGGTGCCGATGATGCGGAGGGGAAAGCCGGGATTCACCTTCAGGCCCGGGAGGCGCCCTTGGGGACGGCGATGGCCTTCTCTCCGAGGCGTCGGAGGCTTGGGGGAGGCCTGCTCCCGTTCCAGGCGAGGCGCATCGCGTTGTTCCGCACGCGGCCGCGGGGGAGGGGAAGGCCGGTGGGGCGGCTGCGGGGGACCGGAGGACCGCCCGCGTGGCGGGGCCGGATAAGGGGCCGGGAAGCGCTGCTCGCGCCAGTCGGGCTGGATAAGAGGAGCGCGCTCTGTGCTTTCGTCGAGAACGACTTCGATCCTCTCCTCACGCCCCTTGCGGATCAGGCCGAGCGAGATGCGATCTCCGGCAGCGCGGGTTTGCACGAGGAGGGAAAGGTGTTGCGGCGAAATCAGCTTTTGATCCTCGAATTGAAGGACGAGGTCGCCAGGTTGGAGGCCGGCCTTCTCGGCGGGGGACTCGGGCGCGACGGTGCGAATCTGAATGCCGAAGCCGTCCGGGATCTCGAGATGCTCGCGCAGGGAGCGATCCAGCGGGCTGGCGAGAATCCCAATCCATGGCCGGGGGTGGGTGTCCCGAGTCGGGCCCCCTCTTCGCGGCGGACGGGGACCGTCGTGGGAACGGGCCGGGCGCTCGGGGCGCTCTGCTCGCTCGGGGCGCTCTGCTCGCTCGGGGCG
>CAZKGI010000026.1:21014-44208 GCA_964552315.1 uncultured Akkermansia sp. | reverse complement strand
CGCTCGGGGCGCTCTGCTCGCTCGGGGCGAGGTCGGCCGGGCTTGGTTTCGGGTGGGCTGGCTTGGGCCGCCTCGGGCGGGGCGTTCGGCGGCGATGGGGGCGCCTCGGCGGGATCTGCCTCCACCCGGAAGGGGAAGCTGAGGGCCAGGGCGCAGGCGAGCAGGGGGATTTGGCGTTTCATGGGCTGCGTGGGGGCTGGGGGGGAATGGCGGGAGAGGGCAGGGGAGGCCGACGCCAGAGCTCGTTTTGACGAGAGGGCAGGGTGTGGAGTGGATGACCCCATCCCGTCGATCGCCCGTAGAAGAGGTCCTGATAATCTTCCCCCTGAACTTGGCTTGCGGCGGCGTGTCCCCCGTCTGCAGAGGCCGGCAAGACCTGGTCTCGCGAGAGAGTGGAGGCGGGTCGCGAAAACGGCTGTTCCGTTCTTCCCTCGAGAGGGAGAGAGGGCGACTGCGTGAGTTGGCCGCGGTCGTGGCGCGTGCGTTCGACGAAATGCGAGAGGCCAATGCCGATGCTGACCACTAGGCAGGCGAGGACCAAGGGAATGGCGCGTCCCCAGCGCATCGAGGGCGCCGTCGATGCGGCGCGAATCTCCTCCTCCGTTCCTCGGATGAGAGCGCTGAACTGCTCCTCTTCCAGGGGAGCAGGAACGAGCTGTTTCAGAAGCGCCTCAAAGGCTTCGTCTTTGCTCGATCGACCGGAATTCTCATTCATTCTTTACTGGGTAGAGCGAAGCTGGAAGCCATTTCTGTCTAAATGCTCAGGCAAGACTCGCCTCGGCCCTCAGAAGGGGGACGAGCCCAGGGCCAGGGCCAGGGCCACGACGATGATGAGGGCGGTGAGATGCCAGGGCGCCAAAAAGGACCGCTTCGGGGAGCTGGCGTGCAAGAGTCGCCGCATCCCCGCGAAGGCAGCCGGAGCGATCCCGAGGAGAAGGGCGCTGGTGAGCGGCAGGCTCGAATAGGCTTGGCCGCAGGCGAGCAGCCCCAAAAGAAGGAGCGAGGCGACGGCCAGAACCGAAGAGGGCATTCCCTCTCGCCTGGCCACTTGCGGCAGGCTGCCCAAGAGGGCGGCGCAGAGAATGCAGGCAAACACGCCCAGCAGCAGGCTGCCCGTGGCCATGAGGCCCGCGGCCGTCGTCCCCGCGAGCAGCAGAAGCAGGAGGGCGGGCTCCGCGCGGTACCAGGCGGGGTGGCTGGATTCCCTCAGCAGGCTGCGTCCCATCAGGAGGGCCAGTCCAGCGAGGGGGATGAGCACGAGCCATTTTTCCTCCCCCAGTCCCTTGGCTTGGAACTTGGGCGAAAGCAGCAGGAAAAAAGCGCCGAGACTCAGCAGGGCAAAGACCGAAGGCCGCAGCTCCGGCGGGAGGGCGCGCTCCGAGATCGCCACCAGGGCTCCAGCCGCGAGGGCGAGGAAGGGGAGCCAATGAACGGCGTCGAGAGGGGGGAAGTAAGGGCGCGGGGCGAGAGGGCAATGGCCTGCGGTGTAGGCGAAGGCCAACAGCAGTCCTCTCGCCCCGTCGGGGTAGCGGTCTCGCCACCAGACCAGGACCGAAGCCAGGATGGCGAGGCCTCCCGCCAGGGCGATGGGAAGGAGGAGCTGCTCAGTCATGAGCCTTCTCCAGTCGGCTTACTGCTTCACGGCCTCCAGACTCACGATGAGATTCACCTCGTCGCCGAGGGCGCCTTGCATGAAATTCATGCCGAAGTCACTGCGCTTGATCGTGAAGCGGGTCTCGCCGCCAGCGATCGTTTCGCCTCCCATTCCCTGGCCCTGGGGACCCATCTTGAATTCAACGGTGATGGATCGGGTGACTCCATGCAGGGTGAGGTCACCGGTGATCTGATAAATTCCGGAGCCGCCCTCGATCTTGGTGCTCTTGAAGTTGATGGTGGGGAACTGCTCCGCGTTGAAAAAGTCGGGGCTTTTGAGGTGCTGGTCCCGCTTGGGATTGCGGCTGTCGACGCTGTTCACGGGAATGGAGAGCTCCAAGCTGCTCTTGGAGAGATCTTCCGGATCGACGCGGACGGTGCCGGAAATCTCCCCGAAGACCGCATAAAAGTCGGTGACTCCCAGGTGCTTGATGCTGAAGACCACGGAGGAGTGGACGGGGTCCACTTGATAGACGTCTTCGCCACGCAGGGGCAGGGCGGTCAGGGCGAGCAGGGGAATCAGATGCAGGAGAGTGCGTTTCATGGATGTCAGGAATAGGGGATGAGGTGACGCCGGACAGCCAGGGGGCCGGGTCCGGCGGGGTTCTTTTCTAATACGGCTCAGCGGGAAAGCCCTGTGAAGAATATTTCACCGTGGCCCCGCTCACTCGCCTAGGGCGGATTCCGGGAACGGGGCGGGGCTTCCTCCTCGCCGGGACAAGCAAATGATGTCACAATGAGGAGAGCGAAATGCCAATTCTCCCTAGAGGACATGCATCTTTTGAACCTCGAGACCGAACGTGACCAGGAGGGCCCGGCCCGCGAGAGCGAAGACGACTTCGCCGCGCTCGTCCGTGCTCACCACCGCGATCTCTTGGTGTATGCCATGGCCCTGACCCGCGACGCCGCCACGGCCCGCGATATTGTGCAGGAGGCCTTCATCGTCGCCTACCAGAAGCGCGAAGTCTTCGACGTGACCCGAGACTTCGCCACCTGGATGCGCGGCATCGTGCGCAACAAATGGCGGGAATGGCTCCGGAAAAACCGGCGCTACGATCTCGGCGATCACGAACTGGCTCGACTGGACGCCGACCTGGCTGCCTGGCAGGCGACGCGGGCGCGGGGGGAACATTCCCTTTTCGATGCCTTGGAAGCTTGCCTGGCCAAGCTCCCGACGACCCTGCGGGAAGCCGTCGAAGCCTATTACTACGAAGGGCGCAGCGGTGAGGAAACGGCGGCCCATCTCCAGGTGGCGCCGGCGGCGGTCCGTAAACGCCTGCAGCGAGCCCGAAACCTTTTGAAAGAATGCCTCGATTCGAAGCAGCCCCATTCCCCATCCAGTCCCCCCAGCGAGGAAGTATGAATGCCGATATGCCCACCGATCCCTGCGCGGCTCGTTCCTCCAGTGAACGATTTGTCGATGCGGCCCTCTCCGAACACGCTCGACTCGGGCGCGACGGGGCCGACGAGGAACTGATCCTGCGCATCCTTCAGAACACGGTGCACCAGCGCAGCGCGACGAAGCCCACGCTCTCCCTGCAGCGGCGGGAATGGCGCGCCGCCGCCGTCGCGCTCCTCGCCGCGGCGGCCCTCCTGGCGCTCCTGGTGGTGGCCCTTTCCACCTTCACCTACGAGGGTAGCGGTGCCCGCCGTCCCGGGGCGCTGCGCGTGGTCGTCAAGACCGGGGCCCCTGCCACGGAGCTGTCGGGGAATCCCGCTGCCGTTTCCGGGCAGGCCCAGCCTACCCGCGCGGCCCATCAGATCGAGTTCGAGCTGGCGACGGGCAGCCTGCCCTGGAAGACGCCCGTCGGCTTGAGCCGCGAGGCCATCCGCATCACCGCCGACCGTGGCATTGTCTCGCCCCAGGGCTACGCCTACGAAGGACAGGTGCTCGTCGAGTTGGGGGGCTTCCGCATCGAGGCGGCTTCGGTGCGTCTCTCCGCACCGGGAGACGAGGTGCTGCTGGCGGACCAAGTCCGCGTGACGAGCAAGGACCCCGATTGTGTGGCCGAGGCGGAACGCCTCAGTTTTGACCCTCTTTCGGGCCGTCTCGTGCTCACTGGCGTCAGCCGCGTCGAGACAGACCAGGGGCTCTTGGCCCGTTTCGATCCCACGGACCGGCTGGTTCTCTCCGGGGCGGGTTTCACCGTGGAGCGCAGGTCTCTGCCCCGCTGAGACCGGGGGCGTGAAGGTGAGTGGATTCTCGTGGAGCCTTCTATGGACCGCGCGGACGGCTACGCGTTTGCGCATGGGCCCACAATTCCGTTTCCCCGGTCGCGGGCTCCCCGGCATACTGAAACTCTTACGCCATGAGTCTCCAAGGATCTGCCATTGTGTGCCTGCTGTCGTTATTTGCTCTCCTTCCCGCTTGGGCCGAGGAGCGGGCCGCGGTCGAACCTGGTCATGGGGTGGGACGATTTGTGAGCAAGGCCGCCGCTGGCGGCTCACTGCGTGTGGCCTTTCTGGGGGGATCGATCACGCAGAATGCCAAGGGGCACGTCCAGATGGTCCCGGATTGGCTGAGGGCGAAATGGCCGCAAGCCCAATTTGAATTCATCAACGCAGGTCTGGCGTCTACCTGCTCGCTGGCGGGCGTCTTTCGCGTGGCCCAGGATGTCCTGGCCCAGGGACCGGTGGACCTGCTCGTCGTCGAGTTCGCCGTGAATGATGACCAGGATGCCGGCCACGATCGTCGCACCTCCATTCGGGCCTACGAGGGGATCCTGCGGCAGTACTTCGCTGCCAATCCCACGGGGGACGCCATTTGCGTGCACTTCGTCAACCCGGAGATCCTGGCAAAGCACCAGCAGGGGGAGGAAGCGACCAGCGTGGCCGCCCACAAGGCGGTGGCGCGCCATTACCGCCTGCCCAGTGTCGATGTCGGCCTGGCTCTCGCCCAGGAAATCGCCGCCGGGAGGATGACTTGGGAGAGGGATTACCACGAGACCCACCCCAACGAGACCGGCTACCGCTTTGCCTCCCAACTCATCACCTCGGTGATCGACGGATCGGCGCCCGCCGCGGAGTTGACGCCAGCCTCGCTTCCCGAGCCGCTCGATCCCGCATGCTTTGCGGAAGTCTCGCGGATCGACCCGCAGCGGCTCAGCTGGCTGGGAGGATGGAAGTTCGCCCCCGTTTCCCCCGAGCTGCTCCCGAAGGGAGCGATCCGGGCGGACTACACCAAGAGCAGGGCCCTGCGATCCGACGAGGCGGGAAATTATCTCTACCACGTTTTCTCCGGATCCACCCTGGCGGCCTTTGTGCTGGCCGGACCGGATGCCGGTTGCCTCGAGGTGAGCATCGACGGCGGCGAGTGGAGGGAAGTGGAGCTCTATCATCCCTACAGCAAGGGCCTGAACTATCCCCGCGCCGTCTTGCTGGCTGATGGCTTGTCAGGTCAGTACCACAGCGTCGCCCTGAGGACGGCGGAAGCCAGGCATCCCGAGAGCCTGGGGAGCACGGCCACGATATTGTGGTTCGCGGCCGCGCAGTGAGCCCGAAGGCGCCGCTGCTTTCAAACCGCGCCAGCCATCTTGCGCCCCACCCAGAACAGCGTGAGCAGCAGGGTGAGGGCGCCCGCCCAGAAAGGATGGGCCCATAGGCGGAAACGCCGTTCCGTGGGCTCCGGGGCGGGCAGAGCCGCGATGCGCTCGCGAATCTGCGCCGGATCGACGGTGGCGAGGCGTTCCCCCCGGGTGAGTCGGGCCAGTTCCTCCATGACCTCGTGACGGGCCGGTTCGCCCACCCTTTCCAAGGCGGTCCCCTGGACGCTGACCGTGGTTTCCAGGGTGCCGCCATTCTCCGCACAGCTCGCGAGGAGCCGGTGTTCGCCGGGTTCGCTGGGAGAGAAGATTCCGGTAAACAAGCCCCATTGCCCCTCGCCACCAGCCTGCAGCCGCACGGTCTCGACCCGGCCGGAGGGCGCAGTGATTTGCACGATCACGGTGGCGGATTGGAGGGGCTCGCCTCCGACGCTCATGACGTTGGCATTGAGGGTGAGGGTGTCACCGCTGCGGGGGCGGTCGGGGGAGTAGAAGAGACGCATGCGCTCATCGCTGGCCATGTTGCGTTGATAGGCCATCCAGCGGGCGACCTGGCCCCAGAACCGATAGTGGTAGCGGTCCTCCACCCCCTTGCGCCAGCGCCAGGCTCCGTCCGTGCCCATGAAGAGGATCTTGCCTGTGCCATAGGTCTTGGTGGCAATCAGGGGAATGCGTCCGTGGCGGTTCGTTTCCGAGCTGTGCGTGGCGAGGACTTCGGAGCCCGGCCGCGCCCGGACCACGCCGGCATACCATTGGAATCCGGGCAGCGAGGACCAGACGTTGGCATTGGCGTTTTCATTGTCCTCGAGCCGGGTCAGCAGGCTGCGGGTGCCGAGTTCGGTCAGCTCGAATTGCCCGGGCGTCGCCGCCCCCCAACCCCGCGGCTGGGAAGGGTCGAGCTGCACGGGATAGAGGTCGGCCAGCTCGGTGTCGAGCAGGGAGAGCTGATGGCCTCGGAACCCCGGCATCAGGATGAGCCCAGAGGCCTGGGCGGCGACCTGCTGCTTCAGGGCGGCGACCTGCTCAAGGCTCAGCTGGCCCTCGCCGACACCGACGTCACCGAGGAAAATGACGTCGTAGGCGGCCAGTTGATCGGCCTCGGGAAAGGCCTTGAGGTAACCCGGGCCGCCTCCGACCTCGCTGCCATCGGGATGAAAGAGGAGGCAGTGGGGTTCGACACCAGGGTCGCGCGCGAGGGCGTTTCGGAGGTAGCGGTATTCCCAGCGGGGGTAGGATTCTATCAGCAGGATCTTGAGCTGTTCCCTGCGGATGGCGATGGGGGCGGAGAGTTGATTGTTCGCGAGGTCGAATTCCTCATCCGCGGGAGGCAGGGCGAGGGTCAGCTCGTAGTCCCCCTCCGCCTTGGGGGTCCAGTGCATGGCGTCCTGGACTTTTCCCATGGCCGGCAACACCACCTCGGTGGTGAGGCGCTCTCCCTCGCTGGTGCGGATTTCGAGGGTGCCGGTATGATTCCGGGGCAGGTGACTTGTTAGGGCGTAGGGCAGGCGAACCGGCTTGCCCACCAGTCCGAAGGTCGGAACGTCGAAGGCGGCGACGGCGAGATCGGGCAGGCGGGCCTCGCTGCCGATCGGCACGGCAAAGATGGGGATGCCCTCCATGCGGTAGCGCGTCGCCGCCCGGCTCGGGGGGAGTCCCGTGTTCCAGTCTCCATCCGAGAGGAGCACCACGGCGGCGAGCTGGGGATGGCGATCGAGCAGGGAGCTGAGGGCTCCGCCGAGGTCGGTGCCGGCGCCGGGCTCGGAGGCTTCGCCCGGAAAGGGTTCAAAGTGCAGGTCGAAGGTCTCTGCGAGGGGGGCCCAGAGTTCGGGATCACCCAGCTCGGCGGCGAGACTTTCCCGCGAGCGGCGGGCCGGGGGCGCCGAGTTCTCCTCCACGACGTCTTCTGTCTGCATGCTTCCCGAATGATCCCTGAGGATGGCGACGAGGGGCTTGTGTTCGGGGGTCTGGGTGGTTCGCCATTCCGGTTGGTTCAATGTCAGGGCGACCGCCAGGACGACGAGGAAGCGCAGTCCCTCGAGGGCGCCGATGGCGGGGGAGTAGGCGCTGCGCTTCCAAATGACGAAGGACAGGGCCGCGGCGGCGAGACAAAGGAGTATGCCGAGGACGAGCGTCGTCGGCGTCCACGCGAAAGTCAGTCCGCTGTGCTCAGGAGTCACGTGTCAGGCAGGGGGCAGGGGTGGGCAGGAGGCGAGTGGGATTCAGGTGGGGATCGGGCCAGCGAGCTTTTCCTCTGCGGCGACGGGCTTGGGCGGCAGGGAGAGGATGGCTTCGACGAGCAGGGCACAGGCCATGAGCGTGAGGAAGAGTCTCCAGATTTCGGAGGCGAGGGAGTTTTCCGTGCCGACGCGGTCGTCGATGAGGCGATAGGGAACCCCCGCAAAGAGGGCCTCGAGAGCCTCGGGCTGCAGCCGTCGCGGATCGTCCTCGCGCTCGGGTCGATTCAGGGCGAGGAGACGACGTCCGCTCTCGCCGCTTCCCGCTTCCCAGGCCCCGGCACTGAGGTCGGGCGGGGAGGGGATCTCCGAAAGCGTCAGTTGATCCAGCTGGCGGGCTTGTGGGTAGGGCGTCAAGGCTCCGGATGTGGTCTCGAGAAAGCGAGCCCGGGAAACCGCCGCAGCCCCAGCCTCGAGGGCGCGGTGGGTCATGGCGTAAAAGACGATCCCTTCACTGGCCAGATTGGAGTGGTCGCTGCGGGGGAGGCTTCCCCAGATGTGGATCGCCCCGGAAAAGCGTTCTCCCTCTGCGTCCTCCGGTTCGGGGAGAGCCCGGGCGATCAGGACGAGCTCGTTCTCCAGGCGCAGGAGGGGGAGGTGCTCGCCGGTAAAGCGGCGCGCGCGGAAGACGTTTAGTTCGGCAACGGGGAGGGGATCGCCGCTGCGGGTGTTGCTGAGCAGGCCTGTTTCGGTGCGCCACCAGTCGATGTTCAAGGCGCTTTGGCCATCGCCGACCCAATCGCCCCATTGGATGCCGAAGAGTTCCGCCCCGCCCTCCTCGCTGGGGGGCAGCAGGATCAAGCTGCGGCCGGCGGCGACATGTTGTTGGAGCAGGGCCGCCTCGGTGCTGGCGGGATCGGGAAGGGGCGCCTGCCAGAAAAGCAGGGCGGTCTCCTCCCAGGGTATCTGGCTGACGGCCTGGCTGTCGAGCACCGTGGCCTCGTAGCGCAGTTCGGCATCGCTCGCCGCGGACGCAGCCGCCCGAATCGCCTCGGCCGAGATCGGGTCGTCGCTGAGAATCACGCTGTGTCGCGGAGTGGGTTCGTCGAAGACGAAGAAGGCGGTGTTGTCGGCCGGATTGTCGTCGGCAGGCAGGTCGATCCGCCCCCAACCGCGATCATTGCCCGGCCCCAGGGGCAGCGGATGGCCAAAGAGCACGAGCTCGTTCCCCGTCATGGTCAGCGGCTCCACGGTGCGGGTGCCGTTGACAGTGAATTCCACCGGAATGACGGATGATTCCTGTCCTTCCGCCTCCGGCCCCTGGCGGCGCAGCACCAGGTCAAGGAGCAAGGCATGTCCCTGGCCAGAGGGGACGCGCTTTGCCCCCCGCACCGCGACCGAGACATTGTCGCGAGCTTCTTCCGGATAGGTGAGCAGGAAGAGGCGCACCGTTTCCCGGGCGGCGAGCTCCGTCCGAATCGATTCCCATTCGCCGGAACTGGGATTCCAGTCCGCCTGCTGCAGATCGGATAGGATCCAGAGATCGGTGCGGCCACTTTCCTGGGTGGAGAGATAGTGCAGGGCCTGGCGCAGCAGGGCCGGCAGGTCCGCACTGCTCGTCGTCGGGGCGCTCTCGGCGAGGTCTCGCAGCGCTTGGGCGTCGCTCAGGAGGGTGGGCATCAGCGTGGCGCTGTCGATCAGGACGATTTCGCCGCGATGCCCAGTTGTCTCGATGAGCTTGGCGATGCGGTCCAGGGCCACGGAGCGCTTGGACTCGCCAGTTTCGAGATTGCGTTGCTCCATGCTGGCGGAGCGATCGAGCAGGACCAGCAGGGTGTCGGCCTTGCCTCCGGTCAGGCCGACCCAGCCTCCCGCCAGGGGACGACTCGCGGCGAGCACCAGAGTCGCCAGGGCGAGCACCCGCATCGCCAGGATGAGGAACTGGCGGAGCCGGGCCAGTCCCTTGGTCATTTTCTTGGCTTCGAGAAGGAACATCATCGCCGCCCAGGGCTGGGTGCGATGGCGGTGTTGATTGATGAGGTGAATCAATACCGGCAATAGGGCCAGCGGCAGTCCGACGAGGAGGATGGGTTGCAGGAAACTCATCGAGTGGAACGCGCGGCCTTGGGATTGCGGCCGAGGAGGAATCGAGCGAGGACCTGATCGTAGGGTTCGTCCAAGAAGACGCGGTGATAGTCGATGGAGGACTGGTTCACGACCTGGTCGATCTGGGCGAGATACTGCTGCACCGCTTCGCGATAGCGCCGTTGGATCAGGCTTGGGTCAGCCAAGAGGGAGGGCCCCCCCTCCAGGTCCAGAAAGCGGGTGGGACGGTCGAACTGGAACTCGATCTCCTGGCGGTCGAGGAGATGGAAAACCGAGACGTCGTGCTTGCGAAAACGGAGGTGCTGGAAGGCCTCGCGCAGCGGCTCCGGGGAAAAGAGCAGGTCAGAGACAATGACGATGAGGGCGCGCTGGCGAACCTTTTCAGCCAGTTCGTGGATGCGTTTGATGAGTTCGGTTTCGCCCTCCGCCCGCAGGGTGGCAATCTGGTCGAGGACCAGGCCGAGGTGGCGGGGGCCGCGACGGGGTGGGGTCTCCCGCTTGGTTTCCCCTCCGGCGCTGTAGAGTCCGGTGGCGTCGCCCTGCTGGGCGGCGAGGTAGGCGAGCGTGCCGACGAGGCGCCGGGCGTAATCCAAGCGGGTGGCCCCGGGCGGGCCATAGCCCATCGAGCCACTGGTGTCCACGAGGAGGCAGAGCCGCAAGTTGGTGTCGGCCTCGAACTCCTTGATGTAGTAGCGATCCGATCGGCCCCAGGTGCGCCAGTCGAGCCGGCGGGTGTCGTCCCCGGGGACGTACTTGCGGTACTGGGCAAACTCCAGGGCCGAACCCCGCACCGGACTGCGGTGGCGGCCCGCCACGTTCCCGACCATGGGGTGACGGGCATTCAGTTCGAGGCTCAGCAGCTTGCCGAGCACCACCGGATCCAGAAATTCTCGTATGGGGTCCTGGGGCATGGGGGAGAGGAGCAAGACGCCAATCCAGGAGGCTCCGACCCTCAAGCGGTGCGGGTCAATTCCTCCAGAAGTCGGGAAATGACGGCGCGGGCCGTGATCCCTTCGGACTGGGCCGTGAAGGTCTTGATGAGGCGATGACGCAGGACCGGAGCGGCCACGGCGACGAGGTCCTCCTGACGGACCAGGTAGCTGCCGTGCAGGGCGGCACGGGCCCTCGCGCCCAGGATGAGATACTGCACGGCGCGAGGTCCGGCGCCCCAGCCGATGAGCGGTTTCAGCCAGTCCGGCGCCTCTTCCCCCTCCGGGCGAGTGCGGCGCACCAGATCGACGGCGAGCTGATAGATGTGTTCGGGCACGGGAACGCGACGCACGAGACG
Source organism: uncultured Akkermansia sp. (assembly GCA_964552315.1). Taxonomy (GTDB): domain Bacteria; phylum Verrucomicrobiota; class Verrucomicrobiia; order Verrucomicrobiales; family DEV007; genus Arctic95D-9. Next base: position 33,445 of record CAZKGI010000026.1, on the reverse strand, counting down.
CTGAAAGCGGATCACCTGGGCCGCGTCGAGAACCGCCTTGAGCCTTGGCGGCGTTTCCCCGGTGGTGGTTCGGGCAATGGCGAGCTCCTCCTCGCGGCTGGGATAATCCACCCCGATCATGAACATGAAGCGGTCCAGCTGGGCCTCGGGCAGGGGATAAGTGCCTTCTTGCTCGATGGGGTTCTGGGTGGCCAGAACAAAGAAGGGGGGCTGCAGCTCAAAGCTGTGTCCCGCCACGGTGACGCGGTGCTCCTGCATGGCCTCGAGCATGGCGGCCTGGGTCTTGGACGGCGCCCGGTTGATTTCGTCCGCGAGGACGATGTTGGCAAAGACGGGACCCTTGGCGAACTCGAAACCGCGGCGTCCGGAGCCGTCGTCCTGAAGGATCTCGGTACCGGTGATGTCCATGGGCATCAGATCGGGGGTGAACTGGATGCGGCTGAAGCTGAGGGACATCGTTTCGGCCAGGCGGGAGACCAGGAGTGTCTTGGCCAGGCCGGGCACCCCCATGAGAAGGGCGTGGCCGCGAGCGAAGAGGCAAATGGCCAGCTGCTCGATGACATTTTCTTGTCCGACGATGACCTGGCCAAGTTCGGAACGGAGCTCCTGGTAGAATTGGCGGAGCTGCGCGATGGCGGCGACGTCGTCTTCCTGGAGGGCTTCAGTGGAGAGGGGGGAGTCGGACATGGGAAGCTGGCGCTATCGGCCTCTCCGACGATAGGGGAGGGGTGGGAAAGTAAAAGCCAAAAAAGCGCGCCGATCCACGCCACAAAGCCCTAAGTACGGGGCGCCGACGCGGGCTGGCGGGACGACAGGACAGGGCTATGCTAGGGGGCATGGCGACCTTCCCCGAAATTGGCTCTGCAGCACCGGATTTTGACCTGCCCGTGATCGGTGGGAACTACCAGCCCGGCGATCGCGTGCGCTTGGCTGACCTGCGAGGTTCCAAGGTGGTGCTCTATTTTTATCCCAAGGACGACACGCCCGGCTGCACCCAGCAAGCCTGCGGGATCCGGGACGACTGGACGGCTCTTTCTGCCAGGGCCAAACTCTTCGGCATCAGCACGGATCCCATTCGCCGGCACACCAAGTTCATCGAGAAGCACGCCCTGCCCTTCCCCCTGCTCAGCGACGAGGCTCGGGAAATGGTCGCCGCCTACGGCGTCTGGGTAGAGAAACGCCTCTACGGCCGAAACTACATGGGGACGGAGCGCTGCACCTTTCTCCTCGACGAGGAAGGCCGTGTCGCCGCCGTCTTTCGCAAGGTCAAGCCAGCCGAACACAGCCGGCTCCTGCTCGAGGCCCTGAGTTGAGGGGCGGCCCCAGCGCCCATGTGGGGCCTTGCGGGACCGCCTAGGCCCCGCCGCTCAGGCGTGGCGGCGCAGAAACTCGTCCGCCAAGGCCCGGTAGGCCGCGGCCCCGGAACTGGTGGGGGCGTAATCGATGATGGTCTGGCCGTAGCTGGGCGCCTCGCCGAGACGGATGTTGCGGGGAATGATGGTCTCGTAGGTGACCTCGGGGAAATATTCCCTCACGTCGTTGATGACCATGGTCGAGAGGTTGGTGCGGCTGTCCGCCATGGTCATGACGATGCCTTCGAGGACGACTTCGGTGTTGGCCCCGGATTCGCGAATCTGCTGGTGGACCCCGACGATTTTGGAAAGGCCTTCCAGCCCAAAGTATTCGCACTGGAGCGGCACGATGAGCTCGTCGGCGGCGGCCAGGGCGGAAGTCATGAGGACGCCCAGGGACGGCGGGCAGTCGATCAGCAGGTAATCCGCCGCTTGGGAGGCTTTGAAGGGGGCGAGCAGCTTGCGCAGGCGAACGAGATGGTCGTCCTCCCGGGCCATCTCGATTTCGCATCCCGCCAGGTCCATGTCGCAGGGGATGAGGAATAGATTTTCGTATCTCGTTTTCAGGACCAGGTCGGCGACATTGCCCCCACCGATGAGATGCTGGTAGATGCTGGGGTTTTCTCCCGGGACGAATCCGAGAGCACTGGTGGAGTTCGCCTGTGGGTCGAGGTCGAGGACGACCACTCGGACACCCCGCTCCGCGAGGCAGGCGCCGAGGTTCACCGAGGTGGTGGTCTTTCCGACACCGCCTTTCTGGTTGGCTATGGCAATGATCTTCATCGAAAGTCGCGGGGGGTGGCTCGATTCGGGCCGGAATCTGGCGCGGTCCGGCACGGGGGGAAAGGGAAAATGGGGCAAGGGCGCGAAAAAGTCGATCACGGATAAGGGATTTTCTAATGGTTCTAACCCGATGCGATCAATGTAGGTTCCCGCCCCCGGGGGAGAGGAATTCTCCTGCGGAGATGCGGACCGGGGGCGACTTCGGGCTTGCAGACTCTGGCGCTTTGCTGCTAAGGTCGGCCTCCTTTCTGTGCAGAGCGTGCTCCCGCACAGGCCCCGCCTGGATAACATTCCTTTACTGTGCTCATTCTCTCCCATTCCGCGGCCTGCCGACGGCACCTGATCCTGTGGACGGTGGTCGGGGGGCTGTGGTGTCTGGTCGGGGAAAAGGTTCGGGCCGAGGGGAAGGCGGTGGATCGCCGCGGCCCTTCTGATGTGGCCGCCGTGGCCGCCAGCGAGGCGCAGAAGCGGCAGCAACATGTCGAAGCGGCCCAAACCTTGTTCACGGCTGGCTCCAAGGCCTTCGCCGACCAGTCCTACGCCGAGGCCATGGACTATTACAAGGCCGCCTTCGAGACCTTGCCGGACGTGCCGGCGGTGGCGAATCAGCGGCGCGTCTTTTTCGACCGCTATCAGACGGCCTCTCGCCGCTATGCCCAGATCCTGGTGAGCGAAGCGAAATGGGCCGAGGCCGAGCAGACCCTCGCCGAGGTCGTCACTCTCGCGGACCAATCGGGGATCCCCAAGGAGCAGGTCGAGCCCGAGCTGCGCAAAATGCTCCAGGATCTCCGGAATCGGGACGACCGCTACAATTTCGCCATGAGTCCACGGCATTTGCGGAATGTCGATCAGGTGGAGACGAAACTGATCATTGCCCGGGGCTACCGCGAGTTGGGCGACTACGATCGCGCCGAGCGCAGCTATCAGGAGGTGCTCAACATCGACCCTTATAATAGTGCGGCACGGCGCGGGATGGAAGTGGTCGAGCGCTACCGCATGAATTACCACGATGCCGCTTACGACCACACCCGGGCGAAGCGGCTCGCGGAGGTGGCGAAGGGATGGGAAACTCCGGTCCCCAAAATCCTCTCCGGAGAGGCGCTCCCCATCAATGCCGACGAGGTCACCGCGGCGGGCAGTGTCACCATCGAGCGCAAAATGCGGGAAATCATTGTTCCCAGCATGGAGTTCGAGCAGGCCCGCCTCGCCGACGTGGTCGAATACCTCGTCCAGAAATCCCAGGAGCTGGACGCCTCTGAAAGCGATCCGGCCCGTCGCGGGGTGAACATTGTCATCGATTCGGCCGCCCTCGCCGGAAATCAGGACGCCGCCGACCGCCCTTTGACGGTGAAGCTGTCCAACGTGCCCCTCGCCGTGGCCCTGCGCTATGCCGTCGAGCAGGTCGGCCTGAGCTATCGGGTGGAAAACGTGGCTGTCCGCGTCCTCTCCCCCCATGCCGGTAACGAATCGCTTTCCAGCCGTTCCTGGATCGTGCCGCCGGGCTTCCTCAGCGGGGGCGGGGGGGCGGGAGGCCCCGAGTCGTCCAACGCGGATCCCTTTGCCAATTCCAGCTCTTCGGACAGCGGGGGCACTCCGATACGGCGCGTCAGCGCCCAGCAGTTTCTCCAGGACCGGGGAGTGGAGTTCGGTCCCGGAGCCTCGGCCACCTACATTGCCGGGTCCAATACCCTGCTGGTGCGCAACACGGACCAGCAGCTCATTCTCGTCGACCAAATCGTGCAGGCGTCGAAGGAAGCCGCGCCCAAGATGGTGGAGATCCACGTGAAGATGGTCTCCGTCGAGGCCAGGGAGCTGCATCAGCTGGGGTTGGACTTCCTTTTGGGACAAAGCAACCTCGGCTCGAGCGCCCGCACCTTCTTTAGTGGCGGCACTGACGGCAATATTCCGGTTCCCGCCGGGGTGGCCGACTTCCCCTTCGTGGCGCCCGGTGGCGGACTGGTGGGGACGCATCCGGTGACGGGAGGGCTGCGCACGGGGAATATCAACCAGGGTCAGACCATCGACGGCGTGATCCAGCGGGACTCTCCCTCCCCGACCGGCTCTCGGGCTCCGGGGATTTTCTCCGTGGCCGGCGTCTTCACAGACCCGCAGTTCCAAGTGGTGCTGCGCGCCTTGAGCCAGCTCAAGGGGGCGGATTTCCTGTCGGATTCCTTTGTGACTGTCCGCCCCGGCTCGGTGGCCACCATGGAGCAGGTCAGGGAGTTCATTTACCCCACCGAGTACGATCCACCGGAGATTCCCAACAGCTTCGGGGTCGTCCAGGAAGGCAACACCCAGGTCATCTATACGGATCAGGATCCCACCTTCCCGGCGACGCCGGCGAATCCAACGGCCTTTGAAACGCGCAAAGTCGGGAAGACCATCGAGGTGGAGCCCACGGTCGCGGCTGACGACAAGACCATCAATCTGAACGTCTTGATGGATTTTACGGACTTCAGCGGCTTCATCAATTACGGTACGCCGATCACCAACAGCGCCTACCTCATCAACGGCCAGCCCTCTGTGGTGACGCCCAACGAGATCCTGATGCCGGTTTTTGACGCCATCAAGGAAACGACCAACGTGGTCATCTGGGATGGCCAGACCGTGGCCATCGGTGGCTATCACGGCGAGTCCATCACTACGACCGAGGACAAGATTCCCTACCTGGGCGACCTGCCTGTCCTGGGACGGGCCTTCAAGTCGAACACCTCGCAGTCGACCAAGCGAGCCCTGACGATTTTTGTAACCGCCCGCCTCGTCGATCCGGGGGGACAGCCGATCAATGGGCCGGTCGAGGAGAACGAGCCGGAATTGATCACGCGCCGGGATCCCCTACCGGGTCCCGCCGGATTTGCTCCGGGCCCGCCCCCGGTGATGCCCGCGAAGTGAGCGGGCCCCTGCCTTCGCTGGTGCAGGCGGATTTGCGGAGACAATTTCATTGCTCCGGTGGAGGCCACCCGATATAACCCCCCACGTTTCATTTGCTTAGCCATGAGTTCCCCCGTGACCTCGGAGTCCTCCTCCCTCCAGAAACCGTCGGCGACCACAGAGCTTCAAAATGCGGTGATCCGCTTTGCCGGAAACTCGCAGGATGGCATTCAAACCATCGGCGGTCTGCTCGCCAAGCTCGCCGGACGTAGCGCTCGCGAGGTCATGACCTACATGACCATTCCCGCGACGATTTCGGGTGGGCCTTCCATTTTCCAAGTCCACCTCGGTTCCGGAGAAGTGCTCTCGGCGGGGGACGAATCGGATTTCCTCTTTGCCTTTTATCAGCACAGTTACGACAACCACATCGAGTCCCTGCGCCCCGGGGGTGTCTGCCTCTACGACAGCAGCCACGTGCAGGAGCTGCAAAGCGACCGCGACGTGCTGCACGTGGGCATTCCCTTCACCAGCGCCACGGTGGAAGCGCTCGGGGGCAACACCAAGGATCGGGGGAAGAATCTCTTCGTGCTCGGCCTGGTGACCCAGATGTTCGAGCTGGACAAGGAAAAGGTCGTCGGCCTGATCACCCGGCAGTTTGGTCGCAAGAGCGAGGACGTGCTCCGCAACGCCATGCTGGCCTTCGACGCGGGCTATTCCTATCCCATCGGCAATGTCCTCGGCGGAGACTACGCCCTGGAGGCCGGTCGGGGGAGCATCGCGGATAAGATCACCACCGATGGGAACACGGCCCTGACCATGGGGCTCCTCGCCGGAGGTGTGCGCTACGGAGCGGCCTATCCGATCACCCCTTGGTCCACCATCATGGAGCAGCTGCGCGCCGAGCTGCCCAAGTACGGGGGCCTCTTTGTGCAGGCGGAGGACGAGCTGGGGGCGGTGGCGATGGCCCTGGGCTTTGCCTACGCCGGCCACACCGCCGTGACGGGCAGTGCCGGTCCCGGCATCTCCCTGAAGATGGAGGCGCTCAGCTACGGCACCATGGCGGAACTCCCCCTCGTGGTCGTCAACGTCATGAGAGGCGGGCCCAGCACCGGCCTGCCCACCAGCGTGGAGCAGAGCGACCTGCTGCAGGCCATCTATGGCAGCCATGGAGACAGCCCCCGGATCGTCCTGGCGCCCAAGAATGTCGCCGACTGTTTCTACATCGCCGCGGAGGCCTGCGAACTGGCCCGCACCTACAGCTGTCCGGTCTTCATCCTCACGGACATGGCCCTCGCTTCCCGCATCGAGGCCTTTGAGCAGCCCGACCTCTCGCGCTGGGTGCACGAGCCCGGGCTCGATCTCTCCCCGCGGGAGGAGGATTTCAAACCCTATCCCTTGGAGGGACGCACCCGCCACGCGCCTCCCGGCACCCTCATGAGCAGCGGCAAGTACCCCGTGGTCACCGGACTCGAGCACGACGAATGGGGCCATCCCAGCGCCAATCCCGGCATCCACCAGAAGATGACGGAGCGGCGCCGGGAGAAGCTCAAGGCCTGTGCCGCGACCTTGCCCCTTCCCGAACATTACGGTGACGAGGACGGCGATGTCCTTCTCGTCGGATGGGGCTCCACCTGGGGACCCATTCGCGAAGCGGTGGGCAGTCTCCGGGAAAAGGGGCGCCGGGCGGCCTCGATCCATCTCCGCCACTTGAATCCGCTGCCCAACGGCCTGGAAAGCTTCTTTGCCCGCTATGCGCAGGTTCTCGTCGTCGAGATGAACGACGAAGGTCTTTACGGCTACGGCCAGCTCGCCACCTTGCTGCGGGCCCGGTACTGCGATCCGAAGATCCGTTCCATCTGCAAGAGCGACGGGCTCAACTACAAGGTCCGGGACATCGTGTCCCGTGTTGAAAAAGCCCTGGAGCCGGCCCCTGCAGTCCTCTGACCCTTACTTGCCATGTCCTCTGCTGTCGAAGCCCCCCGACCTCTCACGAAAAAGGATCTCACCGCCGACCATCCGACCTGGTGTCCGGGATGTGGCGACTTTGCGGTGCTGGCCTCCTTCTTCAAAGTCTTGGAAAAGCTGCAGATTCCGCACGAGAAGATCTGCACCATCGCCGGCATCGGCTGTTCCTCGCGCTTTCCCTATTTCGTGAACTCCCACGGGGTCCACTTCATTCACGGGCGCGCCCTGCCCTTCGCCACGGGGGTGAGCCTCTCCCGGCCCGATCTCCACGTCTTCGCTTTCGGCGGGGACGGCGACGGCTACTCTATCGGGGGAAACCACCTCGACCACGCCGCGCGGAAGAACGTCAACCTGACCTACATCGTCATGGACAACTTCGTCTATGGCCTGACGAAGAAACAAACCTCCCCGACTAGCCCTCCCGGCTTCAAGTCCAAGACCGATCCCACCGGGGCCATCGACCGTCCCATCAACCCCATGAAGAAGCTGGTCTACGGAGGCGCAACCTTCGTGGCGCGCACCCACTCCACCCAGGTCAAGCACATGATGGAGGTCTTCGAGCGGGCCATCCTGCACCCCGGTTTTAGCGTGGTGGAAGTCCTCTCCGAATGCGTGGTCTTCTACCCCGGGGCCTTCGACGACGGCAACCCGCGGCGCGGCGGGGTCTTCGACGTCATCGAGGAGAAGAAGTGGGACGGCAGTCCGGAGGACGCGGAGCGTCACGACGTTTCGGACGAAAATGCCGCTTATCAGCTGGCCTCGCTGCAGTATCCCGGAAAGTTCGGCGTCTTTTACGAAACCGACCGCCCCACAAAGAACCAGCTGGAACAGCGCTGGATCGAGGAGACCCGGGAGCGCACCGGGGGGGCTTCCGCTGCAGAGCTGCTCGCCCAGCGCTTCGCCTCCATGAAATAGGCCTCACCTGACAGACTCGCCAGCCCCCTTCGCCAGCCAGTTCATTCTTCATGCTATCGCTCGCGCTGCTGGGGGTCGGGATGGTCATCGTGGTGGCCACCATCGTCTTCGGGCGTTGGCATCCCTTTATCGCCCTGACGGCGGCTGGCCTGACGGTGGCGGTCCTGACTCCGCAGGAGGCCATTTACCGCTCGAAGCTGGATGCCAGTCAGCGAAAGCGACTCAGCGGGGTGGACGGCAGCCCGGGTCAGGAGATGCCTCCAGAATTGGCCCCGGCTCATGCCCGCGCCAAGGCCTACGCCGAAAAGTGGTTCGTGGGACGTTTTACGGAGGCCTTTGGGAAAGGCTGCGGCGAGATCACCCTCGTCATCGCCATGGCGACCATCATCGGGCAGTGTCTACTCGACTCGGGAGGCGCCAAGCGCATCGTCGATTCCCTGATGCGCGTGATGGGCGCCCGCGGGGCCCCCTTTGCCTTCGCCGGGAGTGCCTTCACGCTGGGCATCCCCGTTTTCTTCGACACGGTCTTCTATCTCCTGCTCCCCTTGGGAAAGGCCCTGCGACGGGAGACGGGCAAGGACTACCTCCTCTTCATTCTGACCATCGTCGCGGGGGCCACCATGGCGCATTCGCTGGTGCCCCCGACGCCGGGTCCCCTGTCCGTGGCGGCGAGCTTCGGCGAACAGGTCAGCATTGGCTCCATGATGCTGGGCGGCATCGTGGTGGGCTTCTTCACAGCGGCCGTGGGGGTGGCCTATGCCTATTGGGCAAACCGGCGCTGGGACCTCCCTCTGCGCGAGGAGGGATGGAGCGCCGCGGAGGCGCCTGCTTCGCCTCAGGGCCCGCTTCCGCCGCTTTCCTTTGCCCTGCTGCCCATTCTCCTGCCCGTGTTGCTCATCGGCGGAGAGGCTGTCCTGTCGGCCAGAAAGCTGGAGGTCTCCTGGATGCAGTTGCTCGGGGACAAAAACATTGCCTTGATTCTCTCGGCGGGCGCCGCCCTCTGGCTCTTGGCCTGGGCGAAATCGAAAGGCGCCGGTGCCTCGCCCAAGGAGGCCATTCAATCCGCCCTCGCGAGTGGGGGCGTCATCATTCTGATCACCGCGGCGGGAGGCGCCTTTGGGGCAATGTTGCGGGACACGAACATTGCCGAGCTCATCAGCGGCTCCATCGAAGGGCGGGCCAGTCTGATGCTGATTCTCGTTGCCTACCTCGTCACGGCCCTCATTCGCACGGCCCAGGGTTCGGCGACAGTGGCGATGATCACCGCCGGCGGAATCGTCGCGCCTGTGGCGTTGGAGGCCGATCTGTCTTATTCCGCCCTTTACTTGGCCCTCGCCATCGGCTGCGGCTCCAAACCGATTTCCTGGGCCAACGACAGCGGCTTCTGGCTGATTGGTCGCATGACAGGTATGAGTCCCCTCGAGACTTTCAAGTCCGTCAGCGTGATGATGTTCCTCATGTCCCTCGCGGGCTTGGGGCTGATCTATTTGGGGGCCATCTTCCTGCCCTTGCGCTGAAGCCGACGCTAGGGGAGGAGAGGGGCGACAGGGATTTTTCTCAATTTGGAGAGGCAGGGGAGAAAAGTTTATAAAATATTGTAGACTGTCTGGGTTTCTGAACTAAAGTTTGAGGTGGCCGCCGCGCTTCGATTTTCAGACAAACAGACCGGCGCCGGGCCTTGCCCCCGCGCCTGGAGACCGATCCTTGGGACGGTCTCCCCCACCCGAGAGCTTGGACCCCGTTCCTCGGCACTGGCTCCCTTGTTCAACAGGGCCGACGGGGCGGTATCCAGGGAAAAATGACCGCAGCCCGGGGACTCCCGGGCTGCGGCTTTTCGGTCCAAAAGACGGCGGCAGATCCTCGAACTGCCTGCGACGCCAGCACAACGGGGCCGGACACGGGGCCGTCTCACGGATCCTGTGAGGATCGTTCAAGGCAGGAGAATCGTCCGATCGATGACGCAAAAAAAAACAGGGCCGGAGAACCGACCCTGTTCTTGGAAAAGTGGATTCCTTCCAGGGGAAGGGGAGGCGATCAACGCTTCGAGAACTGGAAGCGCTTGCGGGCGCCGGGCTGACCGGGCTTCTTGCGCTCTTTCTTCCGCGGGTCGCGAGTCAGGAGGCTGTCGGCGCGAAGCACGTCCTTGAGCTCCGGATTCGACTTGAGCAGGGCGCGGGCGATGCCGAGCTGGATCGCACCGATTTGACCGGTCACCCCGCCGCCGTTGGCGCTGATGGTCACGTCAAATTGGTTGGCTACATTGGCGGTTTGGAAGGGGTGCAGCACCTTGTTCTGCAGGGAGAGCGTGCCGAAGTAGTCCTCGAAAGGCCGCTTGTTGATCGTGATTTGACCCGTCCCGGGGACGAGAGTGACGCGGGCAGTGGCGGTCTTGCGGCGGCCCGTGGCAGAGTAGGTTTCGCTCATGTCGGCTGAGGGATGGAGAAATTACAGTTCGTAGGGCTGCACTTGCTGCGCTTCGTGGGGATGCTCCGGCCCGGTGTAGACCTTGAGCTTGCGGAAAATCTGGCGACCCAGGCGGTTGTGCGGGATCATGCCGCGGACGGCGCGCTCGACGAGGAGCTCGGGACGGCGGGCACGAACCTTGGCCACGCTTTCGCGCTTTTGGCCACCGACGTAGCCGGAGTAGCTGGTGTAGATCTTTTGATCTTCCTTCGACCCGGTGACGCGGACTTTGGCGGCATTCACGATGACGACGTAGTCCCCACAATCGACGTGAGGGGTGAAGAGAGGCTTCCCTTTGCCGCGAAGCAGGTTGGCAGCAGCGACGGCGACATCACCGAGGACTTGGCCATCGGCGTCGATGACGTGCCACTGGCGTTCGATTTCCTGGGCTTTGGCAGAAAAGGTTTTCATTTCCGATTGCGTGGTGCTTCGCGAAGGCAAGGAACCGGCCAGGGAGGTGGAATCAGGGCCAGTCGGAAGCCCCTTTAGGGCCGATGCCGAAGCGCGAAGGACGGGAATTTATGGCCCTTGTCCCACATGTCAAGGCTCATGCGTCACGATTTGTCGCTTCTTTGACTCTCAGGGCTCTGCTTTTCGCCCCTGGGGTGGGGAAAACATGAGCGCCTCAATGATTAGTATTTGTAAAAGGTTTAGATCACTTTAGAATTATAACATGTCGAGTGGCCATAATGTGGTGAATTTCTCTGAGACCAGGGATCGAGGGACCAGCCGGGGCGGGGGACACCATCGTCCCGATTGGGGATGGGTGGAGCCGAGTGACGCGGCGAGCTCCAGCGCTTCCGGGGCGACGGAGTCCATTCTCATTGGGCGCGGCGACCAGCGACGACTCGGGGAGGCCTTGATGCCCCAGGTTCTGGGCCAATTGCTGGCGCTGCCCAGGGCGCGCTGTTTTGGGCTCGTCAGCGAAGATCAGACGCATCGTGGCGGGACTCGCGTCTGGAGTTATGCCGAAGGCCTTGCAGAGCTGCAGGCCTCGCGCGTGAACCTGCTCCACTATGGCGGCGAGATTTTGGGCCTCGGCCTGATCGAGGGCTATCGCGAGGCCGCTCACGGTGAAGAGGCGGATCGCTTTTCCAGCCTGGCCGTCTTTGGAGAACGGGACGACTTGCTGCGCTACGCCCGCCGTCGCACCGGACAGAACACCGACCTGGCCTACGTGCTGGCCGACCGGGGGGAGTTCGAGGGCGCCAGCCTCGCCTTCCACGCCGTGGGCCTGTCGGATCCGGAAAAATTGGCGGACTCAGCCCAGACGCACTTGCTGGAAATCCTGCGACGCGCCGAGTTTGTCGGCGTGCGCGATGCCCGGGGGGCCGATTACTTGGAGCGCGAGGGGATTGCTGTCGAGCGCATGCCCTGCGGCCTCACGGCGCTGCCCCGGGTCATCCAGTCGCGCCTGGGGAAGGGCTCGGAAAGCGAGGCCCTCGAGGCGGTGCAGAATCGCTTCCCCAACGGCTGGATTGCCGTGGAGACAAGTGCCTTGCGGGAGGCGGACCTCGAGCGTCTGTCCCTCGCCCTGCGGGAGACGGCGGATCGGGAAAGTCTGGGCTTGGTGTTCTTTGAGGCCAACCCTCGCGATGGAGCTTCCTCAAAGCGCCTGAGGCGCTGGGTCGATCCCTTTCCGGAATGGCAGGCGGCGGAGTTCGCGTCGGCGAACTACTGGGACATGGCCGACCTGCTGATGCACTCTCGCCTCTACTGCGGCAGCTGCCTCGCCTCGCGGGTGATCTGCATGGCTGCGGGTGTGCCGCGGATCAATCTCCCCACGGACTCCAGGGAAGTGGAATCCTACTGCCAGCTCTGGGAGCACGAGGCGGTGCCGGTGGAGTTCGGCGAGGATCAGGACTGGACCGAGGCCATGGCGAAGGCCCTTGCCGTGGATCTTCCCGAAATGCGGCGTCACGCCGAGTGGTTGCAGGGCCGCTACCTCGAGTCCTTGCAGCGTTTTGCGGTGGCCATGGGCCTGGAGTGCCGTCCGGAAACGGACCGGATTTCCGCCGAGCACGAGCGGGCTCGGGAGCGCTTTCATCATCTCTACGACGAATGGCTCCAGCGATCCGCCGC
>CAZKGI010000026.1:8375-20914 GCA_964552315.1 uncultured Akkermansia sp. | reverse complement strand
TCAACGCTTGCGGTAGCGTGCTGAAAGATTGATCCGGTAAACCGGCGTTGCCGGGGCGTTGCTGAAAATGTTCACGGCTCCCTTGACCCGGCCGCCGCGCGGTTTCTGCGGTGCGCGGAAGCGCACCCGAATTTTTGCGCTACCGCTCGAGTAGACATACTTGGGAGCCGCGAGAACCTCAAAGGCCTTCCTGGTGGACTTCACCCGGTAGACGGACAGGGGGATTCCCCCCCCCCGATGTACCAAGCTGAAGCTGCGGACAGCGCGGCGCTTGGCCCGCAATGGGCGTCCAAAATCGCTGCCGGCCTTGCGACGCGGGCGGGCCCCGCTGCGCAGCATCGTTTTCTTCCCCTTCACATGGAAGGCAGCAGGGCCGCTGGTCGGTTGGGCGCGAAACGCATGCAGCCAGCCTGCGAAATGCCCGACGTTGGCATAGATGCCTGGATAGCCGGAATTGCAGCGAACGCCGAAGCTAGTTGTTCCCACCAACAGGGGCGAGCCTCCGGGGCCGCCATCTTCATCAAAGAGGGGACCACCGCTGTCGCCGGCACAGGTGTCCTTGCCGGGAGCGAAGGCCGCCAGGTGACTCTGGTTCAGCTTCCCCTGGTAGTAGGCATTGGCCGAGGCCAGGGAAAAGAGGTTCAGATCCACCATCTGCAATTCGGTCGGGTAGCGTGGCGAGGCGTGGGTGTCGCCCCAGCCGAGGGCGCGCAGGGCGGTGCCAGCCGGGGCGGCAAAGGGTCTCTGGGCGTAGGCTACGGGCGTGATGCCGGTTACCGGGGCATCGAGCAGGAGCAGCGCGATGTCATGGTGGAGATTGCCGGCATTGTCTTCCCTGTATTTGGAGTGGATGTAGATGCCCTTCACCCCGCGAATCACGGCACTGCCGCTATCGTTCAGGTCCGTCAAGCCGATGACCACCTGCAGGCGCGGGGCGGTGGTGTCGTCGACGCAGTGGGCCGCCGTGACCACCCAATGAGGATCGATGAGGGAGGCCCCGCAAAATTGCCGTTGGAAAAGGCTGGCATTCCCTTGATCGGCGAGGGCGGCGATCCACCGGTAGGTGTTCTCCGGCGCCTTTCCTCCGCCCACGATGCGGGCCTGCCCCTGCAGCGAAGCGGGAATCGCGGCGATCGCGAGCACAGGCAGGAGGCGGAACAGGCGCTTCATCGGAAGGGGCAGGAGATCAAGGTCCGGATAAGGAGGCTAATCGATGGCCAAGCCATTGACCACGGAAAAAGCGCGCCAGGCCACCCTCCGGGGGAGTCCGGCCTTGCTCATCGGTGGCGGCGCTTTATCCTTCCAGCGGGAGAGTTCGGTCGCCACCCGGGCGGCGGGGGCTGCTTCTGATTCGCTCATGCGACGATACTGGACGATATCACTGCTCATTGGAGGCGGCGTCTCGCTGGTGGTGCTAGCGCTCCATCTCGCCGGCGCCTTCGATGCGATCTCCGCCTGGCTGTGGCAGCTCATCCGCTTCCGAACGGGGGGCGCGGCGGAGGCCGCCCAGCGGATCCGCTATCTCGAGCTTCCCCTGGCCATTCTGGCGGCCATGGGCGTGTCCTGGGGCGTGGTCGAGGTCACCCGTCTTTGGCAGAAGCTTCTCATAGCGCTACTCGCCGCGATGGTCATTGCCCTCTGGACGCCGGTCCTGGCCCTTTACGGGATACGCTTCGATTTCTTCGCGCCTTTCCTGGCCGTGATCTTGGCCGCGATCGGCGGATTGGTCTTCTCCCGCACCGAGCGGGGCCAGCGCAAGGCCATCATGGAAGACTGTCTGGGTGGGCGGGTTTCCGCCGCGCAGTTCGCCGAGTTGCTGGAAGCCCCCGAGGCGCCACAATGGAGCGGGGAGCGCGAGGTCAGCACCCTGGTCTGCCGCTGGTTTCCGCCCGACGAGGGCAAGGGGCTGAGCCCCGAGGCGCGGGTGCAGATGGGCAATCTCTTCATCCGCCACGTCTCCGCCTTCCTGCTCTCCCGCGGGGCCTACCTCGAGGAGTCGGGACCCGATCGGATCCGGGTTTCCTTCGGGATGCTGCGCGAGGATGGCGAACACGCCGCCAAGGCGTGTCGGGCGGCCCTCGACTTGCGCGGGCGGCTCAAGGGGCTTTCCCAGGAATGTGAGGCCCGCTGGTTTCTCCCCCTCCGCTGGGGCCTCGGCATCGGGTCCGGGAAGCGGGTCGTGGGCCTCTACGGGCGGCCGGGAAAAACGAGTTTCACCGGCGTCGGGGGGGAGGCGGATTTCGCCGATCGCCTGGCCTTGGCCAACGCGCGACTCGGATCCGACCTTCTCATTGGACCGGACTGTTACCGCCTCGCCGGGAACCTGTTTGAGCTGCGGCCCCTGGAATTGCTTTACGATCCCCAGCAGGGAACCCTAACAGAGATCTATCAACTCCTCGCTCCCCTCGGGGGCCTTGATGAGGGGGAGAAGGCCCGGCGGGATGCCTTCTGGCGGGGGATGATTCATCTCCGTTCCGGCGCCCACGAGGCCGCCCTGCATGAGCTCAGCCAGGCCAGGCATCCGGGGATCGAGGATCCTGTGCTCAGCCTGCTCATTGGCAAGCTGCAGGATCGCCTGGCCACGCCAGAGCGTCGTTCCACCCGTCTGGTTCGGGAATGGACCGAGGAAGGCCGAGTCCGCCTTCTCGAACAACTTTGATTCTTCGTGTATGGCCGCAGTCGACTATCCCCAACCCGTGCGGGGTCTCATCGCGCAGTTGAAGCAGCTTCCCGGGGTCGGCCCCAAGAGCGCCGAGCGCATGGCGGTCTGGCTGGTGCAGCAGGGGAAGGCGGCCTCTCAGCCCCTGGCCGAGGCGCTCACTGAGGCGGGCGAGGTGACCGAATGTGGGATTTGCGGCTTCTTTGCCACTGCGGCGCAGGGCTGTGCCATCTGTGACAGTCCGGGGCGCGACGGCGATCAGCTTTGCATCGTCGAGCAGCCCACGGACATCCTTCCGCTGGAGCGCTCAGGGGCCTTTCGGGGGCAATACCACTCCCTGCGGGGGCGGCTTTCGCCCCTCGACGACATCGGGCCGGAAGATCTTCGCGTGGGAGAGTTGCTCCAGCGCCTCGAGCAGGGGCGCTTTGCGGAGGTGATCCTGGCCTTGAGCTCCGATGTGGAAGGGGAGGCCACCAGCCATTACCTCGTCGAGATCCTGGGCGCCTTTCCAGGACTGCACATCTCCCGCTTGGCCCAGGGCTTGCCCGCGGGGGGCGGCCTGACCAACGCCGATGAACTCACCTTGCTGCGAGCCCTGCAGGGGCGGGTGGGCTTGCGGCAGGATTGATCAGCGGGAGGCCGCGGTCATTTCCGCGAAGCGCGGCGTCATGGCGAACTCTTCCTCGCCCAGGCCACGCAGGATGCGGATCCGGGTCTCTTCGTTCGCCGGCAGAGTGTGGACGGTCTCGACCAGGTCGAGGAAGGAAGCGATGGCCGTGCCCCCGACTTCCAGGATGACGTCTCCGGGCAGCAGGCCAGCTTCCGCCGCCGGTGAACCGGGGCGCACTTCCAAGACCTCCGGCGTGGAGGATTCCTTGTGAAGGACGAGGCCCAGCCAGACCGGGCCCGAGCGTTGGTGGTGTTTGACATCCTCCACCAATTTCCGCACCCGCGCGGCCGGGATGGCATACACCTCGCGATCCCCTTCGGGGCGCAGGCAGGTCAGCAGGCCGAGGAGATGCTCCTCGCTGTCCACCAGGGGCGTGCCCGCCCGGCAATGGGATTCTTCGGCGGAGACGCGAAGCCTCAGCAGGGGGAGGGCGAATTGCTCTCCACGATAGGACCAGTCCTTGCCGGCCACCGTGGTGCGGCAAGCCTTTTCCCCCGAGAGGCATTCGCCCTTTTCCCCGGGCTTGGGCGTGGCCTTGGCCGAGAGGACACAGGGATGGATCTCTCCCAGCTCTTCCTGCGCCTCAAGCAGACAAAGACGCTGTTCGGAATCCAAGTGCAGGATGCGCGAGGAGACCGTCCCCCGGGGACCGCGCAGGGAGGGAGGGCTGAGGCTCTCGATGTCGACGAGGCGGGGCACCACGCTGACGAACCAAGTGGCCTTTTCCACACAGGTCGCCGGGCTGTCCACGTCCTTGTTCCAAAGAACCGAGACGGGAGTCATCCCTTCTCCCGCCGAGCAGATGAGGGGGGAGAGGCTGAGAAGGGCGATCGTCAGGGCAGGGGCGGTCATGGCGATTTTCACAGTTCGCGCAGACCATTGCGGACGCCGGCGGAGAGCACCTTGGCGTCGATCGACGTTTCGTCCGCGAGGTCGGGCACTCGGACGGCGGGGCGGGGCAGGCTCAAATGAATGGCTTCCTCCTCCTCAGAAGGCTGGAGGGAGGCGGAGGCCGTCTCTACCGCCAGGGGATGGGCGAGGTCCTGGCTCGGACCGGCGGCGTAGGTCTCGCTGCTAGCTTGGTCGGTCGACACTGTTGCCGTGAGGTAAAGGCCGACGCCCACCGTAGCGGCGGCCAGAGCCCCGGCGGGGACGAAACGCTTGGCGCCGCCGCTCTCCTCAAACCACATGGAGAGACGCTCCAGCAGGAGATCGCGCGCCGAGAGGCGCAACATTTCAGACCGCTGTCGCTCCTTGAAATCCTGGAGGAAGGACTCGTAGTACCCCTGGGCGGGAGATTCGTAGCGCTTCAAGCGAAGCAAGCGTTGTACCTCTTCGGAATCGTCGTTCATCGCCATCTCGGGAGCATCTAATTAAGGGGTCGTCAGAGGGTTTTTCAAATGTCGATCCGGTCGCAATCCCGCCCTTATTTTCATTTTCGGAAATCTTCGAGGTAGGCTTGCAACTGACGGTGGGCGTAGAACAGCCGCGAGCGGACAGTCCCCTCCGAGATGCCCAGAATCTTGGCGATCTCGGCATGGGGCATGGCCTGGATGTCAAACATCGTGACCACTGTCCGGTGATCTACAGACAGCTTCTGCATGGCCATGTTCAATCTTTGCTGAAGCTCGGAGAGACCGGCTTCGCGCACGGGATCGCTCTTGGAGGTCGCCTCGATGAAATCGGGATCGTTTTCGATGGCGAGATCGACGTCGTCGAGGCTCATGGCACGGCGACGGTTCCTCTTCTTGAGGAAGTTGAGCGTCATGTTGGTGGCGATGGAGTAGATCCAGGTGTAGAAGCTGGATTTGCCACGGAAGCGCTTGATGGCGCGATAGGCCTTGGCGAAGACCTCTTGGAGAATGTCGTGGGTGTCCTCCCGGTTGGAGGTCATGTGATAGACCAGGCCGTAGAGCTTGGGGGTGTACTTCTCCACCAGCTCGTCGAAGGCCCGGGTGTCCCCATTGCGGGCGCGCTCGACCAGTTCGGCATCGGGATCGGGCCGTCGCGACGACGCGGCGCGGCCCTTGACCCCTTCGGCTGTCGCTTCGGACTCAGAGGGCGGTGCCGCAGGAGAAAGGTTGGTGGCGCCAGCCTCCGCCTCCGGGAGGGCCGCTACGAGGGATCTTTCTCTTTCCATTTTTGGAGAGCCGTTTCCGGCGAGCTCATGACATCTAGGCGCCCCTCTCTGGTCACGAGGGTGCCCTCAGGGCTGAGGACAATCAGGGCCGGAATGCCACGGATTTGGAAGCGATTGGCCAGGGCCTCGGCTTCTGGGGATTGGGCCCCTGGAACCATGAGCCAATTCATTTTCGCTCCCTTGATGTAATTCTTTCGTTCGCTTTCCGAGTTGTCGAGGCTGACGAAGACGACCTCGAAATCCTGGTCGGCGTGCTGGTCGCGGAAGGCCACCAGTTTGGGGGTGAAGGCCCGGCAGGGCGGGCACCAGTGCGCGGAGAAATAGAGGGCCACGGTTTTGCCCTTGAGGCTGTCCAGGTCGACTTTCTCGCCCTTGGCGTTCTGTAGCTTCGAGGGGAGGATTTCTTCCAAGGGATGGCGCTCTTGAGCCGAAGTCAGGGGCAATCCAAGCAGGGAGCAGCAGAGGGCGGTGAGGGCAAGAAAAGATCGCATGGTGGTCATGGAGATACGAAGCTTCGACGCACGTGTCGTCGGTTCCTTGCAACTGATTACGTGAGCCCGCGCGAAATTATTAGCGAAATCGGGTCTTTCCCCGGGGCCGATTGGCGTCCGGCTCCCCCGGCTTCTCGCGGTTGCTTCTCCTGTCGAATCGTGACATCAATGGCCATGCCGCTGGAATTCTCCCCCCATTCGACCGACCGCCGTCGTTTTCTGGC
Source organism: uncultured Akkermansia sp. (assembly GCA_964552315.1). Taxonomy (GTDB): domain Bacteria; phylum Verrucomicrobiota; class Verrucomicrobiia; order Verrucomicrobiales; family DEV007; genus Arctic95D-9. The sequence goes on along the minus strand of CAZKGI010000026.1, from coordinate 14,730 downwards.
GGGTTCCACCATGACTGCCGGAGCGCTCGCCACAGCCTTGTCGGCCCCCCTCGTCGCCCAGGAGTCGCGACCCGCCCGGCCCCGTTTCCGCTACTGCCTGAATTTCTCCACGATACGGGGACAGGAACTGGATGCCGCTGCAGAAATCGAATTGGCGGGCAAGGTGGGTTACGACGCCATCGAACCCTGGTTCCGCAAGCTGAACGAATATCTGGCCAAGGGGGGGAAGGTCGAGGACCTGAAGCGTCGCATCGACGACCACGGGCTCACCGTGGAGAGCGCCATCGGCTTTGCCAAGTGGATCGTCAATGATCCGACCGATCGGGCCGCGGGTTTGGAGGAGGCCAAGCGCGACATGGACCTCATCGCCCGGCTTGGGGGACGGCGTATCGCCGCTCCACCGGCGGGAGTCCCCGCGGGTGAAAAGGTCTCCCTCGACGACGCGGCGGAGCGCTACCGGGCCTTGCTGGAGCTGGGCGATGCCATGGGCGTTGTGCCCCAGATCGAGATGTGGGGCGGCAATGCCAGCATCGGCACGGTCGAACAGGCCATCTACATCGCCCTTCGCGCTGGGCATCCCCGGGCCTGCTTTCTCGGCGATGTTTTCCACACCTACAAGGGGGGCTGCTCCTTCGATTCGCTGCGCCTGCTCGGGCCCCAGGCCCTACAGGCTTTTCACATGAACGATTATCCGGCCGATCCGCCGCGCGAAACCATTCGCGATGCCGATCGCGTTTTTCCCGGCGACGGGATCGCCCCCCTGACCGAGATCCTCCAGGGCTTCGACGCCGTGGGGGCGCGTCCGGTGCTTTCCCTGGAACTGTTCAATCCCAGCTACTGGGCGCTCCCGGCCGAGGAATGCGCCCGCATCGGTCTGGACAAGCTGAAGGCCGCCGTCGCCGCAGCGGGTTTGGCATAAGCGCCGCCAAGGGCCCTTGGCGGTGGAGGGGGAGGCTCGCGGCCCTCAGCGTTCGCAGCGGTAGACAAAGGCCGGCGGGAGGTTGCGCCAGGCCGTGCGGGTGCGCTGCACGCTGTGGAAATGCTCGTGCAGCAGGCGCCGGAAGCGCTGCGCTCCCGGGAGGAGCAGTCCCTGCCAATAGGCGAAGGTGGCGAATTGCCCCCCCTCGGGGAGGACTTCAAAGGTGGCCTGGAGGATCTCTTCCGAGAGAGCGCGGGGAAAGGAGGCCCAGGGCAGGCCGCTGATGACGCCGTCCACTTGGCGGATGCCTCGCTCGCGGCAGAGCTCGGGCAGGCGGGTGACGCAGGCCTCCACGACCTCCACCTGGGGACAGCGGCGGCGCGTGATGTCGGCGAGATGGGGATCCCGTTCGATGGCAAAAAAGCGCGTGTGGCTCTGGATCCGTTGGGCGACGAGTTCCGTCACCACCCCGGTGCCGGGCCCGAACTCGACCACGCATTCGATGCGGTCCCAATCGAGGGCGTCCGCGAGGATAGCGGAGAGCTGCGGAGAGCTTGGGGCGATGGCCCCGACGTAGGCCGAGTTACGGAAGAAAGCCTTGAGAAAGTGGGCGTGATGAGTCAGGGCGTCATCCGCCGAGGTGGGTTTGATAGGGGAGCTCATTGGCTGGAAAAGGGGGCCCGGAGGCGGGGATTCTGGCTTCAAGTGTTGGTCTTTGCCAGGGAAACATCAAGGTTCATGCGGACGAGCTGCCCCATGGTTTCGCAGGCGGAAAAGGCGGTGGTGTCGTGGTATTGGTTGAGGCCCTCGCGCAGGCTGAGGACGTGCTCCTCGGGCGCGATTTCGTCCTGGCACATGGCTTCCCAGAGGCCTCCGAGTCGGCGGTGGGCGATCTGGCAGCGTCGTTCGATCAGGGTGCGCTCCTCGTCCTGATACTGGCGCATGGTCTGGTAGTTGAGGCGGGTGGTGCAGAGCTCGACGACCGCCTGGTTCTCCGCAAAGGTCTGCGGCAAGTACATTTCCTTGACCCCCTCATAGCTTTGCTGGTCGAAGTCGATGGCCCGCACGCGGTACTGGGCGTCCTCGAAATCGGGGGTGATGTCGACGACGTAGTTGTAGGAGCGCATGTCGCCGAGGAGGCGGATGAAACAGCGTTCGTTGAACTTGACGAATTCCTTGGCGACGCGCACGGAGTTGGTTTCCGGTCGGTCGAAATAGTGGTGGATGAAGCTGTCTCCGGGCACGCCGGCAATGTGTTCCTCGATCAGGGTGTTGCCGTTGACGAGGTAGTTGATCCGGTTGGGCGAGAGGACGTGTTCCAGTTCCAGGCCATAGATCCGCGATGCGTCGGCGACTTTCACGTAGAAGTGATCGTAGTTGTCGTTGAACTGGTTGACGATGCGAATGCGGAAGGGGCGGGAGTTGCCGAAATCGCAAAAGTCGACCCGCTCCAGGCTGAGGTGTTCCCGCGAGCGAAGTTCGTTGGTCTTCAGCAACGAATAGATCTGGATCAACTGCCGCGAGATGTCCGCGCGGATGGAGGGTTCGTAGTAGGCCGTCTTCCAGAGGGTGTCCTGGCCCTCGCGGTCAAACAGGGGAAAGAGCTGGGAGAAGCGGTGGAGCTCTTCGTAGATGGGAGGCACGGCGAGGAGACGACCGTATTCCCTCAGATAGGACAGCAGGGCGGCGCCGACCGGATAGAAGCGTTTCTTTTTTAGCTGGACGATCACGGGACAGGGGCGCGCGGATCGGGAATTATCCGATCTGACTCCGCATCCGTCGAAGAGAAATTTGTTCAAGCTCCCTTCGCGGAGAGCAGGAGCCACGCCAGCACTCGGGTGAGAATCCCACCAGTGGGAGAAAGCGCTTTTTAGGATTGAGCCTGGAGGCGCGACACGATATAAAAATTTTTGGTCCTCCCGTCTCCGTCGCGAGGGGAGGGGCCAGCCCTGAGAGAGTCATGAAATAGTCGCACCGCTCATCCACCCCATCTCGCCATGAAAACCCCTACGCTCCGATCACTCGCCACCCTCATCGGTGGCGGCTTCCTTTTCACCACCGGGCTCATGGCCCAGGACGCCAAGGAGAGCTCCAAGGAGCCGGCGCAGGAAGAATCCTTCGAGGCCCTCGTGCAGCGGCTAAGTTCGGAAAAGGCCGCCTTTGCCGAGCGACAGCAGAAGCTGCTCGAGGCCCGCTACGACCTGTCGGATCGTCCCGCCGAGGGTGTGACCATGTCCGGGGGCAAGCCGGTGCAGGCCGGGGTCCGCGTCAAGCTGCCCGAGGGCGTCACCTGGGACGATCTCGCGGGCATGAGTCCCGAGGAGATCCGGGAAAAGGGGCTGTGGCCGGCGGGCTTCCTGCCCCTGCCGCATCCTCATCACGAGGCCGGGGGGATGGTCTTCCCGAAGCCGCTCATCGAGGAGCTGCGCAAGCAAACGGGCCGCGATCTGACCCGCTTTGATTTGGACTTCGACCTGCCGGACCACCTGCTCGCGGAGTTCCCCGCGCCCATTTATCTGACCACGCGGCCGGATCTCGGCGACGTCTCCCAGGGGCAGCTCGTCACCCTCAACAACTTCTACGAGCTCTTCAAGGACATCCTCAATCCCAAGCAGCTCGAGGGCTTGCGGCTGCTGGTGACGCCCTTCCCCCAGCAGCAGTTCAACGCCACCGACGACCGTCGCTCGCACGCCCCCAGCCAGGGTGTGTCCTGCTTTGACTGCCACGCCAACGGCCACACGAACAACGCCACCCACACCGTCGGGGACATCCGGCCCAACGAACACCGTCACCGCATCGACACCCCGACCTTGCGCGGGTTGAACGTGCAGCGCCTCTTCGGCTCGCAGCGCGCCCTCAAGACCGTCGAGGACTTCACGGAGTTTGAACAACGGGCCGCCTACTTCGACGGCGATCCCACGACGGCCGCGAAGAAGGGGGTCAATCCCCTCGAACGGGGCAGCCAGGTGCACTTCATGTCCGAGTTCGAGTCCATCCTCGACTTTCCCCCGGCTCCCAAGTTGGACCTCTTCGGCAAGCTCGATCCCACCAAGGCCAGCGAAGCCGAACTCCGCGGGCAGGAGCTCTTTTTTGGGAAGGCCCTTTGCTCCACCTGCCACATTCCCCCGTATTACACGGACGGCCTCATGCACAACCTGAGGGTGGAGCGCTTCTTTGAAGAGGTCGAAATCAACGGGCGCAAGGCCAGTGCCGACGGTCCCATCAAAACCTTCCCCCTGCGCGGGATCAAGGATTCGCCGCCCTACCTGCACGACAACCGTCTCATGACCCTGGAGGACGCCGTCGAGTTCTTCAACCTCGTCCTCGGCACCAAGCTGAGCACCGAGGAGAAGGCGGACCTCACCGCCTTCCTGCGGGCCTTGTGAGCCTGTGAGACTCGCGGGGGCCTGGCCTCCCGCTCCCTTTCCCGTGAAAGAGCCTCCCCGCCGGGAGGCTCTTGGCACGTGCCGACCCGGCCCTTTTTTCATTGCACAGACTCGGCCGGCTCTTTATAGCTCGGCCATGCATCGCTACGCCATCGGACTGGATTACGGCACCAACTCCTGTCGTTCCCTCCTCGTGGATCTCGATAGCGGAGAGGAACTGGGCTCGGTCGTCTTTCCCTATCCCACGGGGGAGATGGGGGTGCTGGTGGATCCCGCGGATCCCCACGTGGCCAGGCAGCATCCCCAGGATTATCTCGACGGGCTCGTTGCCGTGGTCACCGGGGCCTTGGAGCAGGCCAGGACCGCCCGTCCCGACTTTGACCCCGCCGAGGTCGTCGGGATCGGGGTGGACAGCACCGGCAGCACGCCCATGCCCGTCGATGCCGAGGGTCTTCCCCTGGCCCTGAAGCCGGAGTTTGCCGGCAATCTCAATGCGGCGGTGTGGCTTTGGAAGGACCACACGGCCTCCGAGGAGGCCGCGGCGATCACCGAGACCGCGGCACGGATGCGCCCCCAGTATCTGGCCCGCTGCGGCGGCATCTATTCCAGCGAATGGTGGTGGAGCAAGATCTGGCGCTGCCTCAAGGTCGATCCCCCCGTGTTTCACGCGGCCCATTCCTGGGTGGAACATTGCGACTGGATTCCCGCCGTGCTCACCGGCACGACCCGTCCGGACCGCATCCGGCGCAGCGTCTGTGCCGCGGGGCACAAGGCCATGTTCGCCCCCGACTGGGGCGGGCTGCCCGACCGGGAGTTTCTCGCCACCCTAGACCCCGCGCTCGCCGAGTTGCGCGAGCGCCTCTATGACGAGGCCTTCCCCGCCGACACCCGGGCGGGGGAACTCACCGGGGAATGGGCGGCAAGGCTCGGTCTGGTCCCCGGCATTCCCGTGGCCGTGGGAGCCTTCGACGCGCACATGGGGGCGGTCGGGGCGGGGGTGCAGCCCGGCACCCTGGTCAAGATCCTCGGCACCAGCACCTGCGACATCACCGTCCTAGCAAACACCCAAGCACTCGACGACGTGCCCGGGCTCTGCGGCATCGTCGACGGCTCCGTTTTGGCCGGACACTACGGCATCGAGGCGGGTCAGTCCGCGGTGGGGGACATCTTCCTCTGGTTCGCCAACCAGCTCCTGCCGGAGCGCTACGGCAAGACCCTGGATGAAAAATTCGCCACTCTGGAGCAATACCTGGACAGCCAGAAGCCCGGCGAGAGCGGACTGCTCGCCCTGGACTGGAACAATGGCAACCGCACCATCCTCGTGGACACGCGCCTCTCTGGATTATTATTAGGGCAGACCCTGCACACCGAGGCCCACGAGATCTACCGGACCCTCGTCGAGGCCACGGCCTTCGGGGCCCTCACCATCATCCGTCGAATGGAGGCCTACGGCATCCCCATCGACCGGGTCGTCAACACGGGGGGATTGGCCGTGAAAAGTCCGGCGCTCATGCAGATCTACGCCGACATCCTCGATCGCCCCCTCCAGGTATCTGCGAGCGAGCAGACCTGTGCCCTGGGCGCGGCCCTCTTCGGCGCGGCCTGCGCTGGGCTGCCCCTCGGGGACCTGCAGCGCCGGGTCTGCCGGCTGCGCGAGCGCGCATACCACCCCATTCCCGGGAACGCCGCCATCTATCGCGAGCTCTACGCCCTCTACGCGGAGCTGCACGATGCCTTCGGCACGGCTGCCTGGCAGGGCAACCTCTCCCGGGTCATGAAGGAACTCATCGCCATCCGCCAGCGGCAGCGTGGCTGATCCCGCCCCGGCGCGCACGGGCACCGACTTGCGTTCGGGCGGCGATGGGGCCATGCTGGGGGGCGTTCCCGCGCCCTTGGCCCCATGCCGGATCCTCTTTCCAAAGAGCATCGTTCTTGGCTCATGTCCCGCATCCGCAGCGAGGACACGAAGCCCGAATGGATCCTGCGCTGCGCCCTGCACCGTCTCGGCTTCCGCTTTCGGCTGCGCGACAAGCGGATTCCCGGCCGCCCC
>CAZKGI010000026.1:0-8275 GCA_964552315.1 uncultured Akkermansia sp. | reverse complement strand
GGCCGCCCCAAGCCGAGCCCGTGAGGGACGGGCGACCGGGCCGCCGACGAGCGGGCCCCGCTCATTTTCCGGTTGCGATGGATGAGGCGGGTAGGGCCGCGCGGCCCGCACGGCCGATCGGGCGTCCCTGCGACCTTCGCTCCCCGAGCGGGCCGCTCGGGGCTACCCTCGGGCTCCGCGGCGGCGCGGTGTCGTGTGGCATCCTGCCCATGCGTCCCGGTTGAACGCCGAAGGCACTTCACGGTCCTCCCGCTCTCCCGGCTCGCGCCCATTCGGCTTCGGTCAGCAAAGCGCTCGCTTCACCCCTTCCGCCGACGCCATGGACTGGAAGCCCATGCTACCTCCAGGCCATTCCGAGAACATGGCGCAGGCCAGCATGGAATTGGCGGGAAAGGCGTTCGATGCCTCTTGGAAAACGAGGCCGCAGGCCGATCGGGCGCGCCCAATTCACAGCGCTAGGTGTCCGATTTCGCCGTCGCCGTCGCGTAGGGATACAGCGACCAGCCGCCGGGGAGGTTGCGGGCGCGGAAACCGTGCTGGAGCAGGATCCGGGTGGCGAGGTAGCCGCGCTGGCCGACGGCGCAATAGACGCGGAGGTCGGCGTCCTTGGGCAGCTCCCCGAGCCGGTCCCGCAGGGCGCCGAGCGGGACGTTGCGGGCGCCGGGCAGGTGGCCGTCGGCGAATTCGTCGGATTCGCGCACGTCGAGGAAGACCGTGTCGCTGCCGGTCGGCTCGTCCCAAGGGACTTGCGGCATCTCGCCCCTCATCAGGTTTTCCGCGACCATGCCGGCGAAGTTGACGGCGTCCTTCGCTCCGCCGAACTGAGGCGCGTAGCAGAGTTCGGCTTCGGCGAGATCGTGGATGCTGCCTTGCTTCTGGATGGCCATGGAAATCACGTCGATCCTGCGGTCCACCCCCGCCTCCCCGATGCCTTGGGCGCCGAGAATGCGTCCGTTTTCTTTGTCGAACAGCAGCTTCAACTGCATCCGCTTCGCGCCGGGGTAGTAGGCGACATGGTGGGCGGGTTGGAGATGGACGCGGTCGAAGTTCTCCCATCCGGCGCGTCGGAGGGCCTTTTCGCTCGCCCCGGTGGTGGCGACCTGGAGCCCGAAGATCTCGCAAATGGCCGTGCCCTGCACCGCCCGGAAGGCGGAGGGCCTGCCGCAGATGGCCTCCGCCGCGACGCGGCCTTGCCGTGCCGCGGGGCCGGCGAGGGGAACGAGGGCGGCGTTCCCGGTGATGGCGTCGCGGACTTCGACGGCGTCGCCCACGGCCCAGATGCGGGGATCGCTGGTCTGCATCTGCTCGTTCACGCGGATGCCGCCGCGCTCGCCGATCTCCAGCCCGGCCGCCTTCGCCAACTGGGTCTCCGGGCGCACGCCGATGGAGAGGATCACGAGATCGGCAGGATAGTCGCTGCCGCCCTGGGTGCGCACCTTGAGGCCTCCCGGTTCGGCTTCGGAGAATGCGGCCACGCCGTCGCCGAGCGCGAGCCTGACGCCGTGCTGGCGGAGCCGCTCGGCGACCATCGCCGCCATCTCCGGGTCGAGCGGCGGCATGACTTGGTCGAGCATTTCCACCACGGTGACCTCCATGCCGAGGCGCACGAGGTTCTCCGCCATCTCCAGACCGATGAAGCCGGCGCCGACGATGACGGCGGAGCGCGTCTCGCGGGCTGCGATCCATTGGAGGATGGCCTCGCTGTCGGGAATGTTGCGGAGGGTGAAGATCCCCGGCAGGTCGATGCCCGGCAGCGGGGGGCGCAAGGGCGAGGCGCCGGGGGAGAGGACGAGCGCATCGTAGCGTTCCGTGCGCTCCTCCCCGCTGGCGAGGTCGCGCACGGCGAGGGTCTGCGCCCCCCGGTCCACGGAGAGCACTTCGGTGCGCGGATGGACGTGGATGCGGAAGCGGTCCCGGAACAGGTCTGCGTCCGCCAGCAGCAGGTCGTCCCGCGAGGGGATGACCCCGCCGATGTAGTAGGGCAGGCCGCAGTTGGCGAAGGAGACGTGCGGTCCGCGGTCGAACATCGCGATCTCGGCGCGCTCGTCGAGGCGGCGGAGGCGGGCGGCGCACGCGGCGCCACCGGCCACGCCGCCGACGATGAGGATTCGTTTGGCGTTCATGGAGATTGGGGGGCGGGTCATCGGGGAAGGGAGCAGCAGGAGGCGTCCGGGGAAGGTCTGCGGTTCCACGGCATCCGGGCGATGAGCAGGGCGAGCCCGCAGGTGTCGGTGACGCCCGCGAAGACCAACCCCGCGCCGACGAAGGCGGCGAGGGCCATCCACGCCGGATGGACGAGGAGGGCGAGCAGGGCGCCGACGAGCACCAGGCTGCCGGCGGCGATCCGCACCTGACGCTCCAGCGACATCGACTTCCGTCCGCGGTTCAGGGGCAGGCCGGCGGCTTCCCAGGCCCGCACCCCGCCTTCGAGAACACGCAGCGAGGGGAGCCCGGCGGACTCGAGGCGCTTCGCCGCCTGGCTCGCCCGGCCGCCGGAACGGCAGATCAGCACGCAGCTCTCCTTGTCCGTCGCGAGGCGGGCGATCTCGTCGGCGTCCAATCCGGCGAGGGGGCGCAGCACCGAACCGGCGATGTGCATCTCTTCGAACTCGGCGGGCGTCCGCACGTCGAGCAACAGGGCGTTTGCTTGCGCCGCGATTTCCTCCGGAGCGATGCCGGAGACCGATGGAACAGGGCTTGATGGGGTCTCGTTCATGTGGTAATATATCGCTATATTACTATTTAGCAATATGAAAATCGAAAAACCTTCGAAAGCGGCCATGACGGACGCCCAGCTCCAGGAAGTGGCGCAGCAATTCGCCATCCTCGCGGAGCCCTCCCGGCTGAAGATTCTCCGTGCGCTGATGGGCGGGGCGATGACCGTCACCGAATTGATCGAAGCCACCGGGATGAAGCAGGGCAACGTTTCCAAGCACCTCGGGATCCTGCTCCAGGCGCGGTTCGTCTCCCGCGGGCAGGAGGGGAACTACGCCCGCTACCGCCTGGCCAATCCGGTGCTCTTCCCCTTGTGCGAGCTGATGTGCGGAAGTCTCGAAGAGGACGCGAAGCGCCGGGCGCGGGAATGGCAGGGATGAGACACCTCCGGCAGAAGCGGAGCTTTGGGGATCGGAGCCGCCCGAAGCGGCCCGTGGCCTCGTTTCTCGGGAGACCTCGAACGCCTTGCCCACCCATTCCGTCATCCCCCAAGCGCCGCCGCAGAGCCCGAGGGTAGCCCCGAGCGGCCCGCTCGGGGAACGAAAGTCGTAGGGACGCCCGAAGGCCGCGCGGGCCGCACGGCCCTACCCCCGACGGGAACTGCCGGACCGGCCGAAGCTTGACCGTCTCCCCGGCGGAGCCGGGAGAGCCTATCGGAGAACGAGCGGGCCCGCACGCCGGCGGCTCGGGCGCGGGAAGCCCTCGCGAACTGGCCTCGCCCCATTGCAATTCCCCGGCCCTCGGCCAAGTTGCCGCATGGCCCACCGATTCCTTCACCGGCGTCGTGTCGAATTCGCGGACACCGACGTCGCCGGTATCATGCACTTCTCGAACTTCTTCCGCTTCATGGAATCCGCCGAGCACGCCTTTTACCGCTCGCTCGGCTTTTCCGTCCATCCCTTCCGGCAGGGGGAGGCCGCGGCGGGTCCGAACGTGGGATGGCCGCGCGTGCACGCCTCCGCCGACTACCGCCTGCCCCTGCACTTCGAGGAGGAGGTCGAGATCGAGCTCTTGGTGGAGGAGATCCGAGGCAAGACTCTGCACTACTACTTCCAGTTCTGGAAGCAGCCCGACGATCCCGCCGAACGGGCGCTGGCCGCGACCGGGCGCTTCACCATCGTCTGCGTTTCCTTCGATGCCGAAACGCGCCGGATGAAAGCGGTTGCCATCCCCGAGGAATGGCGCGAGAAACTCGAGACGGCCCCCGCCGGTCTTATCCCTTCCTGATCCCTCCCCAATCGCCTTCTTGATGGATATGAGCAGTTACTCCTGGCTTTTCTTCGCCCTGGGCACGGTGGTGACCTGGGGTCTTTACGGCATCTTCCTCCACATGGGCCAGGTCGGCATGGCCGATCCGGTGAACGGGCGCTACAAGGCCTTCCTCTTCGTCGGCGTCGCCTACTTCCTCACGGCGGTCCTGGCGCCTCTCCTGATCCTGTTGTTGCGCGGGACGGACTGGCACTTCCCGGCCAAGGGACTCTGGCTTTCGCTTATTGCCGGCATCCTGGGTGCGATCGGCGCCTTCTTTGTGCTGCTGTCCCTCGGCGCCCTCTTTGCCCAGGGGAACCGCAGCGCTCCTGCCGTAGTCATGTCCATCATCTTTTCGGGGGCGCCCATTGTGAACGCCATCGTGGCCATGGTCATGCACCCCCCTGCAGGCGGCCTGGCCGGCATCCGCTGGCCCTTCGTCCTGGGCATCGTCATGGCCGCCACCGGCGCCTATCTCGTCGTCAAGTTCAAGCCCGACCCGGCTCCGGCCGGTCATGGCAAAGTGGCCGTATCGCAGACGCCCAAGGCGGAATGACGCGCACGCGACTGGAAGCGCTCCAGCTCGGGCGACTCCGTGCGCTCGTGGGTGAATTGGTCAAGGGCAATCCCTTTTACCGCGAACGCCTTGCCAAGGCCGGTCTGTCCTCGGGACCGACCTCCCTGCAGGAGTACGTGGCCAAGCTGCCCTTCACCACCAAGATGGACCTCGTCTGGGATCGGGAGGAGTTCCCGCCCTACGGGTCGAACCTGACCTATCCCCTGGCGTCCTATTCGCGCTTTTGTCAGAGCAGCGGGACCACGCGCGGACCGCTGCCCACGCTCGACACCACGGAGAGCTGGTCCGCCCTTCTGGACTGCTGGGACCGGGTCTACGCGGCGGCCGGGGTCTCCCCGCGCGCGAGAATCTTCTTTGCCTTTTCCTTTGGTCCCTTCCTCGGCTTCTGGACGGCCTTCGAGGCGGCGACGCGCCGGGGCAATCTCTGCATTCCCGGCGGGGGCTTCAGCAGCAAGGCCCGCCTCCAGACCATGGCGGCCAACGAGGTCGAGGTCCTCTGCTGCACGCCGACCTACGCCCTCCGTCTCGGGGAACTCTACGCCACCCATCGCGGGGATGAGATCTCCGCTTATCGGCTGAAGACCATCATCGTGGCGGGCGAGCCCGGGGGCAGCATCCCCGAGCTGCGCGAACGGCTCTCCCAGCTCTGGAAGGGAGCCCGGGTCTTCGATCACCACGGCATGACCGAGGTCGGGCCCGTCACCTACGAGCATCCTGACAAAGCCCTCGCCCTCTGCGTCATCGAGGAGGCCTACTTTGCCGAGATCATCGACCGCGAGACCCTCTGCGAGGTCGAGCCGGGGCAGCGCGGCGAACTCGTCCTGACCACGCTCACCCGCACCGCCTCGCCCCTGCTGCGCTATCGCACCGGCGACTACGTGGAGAAGAGCTACTTCACTCCGGCCAGCGGCGGGGAACCCATTCTCTGCCTCGAGGGCGGTATCCTCGGGCGCGTGGACGAGATGGTCGTCATTCGCGGCGTCAACGTCTACCCCAGCGCCGTGGAGAAGATCCTGCGCAGCTTTCCCGAAGTGATCGAGTTCCAGGTGCTCCAGACGACGCGCCAGTCCATGGCCGAGCTCGAGGTGCGCGTCGAGGCCGCGCCGCAGGCGCAGCCCGGCCTGGACGAGCGCATTCAGCGCGAACTGAACAGCGCCTTTGCCCTGCGCATTCCCGTTCGTGTCGTCGAGCCGGGCGCCTTGCCCCGCTACGAGTTCAAGTCGAAGCGCTGGATCAAGGAGTGAGCGGATCCCGTCCCTCCTCGAGGTCCTCTGAGGCACCGGCACCTCGCTCCCGGTTCCAGGCCGCGGTGCCGTAGCGGGCCGTGACACGCCGCGGGATCTCCGCCTCCAGGAGCGCTCGCCGTTCCGCCCCGAGCACCGAGGTGGCCGCGGCGATTTCCGCCAGGAAGCGGGCGATCCAAGCGGCCTCGGGATCGCGCTGCGCAGGGGGCAGGCGCAGGCTGCCTTGGTGGATGACGGCGCCGCGGGAGCGGCGTTGGGCCCCGCCGCCGATCTTCTGCCCGGTCTGGGGATCGAGCAGATCCCAGGGAACGGGATGGGCAAAGCAGGGACCCAGGCTGGCGGGGCTTTCCTCGGGACACAATTGGACGGGCATCCCCGCGGGGGCGAGGACGCGGGCGAGGGCGAGGTGCAACCAGCGGTAGCGCTCCTGCGCCGGGGCGCGGGCCGCCGCCGTTTCGGGGGGCAGCACCAGGCAGAAGGTGAGGTCCTCGCCGTGTTCGACGAGGCCCCCGCCGGTGTAGCGGCGCACCACTTCCCCCGCGGGGCAGGGACCGCGATGAAAGTATCCCAAGGTGCAGGCGCGGCGATCCCAGTGGTAAAAACGGATCGCAGCCAGCCCCTCGCGGCGGGCGAGGTCGAAGAGGGCTTCGTCCAGGGCCATGTTCTCCGCGGCAGAGCGGAACTGGCGGTCGGGCCAGGTATGGAGGAGGGGCAGGTGCACGACGGGGGATCCTAGCAGGCATCTCTCGCCCGGCCAAGGCGGCGAATAGGAAGATTTCCTGCAAACCGTTGAGAAAAGCGGTTGTCAACTTCGAAGAGAGGTGTTTCTTAGCCCTCCGTTTCGGCCCACGCTCACGTGGCGGAATTGGTAGACGCGCTAGATTCAGGATCTAGTGGGGAGACCCGTGGAGGTTCGAGTCCTCTCGTGAGCATTGCCGATGGCACCAGGCCCGTGTCCCACCAGGATCAGAATCCCCATTTTGTCCATCGGGCGTTCTCGTCGATCGCGAGCCGCTACGTTCTGACGAACCACGTCCTCTGTCTCGGTGTCGATGTCTTGTGGAGGCGCCGCGTCGCCCGCCAGCTCGACGAGGTCGCGCCCCGCTGGGTTCTCGACGTGGCCACCGGCAGCGGCGATCTGGCCATGGCGGTGCAGCAGCGCCATCCCGAGGCCCGCGTCGTGGGCGCCGACTTCTGTGCCCCCATGCTTGCCGAGGCCCGCAAGCGGGGACTCCGCGACCTGCTCGTCGCCGACGGGCTCAATCTGCCCTTCCCCTCGGCCCGCTTTGACGCCCTCACCATCGGCTACGGCCTGCGCAACATGGCCGACTGGGCCGCCGCCCTGCGCGAGTTTGCCCGCGTTCTCAAGCCGGGGGGCATGCTCGTCGTGCTCGACTTTTCCCTGCCGAGGAACCGCCTTTGGCGCGAGCCCTACCGCTTTTATCTCCATCGGGTCCTTCCCCGCCTCGGCGGACTCCTCACTGGCAACCGCGAGGCCTATGCCTATCTCGGCGAGTCCATCGAGCGCTTCCCCTCGGGCGAGGCCATGCTGACCTTGCTGAAGGAGAACGGCTTCAGCGATGCCCACTGGGAACCGCAATGGGCGGGCATCAGCAGCGTCTACTGGGCGCGATCCCTCGATCCCGCGGCCCAGCGATGAACGCTCTGTCTCGCCGACCCTGGCCGTCGTCCCACCGCTTTGGGCGCCTCGTCTCGACTGCCAGACTCTCCGCGCCCGCCTGGCGGGACGGGATTGCGTCCTCCCGGCGCATCTCGGCGGTGAGGAGGGAATTTCGAATGAGCCCAAAACCGTAGGGACCTTGGCATAGCAATTGCTTTATGAGGCTCCATGCAAAAAGTTAGAGATCCTGACGGGAGAAAATTGACGCCCGCACAGCTCACCGAATTGGGGGCCGCGGGGTCATTCATGGTGGTGGAGGGAACAGTGGGGGCCGAGCAGGTCATCGAGTACATCAAACGCCTCGTCCACCCCGCCTCTCACCCGAAGCCTCCAAAGGCGGTCTGATATTGTCAAAAGATTCGTTCATTCTAAACCACTCGATACGCCGCATAAACGTCCCTACTGTCTTGGACTTATTAGTAATAAACCAAAACTAACATTATGAATTCTTTAGATAGTATAGAAAACATGGTCTTATCCGGTTATTTGGGATATTTTGTTAAGGGCCGGAAATTCATTCCCGCTGCTTGTCACGCGGGTGGAGCGGCCGACAAAGGCCACTGAACGCGTTGCCGCACAGTTCATGAAATTTGGATTTACTTAAAAGTTACAAAAGTTTTTAACTACGCTACGGTTTCGCATGCCACCTGATAATTCTCGTAGATTGAGTCCTTCGCAGCAAGAGGAGATCCGGCGCCGTGCGATTTCGATGGTTCAGAGTGGAACGCCGCCAACGGAAGTTGCGCGGCAACTGAAGGTGGGGGCCTCGAGTGTTTTCAACTGGATGGCCCGCTACCGTTCCGGCGGCTG
>CAZKGI010000025.1:0-49788 GCA_964552315.1 uncultured Akkermansia sp. | reverse complement strand
CGGAAAAACTCTCATTCAAAACGTTCCGGTTTTTCAGGGGCACCTCGCCTCTCCGGATGCTGCCGGTCTTGGGTTCGCTCCTGGCCTTGAGGCCAGGAGGGCGTGCCGAGCCGGAGCAGGGGGAAGGGAGGCCTGGATCGGAGAAAGTGGCTCCACGGCGATGGGGAGCGGTCATTCACCCCAGAAAGGGCAGGGAAATCGCTTTGGAAACCTTAACTTTTTAGCTTGCCTTAGAAGAACTTGGGATAATATAATAAGCCGCCTTTATTTTCCATTTTTATGGAAATTATAAAAGCAACAAGGATCAAGTCCAAATTTCAATAGTAACAATAGTTTTGCCTCTGTGATCCGATGATCATCCCCATTCAGCCTTGGTTGGATCTCGCGAATGGCAAGAGGGGGAGGGGCCGTCCGGCCGTGCCGCTGACGGGCCTGGTTCTTTCAAGTGGTTGGGAATCAACGGATTGGTATGAAGCTCCACGAGGGGCGAATTGGAACGAGTCAGGCATCAATCGCATGGACTTCTATCACGACCCCATTCTGGCGGAGGAGATCCTCGAGGCGATGCGTCCGGTGAAGGGGAAGCAGATTTTTGACGGCACCCTGGGGGGCGGGGGGCATTCGGAGCTCCTGCTGCGCCACGGAGCTCATGTCATTGGCTGCGACCAGGATCAGGCGGCCTTGGACTACGCCATGAAGCGCCTGGCGGTCTACGAGGACGCCTTTCTGCCCGTGCGGGGGAACTTCCGCGACATGGATCGGCTCCTTGCCGATCTCGGCATCGAGCAGGTCGACGGCATTTTGTTGGATCTCGGGGTGTCCTCGCGACAGTTGGATGACCCGTCGCGTGGCTTTTCCTTCCGGGAAGAGGGCCCCCTGGACATGCGCATGGATGATCGCTCTCCCTTCACGGCGGCCCAGTTGGTCAACGAGTGGGAAGAGGCCGAGCTCGCCCGGATCTTTCGGGAATACGGGGAGGAACGCCACGCCGCCCGCGTGGCGCGGGAGATCGTCAAGGCCAGGTCGGCGAAGCCGCTGGAGAGCACTCTGGAGCTCGCCGGTCTCGTGGCTCGCGTGGTGCCCAAGGTGTCTGGGAAGCATCCCGCGACTCGGGTCTTCCAAGCGATCCGGATCGCGGTCAACGGGGAGTTGGACGCCTTGGAGACGGCCCTGGAAAAAGCGGTGCCCTTGTTGGCTGTCGGCGGGGTATTGGCCATCCTGACCTTTCACTCGCTGGAGGATCGCATCGTGAAGCGCTTCATGCGGCAGCGCAGTGAGCCCTGGGTGGATCGCCCGGAATGGCCGGGGCCGCGGCCCAATCCCGATTACGCCTTTCGCCTGCCCTCGAGGAAGGTCCTCTCTGCCGACGAGGAGGAAGTGGCGCGCAATGCCCGCTCGCGCAGCGCCAAGCTGAGAGTGGCGGTGAAAGTTTAAACGTTCATGGAAAAGCGGAATCGATACAAAAGCCGGATTGGGAGTGGGGCGATCCTGCGCCTCGTCTTTGCGGTGGGGCTGGTGCTCTCGACGGGGGCGGGTTTCGTCTATCTCCGCAACGAGCAGGTCCTGCGGTCCAACGAGATCGGGGCCCTGGAGCGCCAGATTGCCGATCTGGAACAAGAAATCGAGCTCTGGGAGCTGCGCATCGCCTCGGTGCGAGACCGTCATGAGCTGTCGCGCCGGCTGCGCTGGGTGCAGAGCGACCTTTCCGATATTGATGTTTCCAAGGTGATTGAAATCGAGGCGCCGATCCCCGGGAAGACGCCCGTGGCGAGCGCCTACTAAGGGATCTGAGCCGATAGCGAAGGAAGGAACGTTGCTGTGGATGCGGGACTGAAAACACGATTGGTACTGGGATGCGCGGTTCTCGTCGCGATCCTGTCGATCCTCAGTGCCCGCCTGCTGCATATCGAGGCCTTTAGCGGTGAGCGACTGGCGGCCCAAGCTCGGGCACACTACGAATACAAGGAAGTGCTGCCGGCGCGGCGCGGGCGCATCTACGATCGCTCGGGGGAGCTGCTGGCTCGCAGTCAGACCGTGTTCACCTTGGTGGCCGACCGCTACCATCTGCGCGACCCTCTGCTCGGCTGCATTGGTCTGGCCAAGCGAGAGGGCGTTTCCCCGCAAAAGCTGAAGCAAACCTATCTGCCGGAGGAAATCGCCGGACTCTATCGCGAGTATGTCGCCGAGTGCCTGGCGGAGGTCCTCGACGTGCCGCGTCACGAGATCGCCCGCCGGCTCAAGTCGCCGGGGAACGGCGATGTCATCCTCGCCCGCAATCTCGAGGACGATTTCGCGGGAAAGGTCGAGGCGCACTTGGCGGCCCGGGCCATTCGCGGGGTGCGCCTGGACGCCAGTGAACGTCGCTACTATCCCAGCCCGCTTTCCCTGACCCAGGTGATCGGCTACGTGGACGAGGAAGGGACGGGGATTTCCGGCGTCGAGAAGGTCTTTGACGAGCAGATGAAGGGGCGCCCCGGCTACCGCTATGGCGAGCGGGACCGCAGCCGTCGCGAGATTCACGCCTATCGGGGGCCTCAGGTCGATCC
The DNA here is from genome assembly GCA_964552315.1 of uncultured Akkermansia sp. GTDB lineage: Bacteria > Verrucomicrobiota > Verrucomicrobiia > Verrucomicrobiales > DEV007 > Arctic95D-9. The sequence continues at coordinate 47,242 of CAZKGI010000025.1, read as the reverse complement.
CGTGCCGGGGAAGGATGTCCACCTCACCATCGACATGGCCCTGCAGACGGTGGTCGAGAGCGAGTTGGATGCGGTCATCGACCGCTACAAGCCGGCGAAGGTCACGGCGATTTTCATGGACCCCACGACCAACGAGGTCCTGGCCATGGCGAGCCGTCCTCATTTCGACCTCTCCACGAGAAAGGGGATCCGGGGGCAGGAGCCGCTGCGTCGCAACCCCGCGGTCTCCGACCTGTATCAGCCGGGCTCGACCTTCAAGATCGTCGGCTACGGGGGGGCCTTTGACCGCGGCCTGGCGGATCCCTCGATGGAGCTGGACTGCCACATGGGGCGCTACGAATTCGATGGTTTCACCCTGCGCGACCACCATCCCTACGGGCGTCTCACGGCCCGCATGGCCTTTGCGAAATCCTCGAACATCGGGGCCTACCTGGTGGCTCGTCCGCTGAACAAGCATCTTTTCCACCAGTACGTGCTGCAGTTCGGCTTTGGCCAGAAGACGGGGATCGAACTGAACAACGAACACAGCGGGCGCATCATTCCGCCGGAGCGCTGGTCGGCCACGTCCTTCTCCAGCCAGACCATGGGCTACGAGATCGCGGTGACGCCCATGCAGATGGCGGTGGCCTGCTCGGTGATCGCCAATGGTGGTGTCCTGCGTCCCCCGACCATCCTCAAGGGCATTCGGGAAGATGTCCGGGGGGCGGCCCTGATGAAAGGGGAGGAGCGCACCGAGCGTAGGGTGATCAGTGAGAAAGCCGCGCGACAAGTGATGCAGTGCATGATGGAAGCCATGGGTCCCTACGGCACCGGGACGAAGGGCAACGTGCGCGGCTACAGCGTGGCCGGAAAAACGGGCACGGCGCGCAAGCACATCGAGAACGTGGGCTACGTCGAGGGGCGCTACATCGCCTCCTTCATGGGCTTTCTGCCGGCGGAAAATCCCAGACTTCTGGGGCTGATCGTGATTGACGAACCCAAGGCCAATGGGCCGCAGGTGTACGGCGGGGCGGTGGCGGCACCGGTCTTCCAGGCCATCGCCTCCAGCGCGGTGAAGATTCTCGGAATTGAACCCGACCGACCGGAGGAACTGATCGAGAAGGCGACGCCTCCCCTGGCGGCCACTCGCAAGGAGGAAGGGCGTTGATATGATGAATTTGGCTGATCTGATCGAAGGCATTTACGTGAAGCACGTCGTCGGCACCCTGCAGACGGCGGTGAGCGGGATTTACTATGATTCCCGCGAGGTGCAGCCCGGAGGGCTGTTCTGCGCGCTGCGCGGAGCGGATGAGGACGGGCATCGTTTTGTCCAGGAGGCGGTGGAGCGCGGGGCGGTGGCGATCCTTTCCGAGCTGCCCAATCCCGCGGAGTTCACGGCCACTTGGCTGCAGGTCAGCGACGCGCGGGCGGCCATGGCGCGGGCCGCGGCGAATTTTTACGGCCATCCCAGCCAGGAAATTCCCGTGGTGGGGGTGACCGGAACAAACGGGAAGACCACGACCACCTTCCTCATCCACCACCTCCTGCAGTCGATTCTGAGACGCGCCGGCCTGCTGGGGACGATCTGCTATTCCACGGGCGACCGGATGGTCGAGGCCTCCCGCACCACGCCCGAATCTCCCGAGGTGCAGCGGCTCCTGCGGGAAATGGTCGATTCGGATTGTCGGGGCCTGGCCATGGAAGTCTCTTCGCACGGCCTCGTCCAGCATCGCGTGGGGGGGGTGTCCTTCGACGTGGGCGTTTTCACCAACCTCACCCAGGATCACCTCGACTACCACCGCTCCATGGAGGGCTACTTTGCGGCCAAGCGTCTCCTCTTTGAGCAGATGGACGCGGATACCGCCAAGGAGGGGACGGCCATCATCAACCTGGATGACCCCTACGGGGACCAATTGATGAAGCTGCGCTTCGATCGCCTGCGCCGCCTCACCTACGGGCGCAATGCCAATGCTGACTTCCGGGCCGGGGAGATCCGCTCTGATTTCAACGGGACGCAGTTCAAGCTTTCCTTTCGCGAGCGCCAGTTTCTGGTGCGCATGCCGCTCATCGGCGCCTTCAACGTGTCCAATGCCGTGGCCGCCATTGCCTCGGCCTGGGCCATCGGACTGAATCTGCGCGAAGTCATCGCGAAAATGGCCGAGGCTCCGCAAGTGCCCGGTCGCCTGGAAATGGTGGGGGGACGCCAGACCAACTACCGTGTCTTTGTCGACTACGCCCACACCCCCGACGCCCTGAGCAACGTGCTCACCACCTTGCGCGCCCTGGAGCCCCGGCGAATCATCACGGTCTTTGGCTGCGGCGGCGACCGCGATCCCTCCAAGCGTCCTCTCATGGCCGCGGCGGTGGAGGCGGAGAGCGACCTCTGCCTGCTCACCTCGGACAATCCCCGGAGCGAGGATCCGCAGCGCATTCTCAGAAACGTCGCCAAGGGCTTTGCCCGGACATCCCACGAAATCATCGAGGATCGCCGCGAGGCCATCCGTCGCGCTATCCAGCTCGCGGGCGAGCGCGACCTCGTCCTCATCGCCGGGAAGGGCCACGAGACCTATCAGGAAATCAACGGCGTGCGTCACGAGTTCGACGACCGCAAGGTCGCCGCGGGTTTCATCGATCGGAAGGCCGAAGGAGGCATGGCATGAGGCAGGCATCCCTAATCCAGATCGCCGAATGGGTTGACGGGGCCCTCATCCAGGGCGTGCCCGCGCAGGAAGTCCGCCGGGTGATTACCGATTCTCGCCAAGTGGGGGAAGGGGACCTCTTCGTCGCCCTGAGGGGCGAGCGCCACGATGCCCACCGCTTCCTCGGGGAGGTGGTGGCAGCGGGGGCGTCGGCCTTGCTGGTGAGTGCCCTGCCGGCGGAGACGGAGTCCTATTCAGGCGGCATCATTCGCGTCAAGGACACGCTGCGTGCCCTGCAGGACCTCGCCTATCATCATCGCCAAAACAGCCCCAGTCTCTTTGTCGTGGGCGTCACTGGCAGCAATGGCAAGACCTCGACCAAGGACTTCCTCGCGGCGGTGCTGGCCCGGGCGGGGCAGGTCAACGCGACCCAGGGCAACCTGAACAATCACATCGGATTGCCCCTGACCATCCTGCGCGGCGACGCGGAGGACCGCCACGGTGTCTGGGAGATGGGCATGAACCATCCCGGGGAGATCGGCGTGCTGGCGGACATCGCCCGACCGGACGCCGCGGTGATCACCACCATCGGCACGGCGCACATCGAGTACATGGGCTCCCGCGAGGCCATCGCCGCGGAGAAGGCCAGCCTGGCCGAAGCGGTGCCGGCGGAGGGCTTCTGCGTGATGCCGGTCCACGATGACTTTTATGGCTTTGTGCGGGACCGGGTTGCCTGCGAGATGATCCCCGTCGGCCTCGGCGAAGGTGTCGTGCGGGCCGAGAACCTCGCCAGCGATGCCGAGGGCCGCATGCGCTTCGACCTGGTGGCGGATGGGGGAGGTAGCGCCCCCGTGCGGCTGCCGGTGCGCGGCGAGCACATGGTGGTCAACGCCCTGCTGGCGGCCGCCGTGGGCCTGCGTCGCGGGCTCTCCGCCGCCGAGGTGGCGGAGGCGCTCTCCTCGGTTCGCCTCACCGGGGGACGCCTCGAGGAAAAGAGGGTGCGCGGGATCGCCTTTCTCGACGACAGCTACAACGCGAATCCCGACTCCATGCGGGCCGCGCTGCGCACCCTGCGCTCGGCGGAGGTGTCAGGACGCCGCGTCGCCGTGCTCGGCTTCATGGGGGAACTCGGCGAGCACGAGGAGGCGGAACACCTCCGGCTGGGCGAGGCCGTGGCCGATCTGGGCATCGATATTCTGGTCACGGTGGGCGAACGCGCCGCCCGGATCAACGAGCGGGCTGGCTCGCTCAAGGAGAACCACAATTTTCCCACCCACGAGGCCGCTGCTGCCTACCTCAAGGAAGTCCTCAGCCCTGCAGATCTCGTGCTGGTCAAGGGGAGCCGCTCCGCCGGGATGGAGCGTGTCATCACCGCCTTTGCCTGATCCTCGCCATGCTCTATTACCTTTATCTGCTGGAAGACGGAGATTCGCAGTTCCTGGAACTGCTGAACATCTTCCAGTACCACACCGTTCGCGCGGCGGGGGCGGCCCTGACGGCCTTTCTGCTGTCCGTCATGCTGGGCAATCGCGTCATCCTCAAGCTGACCTCGCTGAAGATCGGCCAGCCCATCCGCACCAAGGAGGAGGTGCACCGCCTCGCCGAGCTCCACGGCATCAAGACCGGCACCCCGACCATGGGGGGCATCCTCATTGTCGGTTCCGTCCTGGTGGCGGCCCTGCTGTGGGCCCGACCGGAGAACCCCTTCATCCAGACGCTCATCTTCGTCACCATCGGCACGGGTCTGCTCGGCTTCTGCGACGACTACCTGAAGGTGGCCAAGAAGAACTCCAAGGGGGTTAGCGGACGCATCAAGCTCGTGGTGCAGTTCGCCATCGCCCTGACGGCGGTGGGCTACCTCTACTTCCACCCCGAAACCTCGACCTACATCCGCCAGCTCTTCCTGCCCTCGGTGAAGTACCCCATCGTCAGTGACATGGGCCTGTTCACGCTGGTCTTCCTTCCCCTGGTCATCGTCGGGGCCTCCAATGCCGTCAACCTCACCGACGGCCTGGACGGCCTGGCCACGGGGTGCACCATCACCACGGGAATGGCCTATGCCGCCCTGGCCTACGTCGCCGGCAACCGCGTGGTTTCCGACTACCTGCTCGTGGCCTTTCACCCCTCGGCGGGCGAGGTCGCGGTGTTCTGCTCCGCCCTGGTGGGCGCGGCCCTGGGCTTCCTCTGGTTCAACTGCCATCCGGCGCGCGTCTTCATGGGCGACACGGGTTCCCTCTCCATCGGCGGGATGCTGGGAACCATTGCCATTTGCGCCAAGCAGGAACTCCTCCTCGTCGTGATCGGCTTTGTCTTCGTGATGGAGGCCGGATCCGTCATCCTGCAGGTGGCCTCCTTCAAGCTGACGGGAAGGCGCATCTTCAAGATGTCGCCGATCCATCATCACTTTGAACTGCTCGGCTGGGAGGAAAGCAAGGTCATCAACCGCTTTTGGATCATCTCGATCCTCTCCGCCATGGTCGGGCTGATGACGCTGAAGATTCGATGATCTGATAAGATGGACCTCGCTGGAAAAGACATCGCGGTGCTGGGCGCAGGAGGCAGTGGTCATGCCGCTGCCGCCCTCGGCCTGTCCCGTGGTGCTCGGGTGATCGTCTTCGACGACGGCGCTCCGGAGAAGCTGGTCGCCGCTCGGGAACGCTTCGAGGCCCTCGGCGCCACCTTCCACAGCGGGGCCACAGCGCTGCAGCCCACGGGTCGCTTCGATCTGGCGGTGATCAGTCCCGGCATCGACCTGGCCTCGCCCCTGGCGGAAGCCTTCGCTGCCATCAGTGAGGAAGTGGTGGGCGAGATCGAGTTCGCCTACCGCCTCAGCTCCGTCCCTGTCATTGCCATCACGGGTACCAACGGCAAGACGACCACGACCTCTCTCATCGCCACCCTGATCGAGGCCTCGGGGGCGCGCGCGATCGCCGCCGGGAACATCGGCCTGGCCTACAGCGAGGTCGTCCGCAGCGGAGAAGCCTACGATTGGATCGTCCTGGAGCTGAGTTCCTTCCAGCTGGAAACCGTTTCCACCTTTGCTCCGCACGTTGCCGTCTGGCTGAATTTCGCGCCGGACCACATGGACCGCTATCGCTGCGTCGAGGACTATCAGGCGGCGAAAATGCGGCTCTTCGAGCGCCGCGGCCCGGACCACCTGGCGGTCCACAAGCAGGAATGCGCCCTGGGCCTGGACGGGCGGGTGGCCACCTTCTCGGCCTTTGCCGAGGGCGCGGACTATGTCTATCGCGCCGGAGAGATTCGGCATCCCGCGAGCGGGCGTTCCTTCGACTTCGCCTCCGGGAACCTGCAGGGCAAGCACAACGCCGAAAACGTCATGGCCGCCCTCGCCGTGGCCGACGAGCTGGGCATCGCCTGGGATCGTGTCGCCTCTGCCATCCGGGACTTCATGGCCCCGCCGCACCGCTGTGAGAAGGTCGCCGTAATCGACGGGGTGCTCTACCTGAACGACTCGAAGTCGACCAATCTGCATTCCCTCGAGTGTGCCCTGGCCGGACAGGACCAGCCTGTCGTCCTCATCGCCGGCGGCAAGGACAAGGGACTGGACTTCGCCGAGCTCCGCGAGTTGGCGGGACGCATGGTGCGCGAGGCCATCTGCCTGGGAGAGATCGCCGGGGCCATCGCCGAGGCCTGGAATGGTGCGGTGCCCTGCCATGTGACGAAAACTTTGGAGGAGGCCGTGCGCCTCGCGGCCTCGCTCGCCCGCCCGGGAGAGATCGTGCTCTTTTCGCCGGGCACTTCCAGCTTTGACATGTTCAGCGGCTATGAAGCCCGCGGGATCGCCTTCCGCGAGGCCGTTCAGCACCTGAGCGAAGCCCTTCCATCCGCTTGACCCCACCCAACCACCACCAACAACGACCATGAGCAACAGAAGAAGAAACCGTCGCACTGCGAAGGGGAGCCGTAACGGAATCCTCGGGAAAGCCCGCGCCAAGATGAAACTCTCCGCCGACCTGACGGAGGAGCAAGACTGGTACCTCGACACGCCGGATGTGCGGCTGACCCGCATCTTCGGCGTGGTGATCCTCCTGCACGCCATCGCCGTGGGCGGCATATTTGCCTACAAGATGGTCGACAAGGCCTCCGCGACCAGCGCGGTGAAGATCAGTACCGCCCGCCAGCAGATGGAGGAGGCCGTGCAGGAGTCGCGCGAGACCGCGGCCGCCGTGCCCGTCGCCACGCCGGTGGAAGCTCCGGCCCGCCCGCCGGTACCCGCGCCCCTCCGTCCCGATCCGACCAAGCCTCAACACAAGGTGCAGGTCGGCGACACCCTCTCGGGGATTGCCAAGCAGTACGGCGTCACCCCTGAGGCCCTGCGCGCCAAGAACGGCATCATCTCGGACAACGAGCTCTATCCGGGCCGCTACATCGACCTTCCCGAAAAGAACGCCCCCGTCGTGGTGGCGAAGCCCGTGGAACAGCCCGCGGCTTCTGCGGCTCCGGCAGTCCCCGCCGCGGACAGCGCCCGTCCCAAGGAGTACACGGTCAAGTCCGGCGATACCGCCTGGGGGATTGCCCGCCAGTTCAACGTGCCCTTCAACAAGCTGATGAGCGCCAATGGCATCACCAATGCCCAGTCGCTCCAGATCGGCCAGAAGCTGCGCATTCCGGCGGGGAACTGAGCCGAGCCCGATCCTCCGCCCTAGTGACAACGGGGCAGGGGCCGGATCATCGGCCTCCTGCCCAGCCCATTCCCAAGATGCACCGTAAAAGCGTTTACTTGCTCCTCGCCTCCGTTTCCCTCCTCATCGTGGTTGGGTTTATCATGCTCGTGAGTACCTGCGTGTTCAGCGCAGATGCTCCGGAGGCGGACGGCTATCGCGAGGCCCGGAAGCAGGCGCTGTCCCTGGGGGTTGGCCTCTGCGTGTTGTGGGCGGCGGCGATGATCGACTATCGCTTCTGGAAGCGCCATGTCTGGACCATCCTGGTGGCGGTGTGCTTCTTTCTCTTGCTCTGCTTCGTGCCAGTGATCGGGGTCGAGGCCAACGGGGAGAGGCGTTGGATTGGCTTCGGACCGGCCCGGATCCAGCCCTCGGAAATGGCGAAGTTCGCCGTGGCCGTCTTCCTGGCCTACTGGTTCTCCCGTCATCCCGACTGTGGCAAGGATCTGGTGCGCGGCTTCCTGCTGCCCCTGGCCATTGCGGCGGTGCCGATCGGCCTGGTGCTCTTCGAGGTGGACATCGGCACCACGGCGGTGATCTCGGCCTCGGCGATGCTGGTGCTCTTCATTGCGGGTGTGGACTGGAAGTATCTCTCCGGCCTGGTGCTCACCGGGGTGATTGCCTTCCTGGGCATGCTCAGCTATGCGCCCAACCGGATGGAGCGGATCATGGCCTTCCTCGATCCGGAGAAGCACAAGCTCGGCGCGGGCTTCCAGCAGTGGATCTCGCTGATGGCCTTCGGCTCCGGGGGGATGGGCGGCCGCGGCATCGGGGAGGGGAGGCTGAAGATGCTCTACATGCCTTTTGCCCAGACAGACTTCATCTTCCCCATGATCGGCGAGGAAATGGGGCTCATCGCCACCCTGCTGGTGGTGCTGGCCTACATCACCATCGCGGTCTCCGGCTTCGTCATCGCCTTCCATGCGCCGGACCGCTTTGGCGCCTTGTTGGCCGTCGGCTTGGTGGCCGTGCTCTCCTTCCAGGCCTTCGTCAACATCGGGGTCACCACCTCCATTCTGCCTAACAAGGGCATCACGCTGCCCTTTGTCAGCTACGGCGGCTCCTCGCTGGTGATGGCCCTTTTCGCTGTGGGCATCCTGGTGAATATCTATCGCCAGGGACAGCCCCGCGAGGACGAGGCCAAGGAATGGGTGCGCCGCCAGCGCGTCACCCCTCGGGTGTGAGCGGGGCGGCTGGCGCCGCCCCGAACCGGCCCGGACTCAGTAGACGGCGCGCCCGCCGCTGAGGTCGAAGGTGAAGGCCGTGCAGAAGGAGGCCTCTGGGGAGACGATCCAGGAAGTGAGCGAGGCGACCTCGTCCAGGGTGCCGCAGCGCTTCATGGGGATCTTGTCGGTCATGTATTTGACCTGGTCGGGGTGAATGCCATCCACCATGGGGGTGCGGATCACTGCCGGAGCGATGGCGTTCACGGTGATGCCGGACTCGGCATACTCCTTGCCGACCGACTTGACGAGGCCGATGACCCCGGCCTTGGTGGCGGAGTAGGAACACATGCCGGCGTTGCCTTCCTTGCCCGCGATGGAGGCGAAGTGGAGGATGCGGCCGTAGTTGCGGGGGCTCATGGCCTCCAGGGCATACTTGGTGATGAGGAAGGTGCCGCGCAGGTTGATGGCGTAGACGCGCTCGAAGTCCTCGAGATTGACCTCGACGATGCGGCGGTTGGTGGGACCGACGATGCCGGCACAGTTGACCACGACATCGAGCCGTCCTTCCGGACTGCGGCCGGTGACGGCGGCAAAACCCGCCTGGACCTGGGCTTCGTCGGCGATGTCCACCGTCTCTGCATGGACGGTGAGCCCCTCGGCGGCGAATTCAGCCACGGTGGCCGCGGCCTTCTCTGGGCTCACGTCGAACAGGGTTACCGAGGCCCCTTCCGAGGCCAGGCGGCGGGCCACGGCCTTGCCGATGCCGTCGGCTCCCCCGGTGACGATGGCGGTCTGTTGGAAAAATCTGGGTTCGTTCATGGCCACTGAGTTTGCGCGAGTTTCGCAGGAATGCAGCGGAATTTTTGACGAGATCAGGGTAGGTGAAAATTCCACTTCGTGATAAACCAATCATGCTTGCCCCGAGCCCTCCGCATCCCTGGGGCGCGTGAATCGCCCAATCCCCCCATCCCTTGCCATGCCGAGCCGTCGAACTGTAATCCAGAAGCTGGGAAGCCTGCCCTTGGCCCTGGCGGCGCTGCCGTCGTCCGGTCAGGCCGATCCGAAGCGTCCGGCCCTGCACTATTTGCAGATCGGCACCGGTCATGCCCATGCCAACAAGCTCGAGGTCTATGCCGCAAGCCCGGATTGGGAGGTCGTTGGAATCGTCGAGGAGGATCCGGAACTGAGGGAGGCGGCTCGTTCCCATCGCCTCTACTCGGCCTATCCACTGCTCTCCCTGGAAGAAGGCCTGCGCCTGCCCGGTCTCCAGGTCGTCGGCGTGGAGACTCGGGTGAGGGACCTGCTCCGTTACGCCCATCTCGCGGTGGAGGCGGGCTGCCACGTTCATCTCGACAAGCCTGCCGGAGCCTCCCTGGAGGATTACCGCTCCCTGCTGGAGCGGGCCGACCGGGCCGGACGGGTCGTGCAGATGGGTTACATGTACCGCTTCAATCCCGCCGTGCAGATGCTGCGACGCGTGCTCCAGGCGGGTTGGCTGGGGGAGGTCTTCGAGGTCCATGCGGTCATGTCCAAGGTCATTCCCCCCCGGGAGCGGCAAGTGCTCGACGAGTTCGCCGGCGGGACCATGTTCGAGTTGGGATGTCACCTCATTGACCTTGTTGTCGGCGTGTTAGGTCGGCCGGAGAAGGTGGTGCCCTTTCCCCGCCGCACCCTGGATCTCCCCGAGGACCAGTTGGTCGACAACATGCTTGCGGTGCTGGAATATCCCAAGGCGACGGCGACGGTGCGGACTACCGGACTGGAGGTCGAAGGCGGAGCCCGACGTCAATTCACTGTCTGCGGCACCGAGGGGAGCTTTCACATCCAGCCCCTCGACCGTCCCAAGGCCATCCTGAGCCTGTCGCAGGAGCGTCGCGCCGAGGACGGCACCCTGTATCCCAAGGGGATCACGACGATCCCCTTCGAACCGCCTTACCGGCGCTATGTCGGCGACGCGGCCGAACTGGCTGCCCTGGTGCGCGGCGAGCGGGCCAATCCCTATCCTTCCTCGCACGACCTGGCCGTCCAGGAGACCGTCCTGCTGGCCTCGGGCATGTCGGGAGCCTAAGTGCCGGGACGGAAGCCAACTTCCCGAGGGCGCCCCAGGACAGCCCAGGCAAGCAAGAGCGTGGTCGCAAAGAGCATCAGCCACACAAAGCGGAAGGGGTCGGGGGCGCTTTGCGTTTCGAGCTTGTCCGAGGCGCTCTCCGCGAGATTGGCCTGAGCGCTCGCCAGGCGGAAGTCCGCTTCGCGCACATCGGCGAAATTGGCGCTGCCCTCGAGGATCACGAGGTCTCCCTGGGTCACGCGGAAGAAGCCCGGACGCCGCGGCACGGTCCATTGCCGCGCCAGTCTCGGCGAAAAGGGGGAAGTCCCCTGACTCTCGTGGAGGAGGAGATCCGGGGCCCCGGGGCCGACATGACAGGCCAGCCGTTGGAGCTGACCCAGTTCGAGATTGCGCGCCTCGGGGGCGATCTTGTCCTCGCGCAGCGAGGCGACGAAGCGATGCACTAGCAAGACAAAGGCGGGCAGTCGCGAGGCATTGGAATGGAGGAGGTCGAAGTTGACGAGCAACTGACGCCGTTTTCCCGTCGTCCTGAGGAGGAGTAGAGGACGCTCGCCCTGCCAAAGCAGGGGGAGGTCGCCTTCCTCGGTGGGGATGGAGGGCGTCGAGCGCGCGATGAGTCCCTGCCAGTCGAGGCCGCTCACGAGGGGATGGTTGGCCGAGAGAATCGGCCCCTGCAGGTGCCGATTAGGGACTTGCTCCTGGTTCAGGAGGACAATGGAAACCTCCGGAAAGGGGGAGGGATTGAGGGGATTGTAGCTGGCGACCCAGAGATCGGGGGCCTCACCCGCCTCGGGTGGGGCCGTCGCCTCCAGACTGGAAAGGAGGGCATTCACCAGGGGGGCCACCGATGGGGCGACCTGGGTGGAAAGGAGCAGTCTTTTGGCCACGGGCCTGACCAGGTAGAGCTGGTCATCCAGAGCAAAGCGGTCCGTTTCCAGGGCGAGCTGGAGGCGGGCGCGCCTCTCCGGAAACTCGCCTTGCAGGGTCAGGGTCTCGCCGGGGGCCAGCTCGACCCGACGGGTCTCGCTGCGCTGCCCGTCCGCTATCAGGACCCACTGGCGGGTTTGGGGCTGGGAAGAGTAATTGTGCAGGCGGGCCTGCCAGCGCGGCGTGCCGTTTTCGTCGTCGAGACGCCAGCCGGAGAAGCCCACATTGTCGATGGGCGAGCCGACGGCGAGCCGGAGGGCTCCGAAGGGGAGGGGATCGCCTTCCTGGTCGGTGACGAAAAGGAGGAGGCCGTCGCTACCGGCGAGGCTCCGGGCGACGCGCAGCGCGGCCTCGGGCGAGTGGTGGCCAGCGGCGGGCTGCCATTCGCGAAGGGCATCGAGCAGCGCCGGCAGATGGGTGCCATGATAGAGTGGCGTGCCGCTGGCCGAGGATTCCAGGGCGCGGTATTCCCGGATTAGGGCGTGCCTACCCAGGGGAGGCAATTCGCGGGCGAGGGCTTGGAGCGCGTCATCCCGAAAGGCCGACATAGAGGCCGAATTGTCGAGCACCACCACGATGGGTTGAACCCGCTGGGATTGAATCCAGCGAGGCTCCGCCAGCAGCCAGGTGAGAAGCAGCACGCCGGCAATCTGCAGCCACAAGGGCAGGGATTGGCGGAGTCGGTCGAAGCGACGTCCCTGGGTGCTTTCGAGGGAGAAGGCCTGCAGGAGAAAGCGGGTGCTGCTGGGATAGCGCTTGGCTTCTCGCTGCAAAAAATGGATCAGCAGGATGATCGGGATCCCGAGCAAGGCCCAGAAGCCGGCTGGATTGGCAAAGATCATGTCAGGGCAGGCTTCCGTAGGGGGGATCAGCAGAGCGCGACGGCACCGGCCGGGAGCGCCTCGAGACTGAGCGCCTGGGCAAAGGGGAGGTCCGCAGGCACCCGGGCGAGCGGGACGCGTCCCCGTCGGGCCGCCATCTGCCAACGGGCGAAATGGGCGCGGTAGGCTTCCTGGTAGCGGAGGCGAAACTTGGCATCGACGTGGTGCGACTCCAGTTCCCCGTTCTCGGTGTCGAGGAACTCGCACTGGCCGTCCCATTCGGGCTCGGACTCGGTTCGCGAGCTGGGAGCCAGAACCAGGGGCCGCCCTTGGCCGCGGAGCAGGCCTTTCAGCAGTGGGTCCGGATTGGCGACATAGAGAAGGTCGCTGAGGAGGACGCGCAGGGATCGGGCCCGCAAGGGCAGGGCGTGGAGACCCGGTGGGGCCGCCGACTCCGTGGGGGGCATTTGCCTGGCGAGCTCCGTCCAGCCCGGATTCTCGAGCGCACCCCGCGAGAGGGCCTTCCAATGGGGGCCCTTGACCAGGATCAGGGAAGTCGCCGCCGCCGTGCGGGCCGCGGAGGCGCAGACGAAGTAAAGCAGCTCCAGGGTGCGCTGCGCCTTTTCCTCGATCGCCAACATCGATTCAGACAAGTCGAGGATGACATCCACGACGGGATGGACCTCCTGGCGGTAGAGTTTCAGCGAATATTGGCCGGTGCGGGCATAGGCCTGCCAGTTGATATGGCGAGGGTCATCCCCGGGGACGTAGCTGCGGTGATCTTGAAAATCGAGCGAGCTGCCCACGCTGGCGCCGGCCAATTCACCGGCCTGTCCGCTCCAGGCATGGTCCCGCCACGGCAGGGAGAAGCGCTCGGCCTGAGCCCGAGCGCCGGCGGCGATCCGCAGAAGGCTGGAGGCATCGGGAAGGGGCACGGGTCAGCGAGATCGGAGATGATGGAAAAAGTCCTTGATCGCGATTTTCTGGCGCCCGAGGGGCACCATCAGGCAGAGGAGCAGCGTGACCAAAGATGCGAAGAAATAGTAGAGCCGACCCTGGTCGGTATCCGCGGGGCGATCGGCGAAGACCATCAGGAAAATGGTGGGGAGTGGAAACTTTTCAATCCACGATTTCAAGGAGGGGGGGGCAGTGACGGAGTGGGCGATCTCTAACCAGCTAAAGGTCATGCTACTGAAGAATATAAAGAAGGCCTGAAGGAGGCAGTATAGTCCGAAGGTATAAGCCGAAGAGGCATGCCTCGGAAAGATCAGGTGCAGGAACAGAAGCGGGAAGAGGAAGAAGTTGCACAGGGTGAGGTAATAAGTGATCACGTTCAGCACGCTGTGGTCGGTGAGCAGATTGGGGTGTTGGCTTGTCAGGATCCAGGAGACCAGAGTGGTGCAAAGAAAAAAGTAGAAGATTCCGGTGAACCATCCGGGCGCCAGCAGGCAGCCGAGCGGCCGGGTATAGGCATGGCGTCGGAATGGAGCCAAGATCCGGGAATAAATCGACATGGGTTCGGTGAGCGCGTCGATGCTCGACAGGGCCAGAATGAGCAGTGCGAGCATCGATCCATACTGTCCCCCGATGAAGAAGCTGAGGAGGGCCGTGCCGAGGGCGACAAGTCGCTTGCTGGTTGCGTGATTTTCCGAACGGGGGGCGATCCGGCACGCGGCGAAGGACAGGAAGAAATAGCCGCCATAGAGGATCGCCACCAGGCTGAGAGCAAAGACATCATGGCGAATGGAACCAAGGGAAAGGGATGTTCCTCCATAACTCCAGAAAAGGAGTAGGGGGAGGAACATGGGAATCCCGATGATGAGGAGCAACAAGAGCAGGATGCGCATTAGTGGCGTGTAGATGGCGGAGCTCGCGACCGCCAGGGCGCTAATGAAGGCCGAGCCCAATCCGCAGTAGAGGAGTTGCACAAGATCATCGACGAGGTTTGTCCCGACGACCAGATAGCGCATGGCCATGTAGGGAAGCACTCCGATGAGGAAGAGCAGGCTTTGGGCGTTCAGGGCGGTCCACTTGCCGAGGGTGATGCGCCAGGCATTCAGTTGGGTGAGCTGAATGAGGTCCATGGTCTTCAGGGTGTATTCCGCAGCCAGTGTGGTGGTGCCCCGGAGGGGCTGAACAATCAACAGAAAGAGGACGATTGGCCACCAGAATAGGCTGCTCCCCACGTCGCCGACCTGGGAAGCAATGATGTGGAAGGCCATGCAAGTGACCATGGTCAGCTGGAAAAGAATGAAGACCACGCTGAACTGGTGGTTCTTCAAGCCCTGGCGCAGTTCCTTGACGAGCATCGGGCTGAACCAGTTGGGAAAGTCGCGGAGACGGCTGGCGATGGAACTCGATGTGGGGAGCGGGGGCGGTGTCATGTCTCGCGGATCTCGCCGCCCAGTGTCTGACAGGACGAGGGGGGATGCAAGCCTGGGCTCTCGGCGGCGGCCTCGGCTGACCACTTTCCGCGATGGCGTGCCTCGCCTCCTTCTCCGTTTTTTGGAAGTCTCCTGCCATGTTGTTATTGGTTGATGGCCGCGCTTGCGGGCACCTGGCAGGCGGGCTTGGTAGATGGAGAAGGAGGGGCGGAGTGCTCGCGTGGCTTATGGGCTTGCTGGCCCTTGCGCAGGGGCTTTCGGCCCGGGATCTTTACGTCGGTGAGGACCCGGAGATTCCGAACATTGCCCGGGCCATCCGCCTGGCGGAGCCCGGAGACACGATCCACCTGAAGGCGGGAGAGGTTTACCCTGAGGTGGCCGCTTTTCACGGGAAGCGGGGTGAGGAGGGACGCCCCATCGTCCTCGACGGCCACGGGGCCATTCTCGACGGCAGCGATCCCATCGATCCCACCGCCTGGAAAGACCTGGGGGACGGGCTTTATGCCCACGCAGATCTCTTGCCGCTCAACGCCGCCATCCTGTCGCGCTGGTTCTTCCTCTGGGACGGGGAAGTGAGGCGGATGGGGCGGGCTTCCAAGGCAAAGAGCGCCCCCTTCAAGGAACCCGGCGGTTTGCGCCCCGGCGAGTGGACCTTTGTGCCAGAGCCATCCGAGGGGGGAGGGAAGACCGAGGGGGCGCGCGGCAGCTTCTACCTCAAGCTGGCCCCGGGACGCCGCCTCGAGGATGAGAACATTCGCGCGCCGCTCCGCAGCGCCGGGGTCCAGTTGTCCGGCGAAAACGCCCATCTCGTCATCCGCAACCTCACGGTCCGGCATCCCTACAACGACGGCTACAACATCCACGGGCATTGCGAGGACGTCCTCTTCGAGAACATCACCGCGATCGGCTGCGGGGACGACGGGATCAGCGCCCACGAGACCGCCCAGTACCGCGTGCGTGGCTTTGTCAGCATTGGCAACAGCACCGGGATCTGCGACACGGTGGCCGCGGTGACGGATTATGAGAACGTCTTCATCGCCGACTGTGTCAGCTATGACCTCTACTTCCTCGACCGGGGCCGCTATACCCTGACAAACGCACTGGTGCTCTCCTCGGCCATGCATCCCTTTACGGTGACGGGACGCGAGGATGGGGAATGTCGCCTGCGGATGGAGAACGTGGTCTTTCGCCGGCTGGTTGAGCCGCGCGAAGCTCTGGTGACCCAACGAGCCTTTCTGGAGGCCGTGCGTTGCCGCTTCGACGGCCTGCGCTTCCGCGTCACCGGGGAAGCGAAGTGGGCGGATTGCCTCATCGATGGCCAGCCCAGCGAGGCGGGAGCGAAAGGGCCCGACGAAGCCGCCCTGAAGGGCTTGGTCCCTGACCATTATCCCATCCCCCAGTCCTAGCTGCGCCTTCTCCCGACCTGTCTGAAGCACGACCAATCCCCCGTAGCTGATGATGCGACACCTGATCCTGAGTTCATGCCTGGCCCTGTCCGGCCTCGCCCTTTCCCCGCATGCCGTGGCTGACCCCGTGAAGATCGGTTCACGACGGGAACTCTTCGTCGACCACTTCCTGCTGGAGACCCTCAACGGGACCCGCCTGCAGCTGCACAGCCCCCGCGACGAGGGGATCGCCTTTCCCTTCGACAAACCCTGGGAGGGGGCCTTCAGCGGCTATGTCAGCATCCTGACCCTGCCGGATGGACGCCTGCGCGCCTATTACCGCGGCAAGGCGGTGGCCAACAAGGACGGCAGCGACGAGGAGATCACCTGCGTCGCCGAGTCCGAGGACGGCCGCGCCTGGACCAAGCCCGAGTTGGAGATTCACGAGGTGATGGGGGCGAAGCGCAACAATGTGGTGATGCGTCAGGTGGATACCGCCTGCCACAATTTCAGCCCCTTCCTCGACACGCGTCCCGGCGTGCCCGAGGCGGAGCGCTACAAGGCCTTCGGCGGCACCAAGGAGGGTGGGGGGCTCTACGCCTGGAAATCCCCCGATGGCCTGCACTGGACGAAGGCGGCGGAGAAGCCCGTCCTCACTCCGGAGGAGGTGCCCTTTTCCCACATGTTCGACTCGCAGAACTTGGCGTTCTGGTCCGAGGTGGAGAACAAGTACGTGGCCTACTACCGCGTCTTCGAGAAGGGCGTGCGCCGCATCGTGCGCAGCGAGAGCGAGGACTTTCTCAAGTGGTCGGCTCCCGTGCTGCTCGACTACCGCCAGGGAGAGGAGGAGGCCCCGGTGGAGCATCTCTACACCAACCAGACGCATCCTTATTTCCGGGCCCCGCATGTCTATGTGGCCATTGCGGCGCGCTTCATGCCGGGTCGCCAGGTGCTCAGCGAGGCCCAAGCCAAGGCTCTGGGGGTGAATCCGGGCTACTTCAAGGACACCTCCGACGCCATTTTCATGAGCACCCGCCCGGTCGAGGGGGGCGAGCATCTCCGCCACTACGACCGGACCTTCATGGAAGGCTTCATCCGCGGCGGCATCGGCGCCCAGAATTGGGTTTCGCGCACGAACTACCCCGCATGGCACGTGGTGCCGACGGGCCCGTCGGAAATGTCCGTCTACGTGAACCAGGACTACGCCCAGCCCACGGCTCATCTGCGTCGCTATTCCCTGCGCCTCGACGGTTTTTCCTCCCTCCACTGTGATTACGGCGGCGGGCATGCCATCACCAAGCCCCTGGTCTTCTCGGGACGCGAACTCTCGCTGAATTTCTCCACTTCGGCGGCGGGGGGCGTGAAGATCGGATTTGAGGATGCGGACGGGACGCCCATCGAGGGCTTTGCCGTGACCGACTGCGAGATGCAGATCGGCAATGAACTGGACCGGCGCGTCACCTGGAAATCGGGTACGGACATCAGCTCCCTGGCGGGACGGCCTCTGCGGATGCGCATCTCGATGAAGGATGCGGATCTCTACTCCTTCCAGTTCGTGGAGTAAGCCCTGCCGGGAGACGGCTGGCGAGTCTTGTCAGGAGGCGCGGTGTCGCGCCCGCTTGGCAGGATCGCCGGGAATGGGCACGGCGGCGATGAGCCGCTGGGTGTATTCGGACTGGGGTCGCTCCACGAGATCGATCGTCCGTCCGGCCTCGACCACCTTGCCATGCCGCATGACCACGGTGCGGTCGCAGATGCGCTTCACCACGCTGAGGTCGTGCGAGATGAAGAGGTAGGACAGGCCGAGCTTGTCCTTCAACTCCATGAGGAGGTCGATGACCTGGGCCTGAATGGTCACGTCGAGGGCGGAGACGGCCTCGTCGCAGACGACGAACTTGGGTTCGACGGCGACGGCACGGGCCACGCAGAGGCGCTGTCGCTGGCCCCCCGAAAATTCGTGGGGATAGCGATTCATGGCGTCGGCGGGGAGCCCCACTTCCTCCAGCCAGTGGGCCGCGGCCTCGCGGCGGTCACCCTGTAGAATGCCGTGCTCGACGAGGCCCTCGGTGAGGATCTCCAGCACGGTGAGGCGGGGATTGAGCGAGGAGAAGGGATCCTGAAAGATCATCTGCAGGTCCCGGCGGTAGGGGCGCATGGCGTGGTAGCCGAGCCCGCGCAAATCGGTGCCGAGGTAGCAGATTTCCCCCTCTTGAGAGCTTTCCAATCCGAGGATGGACCGCCCCAGGGTGGTCTTGCCGCTGCCGGATTCTCCGACGAGGCCGAGGCATTCGCCGGGGTAGATGTCGAGGGAGACGTCGTCGACGGCCCGGACCCAATCCACGGTGCGCGCGAAGACCCCGCGCTTGATGGGAAACCAAGTCTTGAGATTCTTGATCTCGATGAGCGGGGCCGTCGTGTCTTCCCTTGGCGGAGAGGGACGGGGGGCATCGGTGAGGCGGGGAACGGAGGCGAGCAGCTCGCGGGTGTAGGGCTCCTTCGGATCGGCAAAGAGCGGCTCGATCTCGCCCGCTTCGACGAGGCGACCGTCCTTCATCACGAGGACGCGGTCCGCCAGTTCCCAGATCACTCCCATGTCGTGGGTGATGAAGAGGATGGAGGTGTCGGCGGCCTTCATCTCCAGGATCAGGTCAAAGATCTGGGCCTGCAGGGTGACGTCGAGAGCCGTGGTTGGTTCGTCGGCGATGATGAGGCGGGGATGCAGGATCAGCGCCATGGCGATCATGACGCGCTGCCGCATGCCGCCGGAGAATTGGAAGGGATAGGCCCGGGCCCGCTCTGCGGGATTCGGAATGCCGACCTTGTCGAGCCATTCCACGGCGCGCGCCCAGGCCGCTTCGGGCGAGGTGTCGGGTTCGTGAATGCGCACCAGCTCAGCGAGCTGGCGACCCACGGGATGCAGCGGGGAGAGGGCCGTCATCGGCTCCTGGAAAATGACGCTGATCTCCCTGCCGCGGATCTGGCGCAGCGCCTCGACGGACAGGGAGAGGAGGTCTTTTCCATCAAAGAGGGCGGTGCCGCTTTCGATGCGTCCTGGAGGGCTGGGGACGAGGCGGATGGTGGACATGGCGCTGACCGTCTTGCCACTGCCGGATTCCCCGACGAGGCCGACGATTTCGCCGGGATGGATGTCGAAGGAGAGGTCCTCGACGGCGCGAATGACACGGCCTTCGACTTCGAAGGTCACGGTGAGGTTGCGCACGCTGAGGAGGGGCTGGGTCATGAGAAAGCCGGGATCCACTTATTCCAGTTTCGAGTCCGTCCGGGGGTCGAAGGCCGCCCGAATCCCTTCGCCGATGAAGATGCCGAGGAGGCTGACGAGAAAGAGCGCCAGCGAGGGGTAGAGGATGAGCCACCAGGCGTAGGGCTGCGACTGGCCTTGGTCGAGGAGGTTGCCCCAGCTTGGCGTACCGGGAGGCAGGCCGAAGCCGAGATAGTCCAGCGCCGTGAGGGTGAAGATCGAGCCGACCAGGGCAAAGGGGAAGAAGGTGATCACCGGAACGAGGGCGTTCGGGAGGATGTGGCTGAACATGATCTTCCAGCGGCCGATGCCCATGACCTTGGCGGCCTCGACGAAGGGTTGCTTGCGCAGGCGGAGGAACTCGGCCCGCATGTAGTAGGAGATGCCGATCCAGTTGAAGATCCCATAGACGAAGCCGAGCAGGAGGAAGCTGCGCCCGTAGATCGAGCTCAGCAGGATCATGATGAGGAGGAAGGGCATGGCCTCCCAGATCTCGGTGAGCCGCTGGCCGGCGAGGTCGATCTTGCCGCCGAAGTAGCCCTGCACGGCGCCGAGGAAGATGCCGATGAAATAGGGGAAGACGACCAGCATGACCCCGAAGAGCAGGGCAGTGCGGGTGGCGTAGAGGATGCGGACACCGACGTCGCGCCCGCTGTTGTCGAGGCCGAGGGCGTGGCCCTTCACGGGACGGAAGGGAAACTCGATGGTCTCGCGCTGGAAGCTGACGGTGAGCTTGCCCGCCGGGGTGGAGAGCTCGTAGGGCTCCTGCGGCACCACCGTGGCCTTCTCGGCCAAGGCGAGGATGGCGGCGCGGGCGGACTCGTCGAGCTCCTCCCAGACCGCGGGCGGGTCGCTCAGGAATTCCAGATCCGCCGAGAGCACCGCCTTTTCCGCCCGTCCCGATTCGGCGCGACGCTCCATGGAGAGGCGGATGAGACGGGGGGCGGCGTTCCCTGGCGTGTGGGCGGGCACTTGGAAGACGATGCCCTGGTCATTGCTTTCACGCAGGGCGGGGGCGGCCTCGTTGGCAAAGCGCCGGCGCAGGCCCTCGGCGACGGCCTCGGGCAGGTGCACGCCCTCGCTGGACAAGGCCAGGCCCCGCAAGGCGAGGTCGGCGTCCTTTCCGTAGAAGCCTGCGGCCCCGCGGCTGCGCTGAATGACGAGGGAGGCATCGACATCCACCGAGGCAATCTGGTCGGCGGGCGCGAAGGTGAGGGTCAGGGTGGGGTCGACCTCGATCTGGGCGGGCGAGAGCGACTCCTCGGGACCGTGGCGCACGAGGGGCCAGAGCATCCAGTTGGCCGAGTTCTCGGTGAAGAGCGGTGTCTTCTCGAGCTCCTTGTAGCGGGGCTGGGTGTGGATGCCCGATCCCGTGAACTCCGATTCGGGATAGAAGCGGAGAACCGGGAAGTATAGCTTTCCGTTCGCCTTGAGGAGGAGGGGACGGTCGTTGGCGATGAAGTTCGAGAAGAGGCTGATGACGAAGATGGCAAGCAGCAGGATCAGGGACCACTTGGCACGCTTGATCTTCCCGAAGCGAGCGAGCCGCCGGCGGGTGTTCGGATCGAGGAAATGGAAAGCGATTTTCGCCATGGATCAGGAATCGCCGCCGAAGCTGATGCGCGGGTCGACGAGGACGTAGCAAAAGTCGGACAACACCCGTCCTAACAGGGCCACTAGGGAGGTCAGGCCGAGGGTGCCCATGAAGACCATGTAGTCGCGCCCGACGATGGCGTCGAGGGTGAGCAGCCCGATTCCGTTGATGGCGAAGACCCTCTCGATGAGGACGGAGCCGGCGAACATGATGGAGAGGATGCCGCCGATGCCGGTGACGATGGGGATGATGGCGTTGCGCAGGGCGTGTCCCCACACGGCGCGGCGCATGGTCCCCCCCTTGGCGAGGACGGTGCGGACGTAGTCCTGCGCGATCTGGTCGAGCAGGGAATTCTTCATCAGGATGGTGAGGACCGCGAAATTGCCGATGAGGTAGCAGAGCACCGGCAGGAACATGTGGTGGGTCTGGTCCTTGACCTTTTCCCAAGAGGAGAGCTGGTCCCAGTTTTCGGAGCGGAAGCCCCCGATGGGGAACCAGTCGTAGAACTGGTCCGAGGTGCCGCTGAAGAGCGTCTTCAGGATCATCCCGAAGGCGAAGGAGGGGATGGCGTAGAGGACGAGGACCAGGACCGAGGAGAAGACGTCGAAGGGCTTGCCGTTGCGCAGGGCCTTGGCGATGCCGAGGGGCACGCAGATGAGGTAGGTCAGGACAAAGCCGGTGATGCCGAAGGTCAGGGAGATGGGGAGGCGTTCCTCGATGAGCTGCCAGACTGTCTTGTTGTTGTACTTGTAGGAATAGGACTTCATCCCCATGGCGTCGGTGACGAGCCAGGTCCAGTAGCGAACGTGGAAGGGCTTGTCGAAACCGAACTCGCGCTCGATGGCCTTGCGCTGGTCCTCGGTGATGCTGACGTTGCTGGCCCCGCCGCCTCCGGCCTCGCCGGATCCCATGCCGCGCATCTGGGCGATGCGCTGCTCGACCGGCCCCCCCGGCACGAACTGGGTCAGCGCAAAGACGAGCAGGGTGATCCCGAGAAAGGTCGGGATGATGAGGAGGAGACGCCGGATGAAATAGCTGAGCCGCTCCATGCTGGGATCAGGGGCCAGGGGGGGCGCGCTCAGCGCAGGGCTTCGGCCCGGGCCACCGAAGGCGTGAACACTTGGTCGAAGTAGACGTCGCGCGGAGGCGCGGGCAGGGCCGCACCGCTGGACCGGGCGGCCTCCAGGTCCGCCGCCTGCAGGGGATCATGCCACCAGTAGTCCACCGCCGCCCATTCGTCGGAATACTTTCCGAGGACGTGGTCGGGCATGCCGAACTTGTTCCAGTAGAGCAGGCGCACGTAGTCGATGTGCCAGAGGAGAATGTAGGGGGTCTCTTCGAAGAGGATCTGATCGATCTTGCGGATGATCTCGTGGCGCTTGGCCACGTCGAAGACCTCGCGGGTCTGCTCGATGAGGGCGTCCACCTCGGCGTTCTTGAAGCCGGTGATGTTGTTGCCGGCCTTGAGGTCGGCGGCGGCCGAGTCCCACATGCCCTCGGGATCCTTGATGGGGCTCGCTCCCCACGCGGCCCAGGTGATGTCGAAGTTGTACTCGTCCATGTCGTTGGCCCAGGCGGCCCAGTCCTTCTGGTCGATCTTCAGCTCGATGCCCACGTCCTTGAGGGCCTCCTCGTAGACGAGGAGGAACTTCGTGGTGGTGGGGTCGCGGGTGAGGAAGTTCATCACGAAGGGCTTGCCGTTCTTTTCCAGCTTGCCGCTGGAGGGATTGACCTTCCATCCGGCCTCGGCGAGGAGGGCGCGCGCCTTCTCGACGTCGAACTCGGTTTCGACGTTGGGGTTGGGATGTTCCTCGTCCCAGAGATCGGGCCAGTAGGAGCTGGTCAGGGCGTACTGGTCGAACATGATGGTCTGGTTCATCCGCTTTCGGTCGAGCAGGTGGGCGAGGGCCTTGCGGACGCGCTTGTCGTTGTAGGGCTCGCGACGCAGGTTCATGGCGAAGCCCTGGAAGCTGACGGGATCGTAATTGTGGATGGACTGCTTCACGATCCAGTTCTTGTCGAAGCGCTCGCCGCTGGTTTCGCGGACCCACTGGCTGGAGGTGTAGACGGCGAAGGAGTCGAACTCGCCCTTCTTGAAGGATTCGAAGGCGACGTCGTTCTGCGGGTAGAAGCGGTACTCGACGGTGTCGAAATTGAGGAGGCCCGTGACGGAGGGATCGTCGGCGCGCCAGTAGTCCGCGCGCTTCTCCATGCGGGCGAAGTGCGGCTCGGACACCTGGCCGAGGCGGTAGGGCCCGGAGACCACGGGAAACTCGAAGTTCACCTTGTTGAAGTCCTGGTCCTTCCACCAGTGTTTTGGCAGGATGCGGAAGGCGCTGCAGGCGAGCAGGTTTTTCCAGTGCACCTCGTCGGCGTGGATGGCCACGCTTTTCTCGTCGAGGGCCTCGATGCGCACGAGGCGCCGCAGGAGAGACTGCAGGGGGCCGGTGAGGTGGTTGGGATCCTTCACCGCCTCAAAGCTCCAGACGACGTCCTCGGCCGTGATGGGCTTGCCGTCGCTCCAGCGGGCGCGGGGGTCGAGATGGAAGGTGAAGGTCTTCTTGTCCTCCGAGATTTCCCAGCGGGCCGCCAAGCCGGGACGATCCTCCAGGGTGATGGGATCGGTGTCGAGCAGGGTCTCGAACATCAGGCGGAAGATCTCCCGGGAAAAGACGTTGTTGTCGATTTGATAGTTGAAGCTCTTGGGGAACTGGGAGGCGAAGAGGGAAATCTTGCCGCCGGGCTCGGCGAACTCCGAGGCCAGGGGAGAGGGGGCGGGCTGCCAGCCTGCTTCGGGGAACTGCTGCGCAAAGGCACCGGGGACGAGGGCGGCGAGGAGAACAAGGGCGGCGGAACGCATCGGCGAGGGTGGGGTGGAAGTTGATCGGAAGGTTCGCGGATTACTCGGGGGGCATTCGGCCCCTCCCAGTCCGGAACCTCTCAAGGCCGGCTGAAAGAGGCGTGGCGTCGCCTCGCGGGCAGTGTCGGCGACTTCGCTTTTGAAATCAACGGCGGATCGGCGTCCACTCGCCCCGTGGACGAAAGGCGAGCTTCCCCTGACGCTGGCGCGCGGAGCGGGGAGGGCAGAGGGCGAGGGGAAGGCATTCCCCCGGCCCTCGCCTCCTTGTGGGCCGGGCGTGGGCCGGGCCCGACGTTCAGGCGCCGTAGGAGCTCTCCACGCGCGCGGCGACGTCGCGATAGCCGTAGTCGACCTCGTAGATCTGCTTGAGGCAATCGAGGTACTTGGCAGGCTCGTTGAGCTTCTCGTAGAGCAAGCCGAGGTTGTAGAGCAGATCCTTTTTGGTATCGTCCATCCCGCTGAGTTCGGCGATGGCCTCCTCGAACTGACGCGCCGCGAGGTCGGTCATGTTCATGCGCTCGTAGCATTGCCCGAGCTGGTTCATCACCTTGATGCGCAGGTTGGGACTGCGCTTGGCCATCTGAAGGTGCTGGATGGCGTCGCGGTATTGGCCCGCGGCAAAGAGGCGCGAGCCCAGGTCGTAGCGCAGTTCGTTGTCTGTGGGGTTGCGGTCCACGCGCTCCTTGGCCTCGGCGATGAGGGTTTCCATCTGGGCCTTCTCCGCTTCCTGGAGTTGCTGGCGATACTGCTCGATCTCGGGATGATCGGGGTTTTGCTCGACGAACTGGCGCAGGGAGTCGAGGTAGGCCTTGTTCACGATCTCGCGGATGGAGGCGACCTTCTTCTCCAGTGCAGGGTCGTTGTTGCTGAGGTGCAGCGCCCACTCGTAGAACTGCAGAGCGGTCTGGAAGTCCTCGAGCTGCTCGTAGGTCGAGGCCAGCTTCTTGCTGACTTCGAGATTGTTCTGGTCGGCGGCGTACTCGGCGAGGAGCGCCTCGGCCTGAGCGGCGAGCATCTCCGGCGTCATCGCCGCGCGGCCCTTGCTTTCCAGTTCCTTGGCCTGGTCCTTGTCCTTGAGCAGGTCGCGCCAGTCGCCGCTGCTGTCCCACTTCTGCGAGGCGATGGATCCCCGGGCGGTGGCGTCCTTGTATTTCTTGGCGGCTTCGAGGTCGCTGCGGTTCTTCTCGACAACCTTGCCGTAGATTTCGGCGGCCTTGTCGTAGATTTCCTGCGACATGTAGAAGTCGCCCAGCTTGTGGTAAAACTTGAGATTCTCGGGGTCCCCGTCGATGACGGTCTGCAGGGCGAAACCCGCGGTGGAGTTCAGCCCCAGCTGGGCGGCGGCCTCGTAGAGCAGCTCATTGCCCTGGGCGTTGTAGGGATCGGTGGCGAGAACCTCCTTCTCCAGCTGGTCGATGACCTTCAGGGGGTCCTTCTTCACCTGGGTCTGCAGCTTCATCACCTTGAGGGCTTCGCCCCCCATCTTGAGGCCACGCTTGCCCTCGTTTTCCTTGATGGCGGCCAGGCGAAGGCGGCGGCGGCCCTCGAGAAAGCCCGGCTCCTTCGAAAGGACGGCCTGGAGCAGGCTGATCGCGTAGCTCCAGTTCCGGACCTCCAAAGCACTCTCGGCTTTGAGGAAAAGCTTCCGCAAGTTCGGGGCCAGTTTTGTTTGGCTGACGTCGTCGGTGAGCTGCTGGGTGGTGTTCGTTTCTTCGGACATGGTCTGGGCTTCCGCTGGGATCGAAAGGAAAAAAGTTGAGGGCGCTCTTGCGAGGGAGCCGGGAAGGCAACTCTAGCACGACGCGCCCGGCTTGATCTAGCGAATGTTGCCTTCGAGGACAATCAAAAAAAGTCGTGGTCTTGTTCCCAAGGAAGGATCGGGACGGGCGGGGGCGGGCCTCAGGCTTCTCCGCCAAACACTTTGGCGAGATAGCCGCGAAAATGGGGGGCGAAAAATTCCTCCTCCGAGCCGGCGCGCTCGTGCCGGTAGACGCTGGGGCTGTGCCCCAGGGAAAGCAGATAAAAATGGGTGGCGCTCTCGCCAAAGCGGATCCAGGGATGGGGGAAGGCGCAGGATTCGCCGATCCATTCCCAGCGCGCCAGGGGCCAGACCGGCCAGAGCTGGCCCTGGGCCGCCTCTAGACCGTCGGACTGGGCGAGATAGCTGCGGATCTCCGCCGGGATGGCGGTGGCTTGGGCGGTCTCCCAGGCGGCGAGGCGCGCCTCGGGGACGCCGGGAAAGAAGGAGGCGTCGATTTTGGCGGCGCGCGCCGCGGCCCCCTCGGTGAGGGTGATGATCTCGGCTTTCCAGTTCTGCATGGCGTTCTGCATGGGGCAATCTGCGGGGGAGGGGCGGGGGCGCAAGGGGGAAGCTCGCGGTCTGGCGCCTCGCTGGGGCGTCGCGCGGTCACGCAAATCCGCTTGTTGTCCTCGCGGCGGGCGGGACTAACTTCGTTTAGCCCATGCGTCTCTCGCTTCATGTCGCCATCCCGGCCCTTTGGGGCGCGATGCTCTCGTTGGCCTGCCCGGTCCGGGGGCAGGGCGAAGCGGCGCCAGCTCCCGTGGGGCCCGCCGCCCCGGCGGAGGAAGCGAGCGAGTCCCCCGGCGAAGCGGAGAAGCCGCCGCCCACCCTCTCCTATCGCAACGACGTCCTGCCGGTGCTGACGCGGGCGGGCTGCAACCTCGGCGCCTGTCACGGCGCCCAAACCGGGAAGGGAGAGCTGTCCCTCTCCTTTCGTGGCGAGGACCCGCCGCGCGACCACAAGGCCATCACCGAGAAGTTCATCAATTCCGCGGAGCCGGAGAAGAGTTATTTTCTGCGCAAGGCCATTCTCGACGTCAAGCACGAGGGGGGGAAGCGCTTCGAAAAGGTTTCGGAGTCCTATGAGATCCTGCGCCGCTGGATCGCCGAAGGCGCCCCGCTGGAGATCCCCGGAGAACCGCGCCTCGTCGGCCTGGTGGCCAGCCCTCCGGAGAAGGTGCTCTTCGCGCCCGAGGACTCCCTGCGGATTTCCGTGACGGCCCTCTATTCCGACGGCTCGACCCGCGACGTGAACCGCTGGGCCATCTATGAACCCACCGTTCTCAATGTCGAGGTCGACCTCGACGGCAACGTGAAAAGTTTCCAGCCCGGCGAAACCACGGTGAACGTGCGCTACCTCGGCTTCCAGGCGCCGGTGCGCCTGGCCTTCGTCCCGGAGCGTCCCAACTTCGTCTGGAGCGCTCCGCCCGCCCACAACTTCATCGACGAAGCCCTGCAGGCGAAGTGGCAGACCTTGCGGATCAATCCTTCCGAACCCTGTGATGACGCCACCTACATCCGCCGCGTCTACCTGGATCTCCTGGGGATCATTCCCACGGCGGAGGAGGCCCGCGCCTTTCTCGAGGACGCCACGCCCGACAAGCGGAGCCGGCTGGTGGATGCCCTGTTAGAGCGGCCCGAGTTTGCCGATTTCTGGGCCCTGAAGTGGTCGGACCTTCTGCGGGTCGAGGAAAAGGTTCTCGACAACAAGGGGGTGGCGGCCTTTCACGGCTGGATCCGGAAATCCATCGCGGAAAACAAGCCCGTCGACCAGTTTGCCCGCGAGGTGGTCTCCTCCCTGGGCAGCACCTATGAAGTGGCCGCGGCGAACTACTACCGGGCCCTGCGCTCCCCCGACCAGCGGGCCGAGGCCATTGCCCAGATCTTCCTGGGGGTGCGCCTGAACTGCGCCAAGTGTCACAACCATCCCTCGGAGCGCTGGACCATGGACGATTACTACCAGTTCTCCGCGGTCTTCGACGGGATCGACTACGACATCAAGGAGAACAACCGCTTCGATACGAACGACAAGAACAACTTCGTCGGCGAGCAGGTGGTGAAGTTCGTCGACAAGTTCGAGTTGAAGGACCCCCGCACCGGGAAGCAACCCGAGCCGCGCTTGCTGGGCGAAAGCGCCCCCCTGGCAGCGGACCCGAAGCGTCTCGAGACCCTGGCCCGGTGGATGACCTCGCCGGAACATCCGCTCTTTGCCAAGGTGCAGGTCAACCGCATCTGGTTCCACCTGATGGGTCGCGGGCTTGTCGATCCCGTGGACGACTTCCGCGCGACCAATCCGCCCTCCAATCCCGAGCTGCTCGACGCCCTGACCGAGGATTTCGTGAAGAGCGGCTTCGACCTGCGCCACGCCATCCGCACGATCTGCGCCTCACATGCCTACCAACTCGGCGTGGTGCCCAACGAGACGAACTTCGACGACGAGGTCAATTTTGCCCGTGCCATCCCGCGGCGCCTCGGGGCGGAGCAGCTCCTCGATTCCGTTTATCTCGCCCTCCTCGGCCCCGAGGGACGTCCCCAGTTTGAAGGCTACGACAAGCCCCTGCGGGCCTCGCAGCTGCCCGGGGTGCAGGCCGTCTACCGTCCGAAGAAGCCCACGGATGGGGACCGCTTCGTGAAGCTCTTTGGCAAGCCGCCGCGCCTCACCAATTCGGACACCGAGCGCACCTATGACACCTCCCTGGCCCAGGTCTTCGAGCTCACCAGCGGGGCGACCCTGAACAAGCTCCTGGCGCAGAAGGACAACTTCATCGACCGGCTCCTCGCGGCGGAGCAGGACGATGCCGCGCGGATCACCACGCTCTACTGGAGCACCCTGACACGGCCTCCCAGCGGCGAGGAGCTGAGCGCCACCGAGAGCTACCTGAGTGGGGCGGAGAATCGCCGGGCGGCCCTGGAGGACATCGCCTGGGCCCTCCTCAATGCCAAGGAATTCCTCTTGAGATGACCCCGGGACGCCGTTCCATCCTCCACGCCTTGCGATGAAGACCTCTTCCTGTGCCGGTTTCGACCACTTGCGCCTGACGCGACGCCAGCTGATCAAGGCCGGGGGCATGGGCGCGCTGGGCCTGACCCTGCCAAAGATCCTGGCCGGCAGCGAGTATCCGGGCGGGCGTCCCCCGGTTCGGGCGAAGTCGGTCATTTTCCTCTTCCAATGGGGGGGGCCCTCGCACATCGACATGTTCGACCTGAAGCCGGACGCCCCCTCGGAGTACCGCAGTCCGCACAAGCCCATCCGGACGAGCAATCCGGACCTCCTCACCAGCGAGCACTTGCCCCGCGTCGCCAAAATCATGGATCGCTTCACCGTGATCCGCTCGGTGACGCACAACATGAAGAACCACAATTCGGCCGGCTACTACGCCCTCTCGGGACACGCGCCGCCGACCGATGACCAGCGCCTGCGCGACTCCATCGACCTGCGGCCGGCCTACGGTTCCGTGGTCGACCGCTTTGCCCCGAATCCCGTGGGCGGCCTGCCCACCTTCGTCAGCTTCCCCCACGTGATCGCCGACGGATCGCGCACGCCGGGGCAGGGGGCCAGCTTCCTGGGAAAACGCCACGATCCGCTCTTCGTGCCCCGCAATCCCAACGATCCCAACTTCACCCTGCCCGAACTGAGCCTGCCCAACCACCTCAGCATCGACCGGCTCCACGCCAGGCGAGGCCTGCAGGAACTGATCGACCGGCAAGCGCGATTGCTCGATCACTCTGCCGAGGCCCAGGGCCTCGACGACTACTACAAGAACGCCATCGCCATGCTCAACAGCGAGCGCGTGCGCGAGGCCTTCAACCTGTCGGCGGAGCCGGCCAAGGTCCGCGATGCCTATGGGCGCACCACCTACGGGCAGAGCTGTCTGCTGGCCCGGCGTCTCGTCGAGCACGGCGTGAAGTTTGCGACCTGCTATTTTTCCAACAGCATCGGCGGGCAGAGCATCACCAGTGGCGGCTGGGACACGCACGGCTTCAACGACACGCGGATGTATCCCATCGTCGAGCAATACCATTTCCCCATCACTGAGACGACCCTGCCCACGCTCATCTACGATTTGGAGAATCGCGGCCTGCTCGACGAGACCCTCGTGGTCTGGATGGGCGAGTTCGGCCGCACCCCCAAGATCAACAAGAACGCCAGCCGGGACCACTGGCCGACCTGCTACAGTGTCCTCCTCGCCGGCGGCGGGGTGAAGCGGGGCTACATCTACGGCGCCAGCGACGAGACGGCCAGCAAGCCCATCGAGAAGCCGGTGAAACTGGAAGACCTCGCGGCGACGATCTATTACCTGCTCGGAATCGACCCCACTTCGGAATACCGCGACCTGCAGGGACGCCCCCTGATGATCTCCAGTGGCGAACCGATCCTGGACGTGATCGCCTGAGCCGGGAGGCCGGGGCCTTGCTTTCCCCCCGGGGGGGGGGAGGGCCCCAGCGTCCGAGGGGCTTCCGACGGGGGTCACTGGGGGAGGCTGGCGGGCGTCGCGGGCCCTGTTTCCAGACCGCGGAGATGGCGGTCGAACCAGTCGGCGAGGCTCGCGTAATCCTGGATGAGGCTGGGCCAGCCGTGGGCGACGCCGGGCTTGACGATGAGTTCAGCGGTGGCGCCGAGCTCCTTCGCCTTGGCCACGAAGATTTCCGATTGCTGGAGGGGGACGAGCTCGTCGCGGTCGCCGTGAATCAACAGGGTGGGGGGCAGTTTCTCGCTGAGGTGATAGAAGGGGGAGATGGCCCGGCCCAGGTGAAAGCGGCCTTCCTCGGTGTCCGACTCCGGCCCGAAGGCGGGCTTGAGCCGCTCCAGAATCCCGACGCCGACGGCGTTCACGCCGGGTTGGCCGTAGTTGAGGAAATCCGTGGGGGGATAAAAGCCAGCGACCGCCTGCACGGCGCTGCTTTCCCGGTCCACGGGATCCGGGGCCTCGGGATTGCCGGGGCCGCCCTGCACGCCGATCATGAGCGAGAGGTGGCAACCGGCGCTGCCCCCGCTGATGCCGAGTTTTTCCGGGGCCACCTGCCACTTTGCGGCGTGGTGCCGGACGTAGCGGACGGCGCGATGGATGTCCTGAAGGATCTCGAGGATGGTGAATTTCGGCTGGCTGCCGTGCCGCACCGAAAAGACCGTGTAGCCGCGCTTGAGGAACTCGGCGTAGGAGGGCGGGGTGCTGGGCACGCCGCCCGAGAACCAGCCGCCGCTGACGATGTAGAGAATGCCGGCTCCATTGGGGGATTCCGGCTGGATCACATCGAGGGTCAGGGCGAGTCCGAGCTTGCGGCCGTAGATGACATCGTCCTGTCGGGTGTGCGGGGGCAGGCTGGGGACTGGACTCTTCTCTTCGGCGAGCAGGGGCAAGGCCAGGGCGAGGGCGATGAGGGCGACGAGACAGGGCGGCATTTTCATGAGGCGCGGCCCCGCTAGATTGAACGGAATTGGGCTTTCTGTAAACGGTACTCTTCGCCCGGAGCGGGGGATCGGGAGCTAAGCTGAACTTTCTCCTGCCGTCCTCGCGATCCGTGCTACACTCCGCCCATCATGTTACAGGCAGGCATCGTCGGACTCCCCAACGTAGGCAAATCCACCCTTTTCAACGCCGTCACCCGCACCCGCAAGGCGGAGGCGGCGAACTATCCCTTTTGCACCATCGACCCGAACGTCGGCGTCGTCACCGTCCCCGACGAGCGGCTCGCCGTGCTCAGCAAGATCAGCGGATCGTCCAAGCTGATTCCCGCGGCCATCGAGTTCGTCGACATCGCCGGTCTCGTCGAGGGCGCCTCGACCGGGGCGGGCCTGGGCAACAAGTTCCTCGCCAACATCCGCGAGGTGGACGCCATCGTGCAGGTGGTGCGTTGTTTCGAGAACGACGACATCATCCACGAGCTCGGCTCGGTCGATCCCCTGCGCGACATCGAGATCATCAACGCCGAATTGATCCTCGCGGACATGGCCACGCTGGAGAAGCGCCGGGCCTCGCGCGAAAAGAAGGCCAAGACCGGCGATGCCGATGCCAAGCGCGAGGTCGCCCTCATCGACAAGCTGATGCCCCATCTCGACCAGGGGCTGCCAGCCCTGACATTGCCACTATCCGACGAGGAGAAGAAGACCCTGCGCGAATTCTTCCTGCTGAGCTCGAAGCGGACCATCTTCGCCTGCAACGTGTCCGAGGACGAGCTCGGCGCCGCCACCGCCGATCCGGACAGCCATCCCCTGGTCAAGAAGGTGCGCGACTACGCGGCCTCGACCTTCGGCGCCGAGGCGGTGGTCATCTCCGCCCGCATTGAGGAGGAGATGATCGACCTGGCCCCCGAGGAGGCGGCGGAGTTCCTGGCGGATCTCGGCGTCAAGGATTCGGGGGTGTCTTCCCTGATCCGTGCGGTCTACCATCTCCTTGGCTTGCGCACCTACCTGACCACGGGGGAAAAGGAAACCCGCGCCTGGACGATCACCGAGGGCACCAAGGCGCCCGCCGCGGCGGGGGTGATCCACGGGGATTTCGAGCGCGGCTTTATCGCCGCCGAGGTCATTCACTACGACGACCTCGTCGCCCTGGGCTCCTACGCCAAGGCGCGCGAGGCGGGCAAGCTTCGCATCGAGGGCAAAGAATATGTGATGAAGGACGGCGACGTGGTGGAGTTCCGCTTCAACGTGTGAGGAGAGCGCTGGGCGCTGGCCTGCGGGGAGCGCTATTGGCCCGTGTCAGGACAAGGGCGTTTCGCCTCCGTCGCTGGGCGTAGAGGGTTCGCGGATCGCTGGGAAGGCCCAGTTCCACTTCAGTGCCGCCAGGCGGAAAAGAACGATTACCAAGAGGCTCGTGACGAGGGTGACGCGCTCCGGCACCGCGGTCTGATGCAGGCCATAGTAGATCCACGCGCCGGCGAAGGAGCAGGTCGCGTTGAGCGGGCTGGGCACGAAGAGGGTGGGGATCTGGTTGCAGAGCAGATCGCCGACCACGCCGCCGAAGGTGCCGGTGATGACGCCGAGCATCACGGCGACAAAGGCGCTGGTGCCGGCCTCCATGGCGTAGGTGGTGCCAATCAGGGTGAATAGGGCCATGCCGAGGGCGTCAGGCAGGGGCAGGAGAGGACGGATGCGGCCGATGTGGCGCAGGATGGGACCGGAAAAGACGGCGAGTCCAAAGACGATGACGGGGTAGTGGGCCTTCCCGATCCAGAAGAGGGGCTGGCGATCCAGGAAGAGGTCTCGCAGGGTGCCGCCTCCGAAGGCCACGGCAAAGGCCACGGTGAACACCCCCATGACGTCCATGCCCTTGCGTGCCGCCAGGAGGATGCCGTAGATGGCCGACACCACCACGGCCATGAGTTCGAGAACACTGGGAAAGGGCATGCGCGATGAAAGCTGGGATTGGGGAGCTCCGTAGGGGAGTCTGCAGTCGGGGGAGTCATGGCACCGCTTGGTCTCCGGGTCGGAAATCCGGCAGGCTGGCGTGATTGACTTTCCCCCTCAAAACTCTACACTTTGCCATCTTTCATGAAACTTTCCCGTTTTTCCGCACCCGTGGCCCTTGTCTTCCTCGGGTTTGCTGGGGCTTCGCTCGTCGCCCAGCAAGGGGCACAACCGGGGCCGCCGCTGCTCACCACCGCGCCGAGCACGGGCGTCGAAGTGCCGCCTCCGGAGTCCGTCCAGACCGACATTTCCGAGATCGAGCTGGACGCCATCGTCCGGGTCGAGGTCGACACCAAGCAGCCCAACTACCGCGTCCCCTGGAACGTGGGAGGCATGTCGAGCGGAAACGGGACGGGCTTTCTGGTCGGACCGAACCGATTCCTGACAAATGCCCACGTGGTCAGCGACAGCCGCCTCATCTACATCAAGAACGTCAGCGATCCGGAGCCCTACAAGGCCCGGGTGGTCAACGTGGCGCACGACTGCGACCTCGCCCTCCTGGAGCTGGAGTCGGAGGAGGAGTTCGAGGCCGGCTTCAAGGGGGTGCGGCCGCTCCACATCGGAGGAATCCCCAAGCTGAACACCACGGTGGTGGCCGTGGGTTTCCCCATCGGGGGCGATCGCATCTCGGTGACCCGCGGGGTGGTCTCGCGCATCGACTTCCGCGGCTACAGTCACTCCGGCGTCGACAACCACCTCTCCATCCAGATTGATGCGGCCATCAACCCCGGCAACTCGGGCGGGCCGGTCTTGCAAAACAATCAAGTCGTCGGCGTGGCCTTCCAGGGGTACAGCGGCGACGTCGCCCAGAACACGGGCTACATGATCCCCGTGCCGGTGATCGCCCGCTTCCTCAAGGACGTGGAGGACGGCACCTATGATCGCTACGTCGACCTAGCGACGAGCTTCCTCAACCTTCTCAATCCGGCGCAGCGCCGGGCCCTTGGCCTGCCCAACGACGGTGTCGGGGTGATGGTGGCACAGGCGGATGCGGCGGGTTCGGCCGGCGGCCTCCTCCAAACCAAGGACGTCTTGCTCTCCATCGACGGGCACCCCGTGGCCTCGGACGGCTTCATCGAGATCGAGGGGGAGCGGGTCGACCTGAACGAGATCATCGAGCGGAAATTCTCCGGGGACACCGTCTCGCTGGAAGTCTGGCGTGACGGGCGTCGCGAGGAGATCACCGTGCCCCTGAAGCGCTTCATTCCCTATCTCATCCAGGCGCTGCAATACGACCGCCAGCCGAACTTCGTGCTTTTCGCGGGACTGCAATTCCAGCCGCTGGACCGCAACATGATGATGGCTCACAACATCACCGACCTGCGCACCCGTTATTTCTACTCCTTCTACGGGGAACACGAGATCTACCGCGAACGTCCCCAGGTCATCGTCCTGACAGAGGTCCTCCCGGATGCGACGAACACGCACCTCCAGTCCTTCAAGCACCGCGTCGTCGATTCCATCAACGGCAAGAAGATCACCTTGCTGCAGGATGTCCACGACGCCTTCTACGGCGACTTTCACGAGGAGGGACGTGAGGATTTTCACGTCATCCGCCTGGTCGGGGAGAACCGACCTCTGGTGCTGAAGCGCAAGGAGGCGCCCATCGCGCACGAGCGCATCAAGGCCCAGTACAACGTGTCCTTCGACCACTTCATCGAGCAACCCGAAATCCTCGAACTGGAGGACCTCATCCAGACGGAGGAGGCGACTTCCGAGGCGAAGGACGTCTCTGCGCCCGAGAAGGAATCGCCTGAGGCCGCTGACGCCGAGGCCAAGCCCGAAGCCTGAGACCGAGCCTCGACGAACCTAACCCCATTTTCCACGATGTCCCTGCTTCGCTCCCTGCTCCTCCTTGTCCTTCTGCTTCCGGCGCTGCCGGTGGCGGCCCAGAAATCGACTCCTGAGAAATCGATCGTCCGGGTCAATGCCACCCTGCAGGACTACAGCTTCCTTCGCCCCTGGGAGAAGGGGGCGCCCGTGCCGCGCCGCGGCCTGGGGGCCGTGCTGGAAGGGCAGCGGGTCTTGATCACTGCGGAAATGTGCGTCAACTCCACCTTCCTTGAACTGGAACATCCCTCCAGCGGGGCCCGGGCCACGGCCCGCATCGTGGGCCTCGACTACGAGGCCAATCTCGCGGTCTTGGAACCGGTTGACGCCGAGACAAAGGTGTTCGAGGGGCTCGAGCCCCTCGCCCTCGATGAATCGGTCGTGCCCGGCGACACCTGCGAGGTCTGGCAGATCGAGGACAACGGGAACGGCGTGTCCACCGAGGTGGACGTGCTCCGGGTCGACGTCGGCCGCTATTTCATCCCGGGATCCATCTTCCTGCTCTACCAGGTCAAGGGATCCCTGCAGGCCCGGACGAACAGCTTTACCCTGCCCGTGGTCAAGGACGGCAAACTCGTGGGCATGTTGCTGAGCTACTCCTCCAAGGAGCAAACCGCCACCGTCCTCCCGGCGCCCATCATCAACGCCTTCCTCGACGACCTTTCCGACGGGAACTACGAGGGCTTTCCCAACCTGGGCATCTCCCTTGCGCCCATGCTCGACGAGACCCTGAGGGAGTTCACCGGCATCGCCGATCGGGAAGGTGGCATTTTTGTTAGGGAAGTGGGCAAGGACAGCTCCGCCGAGCGCGCCGGCATCAAGAACGGGGATGTCATCCTGTCCATCGACGGGAAGGCCATCGATGCCCGCGGCAACTACGAGCATCCCGAATACGGTAAACTCAGTTTCTCCCACCTCGTGCGGGGCGGGGCCAAGGTGGGCGACACCGTCAAGGTGCAGTTGATCCGCGAGGGCGAGCCGCTCGAGCTGGAGGTGACCCTGGCACGCAAGCGCGCCGAGGAATACCTCATCGATCCCTACATGTTCGACCGCGGGCCGAAGTACCTCATCTTCGGTGGGCTGATCTTCCAGGAGCTGACCCTGCCCTACCTGGAGAGCTGGGGAGAAGACTGGATCAATCGCGCGCCCTTCAACCTCGTCTACGCCAATGCCGATCCCCAGCCCTACGAAGAGGAGGGACGGGAGAAGCTGGTGTTCCTGAGCAACGTCCTCAAGACGCCCAGCACCCTGGGGTACGAGGCCATCAACTCCGTCGTGGTCACGAAGGTGAACGGGATCTTCATTCGCAATATCCGGGACCTCGCCGCGGCCTTTGCCGCAGTGCCCTCCAACGGCCTGCACACCATCGAGTTCAACGACTATCCCATGGTGATCTACGTCGAGGATCGGCTCTCCCGGCTCGTGAACCAGCAGTTGCTGCAATACGGGATTGCCCAGCTGGAGCGCCTCGACTGAGGAAGGGGCCGGCCGCCTGCCCGGCGCAATAAAATCGCTCCGGGTGGGGTGGGGGACCCAAAAGAGCAATTGATGCGCGCGCCGTTTTCCGGGATGATTCCCCTGTGAAAACGAGAACCCTCCGACGACTTGTCCTCCTGCCGCTTGCCTTGGTGGTCGGGCTCCTGAGCTCCTGTCAATCCGACCATCCCTACTACGGGCATAACGGTGGCTACGTCGGGGGGCCCTACCCCTATCCTCCGGGCTATGCCTACAGGACTCGTTACTACGATTACGGCTACTACCCTCGGCATTACCACCATCACACCTATCGGGGATCGGTACACGACCATGGTCGGCGGGGGAGACCGGCGCCTTATTACGGGCCGCGTCAGGATGCCCGTGGGGGGGCAGCCTATGGTGGCCGGGGATCCGGCCGTGGAGGCGAGTATCACGGCCCGAGCAGCGGGTTGGGAGGGCGCAACACCCAGGCACCGGGTCCCCGCGGAGGCTCCAGCAGCGGGGGGCGCCCGTCCCAATCGAGGGGCAGCGCGACTCCAGCTCCGAGCCGGGCTCAGATTCCGCCCTCGACTCCTAATTCCGGGATGCGTGGTGGGGGATCTCCCTACCGCAGCGAAGGCACTGGCGGAGACCGGCGGCAGAAGCGCCGCTGATTGCGGCTCCGGCGAGGCGCTTCAGTTACGGCAGGATTGCGCCGGGGTTTTTGATCGCGAGCCTCATGGCATCCGGGTAGAACTACCCGGATGCATCGGTTCATATCTCCTTTGACGAGCCTTTCGGGACGCCGCCTTGCCGGCCTCGGGGGGCTGCTATTCGCCGCCCAATTGCTGTCCAGCTCGCCCTCGTCCGCGGAGGAATCGCTCCGCAACGCCTTGGGCTTGCCGGTTGAGGGCCGATTGGAAGCCTTTCTCGGCGAGCCCTATCTGGAAAAAGGCCTCGTGTTCGAGGGCGAGGACCGGGTGCGCGAACCTTATCTCGCGGTGGCCCTCGACGGCACCGTCATTGCCATGCGGAACTACGACAAGCTCATCCGCCGCAGCCACGATGGTGGGAGGACTTGGGGCGAGATCGAGGAAGTCCCCTTCGGTTTTCTCGACAGCAATTTCATCGTCGACGAAAACACTGGGGACATCCTCACGGTGCGCCTCTGGGACGGGGAGGACCGACTCTGGCGGAGCAAGGACCACGGCAAGACTTGGGAGGAGCAGCCCATCGAGCTGAAACCCAACGAGGTTATGAAGTGGCTGGAGCGCACGGGCCTCAAGAAGCGGGGGGTGCGCGAGCAACAGGACGACGATCGCTTTTACTTTCTCCACGCCAACGCCAGCGAAGGGGGGATCACACTGCGGCACGGAAAGCATCGCGGGCGATTGATCGTCACCGCCACCTTCCGCCCGCACGCCAAGGAACATCCCTCGGACCGCAAGCCCGTCGACAGCATTCACAGCTGTGCCATTTTTAGCGACGACGGCGGCCAAAGCTGGCAGGTCAGTGGCCTCTTTCCCGAAGGGACCACCGAGGAAGCCGCCCTGGTCGAGCTCAGCGACGGGCGACTCTACTTCAACTCGCGGAGCTGCAGCGGCTTTTACGATAAGTCGCGCGCTCGGGAGTTGCGACCGGAGGAAATCTACCGTCGCGAGGCCTGGAGCCTGGACGGGGGCGCCCATTGGGAAAACCTGCGCGTCAGTCCCGTGCTGATTGACGGCGGGGGCTATGGACGGGGTTACGGCCTGAAGGGCGGCTTGGTGCGCCTGCCCGTGAAGGGGCGCGACGTCCTGATCTACAGCAATGCCGACACGGCGGGCGGCGAGCGGGAACGGCTGACCCTCTGGGCCAGCTTCGACGGCGGGGAGACCTGGCCGGTGAAGCGCCTGTTGAACGAGTCCCATTCCGCGTATTCCTCTCTGCAAACCGGCCGCCCCGACACGCCGGAGGAGGGGGTGATCTACGTCCTGTTTGAAGGGGGGCCAGAGGGGCGCTACACGGCCATGCAGTTTGCCCGTCTCAATCTCTCCTGGATCCTTGGTGGCGAGGCCACCGGAAACGGCGAGGTGCCGGATTGGGTCAAGCCTTGAAGCGAGTCGGGACGGCCTGAAAGCGCTCTTGCGAGGGGGAAAACAGGCCGGCCAAACCCGCTGCAAGGCGGCAATTTCCTGATTTCTTACTTAGAGCACGGATTCTCTTGAAAAATCGCTTGTGAAATTTTTCACAAGCGATTTAGTGGCCACTCCTTTGCTAAGACATGGGCAACATTTTCCCCCGTTGGACAAACCTCCTGGCGATCAAAATTCTCGTGTGCTTGGGCGCATTGGGAACCTGCGTCATCGCTGTCGCTTGGCGCTCCTGGACCCCCAAGCAGACGCGAGTGGGCTACATGCCCCAGCAGCCGATCCCCTTTGACCACAGCCTGCACGCGGGTCAGCTCGGGATGGACTGTCGCTACTGTCACAGTCACGTCGAAAACTCACCCCATTCGAACATTCCTGCCGCCCAGACCTGTTGGAGCTGCCACGGTCCCGGCAAGGTGAAATCGGATTCGCCCAAGCTGGAGCCGCTGCGGCGCGCCATGGACCCGAACTACGAGGGTTACACGGGTGAGCCCATCCAGTGGGTTCAGCTTCACAAGGTCCCGGACTACGCCCACTTCAGCCACCAGGCCCACGTCAACCGCGGGGTGAGCTGTGTGGAATGCCACGGCCGCGTCGACGAAATGCCGGTGGTTTACCACGCCAAGCCCCTCAGCATGAGCTGGTGTCTGGATTGTCACCGGAATCCCGAAAAGGTGCTGCGCCCGCTCGACCAGATCACCAATCTGGGCTGGGACGCGGACGATCTCGATCCGGATGCCTTCTATGCCTACATCGCCGGCAAGACGGAGAAACCGGTGGAGGAATTGAAGAAGGCGGATGCAGGGAAAAAGTGGAGCCGCGAGCTGATTGGCTCTCACCTGCAGATGGCTTGGGGGGTGCATCCGCCGCAGGACTGTGCCGCCTGTCACCATTGATTTTCTAAGGCTGGAACGACAATCGGAACGAATTGCGAATGAAGCGTAAGTGGCATCACCCGGCCGAGGAGGCTGCCTCCCGGATCCATTGGAGGAGTCTTGGCGAACTGGAAGGGTCGGCGGAATTCAAGGGCTGGTTGGAGCGCGAGTTTCCCCAGGGAGCCCAAGAGCTCGAGCTGGACGAAACTTCCCGCCGCAACTTTGTGAAGTTGATGGGAGCCTCGACGGCCTTGGCGGGCTTCGGGGTGGCCTGTAGCCGTCCTCTCGAGCACCTCGTTCCTTATAACGAGCACGTGGAGTGGATCATTCCGGGCAAGGCGCTTTACTATTCCACGGCCAAGCCCCGCTTGGGTGGCTTGGGTTGTGACCCCCTCGTGGTGACCACCTTTGAGGGACGTCCCACCAAGGTGGATGGCAACCGCCTGCACCCTGCCGTCGGCGGGGGGTCGACGGCCTTTACCCAGGCTTCGATTCTGGACCTGTATGACCAGGACCGCTCCAAGGGCTATCGCCACGCCGGCAAGGAAACCGTGGCGCGCGACTTCGAGGATGGCTTCCTGGCGCCCTTCCGCGAGGCCAAGTCCGGAGCCAAGCTGGGCATTCTTCTTTCCGAGACGACCTCTCCCACGCGGCAGGCGCTACTGACCCAGGTGGCGGCGGCGCTGCCGGGAGTGCGCTTCTTCTCCTATGAGGCCTTGGCCTCGGAGGGGGCCAAGGCGGCGGCGAGCTCGCTTTATGGGGAAGGGGTGCTGCCTTCCGTGAATCTCAGTGGGGCCGATCGCATCCTCTCGCTGGATTGTGATTTCCTTGGTCACGATCCGGTGGGTGAGGATTCGATTCGCGAATTCTCCTCGACCCGCGATACGGAACGTCAGGGTGGGGTGGGGCGCCTTTACGCGGTGGAATCCGCCTTCACGGAAACGGGGGGCATGGCGGATCACCGTTATCGCCTGCCTGCCTCCCAGGTGCTTCCGGTCACGGCCCTGGTTGTCAAAGAGTTGGCGGCTCGCTTGGGCGACGCTGCGCTCGGACAGTTGGCGGACGCCGTGGTGTCCCGTTTGGTTCCGGCCGTCTATCGTCAGGACTGGATTCGCGAATGTGCAGCAGATCTCGCCGAAAACCGCGGCAAGGCCGTTCTCCTGGCGGGACGTCGTCACGCCGCCGAAGTGCATCTGCTGGTCGCGGCGGCCAACCAGGCCCTGGGGGCCTATGGGCCGATCATTTCCCTCGTCAATCATTCCCTCGTGGCGACCGAAAGCGTTGCGGCGCTGGCCTCGGCCATCGAGAAGAAGGAGGTCGAGACGCTCTTCGTCCTCAATGAAGGCGACATCGCCTTTGATGCGCCGGCCAACCTGGAGCTTCCCGCCCGGCTGAAGGAGCTCAAGAGCTTGGTGCACCTCGGGGTGGTCTACAACGAGACCGCCAAGCTGGCGACCTGGCACGTGCCCGGAGCGCACTACCTAGAAGCCTGGGGGGATCACTTCAGCCTTTCCGGTTACTACTCGGTTCAGCAGCCCATGATCGATCCGCTTTGGGGCGGGGTCTCGGTGGACCGCTTCCTTCTCTCCTTGATTCAAGAGGATTATTCTGGCGCGGCCTTGCTGGAGCGCGTCAAGGCGACCTACGCCTCCCTGGGCGGCAAGGAATGGGTGGCAACCCTGCGCGACGGCTTCGCCAAGGATGTGAAGCGGCCCGCGGGGAATCTCCAGGCGGACTTCGCCTCCTTCCGGGAGGCTCTGGCCAAGGCCCCTATCGCGGACTTCCCGCATCCCGAGGCCCTGGAGGTCGCCCTGACGGTCAGTCCCTCGGTCTACGACGGTCGATTCGTCAACAACGGCTGGCTTCAAGAAGCTCCCGATCCGATCACCAAGCTCACTTGGGACAACGCCGCCCTGATTAGCTTTGCCACGGCCAAGGCCCTGGATCTGCAAGACGGTGACCTCGTGGAGTTCATCGTGGGCAACCGCCGCGTTCAGGCGCCGGTGCTGCGCTCTCCCGGCCACGCCGACTTCGCCGTGAGCCTGGCCGTTGGTTATTACGGCGATCTGGCCACCGGCACGGTCAGCCGCGGAGTGGGGTTCAATGCCTATCCTCTGCTGACGACGGCCCAGCCCTATGTCGTCACTGGGGTGGCCTTCCGCAAACTGAACCGGAAGCACCAGCTCGCCCTGACGGCTGAGCACTACAGCATGGAGGGTCGCGCCATCGCTCGCGAGGGCACCGTCGACATGCTGGAGCAAAACCCGACTTTTGCCCAATACCAGGGGATGGACAGCCACATCCCCGAGAACCAGTCCCTCTACAAGGGGGCGGACTACATGGCGGGCACCGTGGCGGAAAGCGGCGTCATTCGCCCCATGTCTGGTCACGAATATCGCGTCGATCCCCACCACCAGTGGGCCATGACGGTGGACCTCAACACCTGCACGGGATGCAATGCCTGTGTGATTGCCTGCCAGGCGGAGAACAACATCCCCATCGTCGGCAAGGAACAGGTCATCAATGGCCGGGAAATGCACTGGATCCGGATGGACCGCTACTTCACCAGTCCGAAGGACGAGGAAACGGTGGCGGACCTCGGCAATGTCTTTGATTACATCGCCGGCAAGGAGAAGACCAAGATCGAGCCGGGCCGCCGTCCCGTGGACGACGACCAGATCGAGATGATTCCCCAGCCGGTCGCCTGCCAGCAGTGCGAGAGCGCCCCCTGCGAAACGGTCTGTCCGGTCAACGCCACCACGCACACCGGTGACGGTCTCAACTCGATGACCTACAACCGTTGCATCGGCACCCGATACTGCGCGAACAACTGCCCCTACAAGGCGCGCCGCTTCAACTACTACGATTACAACAAGCGTCCGCTGGAGAAGATCACGGTGGGCGGCATCGAGGCCAGCGGCCTGCATTTTGGTCCCCTGGCGCCGGCTTCGGGCCATGCCACGACCACGCAGCGCCTGCAAAAGAACCCCAACGTGACCGTGCGGATGCGCGGGGTGATCGAGAAGTGCACTTACTGCGTGCAGCGCATCAATGCCGCCAAGATTGCGGCCAAGGCCGCCGCCCGCGACTCGGCCAACGTGCAGGTCAAGACGCACTCCTTTACGGTGGCTTGTCAGGATGCCTGCGGTGCCGGAGCCATTGTTTTCGGAAACCTCAAGGATCCCAAGGACAAAATTAACAACGCGAAGAAAAACCCTCGCAACTACGATCTTCTGAAGTATATCGGCACCCGTCCGAGGACCAGCTACCTGGCCCGCATCAAGAACCCGAACCCCAAGATGCCTGGGGCGGAGTTGGTGGGCACCGCGACCTCCAAGATGCATTGATCTGCACCTGATTTGACCCATGGCTAATCTTTCCAAAGTGAATTCGGCTGTGCATGCCTCCGAAGCGGAAGGGGTGGCACGTGAGCCTCTTGTGCTCAACAACCGCTCCCTCAGCTGGATCACCGACCGGATCTGCGGCATCGTGGAAAACCGCCAGCCTCTCATCTGGTGGATCCTCTTTGTCCCCTCGGTGTTCGGGTTCCTCTGTCTTCTCTTCAGCCTCGTTTACCTCGTTTCCACGGGGGTGGGGGTCTGGGGGATGAACCACCCCGTCGCCTGGGGCTGGGACATCGTGAACTTCGTCTTCTGGATCGGGATCGGTCACGCCGGAACCCTGATTTCGGCCATTCTTTTCCTGACCCGGCAGAAGTGGCGCACCTCGGTGAACCGCGCCTCCGAGGCCATGACCCTCTTCGCGGTGATGTGCGCCGGGATTTTCCCCGGTTTCCACGTGGGTCGCTTCTGGATGGTCTGGTTCCTGGCTCCCATCCCGAACGCCAACGGAATCTGGCAGAACTTCAAGAGCCCTCTGCTTTGGGACGTCTTCGCCGTCTCGACCTACTTCACCGTGTCCGTGATCTTCTGGTACATCGGCCTGATTCCCGACCTGGCGACGCTGCGCGACCGGGCCAAGGGCCTGGCCAAGCGCGTCTACGGCTTCTTTGCCCTCGGTTGGCGGGGGGGGAACCGCCAATGGCGCCACTATGAGATGGCTTACCTCCTCCTGGCGGCTCTGTCGACTCCGCTGGTGCTCTCGGTGCACTCCGTCGTGTCCTTCGACTTCGCGACCTCGGTGGTGCCAGGCTGGCACACCACCATCTTCCCGCCCTACTTCGTCGCTGGCGCAATTTTTGGTGGCTTTGCCATGGTGCTGACCCTCATGCTCCCGGTGCGCAAGCTCTACGGGCTGGAGGATCTCATCACGGCCAAGCACATCGACAACATGGCCAAGATCATTCTCCTGACCGGGACGATCGTCGGCTATGCCTACATCATGGAGCTGTTCATCAGCTACTACGGCGCCAACCCCTACGAGACCGACGCCTTCCACATGCGGATTCTATCCGGTCCCTACACCTGGGCCTACTACCTGATGTTCTTCTGCAACGTCATCGCCCCGCAGGTCTTCTGGTTCCACAAGGCCCGTCACAACCTCTGGATCGTCTTCATCGTCGTGAACTTCGTGAACGCCGGGATGTGGTTCGAGCGCTTCGTCATCATCCCGACCTCGCTCGCCCGCGACTTCCT
Source organism: uncultured Akkermansia sp. (assembly GCA_964552315.1). Lineage (GTDB taxonomy): Bacteria > Verrucomicrobiota > Verrucomicrobiia > Verrucomicrobiales > DEV007 > Arctic95D-9. Next base: position 3,385 of record CAZKGI010000025.1, on the reverse strand, counting down.
GCCCGGCCAGTGGGGCTACTACTCGGCCTCCTGGGTGGAGAAGCTCCTCTTCGCCGGCAGCTTCGGCATGTTCATGATGCTCTTCCTCCTCTTCATCCGCTTCCTCCCGGTCATCGCCATCAGCGAAGTCAAGGGGGTGCTGCCCGAGTCCGATCCGCACTATCCCGATTGGAAGCAGCTGAAGGACAAGCGCCGGTCTGCGGCGAAATAAGTCACCGGAATCTTCAACCTCGCAGGAAACGTGAGCCATTCATCCTCCACTTCGAACGAGCTATTCGGCTACGTTGCGGAATTTGATTCCGCATCCAGCCTCTATCACGCCGCCGAGAAGATTCGCGATGCGGGATTCCGCCGCTGGGACGTTCACACGCCCTTCCCGGTGCACGGCATGGACCACGCCATGGGCCTGGGCAAAAGCTGGCTCTCCGCCATTGTTCTCGGGGGCGGCATCACCGGCTCGCTCACCGCGCTGGTGATGCAGTTCTTCACCCAGGTGGCCCTCTATCCCACGGTGGTTCAGGACAAGCCCACCAACTTCTTCACGCTGCCGGCCTTCTTCCCGGTCACCTTCGAGTTGACGATCCTGTTCTCTGCCTTTGCGACGGTTGCCGGCCTGTTTTCGCTGATCGTCCTGCCGCGTTGGAACCATCCTCTCTTCAACTCTGCGCTCTTTTCCAAGTTCTCGAACGACGGCTTCCTCCTCGTCATCGAGGCTCGCGATCCGAAATTCAAAGGGGAGAAAACGAAGGAGCTCCTCACCGATATCGGCGCGAGCAAGGTCGAGGAAGTGAACTACTGAAACCGAATCCGGACCCATGCGTTGGTTTTTCCTCATTCTCGCGATCGCATCGATCACTGTGGCCCTGGCCATTGGGCCGCGTGGCGAAAAGTTTTCCTCGCCGCCGTTCATGCTCTTCCCCGACATGGACAACCAGTACAAGGTGAAGGCGCAGAAGCCGGACAGCTTCTTTGCCTTCGGACAGGGGGCCCGCAAGCCGGTGGAGGGGACCGTCCCTTACGGTCACGACCTTCCCGGTGGTGACATCGTCGACGACGGGCTCGACTACTCTCGCGGCGAGGGCTACTACGACACCGGTCTCTTCGGCGACTTCTACGGCAAGGGCTTCCCCGAGGAACTGACGATCGACGCGGCCTTCTTGGAGCGCGGACGTCAGCGCTACAGCATCACCTGTCAGCCTTGTCACGGCGCCTCGGGCAACGGGCAGGGGATCGTCTCCAAGTATTGGGCGATTCCGCCGACCGCCAACCTGCTGGATCCCCGCGTGAAGGCTCTGCCGGAAGGGCAGATCTTCTGGACCATCACTCATGGAAAGGGACTCATGGAGCCCTACAATGCGGTTCTCTCGGTGAAGGATCGCTGGGCCGTCGTCGCCTACCTTCGCGGCCTGCAAGCCGCGTCGGACAACTGACCGCATTATTTTTTCAACGCTGCAAGATCTATGGCCGGACTTAAAAACGGAGACGACTACCGCGACGGGGAGCGCTTCAAAATCCCCGCCCAGCTCCAGCGCATTTGCCTGGGCGTGGGCGGAGGCGGCTTGTTGCTTTTCTTGATCCTTACCTTTGCCCTGCCGGGCAAGGCGGGCGCAATGGCATACAGCTGGCTTTTCGCGGTGATCTTTTTCCTCTCCCTGGCGGTGGGCGGTCTCTTCTGGACAATGCTGCACCATGCCAGCAACTCGGGGTGGGGGACGGTGGTGCGCCGCCTCATGGAGAACCTCGCCAGCCTGATTCCCTTCATCCTGCTGCTGGCCCTGCCGCTTCTGGTTTCCTGGTTTGGCTTCCGGGATGCCCTTTGGGAGTGGTTCCCCGAGCGCAAGACGGTTCTGGAGCACGCGGCCCACGCGGCTGCCCAGGAGAAGGCGGATTACATCGCCTCCAAGCAGGCCGCCATCGCCGAGGCCAAGGCCGCTGCCGATGCCGCCAGCAAGGACCTTCAGAACGTCGCCAATCCCAGCCCCGGGCATCTTCTGCACCTGCAGCGTCGCGTTGACGAGCTCCAGGCCAAGGCTGCCAAGCTGGAAGCCGAGGACCTCAGCGACGCCGCGGTGACGCAGACCCTTATCGACAAGCACTTCCTCCACGATTCGGCCCTGCTCTACAAGAAGCGCGGTTACCTCAACGAGGGCTTCTGGTGGCTGCGCCATGTCTTCTACTTTGTCGTCCTGGCAGGGGTGGCCTTCCTCCTGCGCGGCTGGTCGCTGAAGCAGGACAAGGATGGCGATCCCAAGTGGTTCCGCCTGATGCGCCGCTGGAGCTGCGGTCTGCTGTTGCCCTTTGCCACGGCCTGGACCTTCCTCGTCTTCGACTGGCTCATGGGCCTGGACTACGCCTGGTTCTCCACGATGTGGGGGGTCTACCTTTTCGCCGGCGCTGCCCTCAACTCCATGGGCTTCCTCATCATCCTGCTGACGCTGCTGCGCCGTGCGGGCTACCTCACCAAGGTCGTCACCATCGAGCACTATCACCTGATGGGGAAACTGATGCACGCCTTCGTCATCTTCTGGGCCTACATCGCCTTCTCCCAGTTCTTCCTGATCTGGTATGCCAACATCACCGAGGAGACGAAGTTCTTTCTGATGCGCAACACCGGCTACTGGAACTTCTACACCATTGCCTTCCTCGTGATCGGCCACTTCTTCATCCCCTTTGTGGCGCTCCTGCCGCAACAGGTCAAGAAGACCCCGGTCCTGATCTCCGGTATCGCCGGTTGGAACCTGCTCATGCACGCCTTTGATCTCTACTGGATCATCATTCCCGAGCGCGGTCCGTCCCTCACGGCGCACCTCGGCGAGGACCACATCGCCATGAGCATTCCTGGCGCCTGGGTCTTTGACCTCCTCGCTTTCGTCACGGTGGCGGGCATCTTTGGATACGCCCTGCTGCGTCAGCTGGGCTCCGCGAGCCTCTTCCCCTGCCGCGATCCCCGCCTTGATGAGTCCCTTAACGTCCTGAACTGATAGCCAGGAAACCGGCCTCTTTACATGAACGATTCTGGAAAACCCTGCTGCACCAACCTGAAGTCGGTCCTTTGGACCTTGCTGATCTTCGCGTTGTTCGGCTTCTTCGCGCTCATCATCTCCGGCAAGTACGACCGCTACAGCGCCGTGAACCGCTCCTTCCAAGGGGAGTTCACCCCTGAGGTCACGGAACAGCGCTGGGCGAATCTCGCGGAGGTCAAGGAGGCGCAAGCCGCCCTCGTGGATGAGTCCAAGCTGCAGGCGGCTCTCGAGGCCATCGCCAAGTCTCCGGCGAAGCCGGCTCCGACGGACCAAGTGGTGCCCGGATCTCCCACCTTCCTGAAGCAAAGCCAACAGCCCGCCCCCGCACCGGAAGCTCCCAAGGCGGAGGCTCCCAAGGCGGA
>CAZKGI010000024.1:27014-51391 GCA_964552315.1 uncultured Akkermansia sp. | reverse complement strand
TGGCGGAGTCGACGCTGTGCTTCATGATCAAGTTGGTGGCCATCGCGCCATTGCCCCCGCCGCCGCCGAGGCTCTGCGCCAGGATGCCGTGGGCATCCACGCCCGAGGTGATGATAACTCCCTCGTTGACCGCCTGGACGCGCCCGCCGGTCATGCCCTTGCCGCCTTGTCCCCCGATGGCGATGGAGAGTCCGGTGTCCCCGGATTTGAGTCCGCCCCCGAGGGCGAATCCCCCATTGCCGCCGCCCCCGCCAACACTCTGGGCGAGAATGCCGATGGAACCTTCTCCCTCCGTGCGGAGCTGGGCGGAACTGAAGACATCGACCGCGCCCCCGTAGCCGCCTTCGCCGCCTTCCGCGCCGAGGGCGATGCCGATCCGGGCGGCGGTGATCCCGAAGGTGTTGCCGCTGCCCCCGGTGCCGCCGCCCCCGCCAATGGACTGGGCGAAGACGGCGTGCGAGGACTCTCCATGCGTGGCGATGAAGCCTTCGGCGACGAGTTCGACATCGCCGCCGTGGCCCCCCTGGCCGCCTTGGATGCCGACGGCGACGGTGACGGCCTCGGGGCGAACGTCCCCGTTGGGGGCCTCGGCGCTGGGGGCCTCGGCAGAGACCTTGGTGGTGGAGCTGTTGCCACCCCCATTGCCGACCGACTGGGCCTGAAGGCCGTGGCTGCGATTGCCGTGGGTTTCGATGAAACCCTTGGACCTCAATTCCACCCGGCCGCCCGAGCCCCCGGTGCCGCCCTCGCGGCCAATGGTGATGCCCGCTTTGCCGCCATCGGCCTTGATGTAGGCAATGTCCAGTCCGGCGTTGCCGCCGCCCCCGCCAATGGATTGGGCGAGGATGCCGACGGATTCATGACCCCGGGTTTCAATGTCGCCCTGGTGGATGACCTCCACCTCGCCTGCCTCTCCGCCGTCGCCGGTGACGCCGCCGATGGCGAGGGAGAAGCCCATGTTCCGGTTCGGCTGGGAGTATTCCATGGGCTCTTGACCAGCCTCAAAGGGACTGCCCTGGCTGCTGCCGCTGCTGGTCAGGGCCACCGCGATGTTGAAGCTGGCATTGCCGCCGCCGCCGCCGATGGACTGGGCAAGAATGCCGTGGCTGCGATCCTTTTGCGTGTAAAGGTCGCTGTAGTTGTGGACCGAGGTGTTCCCGGCATGGCCCGCCTGGCCGCCGCCACCGCCGACGGTGAAGTTGGCGGCAAAGCCCGGTTCGGTGTCCGCCGCTCCGACCCGTGAGTAGGCCGCATTGATGTTCAGGCCGGCGTCCCCGCCGCCGCCGCCGATGCTGGAGGCTTCGATGGCATGGGCCCCGATGCCATCGGTGGCGATCCATCCCGTGGCGGTCCCCGCGCTCCCGCGTCGCACGCTGACATCGCCAGCGTTCCCGGCATTGTTGCCCGAGCCACCCACGCCGACATTGATGGGCGAGCTTTTCCTCGCAAACAGGGCGGTGACGTTGATGGCGCCCTCGCCGCCGCCGCCGCCGATGCTCTGGGCGAAGAGGCCCCTGGACTTGTCGCCGGTGGTGCTGATGATGCCGTGATGAACGACGTGGACATCTCCCGCGTCGGCCCCAGTGCCCCCACTGCCGCCCACGCCGACGACGAGACTGAGGTCCTTGCTGCCCCCCGAGCTTTCCGCGTCGGCCCAGTTGATCTGTCCAGAGACATTCATGCCGCCGTTGCCGCCGCCGCCCGCGAGGCTCTGGGCAAGGATGCCGTGGATCCGGTCGCCCTCGGTGACGATGTCGCCGAGGTGGTTGACGTCGACCAGGCCACTGGAGGCCGCCGCGCCACCGTCCCCGCCGATGCCGAGGGTCAGGGAAGGGTGGTTGGACTGCTTGTCGATGGCCAGCCCCCCGCTGACGTTGAGCCCGCCGTTGCCGCCGCCGCCGCCGATGCTCTGGGCGAGAAGGCCCGCGGCCACGGTGTTCTCATCGGATTTTTCCGAGTGGACATAGAGCTGGGCGTGGCTGCGCACTTCGACCTTGCGGGCCCGGCCAGCTTGTCCGCCCTGGCCTCCCACCCCCACGAGAACGGGGGCGTCGGAGCTGATGTCGCCGGTGACGTTGATGCCGCCGTTGCCGCCGCCACCCCCAATGCTTTGCGCGAGGATGGCGGAATGGCCTTTGCCGTAGGCGCTGATGCTTTCGCCGCCGATGATCTCCACGTCCACCTCGCCAGCGTCGCCGCCCTCGCCGCCGTAACCCCCGAAGCCGAAAATGAGGCCGTGGCCGTTGCCCTCGCCGCGGGCGTAGGAGATGCCGCCGCTGACGTTGATGCCGCCGTTGCCGCCGCCGCCGGCGATGGATTGGGCGACGAGGCCGTGCGAGCCCTTGCCGTCTGTGGGAACAAAGCTCGCGGGGAGGTCCTCCCCGGTGTCAGGGTCCTGGCTCGGGGGAGTGTAGATGCCGGGTTGGGCTTGAATGCGGCCTTCGAAACGCACCTCGACGTCTCCGGAATCCCCGCCCTTGCCGCCGAAACCGCCAATGCCGATGGCGCTGGCCACCGTGGTGTTGTTGCCGGCGTTGCTGCTGGTGATGGTGAGGGCGCCGCTGACGTTGAGTCCGCCATTGCCGCCGCCGCCGCCCACCGACTGGGCCAGCAGGCCATGCGAATGGTTGCCCATGGTCACGATGGTGGCCACGACGTCCAGGGAGACATGGCCCGCGTCGCCGCCATCGCCGCCGAATCCTCCCAGGCCGAACGCCAGTCCGCCGCCGCTTTCGCCGCTGTAGTTGACGGCTCCACTGACGTTGAGGCCGCCATAGCCCCCGCCGCCGCCGAGGCTCTGGGCCACCACCCCGGAGGATTCATCCCCCACGGTGGCGATGGTGCGGTGGTCCGCACTGGGACGAACCGTGGAGACAACATCGCCGGCCCGACCACCCCCGCCGCCAAAGCCGCCGATGCCCAGGCCGACGGCTCCGCCGCCTTGCTTGCTCAAGTTCACGTTGCCGCTGACGTTGAGGCCGCCATTGCCGCCGCCCCCGCCGACACTCTGGGTCAGCACGGCAGGGGACCGGTCTCCGGAGGTGAAGACGCCGCCGATCAATTCGCTCTCGACCGAGGCGCCATTGCCGCCGCCCCCGCCGAAGCCACCCAAACCGAAGGAGAGATTGCCGCTGCTGGTGGAGGCGCTGATGGCACCGCTGACGTTGATGCCGCCGTTGCCGCCACCGCCGCCGATGGATTGGGTCAGGAAACCGGCCGAGCCCGCGCCGAGAGTCTCGACATAGCCCTCGAGTCGATGGAGCACCTCGTCGGCATCGCCACCGGCGCCGCCAAAGCCGCCCACGCCAATGGAAGCGGAAACGCTGTTCTCTCCGGCGAGGCCGATGGTGCCGCTGACGTTGAGGCCGCCGTTGCCGCCCCCACCGCCGAGGGACTGGGCCGCCACGCCGGCGCTGTCCGCGCCGCCGGTGAAGACCTTGCCCACAAAGTGGCTGTCCACGCCGCCGCCCTGGCCGCCCTGACCGCCGGTTCCGCCCAAGCCAATGGCCAGGGCCCCGCTGTTGGTGCTGCCATAGGCCAGGGCGCCGGTGATGGAAAAGCCGCCGTTGCCGCCGCCGCCGCCGACGCTTTGCACCAGCACGCCGCCCGAATTCTGCCCCTCGGTCACCACTTGGGCGGCAAGTTCGGCGGTCACCCTGCCGCCATTGCCGCCCCCGCCGCCACTACCGCCGATGCCGACTCCCACGGCTCCGGCTCCCGTGCCGGAGCCGGAGAGGGGAGCGGTGATGGAAAAGCCGCCATTGCCCCCGCCCCCGCCGACGGATTGGGCGAGGATGCCAATGGAATCGTTCCCCTCGGTAAGGATGGCGCCCTCCATGTGGAGATCGACCGTGCCGCCGTGCCCACCCAGGGCGCCTTCGCCTCCCAGGCCGACCGACCCCGCACCAGCGCCCGAGGACGCGGCCACACCGGTGACGCTGACATTGAAGCCGCCATTGCCGCCGCCGCCGCCGATGGATTGGGCCACCAGGGCCGCCGAGCGATCCCGAGTCGTCCAGATGGCCCCTTCGACGTCGGCCAGGACTTGCCCACCGTGGCCGCCGCCGCTGCCGCGGCCCCCAAAGCCCAGGGCGATGGCGCCGCTGCCCGAACCCGAAACACTGAGGGCGGTGGAAATCGAGAAGCCGCCGTTGCCGCCGCCGCCGCCCACGGATTGGGCAAGGAAACCGGCGGACTGCTCTCCATGGGTGCGGATGAGACCTTGGTGGCGGGCCTCGACGAGGGAGCCGTCGCCCCCGCCGGCGCCATTGCCGCCGAGCCCGACAGAGATGGCCCCGCTGCCGGATCCGCCGCCCGAGCCGCTCAGACTCACGTTGTAAGCCCCATTGCCGCCGCCGCCGCCGACGGACTGGGAAAGGAAGCCGACGGAGTCGTCTCCAAACGTCTCGATTTGGCCGAGTACCGAGCTGCTGACCCTGGCGCCGTTGCCCGCGCTGCCCCCTGCACCGCCCAGGCCGACGGAAATCGCCCCGCTGCCGGAGCTGCCGCCAGAGCCGGAGGCGGCCACGTTGTAGCCGCCGTTGCCGCCGCCGCCGCCGATGCTCTGGGCGACCACCCCGGCCGAATTTTCTCCCTCGGTGCGGACATCGTTCTCGACGATCAATTCGACTTCGTCGGCATGGCCGCCGGAGCCACCGCTACCTCCCAGGCCCAGGGTGATGGCCCCGCTGCCGCCGCTGGCCCCGCTCGCGGCCACGCTGACATTGTAGCCCCCATTGCCGCCGCCGCCGCCGACGCTCTGGGCCAGGATGCCGACTGCATCGGCGCCGCGCGTGTCGACCGAACCCGTGTGCGTGTGCAGGAAGACGCTGCCGGCGTGGTTGCCGGCGCCCCCGTTTCCGCCCAGACCCAGGGCAATGGCCCCACTGATGCCGCCGGATCCGGCTCCGCTCACGGAAACGGTGTAGCCGCCGTTGCCGCCGCCGCCGCCGATGGACTGAGCCACGATCCCGGCGGATTGGTCGCCGCGGGTGGAGATGGTGCCGCTGGAGGTCACCCGGACGTCCCCCCCGGTGCCGCCGTTGCCGCCCCGGCCTCCCAGGCCGAGGCTGATCGCTCCGGACCCGTCACCGGCGAGGGCCGCCCCGGCCGCGATGCTAAAGCCGCCGTTGCCGCCGCCACCGCCGACCGACTGGACGAGAATGCCGGTCGAGTGGGAGGCATAGTGCCCGGGAAGCAATTCGCCGGTCAATTCATCTTCCTTGTCGGTGATCCACAGGCTCGAGGTGATCACGTTGGACTGCAGATCGGCGATGACGTCGCCCCCGTGGCCCCCCGCACCGCCGAGACCGCCGACGCCCACGTTCACGGCGCCGCCGCCGACGCTGGCTGCCGCTCCCCCGGCGGCGATGGAATAGCCGCCATTGCCGCCGCCGCCGCCAACGCTTTGGATGAGGATCCCGACGGAATTTTCGCCCTGGGTGGTGACAGTGCCCTCGCCAGTGGCCACGTGCACGTCTCCTCCGTGGCCGCCCAGGGCAGCATTTCCGCCCATGGCCAGGTTGACGCTGCCGGCGCCTCCACCGCTGAGTCCCACGGAGGCGGCGATGGAGCCGCCGCCATTGCCCCCGCCGCCGCCGACCGACTGCGCCAGCATCCCCGTGGAATGGTCACCCCGCGTCGTGATGTTCCCCTGAAGAGCCACTTCCACGCGGTCTCCCGATCCTCCGCCGGCGCCGTCGCCTCCCAGACCGAGGGAGATGGAGGCGGCCAGACCGGCGCTGGCGCTCATGGATCCAGACACGGCGAGACCGCCGTTGCCGCCGCCGCCGCCGACGCTTTGGGCGAGAAAGCCGATGGAGCGATCGCCTTGCGTTTGGATACTGCCTTTGTAGCCGAGCTCCTCAATGCTGCCGTCTGCGAGAAAACGGCCGGCCTGCACCCGGCCCCCATCGCCCCCCGCACCGCCATCGCCACCGATGGCCAAGGCCAGGGCGCCCGCGACGGACTCGCCCGCCGCGACGGCGACCGAAATGGCGTAGCCGCCGTTGCCGCCGCCACCACCCACGCTTTGCAGCAGGACGCCCGCGGAGTCCTGGCCCGCGGTGTCGATGATGGAGAGATTGGCGCCGCTTTCGAGGGTGACGAGACCTCCGTCTCCGCCCGCGCCTCCCTTTCCTCCGACCGCCACCGAGGCGGCCACTCCATAGCCGCCGGTGACGGACAGGGCGCCGCCCCCGTTGCCCCCGCCCCCGCCAATGGATTGGGCGAAAATGCCGACGGCCCGGTTGCCTTGGGTCCGGATGAGCGAGGCAGAGTCTTCATCGACGCCCTGCAGACTGACCCGCACCTCGCCCCCATTGCCGCCGGTGCTGCCTGCCCCTCCCACGGACACGCCGGCAAAGACGCTAATGCTGCCCGAGCTGCCGCCATTGCCGCCACCGCCGCCGATGGACTGGGCGATGATCCCGCTGGCCTCGTTGCCCAGGGTTTCAATCGTGCCGCCGTGGCGCACGTGGACGAGGCCGCTGGCACCCCCGCCGCTGCCGTTGCCGCCGACGGAGACGAGGCCTCCGCTGTTGCCGCCATCGCCGCCCCCACCACCGATGGACTGGGCGACGATGCCGCGGGCCCTGAAGCCTTCCGTCGTGATGCTTCCATAGTTCTCGACCCGGACCGTGCTGCCATTTCCCCCCCGACTGCCACTTCCGCCAACGGAGACCAAACCGCCAGAGTTCGAGCCGCTGCCGCCGCTGCCGCCCACCGACTGGGCGAAAATCCCGTCGGCTCGGGCCCCCTCGGTGTGGATCGATCCGGTGCTTTGGTTGATGACCTGCACGGCACCCGCATGCCCCCCGTAGGAGCCGGCGCCGCCCAGGGCCACGAGGCCATAGCTGCTGCCTCCGCTGCCGCCGCCGCCGCCGATGCTCTGGGCGAAGATCCCGCGGGAGTCATTGCCCCGGGTGGTGATCTGGCCGGCATTCAAAACATCGACCTGTCCGCCGTTGCCGCCGTCGTCCGCCTCGCCGTTGAGGGCCACCAGCCCCCCGGACGTGCCCGAGGAACCCCCGGTGCCGCCGATACTCTGGGCGAGGATCCCGTGGGAGAAAATGCCGAGGGTCAGGATCTGGCCGGTCGAGGTATTGGTGACCTGGACCTGTCCTCCGTTCCCCCCGTAGCTGCCGTTGCCCGCCTTGCCGACGAGGCCCCAACTGTCGCCGCCCCGCCCCCCGTTGTTGCTGACGCTGAGGGCATAGATGCCGTTGGCGGATTCCCCATTGGTCTGGATGAGGCCTCGGTTGGTGACGGTGACGTCGCCGCCGTCGTTGGAATGGCCTCCCGATCCGCCGCCGGTGGCCACATAGCCACTGCCCCCATCGCCCGCCTTGCCACTGCGGCTGTAGGCAAAGATGCCGTGATGATCCTTGCCGGTGGTTTGGATCCTGATCCCTTCGCCATTGATGAGGGACACAGTCCCCCCGGCGCCGCCGTCCCCGCCGGAACGCCCCCGGTGGTAGGAAAAGTAGGAATTGCCGCCCTTGCCGCCGTTGCCTCCGACACTGCCGATCTCGATGCCTATTTTGGTGGAGGTGGTGATGTTCTGAAGGTTGGTGTAGTCGACGTTGGGCCCCCTGGCCCCGTCCCCCCCGGATCGGGGACTGACAAAGAGAGCGCCATTGCGACCCTTGCTGCCGGTTTTGCCCGTGAGCACTTTCCTGACCCCGTCGGCGCCGACGGTGTCCACGGGAGCCGGCTGTTCCCCCTCCTCGTCCTCTCCGTAGAATTGCTCCTGGAAGGTGGTGTAGGGGATTTGATAGGAGAAAAGTGCCGTTTCCGTCGCCTCCTCGTCGCTCGAGCGGATCGTGGCGGTGTGCGTGGTCGGGTCCTTGCTGAGGATGAGATAGCCTTCTGGCGGGGTGTCGGCGTTGTAGATCATCTCCCCCGCATCCTTCACGAGGAAGACGTAGCCATCACTGGTCCGGACAAAGGCCGTGGTGCCCGCCGAGGGCGTCCCCGCGGGATCCTTGATAAGCGCCGTGACGATGGTGACCTGGTTGGTCTGGGGATTGGTGACTTCCTGGCCAATGAGCGAGGTCTTGGAGGGTTCGGGCGGCGGAGGCGGATCGTCGTCGTCCTGGGCTTGGGTGAAGGGAACCAAGAGGAGGCAGGCTCCGAGGAACGCCAGAGTCAGCGTTTGGTAAAAGGATGTGGATCGTCCAAGCGAGGTCATGACGGAATCGTGAAGGCTCAAATGACGCTCCCTCCTAGAGGATTAACCGAGCGTCATGGCCTGGGTGGGCGGTTGCGTGCCACCCGTCCGACCCTAACGGACCGGCAGCGATCATGGAGTATTCCAAAAAAATGGAATTACAAGAAATTTAAGGTCACTGAAGTAAGTAATGATATTCCTGGCGGTGGCGTGCTTGTCAGGGGGAGAGCTGGCCCAGCCCCATCCCACAAGGCCACGCGGGGACGAAAGGAGGGAGGGGTGCGAGGCGTAGTGTGGGGGCCGCGAGCCATCCTTGCCTCTATGAATACCAGATCTCCTGGCTCTCCCTTGGTCTCCCTGGTGAAGGGGCTCGATCAGCGGGAGTGGCTGCACTTCCTCCGCAAGCAGCTCTATGGCGCCTTGTTTGGACTGCTCTTGCTCTTGGGGATCCTTATCACCGGACTGTGGTATCCGGACATCGCCTTGCCACGCTATGATTTTCTATTGATCTATGCGTTGATGATCCAGTCGGCCTTGATCCTGTTCCGCCTGGAAAGCGGGAAGGAATTCGGGGTCATCTTGCTTTTTCATCTTCTGGCCACCGGGATGGAGCTCTTCAAGACCTCGGAGACCATCGGCTCGTGGCGCTATCCCGAAGCCTCCTGGCTGCGCCTGGGAAACGTGCCTCTTTTCACGGGCTTTCTCTACAGTGCCGTCGGCAGTTATCTGGCCCGGACCTGGCGGCTTTTCTCCTGTCGTTGCGAGGCCTTTCCCCCACTGTGGGTGGCGGGCAGCCTGGCTCTGCTCGCCTATCTCAATTTTTTCACACACCATTACTTCCCCGATGGGCGCTGGATTCTGATCGGGCTGGGGGTGCTGCTCTTCGCTAGGACCCGCCTGCAATATCAGACCAAGGACCGCCCGCGGCAGGTGCCCCTGTTGCTGGCTTGGGTCCTCTTGGCCTGTGCCGTCTGGCTGGCGGAAAACCTGGGGACCTTCTCCCGGGCCTGGCAATATCCCAATCAGTTGGAGGGCTGGAGGCTCGTCCACTTGTCCAAGCTCAGCGCCTGGTATCTTCTGCTGCAATTGTCCTTTGTCCTGATCTACGCCTTGCGCCAACTCGAGGCCGGGCTGGCGCGATGTTCCGCCAGGGGCGGGAGGCTCATTGCGGGCGAGGGGCCAAAGGCGGGGGACAGTTCCGGCGAAACTTCGTAAGATCCCGGCATTCCATGCGATTCTCTGGGAGGTCCCTTGCATGCGACGCGATACCGAAGAGTTCATCGAATTGCTCACCGGCGCCCAAACGTCGGTGTATGGCTACATTGTGTCGCTCTGTCACGACCACGCCCTGGCCCAGGATGTTCTGCAGGAAACGAACCTGACCCTTTGGCGCAAGGCGGAGAGCTTCGAGGCGGGGACGGATTTCGTCGCCTGGGCCTGTCGCACGGCCTATTTTCACCTGCTCAACCAGCGTCGCAAGCTCAGCCGGGAGCAGCTCGTCTTTGACGAGGAGGTCTTTGATTATCTCGCCGAGCGGCAGGAACTGCGGGCCGGGGGCACGTCCCGCCGACTGGAGGCCCTGCGGGCCTGCATCGCCGCCCTGCCGGAATCCCAGCGCGATCTCGTCGACCGGCGTTATCAGCCCGGAGCCTCCGTGCAGGCCATCGCCCAGGCCGAGGGCAAGAGCGAGGGGGCCGTCTCCCAGGCCCTCTTCCGAATCCGGACGGCCTTGCAGCGCTGCATCGAAAAGAGACTTCTGCGGGAGGATCCCCTATGAATGATGAAGAATGTCAGGATCGGGTGAGGCGGCTCGCCTCGCGCCTGCTCGACGGACTGGCGTCGCCCGAGGAGCGGCGGGAGCTCAATGAGCTGCTGCGGGGGGATCCGGTGGCCTGCGAGGCCTACCTCGAGCTCGCCGAGATGCACGCCCTCCTCAACCAGGCTTCGCTGGAGAAGGGGGGACCGATCGCGGGCCCTGCCGTCCTGCTTCCCTTTGGGGATCCGCGAGGGCGGTCCTTGGCGAGTTCTTCGCGGCGGAGAGGGCGGGCTTCGCTTTGGCGCCAGCCCTGGCTGTCCGTGGCCGCGGCGGTGATCCTCTTGGTCAACGCCCTGGCCTGGTGGCGGGCCTGGTCCCCGTCGGAGGTGCCCTCGCAACTGCCGGGCGTGGCGGTGGTGAGTCGCGTGGTCGAACCGGAATGGAGCGGTGCGCTGGCTCCCGCGGTGGGCGACACGTTGCCTCCGGGGCGTCTCCACCTGCGCGGGGGACTCGCCCAGATCGAGTTTTTCAGCGGGGCCACGCTCATCGTGGAAGGGCCCGCGGAATTGGACTTGGCATCGGCCTGGCGGGTGGTGTGTCACCAGGGACGCTTGCGGGCCTTCGTGCCCGAGCCGGCTCAGGGCTTTGTCGTTTCCACGCCGGACTACGAGGCGGTGGACCTCGGCACGGAGTTCGCCCTCAGTGTGGGGGGGAAGGGCCAGAGCGAGATCCACGTGGTGAAAGGGGAGGTCCGCCTCGATGCGGCAGATGGCAGGGAACTCCAGTTGCTCGGGGCGGGTCGCTCGGTGCGGGCGCGGGATGGTCAGCTCGTCGATATCGAAAGCAGGGAAGAGGGCTTCGTGGACCAGGAGCGCCTCCTGCAATTGGCCCGCGACGACTGGCACAGCCGCTATGCCGATTGGCGCCAGCGCAGCCAGGTCTTGAGCCGGGATCCTGACATGTTGGTCTATTTTGACTTTGAAGGGCAGGATCCCTGGGATCGGGCCCTGCTCAACCGGAGCGCCCCAACGGGGAGCGCGGCGATCATCGGGGCGCAGTGGACCCAGGGGCGCTGGCCCGGCAAGGGGGGGCTGGAGTTCAAGCGCATCAGCGACCGCGTGCGGCTGCGCGTGCCGGGAGAACACGAGGCCCTGACCCTTTCCGCCTGGGTTCGAGTCGAGGGCTTCGAGCGCTGGTTGAACTCCTTGATGCTCACCGACGGCTGGGAGACCGGCGAGGTGCACTGGCAGATCAGCGACAAGGGCGAGCTGATCCTGGGCGTCTCCGAGGGACCGAACAGTTTTTCACCCCCGGTGATCCAGCCGCGCGACTTGGGGCGCTGGATGCACCTCGCAGTGACCGTGGACGGCCATTCCGAGACGGGGCGCATCGTCCATTATCTGGATGGAGAGCCCGTCGGCGAGACCGTCTCCAGCAAGCCCCTGCCCCGGCTGCGCCTGGGCGACGCGGAAATCGGCAACTGGCAGGTTCGGGACCTCGGCAACCCTCATCCCATCCGCAGCCTCAACGGCCGCATCGACGATTTCTTCATCCTGGGGCGTGCTCTCAGTGCCGAGGAGATCGCCGCCATTTACCGGGCCGGGTTGCCCAATGGCTGAGGTGGGGCTGCCGAATCGGCTTCCGCAGGCTCCGTCGGCGCGGGTGGGGAAGGGCTCTTGGCGGCGCTATCCGGCACGTCCGGGATCGAAGGTAAGGGCCGTTCCAGGCTGCCGCCTCCCGGATCCCGTTCGATTTCCCCGGCGATGCGGAAGCCGTTCCGATCGAGGAGGAAGACCTCCAGGCTGACGGGAAACTTCGAGCGGCGATATTCCTCCACCAGCGCTGGACTGAACTCCTCCAGGGGACCTCCCGTGGCCGGAAAGAGGTAGACGCGGTTTCGCTCTAGCAGGACAACCAGGATCCGGTCTCCGAGGGTTTCCCGGAAGCGCTGGTGCAGAGTGGGGCTTAAAAGTATGCTTGTTAGGAAAGGATCCTCGTCGGCCAGGATGGCGTAAAGGACCACGCCGCGGTGGTCGCGCACGAGCTTGGGCTCGACCCGTGCGACGATGGACTCGGCGATGGCACGGGTTTCGGCGAGGAGGCGTTCGCGGTCCAGCCCGCTGGCTTCCCAGGTTTTTTGGGTGAAGGCCCGCACGCCGAATTCCCATTCGTAATGCGCCGCCAGGCGAGTGAGGCGCGCGCCGTCGAGGGGCTCGACGAGCTCGTAGTCCTCGAAGGAGCCCCCGAAGATGAGTCCGACCCGTCGTGCCGGCGCCGGGGTCTCGCCCCGGAGCGGCAGGACGGCCCAGAGGGTAACCGTCAGGGCAATGAGGAGTCGCGCCGTTTGAAATCCAGTTGCCATCTGACAGGGGAGGGGGTTCGATGCCATTTGGAAACTAAACGCGGATGATCACATTTCTAGAAGGAACACTGGAGGAAAGTTGGCCCGGCCGGGTCGTCGTCAATGTCGGCGGGGTCGGCTACGATGTGCTGGTGCCCCTGTTTGGCGACGAGCGCTTCGGGCGGATGGGGGAACGCATCCGCCTCCTCACGCATCATCACATCCGCGAGCAGGAACAGACGCTCTACGGCTTTCCGGACGAGGATGCCCGCGATCTCTTCCGCCTGCTCATCCACCATGTGTCCGGGGTGGGTCCCAAGGTGGCCATGGCCGTTCTCAGCGGCATGGCGACCGCCGACTTCAAGGAAGCCGTCGTTCGCGGAGACATCACCACGCTTTCCAAGATCCGCGGGCTCGGACGAAAAACCGCCGAGCGCATCGTTTTCGAACTGGCCGACAAGGTGGGTGTGAAGGATGCTTGGCAGGCCCAGGCGGTGCGAGCCAGCCTCGCCCCGGAGGCCGCGGCCAAGAACGACGCCTTGCTCGCCCTCATCTCACTTGGCTACAAGCAGACCGAGGCTCAGAAAGCGATCGAGAAACTTCCCGCTGATCTGACTCAGCCGGATGAAATGTTGCGCGCTGCGCTACGACTACTGCAAGGATGAGTATCCCTCCTCTCTCGACCTCGGCGTGGAGCCGGAAAGCGGAGCGCGTCCGCGCCGCCTTACCCACAGGCGGATTGTTTGCGGAAAAGGCCTGGCGCCTTTCCCCGGAACCCTTTGTCCTCAGTGCCGCGGAGGTGCGCCAGCTCGAGGCCCTGGGACCCCTGCTTTTGCGCTATCAAAGGGCTTGTGACCTCATCTACCGCCGCAGCCGGGGCGGCAGCCTGCCCGCCTGGGTGGCCGACTACCTCGACCGGGGGAAACCGGGCGCGCTGCTCGAAACCGGTCTCGCCAAGGCGGCGATCGGAGAGACGCCTCGGGTGATCCGCCCCGACCTCATCCTCACCCCCGAGGGCTTCACGGCGGTGGAGCTCGACTCCGTGCCCGGGGGCATCGGCCTGACCGCCTGGTTGGGGGAGGTCTACGCTGGCCTCGATTCCTCGCAGCAGATTCTCGGCGGGTCGCA
The DNA here is from genome assembly GCA_964552315.1 of uncultured Akkermansia sp. Taxonomy (GTDB): domain Bacteria; phylum Verrucomicrobiota; class Verrucomicrobiia; order Verrucomicrobiales; family DEV007; genus Arctic95D-9. The sequence continues at coordinate 37,996 of CAZKGI010000024.1, read as the reverse complement.
GGGAATGATCGAGGGCTTCGCCTCCATCGTGAAGGGGGAGGCGGACATTCTCATCTCCCAGGAGGCTTCAGACTACCGCCCCGAAATGGAGTGGTTGGTCGAGCGCCTTCCCGGAAACTGGAGGGTCGAATCGGCGGAGAACTATCGAGTGGGGGATCGGGCGGCGTATCGCTTCTTCGAGCTTTTCGACCTTCCCAACCTGCCGTACGCTGGGGAATGGATGAGCGCCGCGGCCGAGGGGCGCTTCCAGATCACGGCTCCGTTCAAGCCCTGGCTTGAGGAAAAGCTCTGGTCCGCCCTCTTGTGGTCGCATCCCTTGCGCGAGGTCTGGTGGCGCGAATTGCGGGAGACCAACTGGCGCCGGCTGCGGGCCCTGTTTCCCCAGAGCTGGGTCGTGGAACCCACTGTCGTACCGCACCACGCCGTCATTCCCGGCCTGGAGATCGGTCACTTCGCCGAACTCAAGCAGTTCACCCAGAAGGAGCGCCAACTGGTCTTGAAGCGCAGCGGCTTTCACGAACAGGCCTGGGGCGCGCGCAGTGTCACCGTGGGACAGGACGTGTCCCAGCAGGAGTGGGGCGAGGCCGTCGACAGGGCCCTCGAATCCTTTGCCCATTCTCCATACGTGCTGCAGCGCTACCACGCCGCCCGGCTCGTGACCCACCCCTGGTGGAACGAGGAGACCGGGGCCATCGAGCAGATGCAGGGGCGGGTGCGGCTCTGCCCCTATTACTTTGTCTCGGCCGAGGGCGACAAGGTCCGCCTTGGAGGGGCGCTCGCCACCATCTGCCCGGCCGACAAGAAAATCCTCCACGGGATGCGGGATGCCATACTGGTGCCCTGCCGTTTGGGGGAATGAGGGAGAGGGGGTTTTTTAGAGAAAAGGCAGAAAAGTAGGAGTATTTCTCAAATTTGATAGTTAGATAACCGTTATTTTAAAAGAATTTAAAGCAATTCTTGCGTTTTTGCGTGTCAGGAGTAATAGTTTTGCGCCTTCGGATTTCGGTTCGGGGCATGACCCTCGATTTTGTCTAATCCCTCACCTCGCTCGGTCGTCCGCATTCGGTAGCGGACGCGTCGCGGAGACACGACCAGTGCCGAACCCTACCCAGAGGCGAAAGTGAAAAAGATTAAATTCACCTGTCCGCATTGCGCGGCGAAGTTACGTGTTCCCACCCATCTGGCCGGAGTGTCCGCGCCATGTCCCAAATGTGGCGCGACCATCACGGCGCCCTCGGACATCACGGCGGCAGAGGTCGAAACCTCGGTCCCGGCCCGGGCCGCGGCGCCCTCCCAGGCCTCTGGGCCGGCCGCGTCTTCGTCGCCGACGGCTCGCGAAGTCGGGGCGCCGGCCAGCCAGGCCGCCTCGACGGGGAGCCAGGGGGCGACGACTTCTTCGCCTGCCGCGCCCTCGGCCGTGGTGGAGCCGCCTGCCCAGGTTGCCCCCCCGACGGCGCCCGCACCGGCAGCGGTGACGCCCCCCGCCGCGGCTTCCCCAACAGCGGCCCCGTCCCGCGCAGACGAGGCGCCGATCCTCGTCGAAGAGCGCTACGAAGCGGTCGCGCCGGCCCGGACTCCGGCGGCCCCGCCTCTGACCATCACCCAACCCATTCAGATCACTCGCCCCACGGACGCGCTCCCGATGGCCAAGGAAGCCGCCCCCAGTGGGGACCCCCTGCCGCGACTGGATGTGTCCTTGGCAGGGCAGGAACCTGCGGCGGGCCTGCCCTCGCCCTTGGCTGAGCCGACGCGCACCCGGGTCTATCTCCCCCCGCCAGGGGCCACGGAGACGCCCTCGCGCCCCGAGGATTTTTTGTCGCCTGCGGCGACGGCGCGCTCCAAGGAAGGGACGGAGACTCCGGCCCCGCCTGCGGAGGAGGTTCCCCAATTCGAGACTTTCGAGGAACTGGCCCAAGGCGAACTGCCCGCGGTGTCGAACGAAGTGGCGGCCCCAGCGCTGCCCCCGGACCTGGCCCCCATTTCCCTCGACGATCTGGCGGGACCGTCCGAGTTGGATCCGTCGGCTCCGTCCCTTTCCCCTCCCTCAGCAGCAGGCCGCCCGGACCCTGTCCCAGAGACGAGCCCGGTCGTGGCCCCGGCGACTCCTCCTTCGCCACAGGCCGAGGTTGACCCGCTGGATTCCTTTGCCGCGCTCTTTGCGGAGGCAAGCGAGTCGGAGGCGACGCCTTCCGCCCCGGCGGCTCCCGTGCCCGCCTCGTCCCAGCCTTCGGGCGCAGCCCAATCGACCTTTTCCGAGGCGAATCTACCGGAGGAGGAAGTGGAATTGGAAGAGCTGCCGACCAGCCCGCTGGAGCAGGGCTCGTTCGGGAAGCTCCTCGCGCAGAGCGCCACGGAGACGAGCCCGTCTTCCGCCACGCCGCCTCCGGTGCCCCAGGGGCCCGTGGCTCCGGCGATCCCGCCGTCTCCTCCGGAGGACAGCTTCGGAGCCCTCCTGGCCGAGGAACTGGCGCCGAACAAGATCAACAAGCGCGTGCTCCTGCTCCTGGGAGGCGCCGTCCTCACAGTGGTGATCCTGCTCGTCGTGGGCATCATCGTGGGCGTCAACTATTTCGGTGGCGGCTGGGATCCGGCGGAGGACTACGCCCAGGCCGAGGCCGCCGAGAAGAAGAAGGTCGCCATGCCGCGCATACCCACCTCGTCGGAGACGGCCAAGACGCCTCCCCTGACAGAGGAAGAAAAAGCTTCCCTCGTCGATGCCCCCGCCATCTCGCGGGATGAGGCGGCCCGTCCCGCTCCCGGCGATGCTCCGGCCCTGGCCTTTGATGAGAAGGCCAGCCAGGCCGTCAACGGCTCGCGCGGGACTTCCGTGATCGGCTCGCCCAGCCTGGACTTGATCGACCCGTCCCTGGACGGCATAGGCAGCCTCAGCGGTCGTCCCTCCCCACAGGAACCGGCGACCCCGGCACCGCCCGCCTCGAACGACGCGCCGACTCCGGCGGTCGGATCCAGTTCTTCAAGCGCGGAGGCAGAACGCACCGCGGCGGTGGGCTCCCCGAGCGCCCCCCCGCCGGGCGCCGAGGAGGCCGAGGGCAAGTCGGCAACGCCCTTGGCGAAGACGGACCCGAATTACAATCCTCCCGATTCCTTCCCGGCTCCTGGTCCCGAGGACCGCAGTGCCCTGGGCCATACCCATGACGTTATCGATGCCTTCCTGCGGGCGCCAGACGTGGCCACGCGGGTGAAATACACCTTCAACGGCGAGAGCCTGCGCCCGGCCATCGAGGATTATCACCAAAAATGGCCCTATCAGCGCTTCGGGCGCTATTCCCTGCAGCTCTATGACATCGAGATGGATAGCTCCCGGGGCGGTCCCTACTGGGTCTTCATTGTCTCCACCAGCGACGACGACGCAGGCTTTCCCCTGATCGTGCGCAACGAAGGCGGCTTGCTGAAAGTCGACTGGGAGATTTTCGCGGAGTTTTCCGATCGGCATTTCCTCCGCTTCCGCGACGGCGCGGTGAGTCCTCCGGCCACCTTCCGGCTCATCATCGAGCGCTTCTCTGACTATTACGGGAGCGACCGCGATGCCTTCACGGATCTCGCGGATTATTACATCTTCCAGGTGAATCCCCCCTACGGAGACATCAACCAATTCGCCGAATATGTCTTCGTGAAGCGGGACAGCCCGGTGGCCAAGGCGCTCTCCGACCTCATCGGACTGGGGGATGATCCACTTGCCGTGGTGGTCACCCTGGACCAAAAACCCTTCGCCCACGGGGTCAAACACATTGTCATCACCGAACTGGTGACCGAAGGGTGGTTCCGCTGAGTCCCCTCAGGCATGGACACCGCGATCGACCGTTTCATCCGTCACCTCGCGGTGGAGAAGGGGCTCTCGGAGAATTATCAGCTCTCGGTGCGGCAATCCCTCGAAGCCTTTGCCGAATGGGCCAGGAAACATCACGGGATCCAGGATCCCGGCGCCGTGGAACTGGCCCATCTCACCGACTACCTGGCCCATCGACGGCTGCGCGATCGCCTGGCCGTGTCCAGCGCCCGGGTTCATCTGGTCGCGCTGAAAATCTTCTTTCGCCATCTCGCGGCCAAGGGCCGCATCGCCTCAGATCCGGCGGAGCCCATCGATGCCCCGAAGATGGAGCGCCGTCTCCCCGACACACTCAATGAGCCCACGGTGGCCCAGCTTCTGGACTCGATCGACGACAAGCTTCCCCTGGCGCGTCGCGACCGGGCCATGCTGGAACTGCTCTACGCCAGCGGGCTGCGCGTTTCCGAACTCGTCCAAGCGCGTCTGGAGCACCTCCATCTCGAGGAGGAAGAGGGGGCCATTCGCGTCACCGGCAAGGGCAGCAAGACGCGCATCGTGCCCGTGGGAAGGGCAGCCCGCCAGGCCCTCAGGGCCTATCTCGAGGGCGAGCGCCCGGCGCTGGTGAGCCGGCGCAGTGGCAGCGAGATCTTTCTTTCCAACCGGGGCGGACGCCTCACGACAGCCCGCGTCTGGCAAATTGTTAGAGAGCGGGCGCGCTTGGCGGGGATCGAGGGCAAGATCTATCCCCACCTGTTGCGTCATTCCTTTGCGACCCACCTCTTGGGCAACGGGGCGGACCTCCGCGTCATTCAGGAGCTGCTGGGACACGCCGATATTGCGACCACCCAGATCTACACGCACGTGGACCAGAAGCGTCTTCGGGAGGTCCACCGCCGTTTTCACCCGCGGGGCTGAGGCCGCTCAGTCCTCGTCGGAATGGCGCCACCAATCGGCGGGACGTTCCCAGGGATCCAGCGTTTCACCAGATTCCTCGGTGAAGGAGTCCTCGCGATCCGCGTAAATCGCGCGGCTGCGGCGCTCTTCCTCCGCCACTTCTTCGAGCAGAAGCGCGACTTCGTCTTGGGCCTGACTTTCGCAGCGGCGTTCCCGCCAGACTAGATAGCCGAAAAAGAGGACGATCCCCAGGATCATGCCCACCACCAGGCCGACGAGCAGCAGGGCCACGGCACTGTCGGCGGCGACGAGCGGTCCCTGACCCCAGCCGTAGTCCGACGCCACTTCGTCTTGCATCTTCGTAATGCCATCAATCATCGTCAGGGCGAGAACAAAGGCTCCGACGAGCAGGGCATGGCGATTCCAAGAGGATTTCATGAGCGAGGCGTCACCTCGCAATCCTGCGCGGCAACCGTGCGGATTATATCAAACCCGATAAGTCGCTCAAACGTAAAGTCGGAATTGTCCTAAAATATTGAAAAACGCCGCAAATTTGAGAATCAAATTTGGGAAAGCGGCTAAGCCTGGCAGACGAGGCAGCGCCCGTAGAACTCCAGTTCGTGCTCGATGTCGGAGAAGCCGCTTTCCTCGGCGATTTGCTTCTCGAGGTGTTCCACGGGACAGGCGATGTCGAGGACCTCGACGTTGCCGCAGTCGCGGCAGATGAGGTAGTCCTGGTGGCTGCGTTCGCGCAGGCAGTAATGGGCGGCGCGGCTGTGAAAACCGATCCGACGAACGATACGGCGTTCCTCCAGGCGCGTGATGAGCCGGTAAATCGTGGCGGGATCGCAGGACACGCCGAAGGCGGCATCGCTGGCAATTTGCTGGAGGGTGACCGGTTGGTCGGCCCTCGCCAAAACGCGCAGGCAGGCCTCCAGGGCTGCCGTTTTGCGCATTCCTGAAGCGGTGCACTGCTTCAGGAGTTCTTCGACCCGTATGGAATCGCCGCTCATCCCTGCAGTCTAATTGGCCGGGGAGGAAACTGCAACCGTCCCCTCCGAGGCGAGGAGTCGCTGGCATTCCTCGAGCAGCCATTCCCCCTTTGTGAAGGGCTCGTGGCCGATGTCCTGCCAGCGGATGCGGCCCTGAGCATCCACGAGGAAAGCGCCGTGGAGAGGGAGGTCCTCGAAATCGTCATAGGCACGAAAGGCCCGGAAGGCCGTCATCTCGGGATCGCCGTAGAGGGGAAAGGGGAAGGGAAGGGGACCCGTCTCCGGGGTCTCTTCCGTGAGTGGCCGAGTCTCGCGGAGCGCATCGGGCGAGTCGGGGCTCACGGCCATCAGCTCAATGCCGGCGGCATGGTAGCGGGCTTGCAGGGGGGCGAAGACCTGGAGCTGCTCCAGGCAATGGGAGCAGCCCTTGCCGAGGTAGAAGAGAATGAGCCGGGGGTGCGGGCCGGCCGGCACCAAACGCTGGGTACGGCCCTCGGCATCGAGCAGGGTCATGGAGGGCGAGGGCGGCGGGCTCCAGAGGGCGGGACCTAGCTGGTCGAGCTCGGGGCGTTCTCCGATGTCGGTGGGGGGCGCCGGGGCCAGCCGCCAGTCTTCGGGAAAGCCCAAGGCCGCCGCGATGGGGGCCAAGGGGGCAAAGATTTTCAAATCCAGGTCGGCGGCGTGGGCCACCTGGCGGAGTTGTTCGAAGGCGGCCTTGGCCTCCTCGCCTAGCCCCTGCGTATGAAGGAGGCGCACCTGCACGGTGAGCGGCAGGACTTCGTTGGGGCCGGCGATGACGGCTTCCTTGGCCAGGCGTAGCGCCTCTTCGACCTTGCCGGCCCGCTGCCAGAGCGTGGCGAGGCGCCACTTCTCCACCTGCTTCAATTGGGGCAGTCGGGTCAGGGCGGTTCCGACATCGGGAGGATCGGCGGTGAGGGCGGCGTAGACACGGAGCTCGTGGACGGGGGGCTCCAGGGCGGCGATCGCCTTCTCAAAAGAACGGCCCGCCGCCTCTTGGGCCGCCTCGATCCCCTTGTCATCCTTGCCGGCTGTCTGCGCCTTCCGGGCCGCCTCCTCGACCGCCCGGTCCCGTTCGGCTTCCTTGGCCTTGAGGACCTTTTCCAATTCCTCGAGGTGCCGCAGGCCGCCGGGATGGTCTCCGCTCTCAAACTTAGCGATGCCGACATGGCGATGGTAGTCTGTATCGGTGATGGATTTCCCATCGGGATGAAGGAGGGCTTGGCGGTCCTGGCCATCTCCGGAATGGGCGATCAGCTTCTCCCATTCCTCAAAGCGGAAGAGGGTGTCGCGGAGGCGTTGGCGGCCGTACTGCCAGCTGCTCTTGTCGGGATCGTAGACCTCTTGGTCTCCCTCCTTGCGGAAATTGGGAAGGCGGGGCAGGGAAATCATGTTGAGGGCGAGAGCCACGGATTGCCGGTATTGCCCCAGGTGGTGGTAGTTGCGGATGAGCCACTCGTTGTTGTGGGCAAAGTTGTGGATCTGATCCGGCACGATCTGGTAGCGAATCATGTGGGCGTGATCGACGCGAGCCGAGGCCTCCTGGTGCCAGGCGGCGTCCGCGTAGCGCTTCAGCCCCGAATAGATGTGTCCCGGCATGTGCCACATGTGGGCGATGGCCGGGGCGGCGGGACCACATTTCGCCGCGGCTTCGAGGGCCCGCTCCGGCTCGGCCTTGTCCCAGAGATGGATGCGGAAGTGATGGGCAGGGTGCCGGGGATGTTTTGCCAGGATCTTCTGGGCGAGCAGATCCATGGCGTAATGGCTGGAGATGGGCAGCTCTTTCCCGCTGTTGTAGAAGACCTGGTGCAGCAGGAAGGCCTCGGCTTCGACCTCTCCGGGGTGGGCGACGAGGAGCTTCTCCAGGGCGCGCACATAGGCGCGAAGGCGCTTCTGGGCATCGGCTTTGGGATCCTTGAAATAGGCGGCGAGACTGTCGATCCAGAGCTGCTCCCGCGGGGAAACCCTCGCCTTCCTCGCGACCGCCTCCTCGATGAACTTCTGGCCGCGCCGGTCGTTCTTGAAGTTGGCCATGGCCATGCCCCAATAGGCCATGGCGCAGTCGGGATCGAGGGCCGCCGCCTGGCGGAAGCTCCGTTCCGCCTCGAAATACCAGTAGCCGTGCAGCTGGCCCACGCCCTGGCGAAAGAATTGGCGCGCTTCCTCGGAGCTCGTCGTCACCTCGAGGTGAACCTCGCCAGTGCCGGGAATGAGCACGGCCGCCTGGCGAGGCCCCTCATTGAACACTTCTCCGTGAAGGGAATGCCCCGGCAGCGGAGGCGCCTCCTCGGGGGGCGTCGGTTGCGCCTGAACCAGGATCGGGCCGAGCAGGAGCAGGGGTCGCAGCAGGGGAAGGCGCTTCATCGGAAAAGAAGCAGGCGGGCTTAGATGCAGGCGGGCTTCAGAGAGGCTTGATAAAGATATTGCGGAATTGGACGAGGCTGGAGGCCGGCGACCAGGTGCCGTCGGGTTTCTTGCCACCGTGGTGCTGCAGGGCAATGCGTCCCTTTTCCGGCACTTCCGGCAGGAGGGCGTTTTCAATGATGAGGTGTCCATTGAGCTCCACGCTGAGCCGGTCGCCCTTCAGGGTGATGACAAAGGTGTTCCAATGCCCCACGGGATGGTCGGCGTTCAGCTTGGGCGTGACCCCGGCGCGGACCTCGGGCGGGTAGGACTCGTTGTTGCGGATCCCGTAGACCTCGCCGGAGCCAATAGGCCAGCACCAGATGTTGAGCTGATACTTGGACTGGCCTCGAAGGTAAATGCCGGAGTCGGCGTTGCGGATGGGATGGGTGAGGTTCTTGCCGTCGGGTCCCTTGACGGTGGTGCCGTCGGGAAGAACGTAGGGCACGTCGTAGAAACCGGTGGTCTCCTTGATGCGCCAGTCGAGGCGCAGTTCGAAGTCGCCGAACTCCTCCTCGGTCCAGAGGTTCTTGTCCCCCTCGGCCTCGGATTGGGCGTCGTAATCGATCACCCCGTCGAGCACTTTCCAGTGCCCGTTGTCTCCCTCGGGTACCACCCAGCCGCTGAGGTCCTTGCCGTTAAACAGGGAACGGAAGCCCGCCGGCACGGGATCGGGAGAGGCCTGGGCCAGAGTGAGGGAGAGGAGGACGTAGCAGGAAAGAAAATGGGGAACTTTCATCGTTCCCAGTCTAAGCAGGGAGCCATTCGACAGGCCACCCCTTTCTCCTCCACGAACCCGGCGGATTCGAGGGAGGAATGGGGTCCGGGCCTCAGGCGTCGAGCGCCAGGCGCAGCAGGGCCATCACGGACAGGGAATCGGTGATTTCGCCGCGCAGGACCATCTCGATGGCCTCGTGCAAGGGAAGTCGCCGCAGGCGCAGGGCCTCGGTCTCCTCGGGGGAGGAGAGCCCCGGAGTCAAGTCCGTGGCCACGAAGAGAGTGGCGCGCTCGTCGCTGACAGAGTTGGAAAGGGCCACCTCATCGAGCAAAACCCGGTAGTTTTTGGCCGTTAGGCCGGTTTCCTCGGCCAGTTCGCGTTGGGCCGTCTCCAGGGGGGATTCCTCGGCTGGACAGCCGCCGGCGGGAATTTCCCAGCTGTATTCCCCGAGGGGATAGCGGTATTGCCCCACCAGCCAGGTGCAGCCCGATTCGTCGATGGGGACGATGCCCACGGCCCGGTTCTTGTAGCGAATGACCCCGTACTGGCCAGGACGCCCGGCGGGATTGGTGATGTCGTGATCCTCCACCCGCAACCAGGGGTTGTCGTAGACGGAGCGGACTTGGTGGGTGATCCAGGGGTTTTCAGGGCTAATCATGACCGTGGCTTGTCCAGGCGCGGACCCAGGGGGCGAGGGGACTATGCCGGGAGCCGGGGGAAAGGCAAGCTCTGCCGCGGTTCCAGAGGGATTGGATCGGCATGGCTGGAGGGAGGATGCCGAATCCGGATCTGCCTCTCCCGACAAGGCCGGGGAGGCGGGGCGGTCGCCCTCCAGGCATCGCCCCCGCCTTCTCGGGGAAGTTCAGCCTTCCTTTCGCGAGCGGTAGAGCTGCGGATCGACGCAGGCGACCATCTCGGAGCTCCGCGCTTCCGCGCGGAGAAAGGCGGCAAGCGTCGCAATGGTCTCCTCCGGTCGTTCCACCAGCTCCCGGTAGTCCACGCTGAGGGCGTCCACGCCCTTGCGGCGGCACCATTGCTTGGCGCTGCGGACTTGCTGGAGGTAGGCCTTGGCCAAGTCGCCCCCGGATCCGTCGTTTTTCCCGGTTCCCTTTCCGAGCCGCTCGAGGAAGGCCGTTTGGCTGTGGAGGATTTCCTCGATCTCGCGCTCCATGTAGATGACCCGATAGTACATCCTGCCATCGTCGCCGCTGCCGTTTCGGGAGAGGCGAGGGGGCAGGGCGGACAGCAGTGGGGCGACGACCTTGACGGCCGCTCCCCGCGCTTCGGCGAGCCAGGAAAGGTCGCCTGACTGGCGGAGTGAAGCGACCTTCTGGTGCTCGTAGTAGCCTCTCTGGTTCGACTCGTCGGCTTCGCGGACTTCGTCGGTGAAGATGCGGAATCCCGCCGCCTCCAGGATTTGCATCATCAGGGAGGTGCCGGAGCGGGGCAGCCCCGAGACGACGGTCACGATCCGATCCTCCGGGATACCGGCGAGGGCGTCGGGCCGAGCTTCGAGTCGGGCGGGGGGAGGCTCTGGAGAAGAGGCTGGCACGGCGGGCGCGGGCGTCGTGCCCGTCGTCCGCTCCAGGTGCAGCTCCCTGCGTCGCTGACGGGCCGCTTTCGCCTCCGCGTAGAAATGCGCCTGGGTCGCGGCATCGGGTTTGAAATGGCGGTAGATCTCGCCCAGCATCCGGTAGGCGGCGGCGAAGAGAGGGGCCTGGCTCACGCAGATCAGGAAGGCGCATTCCGCATCGTCAGCAGCGCCCATCCGGTAGAGGGCCAGGCCGTGGAGATAGTGGACTTTCGGCTGGAAGAAGAGGAGTCCGACGGAGCGCCGGGCGTAGTCCGCGGACGCTTCGAAGCGCTTGTTGGCCAAGGCGTTCCGGGCCAGTCCGGCGAGAGCCCCGGGGGTTTCGGGGTCGATTTCGAGCGCGTCGTGGAAGGCCCGCTCCGCCTCGTCCCAGCGCCTCAGCCGCTGGAGGATCTCTCCGCGCAGGGAGAGGGCATTGAGACGGGCGCCGTAGTCCCCGTCGAGCTTTTCCAGCCGCGAGAGGGCCTCTTCGTATTTCCTGTCGGCGTAGTCGGCGTAGGCCTCGAGATCGAGCAGGGTGTAGAGGTTTGGTCGCGACTTGGCGACCAGCTTCTCGCGCTCCATCTGGAGGCGCCTCCG
>CAZKGI010000024.1:0-26914 GCA_964552315.1 uncultured Akkermansia sp. | reverse complement strand
GCGCCTCCGGCTTCCTCGACTGCTGGTAGCGGCGCAACGACCTTCAATCGCCCTCACGCCATTTCTTTCCCGGTGTCATTCGATTTGGCGCCATGCGGGGAAAAAAGCGACCCGCATTTCCGCTTGCCACCGCGAGGCTTTTGCCCTTTAATGCCGCCCTTCGCAGCAAAGCGGACCATTAGAATACTCCATGGGCAAGCAACACAACAAGGTTCAGAAGCGCGTTCGTCGCAAGAGATACTTGAAGCGCAAGAACGAGGCCGCCAAGGCTCAAGCCGCGCTCGGCAAGAAGTCTCCTTCGAAGAAGAAGGTCGCCAAGGAAGAGGCGGCCGCGACCGCTGCGCCCAAGAAGGCTGCTGTGAAGAAGACGGCCACGAAGAAGGCTCCGGCCAAGAAGGCGGCGGCCAAGAAGGTGGCTCCCAAGAAGCTGGCCGAGGAAACGGACGCCGCCGAGGCGGTGGAAGCGACGGAAGCAGAAGCGCCCGAAGCCGCCGAGGAATCCGCTGGCGGCGAGGAGTGATCTCGTCCTTTTGACATCCAAACATGGGGGCTCCACTGGGAGCGCCCCGACCTTCGGAGCGCGGTGAACCTGCGCTCCGTTTTGCGTAGAGGCCTCGGAGTGGGCTGGGCCTTGCGTCCCAAGGGGGGACACCGTAATCTGTCGCCATGACTCAGGCAGCCCTCGAGCGCGCGTGGAAGCGATGCGCCCTTTCACTGGCGAGGCGCTACAATATTGCCTGGTGGCTCGAACGCTTCAATGCGCTGCTCCTGATCGTCCTGATTCCCTGCGCCCTTCTCGTGCTGCTCGCCCGGACCTGGCGCGCGGAGGGGCTCCGCGCTGAGTGGGTCTTGCCGACGGGGGGCGGCCTGCTGTTCCTGATGGTCTTCCTCGCCTATCGCTTGGCGCGTCCACGCTTCGTCGGTCTTGCAGAGGGACTGGCGAGCCTCGACGAGCGACTGGGCCTGCACAATCGCCTGGTCTCGGCGGCCGCCCAAGTGGGGGCTTGGCCGGAGGTCCCACCCGGAGATCGCCGGGAGATTTTCCCCCGCTGGAACGCGACCCGGGCCTGGTTGCCCGCGGTGTCCGTGGGCCTGTTGCTGCTCACCGCCTGGTGGATCCCGCTCCCGCCCGAGTCTACCCGGCTTCCGGCGAGCGTGGTGGAGCCCGCGGCCTGGGAGCAGATGAACCGATGGGTGGAAACGCTCGAGGCGACGGAGCTGATCGAGGAGGAGGCCCTGAAGGAATGGTCCAAGCGGATCGAGACCCTGCGCGAGCAGGCGGAGGAGAACTGGTTCAGTCACGCCAGCCTCGAGGCGACCGACACCCTGCATCAGACCTTGTCCCGGGAACTTCTCGATTTTCGGGATCAACTGGGCGCGCTCGAGCAGCAGCTCGCCCAGATGAGCGCCACCGCGGAGTCGCCTCCCGCCGCCGCCGGGGAGGATACGGGAGATCCCAGTGCCCTGGAGAAGCTTTTGTCCGCCCGCTCCCAGACAGGCCTGCCGCTGGAGGAGTCCGTGGCGGAGAAACTGCGCCAATTGGATCCCTCGTCCCTTGCCCTCGAGGGGCCCCCCCCGGGCATGGATGCGGAGAAGCTCGCCTCGCTGCAGGAAAAGCTGTCCCAGGCGGGACAGGCGCTGGGTTCGATGGAGGGCCTGCCCCCGCTGGAGAAAGGGCCGCAGGGGCAGGGGACCGCCCTCGCCGGAGCGGAAAGCGGGGCCCAGGGGGACATCAATCGCGGTCCCGGCGAGGCTCCGCTGAGTTTTGGCTCCGAGCGAAAGGCGATCGAAACCGGAGAGGCCCAGGGGCTTCAGAACGAAGATCTCTCCCGGATCACCTTGGGGGACCTGCAGGGCTTGGGCGAGACTGAGCATTCCGATGACAGACCCAAGTGGACCCTGCAGGAAGGAGGCCGCGCCGCCTCCCTGGGGCAAGGCGGCAAGGCGGTTTCGCGGGAAGTGCTCCTGCCGGAAGAGCAGGCGGTGCTGAAGCGCTACTTTCGCTGAGGCGAGCCCTCTGGAGAGGGCGGGGCGGTTCGGGCTTGGAGATGCTCCTCGAGAAAAGCAGCGATTTTTTCCAGAGTTTCCGGGCTCTTGAATTCAGCGCCTCCGTGGGCGGCTCCGGGGAATTCCAGTCGTTCAACGACCACACCCGCGGCCTCAAGCCGCTCCGCAAAGGTCCGACTTTGTTCCGGGGGAACCGTACGGTCGAGGGTTCCGTGCAGGATCAAGGTGGGGGCATCGTCAGGGCTGATCCAATGAACCGGGCTGGCCATGCGGGCAAGGGCTTGTTTCTCGGAAGGCGGTCCCCCGAGAAGTCGGGCTACGGCTCCATCGGGCCGGTCGATGCGGCCCCCGATGTCTCCCAGAAAGAAATCCGTCGGGCCGTAGGCATCGATGACGGCCTGGACCCGGCTGGACTCCTCAGCGTTCCCCAGGTCTCCCTCGAGCTGCGCCACGTCGCCGCTGGTGCCAAGCAGGGAGGCGAGATGAGCCCCCGCGGACTGCCCCCACACGGCGATGCGCTCCGGGTCGAGTCCATACTGGTCCGCCTGGGCCCGCAGCCAGCGTATGGCTGCCTTGGCATCGTGAATCTGGGCAGGGAAGGGGGCGTCAACGCTGAGGCGATATCCGATGCTCGCGATGGCAAAGCCCCTGGCTAGCAGGGGGAGTGTCGGTCCGCTGCTTTTTCGCCCCGTGCGCCAGCCGCCCCCGTGAATGAAGACGATCACCGGGAGCCGCTGCCCCCGCGTCTTCGCCGGGAGGTGCAGATCGAGGCGCTGCCGTTCGTGACCACCCTCGACATAGGAAAGGTCGCGGTAGCTGACCACACCGAGCTGCTTCAGCCAGGCGCTCGTGCCCCCAGGCTGGGTCAGCAACTCGGCGGCTTCGCGAAAGGGGGCGGCGGTGGGCTCGTCGGCCCGGAGGGGACCGGTAAGGAGCGCCAGGCTCCCGAAGGCTCCGACGAGGGCCAGGATCTGGTGGACCGGGGAGAGTGCGAGCCAGATCCGACACCAATGCGAGGCATACATGGGACGATTGAAGGAGAGAAGCGGGGATGATGTCAAGCGCACTACCCACGGGGCGGCCATCACAGGGTGCCGAATCCCACCTGAAATCGGCTTGTGGACCGGAAGGGGAAGGCTACCTTGGCTCCTTCCGACCCCGTCGGGTGGAATCCAATTTTTACTTCCATGTCTTCCGTCGTTCAACACGCTCACCCCTGGCTTGAGGGACTCGTCGCCTACGATCCTGGCAAACCCATTGAGGAAACGGCTCGCGAGCTGGGGCTGGATCCCACCAGCATCATCAAGCTGGCGTCCAACGAGAACCCGCTCGGCCCATCTCCGAAAGCCGTCGCGGCCATGAAGGAGGCGGCCGAGGGCGTGCACATTTACCCGGATGGCGGGGGGTATCGGCTCCGCACGGCCATTGCCGAAAAGTTCGGATTCCAGCGGGAGAACGTCGTCATCAGCAATGGCTCCAACGAGATCATCGAGTTGATCGGGCACGGTTTCCTTCAGCCTGGCGACGAGGTCATCGCTGCGGAGCATGCCTTTGTCGTCTACAAGCTGATGGCCACCCTCTTTGGGGCCACCACGATCGAGGTGCCGGATCCCAACTTTGTCCACGACCTCGACGCCATGGCGGCGGCGATCACCCCCCGCACGCGCATGATTTTCATCGCCAATCCCAACAATCCGACGGGGACGATGGTTAGCGAGGCCGAGATCGACCGCTTCATGGAGCGGGTTCCCGACCACGTCGTCGTCATTTTCGACGAGGCCTACCACGAGTTCGTCCCCGACGCTCCCGACACCCTCAAATACATCCGGGCGGGGCGCAACGTCGTGGCCATGCGCACCTTCTCGAAAATCCAGGGCCTGGCGGGACTGCGCATCGGCTTCGGCCTGACCACTCCGGAGATCGCCCAGATCCTTCACAAGTGCCGCCAGCCCTTCAACACCAATTCGATCGCCCAGGCCGGCGCCATTGCCGGCTTGCTCGACGAGGAGCACCAGCTCCGGACGCGCCAGCTGAACGACGAAGGCCGCGCCTACCTGGAGCGCTCCTTCGCCGAGATGGGCTTGGAGTACGTGCCCAGTCACGCCAACTTCGTGCTGGTCAAGGTCGGTGATGGCGATGCGGTCTTCCAGGCGATGCTGCAGCGCGGGGTCATCGTCCGGGCCATGCGCAGCTACAAACTCCCCGAATGGATTCGCATCTCCGTGGGGACGATGCCGCAGAACGAGCGCTGCATCGCCACCTTGAAAGAGGTGCTGGGCGCATCATGACAAAGCACGAATGGCGCGAGCGGGACGAGGACGGCGTTCTCGTCTACTACCGGGCGATTCACCACGCGGGTCGCTGGCAGTTCTACTCCACCCGCAAGACGGACCCGGAGTGGTATCCCCATGAGCGCTTGCCCCTGCCGGTGATGGAATCGCTGCGCGAGGTCTTGTGGAACAAGCACCAGCGCCGTCGTCTCCCTCTGAAACACCTCGAGCAGATCGAAGCCATGCTGGAGACGATGCGCGAGGAGGCGGCTGCGGAGGAAAGGCCGGGCGATTCCGCAGCGGATCGCTCCTGACGCGCTCGCGGGGGAATTCTTCGCGAGGAAGACTCAGGACAGCGGGGGGAGGGACTGGACCACCCGCACGAAAAGCGGAATGGACGCCTCGTGGCGCCCGTCCACGGCGAGGTCGAAGGAATATTCGCCCTCCTTCTCGATCTTCAGTCCCCCGATCTTGACGACGATGTTCTTTGTCAGGGTGTGCTGGTCCTCGTTCATCCTCACATCGAGTGGAAGGTCCACGCTGGGGAGCACCAACTTGCCGTCCGCGTCGGAGAGGTTGAGCCGCACCCGCTTGGTGCCTTCCTCGATTTTTTCAAAGCGCAGCTTGGCCACCACGGCACAGAGTTCGTGAACCACGGGCAGGGAATGACAGCAGAGGGTGTCAAAGACGCCGACAATGGTCAGCTTGCCTGCCTGTTCCACGGCGAAGTCCGCCACGGCAAAGAGTTCGATTTTCATGGGATTCCAGTCAGGGTTGCGCGCCGGGGAAGGATGGCGCAGCCCCCGCTCTCCTGCAATGGGAGATGCGCACTGACGGGGACCGGGCGGCGCGGTCCTGGGGCTGCCCTTGGCGATGGAAGGGGCGAGGCGAGGGCCAGGCCCCTTATTCCGAGGCCGACTGGAGCAAGTGGGGGCCTTCGCCCTCGAGCCGGCTCCTCAGGGAAAGGCGGAGCTGTTCCACGCCTCGGCGGATGCGGGCTTTCACCGTGCCCAAGGGACTGTCGATGCGGTCGGCGATTTGCTTTTGCGTGAGTCCCTCGAAATAAGCCAGTTCGATCACTTCGCGCTGTTCCGGAGAGAGGGAGACGACCGCCGATTGGAGCATTCGTTGCGTCTCTTGGCGGTAGATCACCGCGTGTCCCGTGGAGGAGTGACGCGGCTTCTCGATCTCCAGTCGGGCCTCGTAGCGCTCGTAGAGATCGCCGCGGCGCTGGACACTGCGCACCCGGTCGATGGCCCGGTTGCGGGTGGTCGTGCAGATCCAGGTGACGAGGGAACCCTTGCCAGGATGGTAGCTGTCCGCCTTGCGCCAGATGGTGGCGAGAACTTCGCTGGTGACGTCCTCGCTGTCCTCGTAGTGCTTGAGCACCTTGAAGGCGGTGGCAAAGACCAGGGCCGCATACTGCTGAACGAGTTCGGTCAGGGCCGCCGGTTCCCGGGCGACGAGGCGACGCATCAGGGCGGCTTCCCGCTGTCGCTCGTCGCTTGCTTCGAATTCGCCCATCTCGAGCCTTAGTGCCCAGGGGGGAGGATCTGCTCAATCTTCCCGGGATAAATCGCTTCCCCCTGCTCCGAGCGAGCGCTGGAAGCAAAGGCGGTTTACTTTCAGGCGAAATCCCCTAGGTTTCGACCCCTTCCCGACGATGTCCATCGAACTGACACGCAACTTCTCGATCATCGCCCACATCGACCACGGCAAGACGACCCTCTCGGATCGTTTGTTGGAGATGACGGCGACCATTTCGCAGCGGCAGAAGCAGGACCAGCTGCTCGACTCCATGGATCTGGAACGCGAGCGGGGCATCACCATCAAGTCGCATCCCGTCACCATGAGCTATCACGCCAAGGACGGGAAGACCTATCAGCTGAACCTGCTCGACACGCCCGGTCACGTCGACTTTTCCTACGAGGTGAGCCGATCCCTTGCCGCCTGCGAGGGCGCCCTGCTTCTCATCGATGCCGCCCAGGGCGTGGAGGCCCAGACGGTGGCGAACGTCCACCTCGCCAACCAGGCCGGACTGCACGTCATCCCCGTGATCAACAAGATCGACCTGCCCAGCGCGGACATCCCCGCGGTCAAGAAGCAGCTCGAGGAAATCATCGCCATTCCCGGCGAGGAGGCGATCCCGGCGAGCGCCAAGATGGGGATCGGAATCGAAGAAATTCTCGAGGCCGTGGTCACCCGGATCCCACCGCCCAAGACGCCCGAGGACGAGGTGCTGCGCGCCCTCGTCTTTGACTCGGTTTTCGACACCTACCGTGGGGTCGTGAGCTATGTCCGGGTCATCAGCGGCGAAGTCAAGCGCGGCACCAGCATCCGCACCATGGCCACGGGCAAGAGCTACGAGGTCAAGGAAGTCGGCGTCTTCACCCCGAAGCAGTCGCCTCGGGAAAAGCTCGTTGCCGGCGACGTGGGCTACCTCATCGCCAACATGAAGTCCTCGAACGAGGTGAAGATCGGCGACACCATCACCGAGACGCGCAATCCCGCGACCGAACCCCTGCCGGGCTTCAAGGAGATCCAACCCATGGTCTTCAGCGGGATTTATCCAGTCTCCTCGGAGGACTTCGAGCAGCTCAAGCTCGCCATGGGCAAGCTGCAGATCAACGACGCCGCCTTCAGCTATCAGGCGGAAAGCTCGGCGGCCCTCGGCTTTGGATTCCGCTGCGGCTTCCTCGGCCTGCTCCACATGGAGATCGTGCAGGAGCGCCTCCGCCGAGAGTTCAACATGGACGTCATCTCGACCTATCCCGGGGTCGTCTACCAGGTTCGCCTCACCGACGGACGGGAGATCGAGGTGGACAACCCCAGTTTCCTGCCCGAGCCGCAGAGCATCGCGGAGATCCGCGAACCCACGGTGAAGGCCTATATCATGACGCCGAACGACTACATCGGCGATCTCATGAAGTTGGTGGCCGAGAAGCGGGGCGAGCTGGTCAACACTGAGACCCTCGACCAAAGCCGCGTGCTCCTGACGGCCATCCTGCCCTTGAACGAAATTCTCGTCGATTTCAACGATCGCCTCAAGAGCATCACGCGTGGCTACGGCAGCATGGATTACGAGTATGGCGAGTACCAGGCGGAGAAGCTGGTGAAGATGGACATGCTCATCGCCGGCGAGCCGGTCGACGCCTTCTCCGTCATCGTGCACCGCGACAAGGCCGAATCCCGGGGGCGTCAGCTTGCCGCCAAGCTGAAGGAAGTGATTCCCCAGCAGCTCTTCACCGTGGCCATCCAGGCGGCCATCGGGGGCAAGATCATTGCCCGGGAGAGCATTTCGGCGATGCGCAAGAATGTCACCGCCAAGTGCTACGGCGGCGACATTTCCCGGAAGCGCAAGCTCCTCGAGAAGCAGAAGGAGGGGAAGAAGAAGATGAAAGCCATCGGCAAGGTCAACATTCCCCAGGATGCCTTCATCAAAGTGCTGAAGTCGGGAGACTGAGCCCGGCAGGCGCCTCCATGCTGGCGGGATGCCGGCCAAGAGTGAATTAGCGCTCGCCGAGCAAGCCCCAGAACCCTACCATCGCAGCGATGTTCCTGTTCAAAAAACTGTCTCCGGAGGAGTTGGCGGAGCGTCCCCTCGACCGCAAGGGGCGCAAGGAGGGCTATTCCCTCGTCAAGGGAGTGCGCAAGTTCCTGCGCTACAACGACGACCTCATCGACGAGGAGCGCAAGGCGGAGATCCACCGCCGCAATGCCGAGTTCAAGGCCGGTGTCGATGACCCCACCAAGAAGCGGAAGGAGCTCCAGGCGGAAGCCGAGGAACTCACCGCCCTGTGCCGCAGCTCGGTGAAGGAATACAAGAGCTCGGCCCTGAAGGAGAACATCGAGGTCATCTTTGTCGCGGTGGTCATCGCCCTGGGCATCCGGGCCTACTTCATCCAGCAGTTCAAGATCCCCACCGGGTCGATGCAACCCACCCTGAACGGGATCATCGCTTATCCGACCCCGGAGATGAATCCCAATGGGGAGCGCCTGGCTCCTGATGGCTATGAACGCCCCGGTCTGCTGAAGCGCTGCTGGGACCGCGTCTGGTACGGGCGCACCCACGTCGAGTGGATTGCCAAGGAGGATGACGTCATCGTCCTGAACCAACGCAACTTCTACTCGAAGCCCTATTTCCGTTTCTTCCCCTACACGCATCTCGTGACCCAGAAAGGGAATGTCTACAAGGCCCCGGGGACCGATTCGCGCGTCATCACCCTGCTCAACAGCCAGCTCTTTGCCCAATCGCGGGACCGGAAGATCGAGGTCAAGGCGGGGGACATTCTCGCCAAGGGCTACGTCGATACCGGCGACCAGCTTGTCGTCAACAAGTTCATCTATCACTGGAAAAAGCCCCAGCGGGGCGAGGTCTTTGTCTTCGACACCCAAAACATCGACTACATCCAGCGACGCCTCGACGATCCCCGCCAGGGATCCCAACACTACATCAAGCGCCTCTCTGGCTTGCCAGGAGACACGATCTCCATCGTCCCGCCGAATTTGCTCGTGAACGGGGAGCTCGCGAAGGGGGCGGGCTTCGAGCGGGTCATGTCCCGGGAAGGCTACTACACGGGCTACACCGCGCGGGGCCGGCAGGAAGTGAAGTTGGGACCCGGGGAATACTGGGCTCTTGGCGACAACAGCGCCAACAGCTCCGATTCGAGGGATTTCGGCATCGTCCCCCAGGAGAACATCGTCGGGCGGGCGGCCTTCGTGTATTGGCCCTTTGGGCACCACTTCGGATTCATCGACTGAGCCCCCAGGCGGTTTTGCAAGTGTCCCCCGACAGTGCCCGTGAGATCGTTCGCCGGAGCGGTTCCAATCTCGCCTACGCCTTGGCCGTGCTGCCCCGCGCCGTGCAGCGGGACATGGAGGTCTTTTATGCCTTTTGCCGGGTCGTGGACGATCTCGTGGACGATCCCCATCTCCATCCCGAGGAACGCCGAGCCGGGCTGGACCGCTGGCGCGCCCTGGTCGAGGGGCAGGGGCAGGATCCCCGTCCCGGACTCGAGGCCGAGTTTGAGGACCTGCGACGACGCCGTCCCCTACAGCGCGAGGACCTCCTCGCCATCCTCGACGGCATGGAGATGGACCTGGCGCCACGGCTGTTCGAAACGGAAGGAGAGCTGCGTCACTACTGCCATCACGTCGCCGGGGCCGTCGGCTTGGTGAGCGCGACGATTTTTGGCTGTAGCCATCCGGATTCTCGCCTCTACGCCGAGGAGCTCGGCCAGGCCCTGCAGTGGACCAACATCCTGCGGGACGTGGGCGAGGATGCGGAGCGGGGACGGCTTTTTCTGCCGCTCGAGTTCCTGCGCCGCTTCGAGCTCAGCGCGGAGGACGTCCTCTCGCGTTCGCCCGATCCCATCCGTTTCCAGCGGCTCATGCGCCACGCCGGGGCGGTGGCGCGAGCCCGCTACAACGAGTCCCGAGCTATCTTTGCCAGCCTGCCGTCCGACGACCGGGCGGCCCTGCGCTCGGCAGAGTTGATGCGCCGCATTTACTCCGCCATTCTCGACGAGATGGAGCGGGACGGTTATCGCGTCATTTCAAAGCGTTACCGGCTGGGCAAGCTTGTCATGCTGGGGGAATTGTTTCGCGCCAAGTTTCTTTCCTGAATGGAATTCGTCCGATTCAAACACGCCCGCTTTTCGGCGCGATTGCCCGCTTCCTTTCGCTACTCGCTCAGTCATTTCTGGATGCGCGAGGTCGAGGGCTGCGCCGGGCTCTGGCAGGTTGGATTCACCAAGTTTGCCACCCGTATGTTGGGCGAATTGGTCGAGGCGCGCTACGAGGTGGCCCCGGGCGATCCCGTTTCCTCCGGGCAGACCATCGGCTATGTCGAGGGCTTCAAGGCGGCCAGCGACCTTTACTGCGCGATGGATGGGATTTTTCGGGGAGGCAACCCTCTGCTCGAGGAGGACGCCTGCTTGGTGAAAAGTTCGCCCTACGAGGACGGCTGGCTCTATGCGGTCGAGGGACAGCCCGAGGCGGGCAGCGTGGACGTGCACGGCTACGTCGCCCATCTCGAGGCCCTCATCGAACGGATGCAGCGCGAGGGCTACTGAGCCCCGCCCCTGGGCTGGAGAGCGCGGAGGCGGGCGGGGCGGAGGCCCCCGAACCGCCCCCACTCCTTGGGTTTCCGGGATTTTCCCCGGCCGGAAAATTATGGCTTGGCGGGGCGCTCTTGCCGCCTATGATGCTTCTGGATTTCCTGATTGGACCCTCCTCCCTTGATGCCTCCTAGTCACTCCATGTTCAGCCTGTCGGCCGACTTCGCAGGGGCCTCCGCGACGCCCCCGCTCGCCCTGACTTGGCCCCAGGCGCTCGATTTCCTGTCCCGTGCGGACGGCATCGCGCTGCTGGCGGCCGGGGTGGTCGGCTGCTTCCTCGGCTGGGTGGCGGGACGGGCCCGCCGAGGGTCGCGCCCGGTGGCCCGCGAGGGGAGCGAAGTGCGCTCCCTGCCGGAACTGAAATGGCGCCACGAGAAGCTGGTCCTAGTCGAACGGCAGCAAGTCGAGAAGCAGCAGCGCCTCGACGAGTTCGTCGAGGCGTCGCGGGATTGGGAAAGGCGGGAATCCCTGGCGGCGGCCCTGGCCTTGTTCGTCATGGGCGAGAGAGTGCGGGAAGCCAGGCAAAAGGTCGGCTCGGATCTCTCGCGCATGAGCATGCTGCGCGATCGTCTGGATGCGATCGCCTCGTCCCTGCAGCGCGGCTGCGAGGCCGTGGGCGCCTGCCGCGGCATGGCGGAGTCCCAGGCGGCCCGCCTCGAAGAAGCCCGCGAGGCGCTGCGCGGCATTGCCGACGAGGTCTTGGCGATGGAAGGCAGCCGGTCAGGCCGGGGGCTCGATCTTTCCGAACCGAAGGCGCTGCGGCAGCGGCTCAAGGAGCTGAAGTCGCAGATGGTCGCGCTGCCTCAGGGCTGGGCGACCTCTGCCGAAGAGACGGACCGGCGCATTCGGGAGCTACTGGCCACCATCGACGAGCCCGCCCTGGAACCCGTGCGCAGCGTGCTTCTGGTGGATGGCTCTCTGACAGCCTCCCTGGCCGGGGCCGCGGGGATTGACCTGGTCGGGGCGGTCAGCGCGGCCATTCGAGCCGTGGACGCCCTTGCCAAGGTGCAGGAGGCTGCCTTGGAAGAATCGAAACAGGCGGCGGAGGGGGGCGCGGAGCTGGCTCCCAGTGTGCCGGAGTCGTCCGGCGAGTCGCTTCCCCTTCGGTCCGCCGCTCCCGTCGCGGCCTCGGACTCCCCTCCGGCGGAGGATCCTTTGGTGGCGTTGACAGAGGCCCTTGCCAGCGCCTCCTTGGGTTCCCAGCCCGAGGCGAGCTCCAGCGATTGGACCGAGGCTGCCGCGCCTGCCATCAACGAAGGCTTTTCCATCCGCCTGGGGGCGACTCCGCCCTCCCTGCCGGGCTTTCAGGCGCCGCAAGACCTGCTGCCCCCGACCGCGCCGGCGGCCAAGGGCTTCCACGACCTGACCAATGGGATGGGCTCGGCCCGCCACGATGTGGTCCGGGCGGACACCCTGCCCCCGGTCGGGGAGAACGGGGAGCGCAGCCTGGTGTTGTTTTGTTCCAACGACGTCGAGCTCTGGGGCAAGACGATTTATCGGGGGGCCCGCTGCCGCGCCCGGGCCATCGAGGAGTTTCCCAAGTGGGCCAACTGGATTTCCATTCGTCGTCTCGACACCGACGAGCGGGTCTTTGCCCCCATCCGCACGGCCAGCCTGCGCAACCGCCACGCCACCGATCCCTACGGCTTCAACGGGACGAACGAGCTCTTCTACGGCGCCCGCCATCTCGGCTTCTTTTCCGAATCCTGTCCCAACGAGGTGGAGACCCGCTTCACCTACGGGGGCTGGGGGTTTGGTCACCGTTCCAACGAAATCACCACCGGGGTGGAACAGCTCCAGGCTGCGGGCTGGGAAGGGCGCGAGATCCCTGCCGACACCGTCTTCGAAATCGCCATACACGAGGAGCTGCCCTCCCTCGGGGCCAAGGACCGGCTTCTGGAGTGGGCGAAGTGTTGAGGCCTCTCACTCCCCGGATCGTTCCCGGGGGACGATGGCGACGAAATTGCGCACGGTCTTGATTGGCTCGACGCTCAGGGGAGGGGCCTCTCCGCCGCGATCCAGGTAAAGCCCGGAGGAGGTGCCGCCGTCGAGATTGAGGGCGCGGTGAATGCGCCGCAGGGGGGAAAAGTCCTGGCGTGCCAACAGATCCCCCAGTTCCGCGAGAGTGAAGGGATCGCTCAGGCCGATGGCAAACCACTGGCCTCCGTCGTGGAGCACAAAGGTCCGCCGGCGCGAGTTTTCCGGGGAGAGGCCCCGCACGGGGGCACCCTGGTCCACCAGGAAGGGGCCCGACTGGAGAAGCTCGGTGGCCTTGTATTTTTCCGCCTGGTATTCACTGCGCCGCAGCAGATAGGGATTGCGTCGCCCGCTGGTGAGGATCACGCCGCTGAGGAGGGCGCCCTGACCGAATCGCCCGGTCGACTCGCCGCCTGAGATCATCAGTCCCGAGGGGGAGTGGTCGGGATGAAAGAAGCCCCCGTTGCAGCCGGCCAGCGCGCCATGGTCCCGCATGGCTTGGGCGAGGCTTGGGTACCGCGGGGCCCCGGCGGGACCATTGTCCACGACGGCAAAGGTGTGGGTCGAGGCGTGGAACCACACCAGGTCAATGCGTCGCGGCTTGGAGCGCGAGGGCTCGCCATCGGCGTGGATCCACTTGGTCTCGTGGATGAAAGGCCGCTGCGGGTCCTGGGCATGGGACTCGCCCTCGATCCGCCATTGGCCCCAGGTTTGCGGGCAGGGGAGGATCAGGAAGAGCAGGAGAAGGGCGGGCGACACTCTGGGCATGAAAATCTATACGGTCGATCCGAGACCTTTCTTGTGGATTCCTTTGGGCCAGTCGGAAGGAGCCACCGCCGCTGGAGTCCGTCCCGCGGGGCGTCGAGGCGCGCGCCTTGGGAATTACGGCTTTTTCCCACCCTTGGCGGCTGGAGGCGCCTTGAGGGTCTCGATGTAAAGGATGAGAGATTCGATTTCATGGTCGCGGAGCACGCCCAGATAGGAGGGCATGCCGACACCGGTCCGCTCCATCTCGTAGCCTTCCATGACGCGCCGGGCCGGGTCGAGGATGGATTCCCGAATGTAGGCGGCGTCGACCTTTCTGAGGGTGGACCCGTCGGTGAAAACCCGCTTCGATCCCCAGAGTCCAATCCAGGGAGGACCGACGGCGACCTCGCTGCCGTTTCCAGGCGCAGGCGGGGTGGGCATGCTGGGATCGCCCGTGGCGTGGCAGGCAATGCAGCCGAAGCGCAGGGCGACTTCCTTCCCGATTTCGGCAGTGGGCTTGACCGCTCCGGGGCCGCCGCTGAGGTCGGCGCGGGGGGTGAGGTCGACCTCGTTGTCGGCGAAGCCGTATTTTCTCAAGTCCTCAGAGGGCAGGCTGTGGATGGTGAGATAGGCGTTTTCCACCTGCGTCACCTCGGGAACCGGCA
Source organism: uncultured Akkermansia sp. (assembly GCA_964552315.1). Taxonomy (GTDB): domain Bacteria; phylum Verrucomicrobiota; class Verrucomicrobiia; order Verrucomicrobiales; family DEV007; genus Arctic95D-9. Next base: position 13,129 of record CAZKGI010000024.1, on the reverse strand, counting down.
GTCGGTAGGTGAGGCGGAGCGAATGGGAGGGCCGCATGTCGGCGATGCCGAGGAAGAGCGACTGGCCGTCCTCGGAAAGCTTCGCACTCAGCACGGGCAGGGGATCCTGTCCCGCCTCTCCGTCGAGCCGGTAATTGCCGGATCCGTATTCGTGGGTTTGTTTGTAATTCCACCGGTCGGCGGAATAGCGCCCCAAGTCCGAGGCCAGTTCGCGCGAGAGGGGGGCGTCAAAGCGAAGCAGCACGCCGCGCGCTTCCGCGCGGATCTCGCGGGGCAGCCAGGGGTCCACCTCGCCGGGCCGCACCCGGAAAATGCCGCTGAGCCGGGTGCCGGAGGTGCCCCACAGGGTGAAGCCGGTCAGGTAGAGGTAGCCATCGCGGGGATTCACCCGCCCATTCAGCAATCCCGCAGGGAAGCCAGAGAGAAGCGGCATCACCGCTCCCTGGCGACTTTCCGGATCGAGGTAGATTTTGAAGATTTCCGGACGGTTGTAACCGATATGCACGAGGGTGTCGTTGAGCGCTCCCATCTGGAGGGGCCCCTCTCCCTGGCGGCGGATCCAGACTTGGCCGGCGCCGGACTGATTGATGAAGTGCGGAATCCAGACCTCCGGCGCGTCGATGGGGGCCGGATGCACGACCTGGTCCTTGAACTTCTCCGGCTGGAAGCCGAAGTAGCGGCCGCGCTCGATGCGGTAGATGGGCGTGGCGGGCTTCCAATTGCCCTGCTGGTCGCTGGCGGTGAGCAGCCCGGTGTCAGGGTCGTAGCCTAGATAAGGTTGCCGCAGTCCGGTGGCGATCACTTCGAAGTCCTGCCCGTTCGCCGCCACGCGCACGACCGTGCCGTTGTATTTCCCAACGCTGCTGCCGATTTGGCCGCCGTAGGCGAGGTAGAAGCCCCCGTCGGGCAAGGCGACAAAGTCCATGGGAAACTGGCGGGTCTCGGCCGACTGCGCCACGGCATTGGTGACCGTCTCATACCAGTCGGCCTCGCCGTTGCCATCGGTGTCGTGCAGGCAGACCACGCCATTGCGGTCGAAGACGTAGATTTCGCCGTCGCGGATGGCGAGACTCTGCGGCTCGTGGAGCCCGGAGGCAAAGCGGGTCCATTCCGTGCCCTCGGCGCCCGCGAGATCCTCGGCCAGCCAGATATCGCCGTCGTAGGTCACCAAGGCGGCGCGTCCATCGGGGTAGAAGGCCAGATCGGAGAGGCGGACGTTGCGCTTCCAGGGATTGGGCACCGGGATGGACAGGTCGTCATAGACCCAGGCCGCCGGCTTGGCTGGCGGGGTGGCCGCGCCGGTTTTCACCCTTTCCTTCCAGCGCCGGCTCGGGGGCTGCGCCGCGGGGAAGGGACCTCCCTGTTGAACCGAGACTTTTCCTTCGGGGCTGATGAGAATGCGGTGCACCGTCGCCGACTCGGCAGGCGCGAGGGAAAGCCAATCCTCATCGCCCGGGCCGGTGCGGAGGAGCAGGGCTTTCTGGCGAGGGCCCACCTGGAGCAGCCGGGTCAGGCCTTCGCCTTCGGCGAGAAGGCGCTCCTGAACCGTGCAGGCCCCAATGCGGTATTCCAGCTGCATGCCGCCCTCGATCAGGCGGATGCCGAGGAAACGACCGATTTCCGGAGGGACGGGGCCCAGCCCCAATTCCTCGGGTTCCGCCGCCCCGCGGTCGCGGATCTCCTCGAGAATGGGTTTGTCGGGTGAACCGCCAGGGCGGAGCGGCATGGCCAGGAGGGGCGTCCCGTAGGGGTGGGGGAGTTGGGACTGTCCCGGGGCCGCCTTGCGGTTGGGGAGTCGGTAGCTCCCGGATCCCATGCCGTTCATGCTCAGATACTCACCCTCTTCCGACTCCCTCCAGAAGAGCGCCCAGCGCAACAGGTCCGGATCGAAGCAGCCATAGCAGCCGTTGCCTACGGGCACCACGATGCCGCGCGGCGTCAGGTTTTCGACTTGGGGCGATTCCCCGAAGGCCCGGGCATCCACGGTCTGGGTGAAAAAGGGAAAATCAGCTTCCACGTAGGAGGCAAAAGGCGAGTCCAACTCCAGGTGAGCCTTTTCCTGGGAAATGGCCTGGGTGAGCAGGAAGGCGCAACAAAGGGCGAGGGCGGGAGCACGATTCATGGCGTGGGGAACCGTGGTGCGGAATCAAGGCCGGATCAAGGGCGCGATGGGGCGCCGAGCGGTCGCGACAATCCTTCAGTCTCGGCCCGCCTTGCCGCCGGGCGCGGGATTGCGCCACAGACGCACCGTAAGAAATTCCCTAGCCTGGGACATAGCCCCTCGACAGGCACCGGAGTCGCTTGTTGCCGCGAAGGAGAGACCGGTCGGATCCACGCCCCAAATCTCCCATCGCGCAACGAGGGCCCCCTGCCGCCACCCCCTGGGACCCCTGCCAGCGCCTTTCCGGGAGGACTTCCCTCGACCTCAGCCCCGTCCGCCATGTTCGACTTCCTCGCCGAGACCCCGGGTCCCCTCTGTGGCGCCAAGCGCACTCGCCGCGAATTTCTCAGCATCGGGGCGCTCGCTCCCATCGGCTTGTCGCTGCCCCAGTACCTCGCCGCGAAGCAGAACGGCTACCTCAAGGGGGACAACTCGAAATCCTGCATCCTCATTTTCAACCTGGGCGGCCCCAGTCATCTCGACTTGTGGGACATGAAGCCCGACGCCCCCCGCGAGATCCGGGGGCCCTTCCAACCGATTCGGACGAAGTCCGACGCCATCGAAGTCTCCGAGATCCTGCCGCTCCACGCCAAGGTCGCGGACAAGTTCTCCCTGATCCGCTCCTGCCATCACGACGGGGCCGCGGTGCACGACGCCGGTTGGCAAATCATGCAGACCGGGCGCCGCTTCACCGGAGGCATTGAAACGCCGCATGCGGGGGCGGTGGCCAGTTACCTCATGCCTCCGCGGAACGATCTCCCTCCCTTTGTCGTGCTGCCGGAACTGATGGGGCGTGGGGGGGGCAACCTGCCCAACGGCCAGGCCGGGGGCTTCCTGGGGAAGGCCTACGATCCCTTCGCCCTGATGGCCGACCCTTCCCAGCCGGACTTTCGCGTGCCCGACCTCTTGCCTCCCGACCAGATCGGGGCCCTGCGCCTGGACCGGCGCCAGAAGATGCGCCAGCTCGTCGACGAGACGGTGAAGGCCTTCGAAGCCAGCGAAGACGCCCGCCTGCTCGATGAGAACTTCCATTCCGCCTTCCGTCTGATGACGAGCGAGTCGGCGCGCGCCGCCTTCGACCTCAGCCAGGAGCCCGATGCGGTGCGCCAGCGCTACGGGATGAACCGGGTGGGGCAGTGTTTTCTGCTGGCCCGCCGGCTCGTCGAGAGCGGGGTGCGCTTCGTCACGGTGAACACTTTCCTCACCGTCTTCAACGAGCTCTCCTGGGACATTCACGGCTCCAAGCCCTTCATCTCGGTCACGCAGATGAAGGACGAGGTGGCTCCCATGTACGACCAGGCCTACTCGGCCCTGCTCGAGGATCTCCACCAGCGGGGCATGCTTGACGACGTGCTCGTCGCCGGCCTCAGCGAGTTCGGGCGCACCCCGAAGGTCAATCCCGCGGGCGGGCGCGACCACTGGCCACAGTGCTTCACCTGTTCCTTCGCCGGCGGCGGGGTCAAGGGCGGACAGGTCGTGGGCAAGAGCGACCCCATCGGCGGCTATCCGGCGGAACGGCCCGTCGCTCCGGGGGACATCGTGGCCACGATGTTCCACGCCCTCGGCTTCGATCTCGAGACCCACCTGCCCGGCCCCTCTGGCCGGCCCTTCCCCATCGTCGATTTCGGAAGAGAACCCGTGAAGGAGCTCTTTGGATGAGGACCCCGCCCCCATCCCCCAAGCGCATGGGTGCGGCTGATGTTCGGAGGACAAAACAAGTGCTCGGCAGCCTGCTTGGCCTGCTCGGTGGGGTCGGACTGCAGGCCGCGGAACTGAAGATCCTTCCGGAGCAGATCCGGCTCGAGGGACCCGAGGCCAGGCAGCGGGTTTTGGTGCAGCGGGTCGAGGATGGCAAGGTCGTCGGCGAGGCCGCGTCCGTGGAGTTCTCCCTCGCGCCGGAGGGGGTGGTGGAGTTCCGCGACGGGGTCCTCCACGCCCGGAGCAATGGTCGGGCCACCCTCACGGCGCGGGTCGGCGAGTCGCTGGCCACTCGCGAAGTGGTGGTGGAACAGGTCGAGCGTCCCTTTGCCTGGAGTTTCCGACAACACGTCATGCCGGTGCTGACCCGCCAGGGATGCAACATGGGGGCCTGTCATGGGGCCGTCGCCGGAAAGGGAGGCTTCCGTCTCAGCCTGCGCGGCTACGATCCGCTGGCCGACTTCTACACCATCGCCCGCGAAGCGCGTGGGCGTCGCCTCGAGCCGCTCACCCCGACCAAGAGCCTCCTCCTCACCAAGCCCACCATGGCGACCCCGCACAAGGGGGGCAAGCGGCTCGATCCGCGCTCGCGCGACTACCGCATCCTCGCCGAATGGATCGCCGCCGGCAGCCCGGGTCCCCGGGAAGACGAGGCGAGCGTGACCCACCTCGAGGTGGAGCCGCCGCTCTCGATCTTGCGCAAGGGCGATCGCCAGCGCTATCTCGTCACGGCGCATTATTCTGACGGCAGTCGACTCGACGTTACGGACTGGGCGCGCTTTGCCTCCGCCGACGAGAGTGTCGCCATGGTGGAGGAGGACGGGGAGACTGAGGTGGTGGGCCATGGCGAGGCGGCCGTGACCGCCCTTTTTGCCAGCAAGGTGGCGATCGCCCGCATCCGCTCGCCCTTCCCCAACGAGGTGCCGGATGAGGTCTACACGAAAGCGCCGCGAGCCAACTTCATCGACGAGCTCGTCATCGCCCAGCTGCGCCAGCTGCGCCTCAAGCCCTCCGAACGCTGCTCCGACGAGGACTTCGTCCGTCGGGCCTTTCTCGACACCATCGGGAAGCTCCCCACGGTCGAGGAGACCCGCCGCTTCCTCGACGACGGTTCTCCTGACAAACGGACCGGCTTGGTCGAGGCCCTGCTGCAGCGCGAGGAATTCGTCGACTACTGGAGCTACCGCTGGTCCGACATGTTCCTCGTCAACGGCGGGCTGCTGCGCCCGGCCGCGGTGAAGGCCTATTACGAATGGATCCGGGGCGGTGTCGCCGAAAACCGTCCTTGGGACCGGATGGTGCGGGAGGTGCTCACGGCGAAGGGGCTGAGCACGGAGAATGGGGCGACGAATTTCTATGCGGTCCACCAGGATCCCGAAACCCTGGCGGAAAACACGGCCCAGGCCTTTCTCAGCCTCTCCATCAACTGCGCCAAGTGCCACGACCACCCCCTGGAGAAATGGACGAACGATCAGTACTACGCCTTCGCCAACCTCTTCTCCCGGGTGCGGGCCAAGGGCTGGGGTGGGGACGTGCGCAACGGCGACGGGATCCGCACCCTCTACGTTGAGCCCCGGGGAGACTTGATCCAACCTCGTACCGGCAAGCCGCAGATTCCGGCTCCTCTCGACGGGGAGCCCCTCGATCCCGAGGACCCGCGCGACCGACGCGAAGCCCTTGCGGACTGGCTGGTGTCACCCGAGAACCCTCACTTTGCGCGCTCCATCAGCAATCGCGTCTGGGCGGCCTATTTCGGGAGGGGACTGGTCGAGCCCGTCGATGACCTGCGCGCGAGCAATCCCGCGAGCAACGAGTCCCTGCTCGACGCCCTCTCCCGCCATCTGGTGGAGTCCGGCTTTGACCTCAAGGCCCTGATGCGGACCATCCTGCTCAGCGAAACCTACCAGCGCAGCAGCGAGGTCCTCTCGGAGAACCGAGACGACCTGAAATACCTCTCCCGCTACCAGCCGCGTCGGCTCATGGCCGAGGTGCTCCACGACGCCATCGTGGACGTCACCGGCGTTCCCGCGGTCTTCGATCTGGTGGCCCTCAGCGATGGCAGCACCCAGAAGACCGACTTTTATCCCGAGGGCACCCGCGCCCTCCAGCTCTTCGACTCCGCCGTGCAGTCCTATTTCCTCAAGACGTTCGGTCGCAATGAACGCGAGATCGTCTGCGAGTGCGAGCGCTCCAACCAGCCCAGCATGGTGCAGGCCCTGCACCTCGCCAACGGCGAAATCCTCAACGACAAGCTCGCCGCCGAGGGCAGCATCGTCGGGCGCCTCCTCGCCGATCCCGCGATGGACGACGGCGCCATCCTTGAGGAGGCCTACCTCGCGACCCTCTCCCGCTACCCCACTGAGGCCGAGCGCGAAGGCCACCTCGCCCACCTCGCCGCCGCCGCGCCCGAGGAGCGCCGCGAGGCGGTGGAGGACCTTTTCTGGGCGATCATGACCTCGCGGGAGTTCCTGTTTCAGAACTGAAAAACCTTGACCTCGCCTGTCGACTTCAGAGATCCTCGCCTTCGATGAACCTCTCCGCCCCCCCACGCCTCAGAACTCGTGCATCCGGCCGGAAGGAAGGGGACGGGCCGGAACGCGAGATTCTGCGGCGCAGGTCCTGCCCGATCGTTCTCGCGGGTCTTCTCTTCGCCGGGCTCTGTGCCAGCGCCCCGGTTTCGAGCGCGGAGCCCTCCATCGAGGCGCTCGAGGAGAGGTTCGTCGCCGCCTACGAGCGGATTCACCAACCGATTTGGAATCTCAACGCCGCTTTCTCGGCCGCGCTTCAGCGCCTGCTCGCGCAGGAGACCGCCGCCGGCAATCTCGACGCCGCTTTGGAGATCAAAACCGAAATCGCCGCCTTCGGCGACGGCCGCGATTTCGATTCGGAGACCTTCTTGCGGCGCCCTGCCGAGACCGAGTCGCTGGCAAGTACCAAGACCATCTACGCGCGGGAGCGCGAGCGACTCTGGAACGAGGGCAGCAAGGCTCGCGCGGATCTGCTGAGCCACTACGCCGCCGCACTAACGGATCTGGAGAGGCAGATGACGCGGGAATCGAAAATGGAAGAGGCCCTCAGGGTCCGGCGAATCCGGGAATCGCTCGGCAGCGACGCGCGCTTCGCCGGGGATACCAAACGGGCCTTCAACGAGAGACCCTTCACCGGACGGATCCACCTCATCGCCAAGGGCGACATCCAGCTCGAGCATAACGGGAACCGGGTGACCTTTCGCAACACCTCCTCGGAACGCGCCAAATATTTTTTCGGCACCAGCCGGGACCTCATGGTGAGTTCCGGAGACACGATTCTCTTGAAGATGCGCTCTACGGTGGTTTTTCGAAGTTTCATCATGGCCATCGAAAGCGTGGACGAAAAGATTTTCGTTCCTTTCAAAGTCGATGACTTCCGGTATTTGGGCGATGGACGAAACGCGGTGCAGATCGCCTCCGACCGGGAGGAGCTGTTGCGGATCGTCGCTCGGCCGGAGCGGGGCGGCCCCGACCCGGAGATGGCCGATGCCTGGCGAAAGATGCCCATTTCACACACCGCCCAGGCGGCGAGCGAATGGGCGAAGTCCGGTCCGGGATCGGAGTGGCACCACTACGCGGTGGTGATCCGTCCGGAAATGCTCAAAGCGATCGAGCCACAAGAATGATCCTCCTTCGCCCCCAATTCACCTGCCTCGCCCTCCTCTTCGCGGGCACGTTCGCCGCCGCCCCGGCTGCGGAGCCGGCCGGGCTCGACTACCACCGGGACATCGCCCCGCTCCTGCGCGATTACTGCGCCGGATGCCACAATGCCCGTGATGGAGAGGGGGGATTCTCCGTCGAGACCTTCGCCGAGCTCCGCGAGGGCGGGGACACCGTGGATCCGCCCATCCTCGTGCCCGGCAAGCCTGAGGAATCCTACCTGCTCCAGACGATCCTCAAGACGGCCAAGCCGGCGATGCCACCGAAGAAGGAACCCCAGCCCAGTGAAGCGGAAATCGCCCTCCTGCGTCGCTGGATTCAGGAGGGGGCGAAAGGGCCCGGGCCGGAGCAGGATCATTCCCTCCTCACCACGCTTTCCGTACCCCCGCTGTCTCCCTCGGATGCCGTTCGGGATTCCATCACTGCGGCCGCTTTTTCCGTGGACGGGCGCTGGGAGGCCCATGCCCGGCACGGCCGTATTGAACTGCGGCGCCGCGATTCCACGGAACCGGCGAAGCTCCTGAAGACGTCGGAGGGCAAGATCAACGCCCTGCATTTCTCCTCTGACGGGGCCTGGCTCCTTGCAGCCACGGGCATCGCCGGACTGAAGGGGGAGGCCCTTGTCTTCGACATCAACAAGGGGGAAGTGGTGAAGCGCTTCGGGGAAGGGGAGCACCGCGACATTCTCTTCGATGCCGTCCTCTCTCCCGATGGCAAACGGCTCGCCACGGCGGGGTACGACCAGGGGATTCGCCTTTGGGACTTTGCCAGTGGCGAGCTGCTCCACCATCTCAGCGCCCACAACGGGGCCATCTACGATCTCGCCTTTTCCCCGGATGGGACGGTCTTGGCCAGTGCCAGCGGCGATGGCACCTGCAAGCTCTGGCTCGTCAGCACGGGCGAGCGCCTCGACACTCTCAACCAGCCCGAGGGCGAACAGTACCGCGTCGACTTCACTCCGGACGGCCAGGGCCTGGTCGCCTTGGGCGCCGACAAGAGGATCCGCCTGTGGCGCTTCATCTCCAAGCAAGAGCCGTCAATCAACCCCCTGCTGGAGACTCGCTTTGCTCACGAGGACGCCATCGTGGAAATGGCCCTTTCTGCCGACGGTCGCCTCCTCGCCACCAGTTCGGCGGACCGCTCCCTGAAGCTCTGGAATTTGCCCGATCTGGACGTGGTGCAGGATCTCGGGCCGCAGTCGGACCTGCTCTCGGTACTGGCCTTTGCTCCCGAGGGGGACAGCCTTTTTGCCGCGCGACTCGACGGAACGGAGGAGCGCTTCGCGCTGCCCCCACTTGACCCAGGCGTGGCCCAAACGCGAAGAGAGCTCAGCCAAGGGCCCTCGCGGACGCCGGAGCCCCCAGTCCCCGCGGAGCCGTCGGAGCTCCTGACACTGCAAGAATCGGAGTCCGGCCCGAACCCCCTCCTGCAACGGCCCTGCCAAGTGAAGGGGAGCATCAGCCGGCCCGGCGAATGGGACGACTATCCCTTCACGCCCCGGGCGGGCGAGACTTGGGTGTTTGAAGTCGATGCGGCGCGTTCGAAATCCCTCCTCGACTCACGGATCGCCGTGCTGCATGCCTCGGGCGAGCCCGTCGAGCAGGTCGTCCTGCAGGCCCTGCGCGAGTCCTGGCTGACCTTCCGGGGAAAGGACTCGACCACCTGGAATGACTTCCGCGTGCACCGCTGGGAGGACATGGAACTGGACGAGCTGCTCTACCTGAACGGAGAGGTGGTGAAGCTCCAGCTCTACCCCCGCGGACCAGACTCGGGCTTCATCGTCTATCCCGGCTACGGTAGTCGTCGCACCTGGTTCCAGACCACGCCGATGGCTCATCCCTTGGGGCAGCCTTGTTACATTGTCAGGGCATTGCCTGCGGCGGTAGAGCCGGTCAGCAATGGGCTTCCCGTGTTCCGGCTCCACTACGAGAACGATGACGATCCCGAGCGCCGCCTGGGGACGGATTCGGTCCTGCGATTCACCGTTCCGGCCGATGGGGACTACCTGCTGCGGCTCGGCGACACGCGGGGCTTTGGCGGAAAGGGATATGACTACACCCTCGTCGCCCGGCCTCTCCAGCCCGATTTTTCCGTGGCGCTTCGCTGGAAGGACCTGAAAGTCGCCCCGGGGAGCGGGGCGGAAATCGGATTCACGGCGACCCGACTGGACGGCTTCGACGGACCCATTGCGGTGGCGATCGAGGGGTTGCCGCCGAGCTTGACGGCTTCCCAGCCCATCGAGATCGAGGCGGGACAGGATCGCGCCTATGCGACCCTGCGGGCTTCCGGGGACTTTGCCGGCCTTTCCGAGGAGGAGGCGTCGCGGGTCAGGGTGAGGGCCCGGGCGAAGATCGGGGAGCGCGTCGTGGAGAAGGAACTCGGCCCGGTTTCTCAAGTGACGGCCAGGACCAATTCCCAGATCCGCGTGCGACTGCTGCCGGACGGGGAGTCCGGCCGCGTCGGGGAGGACGGGGTAGTGGAGCTGACCATGAGCCCCGGAGAGACCATCACCGCTTTGGTCGAGGTGGAGCGCAACGGGTTTGAAGGCGAGGTCACCTTTGGCAAGGAGGACGCCGGACGCAATTTGCCGCACGGGGTCTTTGTCGACAACATCGGCTTGAACGGCCTGATGATCCCCGTCGGGGAAAATCAGCAGCGGCTCTTCCTCACGGCCGCCAAGATCACGGCGCCGACGGTCCGGGAATTCCACCTGAGGACCGAGGTGGATGGGGGCCACACCACGCCACGGGTACGGCTGCGCGTCCGCTAGTGGGCTGGCTTCGCAGTGGTCGTGCCCGCGGGGAAGGGGTAAGGTGCCGGTCATGTCGCCCCGAGACCTGAGCTCTGCCACGCCGAATCAAGAAAGCTGGACGCGCGCCCTGCGACGTCATTGTGGCCTGCTCCTCTCCCTGGTGGCGATCGCTTGGGCGGTCGAGATCCTCGACTGGCTCATGCCCGGATCTTTCGACCGCTGGGGCATCCGCCCGCGACGTCTCGAGGGGCTCAGCGGGATTGGACTGGCTCCCTTTCTCCACGGTGGTTTCGCCCATCTCGCCTCCAACACCCTGCCTTTCCTGGTTCTCGGCGGGATGGTCCTGATGGGCGGACGGCGCCTCTTTGTCCTTTTGAGCCTGAGCCTGATCACCCTGGCGGGCGGCGCCCTCTGGATGCTGGGGCCATCGGGCACCAACCACATCGGGGCGAGCTTGCTGGTCTTTGGCTATCTGGGTTTTCTCCTGGCGCGCGGCATCGTGGAGCGATCCCTTTTCTGGACCGCGGTATCCATCCTCGTCCTCATCGCCTATGGAGGGATGATGCGAGGGGTGGTTCCGGGTGTGCCCGGAGTCTCCTGGCAGGGCCACCTCTTCGGCTTCCTGGCGGGAGTGGTCTGTGCGAAGCTCTTCCTAACAAGTCAACCAAACGGGAGGAAAGGGGGGCGCTCCCTGGAATGAACTCGTCCCGAACTCTGGCGGTAAGGGGCGCGCGGGCCCGGCTTCAGCCGATGGAGAGGCGCCCGCTGGAATCGCCGAAGCGCTCTTCGTGAATGCCGACCCGGTCGAGCATGCTGAGGAAGAGGTTGCTCATGGGCGTGTCCTTTTCGAGCTCGCTGCGGACTCCGGTTTGGAGGGTTCCCCCGCCATGACCGGCAAGAATGACCGGCAGGTCGGTGTGGCGGTGGTAATCCGGGTCGGCCAGCCCGCCGCCCCAGACGATCATCGAGTTGTGCAGGAGGCTGTTTCCGTCCGCGTCCTTGCGGGATTCCAGCTGCTCCAGGAAATAGGCGAACTGCGCCGAATAGAAGAGGTCGATCTTGGCGAGCTTGTCGAGGTTCTCGGTGTTGCCCTGGTGGTGAGAAATCGAGTGGTGACCGTCCGGAACGCCGATCTCCTTGAAGCTGCGGTTGCTGCCGTCGTGGGACAGAAGGAAGGTGGCGACGCGGGTAGAGTCGGTCTCGAAGGCCAGCACGAGCATGTCCATCATCAGACGGATGTGCTCCTCGAAGCTGATGGGGATCCCCTCGGGGGCCTCCACACCGGGATCGTCGGGCAGGCCGAACTGCTCCGCCTTCTCAATGCGGCGCTCGATCTCGCGAATCCCGGTCATGTATTCGTCGAGCTTGAGCTGGTCCGTGCGGCCGAGTTGGCGGTTCAGGGCCTTGGCGTCCTCCATGACGAAGTCGAGAATGGAGCGCTGGCGTTGGTTGCGCAGGGCGAAGCTCTTTTCGCGCTCGCCCTTGGGACCGGAACCGAAGAGACGTTCAAAGACGTGACGCGGATTGGATTCCGGCGTCATCGGCGTGGTGTCGGATCTCCAGGAAAGGTTGAACTGGTAGGCACAGGAGTAGCCCGAGTCGCAGACGCCGCTCTTGCGGACGCCGTCACAGGAGAGTTCCAGGGAGGAGAAACGGGTGCTGTCCCCGACGGCGTTGGCGATGACCTGGTCCACGGAGATGCCCAGCTTGATGTCGGCGCCGGCCGTCTTGCGGGGGCGGGTGCCGGTCAGGAAGGTGGCGTTGGCACGGGCGTGGTCGCCCGCGCCATCCTGGCCCCCGGTGCCGTTGAGGTGGGCGAGATTGCCAAAGATGTGGAGATGATCCTTGAACTTGGCGTAGGGGGCGTGAGTGCCGGTCAGGGTGATGTCACGGCCCGTGCCGTTGATCGCCCACTTCTCCATGTTCATGCCGTTGGGCTTGTAGAGGAAGGCCGTGCGCAACGGCATGCCCGTCGCGGTCGTGGCCAGGCCCTTGGCGGCCTCCTGCGCAAGAAGGTGGCGGTGGAAGGTCTCGAAACTGGGCAGGGCGATGGCGGCCCCCAGACCTTTCAGAAAGGCGCGACGATTGGAATTCATGAGCGGGAAAGTGGCAGAAGATGATTCTGACTAGGGCTTCAGACAAGCTAAGCCACGCTCCTGCTCGAACAAATCACGCATTCGAGGCCTCAGCTCCTCTCCATGGGGCTACTTGGCGGCGGTCTCCAAACGGGGGAGGGAAGGAAGATTTTGCTCGTGACGCCGCCTCGCTGGGCCTAAACTCCGCTCATGCCGGAGACGGTTCGCGAGCACCTGCGACTCCTCTCGATTTTTCACTACGTGGTGGGAGGGATGGGTTTTCTGTTCTCCCTGATCCCCGTCGTGCACTTGATGATGGGCCTCTTCCTGCTGCTGGCCCCCGCGGATTTGTTTGAGGAGAACAAGCCCGGCAGGGAGAGGCTTGCGCTGGAGCCGAGGGCGGAGCCGGCAGCTGGGGCAGGGGAAAGGACGAGGGTAACCAGCGAAGGGAAGGCGAATTCCCATGACCTGGACCGCGCAGCGCTGAGGATGGTCGGCGGGATCTTCGTCGGCGTCGCTTCGGTGATGATGATCGCCGGGATCGCGCTTTCCTCCCTGATCGTGATCGCGGGGAAGCGCCTGGCCGCACACCGTTCCCACACCTTTTGTCTGGTGGTGGCCGGCCTCGCTTGCCTGTTCATGCCCTATGGGACCGCCTTGGGCGTGCTGACGATCCTGACCTTGCTCAAGCCCGAAGCGAAACGCTTGTTTGGACTGCCCGCGACCGCCTAGGATGGCGCCGGGACGGCAGGGG
>CAZKGI010000023.1:0-52781 GCA_964552315.1 uncultured Akkermansia sp. | reverse complement strand
GTCGCCCGCCCCGGTGTTGTCGGGTTTGAGATAGGCCTGCTGGGTCCAGGCCGTGTCATGGCGCACGAACACATAGGCCGCCCCGGCAGAGCTTGCGTCATTGTTGTTCCCGCCAATGCCGATGGTGGTGCTGTTGCTGTCTTCTAGGGGCGCGCCGACGACGACGCTGTCGCCGGAGATGGCGACAGAAAAGCCGAACCCGTCGCCCGCCCCGGCGTTGTGCGCCTTGAGATAGGCCTGCTGGGTCCAGGCCGCGCCATGGCGCACGAACACATAGGCCGCCCCGGCATCGATTGCGGAGTTGTTGTTCCCGCCAATGCCGATGGTGGTGCTGTTGCTGTCTTCTAGGGGCGCGCCGACGACGACGCTGTCGCCGGAGATGGCGACAGAAAAGCCGAACCCGTCGCCCGCCTCAGCGTTGTGCGCCTTGAGATAGGCCTGCTGGGTCCAGGCCGTGCCATGGCGCACGAACACATAGGCCGCCCCGGCAGAGCTTGCGTCATTGTTGTTCCCGCCAATGCCGATGGTGGTGCTGTTGCTGTCTTCTAGGGGCGCGCCGACGACGACGGTGTCGCCGGAGATGGCGACGGAAGTGCCGAACTCGTCGTATGCCCCAGTGTTGTCGGGTTTGAGATAGGCCTGCTGGGTCCAGGCCGCGCCATGGCGCACGAACACATAGGCCGCCCCGGCATCGATTGCGGAGTTGTTGTTCCCGCCAATGCCGATGGTGGTGCTGTTGCTGTCTTCTAGGGGCGCGCCGACGACGACGGTGTCGCCGGAGATGGCGACGGAAGTGCCGAAGCGGTCCTCAGCTCCGGTGTTGTTGGGTTTGAGATAGGCCTGCTGCGCCAGCGGGTCGATGGTCACCGGATACACCGCGTCGCGCTCGTCCACTTCCACCGCGATGTTCTCCCCGGCGGCGAGGAATCGCACGGGCAACGCGCGCCCCGTCGCGTCCCATGCCTTCAGCCCGCCGTAGTTGAGAAGCGCGGCGCCAGCCGTGTCCGTGAAGGCGATGCTCCTTTCCGACACCTCCGCCCTCAGCCCGCCGCGCACGGCCAGGTCCAACCGAAGGGAATCGCCGCCCCCGTCTCCGGGACGGGTCCGGATGGTCCAGCCCTGTTCCAGCCCGCGCAAGTCGTTGAGGAACCATTCCTCGAGCTGCTCGCCCCAGTGGTAGCTGAGGCGTTTGTCCGTGATTTCAACGCGTGCCTTGCCGCCCACCGCCACCTGCACTTCGCCCACGCCGTAGGATTGCAGCTCCAGCCCCCATTGCCAGTCCTGACCGGCGGGGCTGGCGGTGAAGCCGCGCCCGTCGAACTCCGTGCGCCATTGCTGACCGGGGTTCGTCGCGGAGACGGTGCCGTCCTCCTCCTTGGTGAAGCGGTGTTTCCACGCCTCGTGCGCGGCTCGGATGCCCTGCCATTCGGCGGCGGCCAGGCCCTGCGGGGTTTCACTGGGGAGCTCCGGAGTTGCGGCGCCTGTCCCGGGGGAAAGCAATGCGGCGCCTGCGAACGCAAGGGCATGTCGTAATTTCATAGCGGATTGGCGGTTGGAATGTTCCTTTCGGCCCCCGGCCCCGTCGGGGGCGGAGGGAGATGGCTCACCGGACGGGTTCGCCTCTGACGATCTTGCCTTCGCCGGTCAGTTTGAAAACGCGGTAGCCCGTGGTGGCGCCGTAGATGGCGTCGCCGCCGGTGGTGCCGGTGAAGCCTTTCCAGTATTCAGGCCAGCTTGGCAGTTCATCGATGCTGCCGGTGGTGCCGGCCAGGCTTTCACTGAGGGTCAGGCTGAAATCGCGCAGGCCGCCGGTGAGGATGAGCTTTTTGTCGGCGGTGAGGCCGATGCCGTAGTTGAAGCTGTTCTGCAGTTTGAAAAGGCTCACTTCCCCGGCGGGAGTGATGGTGGCGTTGAGGTTGGTGTAGTTCAAGGCCACCAGATTATCGCCGGAGAAGAACAGCGCGGAACCAGCATTGGTGGTGTAATAGATTTTGGCTTCGGAGATTTTGGCGCCGGTAGCGGCGTCGTGGATAAACAACCGCGAGGTTTTGCCATCGTTTTTCTGTTTGAACTCATCCAGAGCGAGTTCCTTGAGGTCTTTGGGAATTTCGGCGTAGGGGACTTCAGGTTCCCCCTCGTCCTTTTCACCTTCGGTCAGCACGGCGAGCTTGCCGCCGTCTTGGCTCAAGGCCAGAGCGGCGATCCTCGTGCCCTTCTCGAAGGAAACGGTGCTTTTCTTGGCGCCGTCGGCGAAGGAATAAACCGTGATGCTGGGGCCGTTGTAGCTGCCGTCGTGTCCGGCAATCAGGCCGCCTCCGGTGGCGAAGGTGATGCATTTGGGGATCTCCGCCTTTTTGCTCCAGTCGGCCGTGCCGAAGAGTCTCACGGTGTCGCTGGAGTCCTGAACTGCCAGCATCGAGCCGTCGCCGTTGAAGGCGAGCTTGGTGATGTCGGCCTCAATCCAGTGACGCTCCTTCACTTCGAGGGTTTCGGGGTCAAGAACGAGGAGAGTGCGGGTGTCGCCGCCGGCCACCAGTTTGGAGCCATCGCCGGTGACAGCAACGGTCAGACCGTCCAGCGGGGTTCCTGCATGGCTGATCAGGGCGGTGCTTGCGAGCACGCCGAAGACGAGGGTGAGGATTCGTTTAGGCATCAGTTTCTTGGGTTGTGTTCAGGTTTGTTGGATTGAAGAAGGACGAAAAAATTTTGGAATCATGGCGGCGGAGGTCAGGGGGAAATTGGAGAGGTTTCGATCTCTTTTTTGCGACGCATTTGCAGGGCGACAACCACCAGTCCGACGGCGGCGAGCAGCAACACAAGCCCCAAGACGGGACGGTAGGCGACCCAACTGACGGCAATGACCGTCAGTGACAGGAAGCCCGCGAGGACTCCCGCGAACAAGGCGAGTCCGGCGTCCAGCAAGCTTCCGACCACGGGAATCAGGTGGCCGAACATGGCCAGGGGGCGGAAAAAGAGTAAGATGCCGAGGAACATCGCGAGGAAGCCGCCGACACGCAGGCCCCAGGTGAGTGCTTTGTTTGCGGCGACGGCACTGCTGAACATGGATTCGGCGCTGACGATCCCTTTGCTGACCAGTTCGATCTTTGTCCCGGACTTGGCCTGATAGGGTTCAAAGCCTTCACCGGATTGCCGGGCGACGACGCTGGCTTCGGTGGGGCGCAGGATTTCCCAGCGGACCCGCCTATCGCCCACTTCGGGCTGGTCGGGATTGGCGCCGAGATAGAGCACGCCGTCACGCAGGGTGGACGGTTTAGTGGTTTCGTATTGGTAGTCGCCTTCCTGGATCAAGAGCGGTTCCGCTCCGGGCAGGCGTTCCGCCAGTCCGGAATGGAATCTGAAAGCGCCGAGCCGGGCATCCTGCGCGACCCATCTTTCCTGGCCGTCGCGCATCTCGGCGGGATTGACGTGTCCCTTTTGTTCCTTGAAGCCGGATGAATGGATCAGCTTGTCCGACCAGACTTTCTCATAGGTGTAGGTGGTGGTGGTTTCCTTGCCGCCGCCGATTTTCTCCTTGGTGGTGGATTGGGACTTCTCCCGCCACTGATACATCTCCACCTTGCGGACCAGTTGCAGGGCCTGCTGCCGGATGCCGAAGAGCGGATCGGCAAGAGGCGCGGTGGCCGTCACCGCGCCGCTGACATGCACGAGCCGGCCTTCGTTGGCCGGATCGACGGTGGCGGAATCGACGGACACCACGGCAGCGGCGCCTTCCTGCAAACCCTTGGCGGTTTTCACGGCGCGGCCTTCGTTGATCCAAAGGACGGGAAACGAGGCGATGACCAGCAGGACGCCGAACAGCACGCCGCCGATGGAGGACTTGAGCCGGGAGAACCAGCTTTCCGAGGTGGTGATGGTCACTTGATCAGACATCGGCGTTCGTGGGGTGGGGACTGACTACTGCCGGGAGCCTCCTATTCCAGACCTCCCGCCCACTCGGAGGTCCGAACCGTGGCCGGAGAGGGGATTGGTTCGTTTTCCCGGGAGCGAAGAACGCGATTGGCTGAGGTGGCTGCATTCCGCGGCGAATGTAGCCGAGAAGGCTCCGCTGGTGGCATAGCTCTCTGGAGCCATGCGAAGGCGTCCGTTGTGGAAATGCGGATCTCATTTCTGGTGGAACTCGATTTCCAAATCGGTGACGCCGCCCTCGGGCGCGTGGACAAGCAGAGATTTGTCCGTCCCCATGTTCACAAGGTTGGCCTGGAACGGTTTGGGAGGCTCGCCGGGTCGAATGGTAATCGCCAGGTAGCCGTCGAGGCGCAAATCCCCGGGCGCTGGCTCGTGGGGACCGGGCTGGTCAACGAGCAGCGCCGCCTGTTGCCAGAAATCGACCTGAACCGGGCTGTAGATGACGACCGGTGCGGACGACACCGAGGCCTTGCCATGCACGACCACCTCATGGGCGGCCAGAATGACATCCACCTGCTTCACCACCGGCAGGAGCGCCCTGCCCTCCAGCGATCCAACGCCGAGACGGCCGCTGACCTCGATCCGGCTCCCGGAAAGACCGCGGCTCGTGGACACTTGCAGCTCCGATCGGACGCCCCTCAGGTGCCCGCGCGTCTCGGGTGGCGGCTTCTCGACGAAATGCGCATTTTCCAGATACCGCCGCATCAACTCGCGCGCGGTCTGCTCCCGACCCTGATGCCCGGAAGGCCGGACCCTCTTCACCATGGCGAGCAGGGCGGGCGGCAGCGTGGCCATGGCTACGGGTGTGGCATCGAGGCGTATGGTCTTCAGCCCGGTCCAATCCCGCAGAGAGGAGAGATCGTCCAGAGGGTTTTGCTCCAGGTTCAGCCAGTCCACATTCGCATTGGCAGCGATTTCGCCTGTGTCCCGGATCCGGTTGACGCGGAGATTGATTTGCCGGAGCCCGCTCAGCCCGGCGATGCCGTCGAGTCCCGCGAGCTGGTTGCCCTCCAAGAGCATTTCCGTGAGGCGTGGCAGACGGTCCAGCCCCTCCACGGAGCGCAAGTGGTTGTGGGAGAGGTTCAGGGTCAGCAGCTCCGGCAGCAAGGGCAGGGCAACCGCATTCCATTCGTGTCCGGTGGCGGCGAGGTCGTGGAGTTCCGCCAGCTCCGGCAGCGTCCCGAGCCCATCCAACGCGGTATCGTAAAGGCGCAGGGAATGCAGGCGGACGCAGCTCCCGAGCGCCGAGAGAGAACGCAGGGTGGTGTTCGTAATTTTCAGCCGGACGAGGGAGGCCGGGCAGCCTGCCAACTCGTCGCCGTGGTAGTGCGCCAATTCCAGATGCTTGAGACCGGTCAGCTTTTCGAGCCCTCGCAGGGTTTTCGCTCCGTCCGCGCTCAAGGTTGCCACGCTGCCGTTCACGACCCCGACGGCGTTGAGTCTTCCCTCTTCGCCGGGGCCGTCGATAACGACGAAGCCACCAGCCGCAAGGCCGTTGGCGGACAGCCATTCCCTCAGCGCCGCCGCCTCTCCGGCCTGCAACCCATTCGCCCCTCCCAGAACGTCCTCGAGGTTTGCAGGCGTGCGTTTGCAGGAGAACAGGCCGGACATCATCGATGCCAGGACGAGGAATGACAGGTTCTGCCGAAAGGAAAGCCGGAACCCTTTCGGGAGCAGCCAGCTGGCGTGGACTTTTCTGAGGCGACGGGGTGATGATCCGGGGCGTTCATGAACTCGCATAGCCTTGTCCAACGACTCATAGGCGTTTCATCCAGCCGCCGGCAATGGCTCTTCGGAGCCATGGACTGCCGTGACCGAAGGCAAGGGCACCGCAGGCCCGGCTTCCACCCGAAACATCTTGACGGAAGAGGGGAAACCGGTCCATTCTGGCCTTCTTCGGCGATGAACAATCATCCGAGATCCATCTCCACGGCTGTCATGGAAGCCGCAGGCGACTTGATCCTGGCGCTGCACGATCCCCGACACACCCAGGAAAGCTTGTTTCAATGCCTGGTCGAGGGGACCCAACGCCTAGTTCCCCACACGACTTTCATCGTGGCCTGCACGGACCGTCAGGAGGCGAAGCTGACGACCTATCTCGGACCCTGGAGAGAGCTGGCGGCAAAGGTGGCTCCGGGTTTCGAGAGGCACGTGAAGGACCACCCCGGATTTTTCCGCCACCTGGCCAGTTCATCGAACGAGGTCGACGCTGTGTCGGATCATCTGGGCCGCCGCAAGTGGCGCTCCACCGGCATGTATGACGAGGTTTTCACCATGGCGGGCGCGGAGGATGAGATCGTGGCGAGTCTTCCGATGAACGAACGGCTGACGTTGAGCCTGGTGATTAACCGTGATCGTTGGGGATTCTCACCGGGAGACCACAGCATCCTCCGCCTTCTGGTTCCCCAGATACTGCAGGCTTGGAGGACGAACGCTTTGATCCGCCGCCTGAAGCAGCCGGAATCCCGCGTTTCCTGGCGGCTCCAGCTTGCCGTGGATCAGTTCGGCAATGTGGCGGACTGCTCCGACGAGCAAGTGTTTGAAAGGCTTTGGCAGCGGTTCCAGGGAAAAGGCCCGCATCCCGCCTGGCGGCTCCCGGAGGAGATCCGCGTGTGGTTCCGAGACCGGTTGAGAAGGTGTTCGCGCAACCGGGTGGGCCTGCCCGGCCAAAGCTTGAACGACGCATTCCGGGATTCGTCCGGCGGCGAGTGGAGGCTCCGGCTGGCACCGGGCTTTTCCGACGGCATTCACATTCTGACGGTGGAACTGGCCGGGTCTGCGGAGGCAAAAGGTGTGCGCAGATTGCGGCGGCTCGGTCTGACGGACCGCCAATCGCAGACGCTGTATTGGCTCGCCCAAGGCAAGACGAACGAGGAAATCGCCTCGATTCTGGGCATTCGCTTGTTCACGGTGAAGAATCACTTGAAGGCGATCTTCGACAGGCTGGGGGTCGAGAACCGCCACGCGGCGTCGATGCGCGCGTGGCGGCAGTTGCAAAAGGCGGGCGAAGGCTTCTTCTGATCCGGCCCTTCGGCCACCTGGCGCACGGAGCGCCTCCCGGCCGGCGGGCTGTACGGTCTCGATCCAGTCGCCCGGTTTGATTTCGAGAACCCGGTAGCCGCTTCCGGCACTGCAGACAACGCCACCTTCAGTGGCGGCGGAGCTTTACCCGTGTCCAGGCCAGCCAGGCGATTGATTGATCGCACTCTCCCCTTGCTGGAAAGAGTCCTAGGCATGGGAAGAATCTGGGCGGTGGAGCTTGCTCCGCCAAGCCAGACGGGCTTACGATTGCGGAATGTGGCATGGGCTTCCAGCCCATGCCACGCTCAGGCCAAGGCCGGCGCCAGGGGACGGCAGCTCTCCGCTTCCGGGGCACACAGGTCGCGGTTGGGCTTCTGCGGTTCGAGACCAAGTCGGCGCATGAGCTCGAGGTCGGCTTCGGCCTGCGGGTTTCCGGTGGTGAGGAGCTTGTCTCCGTAGAAGATGGAGTTGGCCCCGGCAAAGAAGCAAAGCGCCTGCAGCTCTTGGCTCATTTGCTTGCGACCTGCGGAGAGGCGCACCTTGGCCTTGGGCAGGGCAATACGGGCGAGGGCGATCATCCGCACGATTTCGAAGGAGTCGACGCCCTGCGATTCGGCGAGGGGCGTGCCGGGAATGGGCACCAGCGAGTTGATGGGAACGCTTTCCGGCTGGGGATTGAAGTTGCTCAGCACTTCCAGCATGCGGAGCCGGTCATCCCTGCTTTCTCCCAGGCCGAGAATCCCGCCGGAACAGACAGACATGCCGGCGTCCTGGACGTGGCGCAGGGTGTTGAGCCGATCCTGAAAGCTGTGGGTGGAGACGATCTTGGGATAGTGCTCGGGTGAGGTGTCGATGTTGTGGTTATAGGCGGTCACCCCGGCTTCCTTGAGTTTAGCGGCCTCGGTGGGACCCAATTCGCCGAGGGTCGTGCAGACCTCCATGCCGAGCTCGCTGACGCTGCGCACGATGTCGAGGACCTGGTCGAAGCGCTTGGTGCCGTCCTTGACCCCCTTCCAGGCGGCCCCCATGCAAAAGCGAGTCGAGCCCTGTTCGCGGGCGAGACGGGCGCGCTCCAGGATTTCCTCCTTTTCCATGAGCCGTTCCGCGGCGACCCCGGTGGAGTAGCGGGCGGATTGCGCACAGTAGGAACAGTCCTCCGAACAACCTCCGGTCTTGATGCTCAGCAGGGTGCAGAGCTGGACCTCGCCCTTGGGCCAATTTTCCTCGTGCACCCGGCGCGAGCGCTGGATCAGGTCGAAGAAGGGGAGGGAGTAGAGCTGGGAGAGTTCGTCGAACTGCATGGGCGAGGAGCGTTGTATAGATTCCGAGAATTCGCAAAGCAGACCACGGAATCGGCGAATTTCACCTGTTTGTTGCGGAAATTCAGCTCGTCCAGCGCCCTTCGTTGATGAAGGGAAGGGTGCCCTCGTAGCAGCGGGAGTAGTCGGTCTTGCCAATGGCCCCGATCATTTTCACTCCGAGAATACGCCGCCATTCGCCGCTAAAGGACTCGCCGCTGTGGCATCCCCAGCTCTTGCAGTAAGCGCCGCGGGCAAAGATCTTGCGATTGATCCGCTTGATGTCGCTCTGGTGGAGATAGCACTTCGAGGCCCCCAGGATGTGGTTGCTGTAGTCGAAGACAAAGCAGTACTTGTTCGAGTGGGTGAAGACCTCGAAGCCGGAGACTTTGATCCGGCTGCGGTCCTGTCCATTGTTGAGGTAGTTGATGAGCTCGTCGGTGGTGTTGAACCAGACGAGGCGCACCTTGTACTTGTCGCGGACGCTCTCGATGTTGGAAATCAGGGGCTGCCCGTCCTCCACTTGGCGGGTTTCGTAGCCGGGGCGGTAGACGAGCCAGGTGATGTTGACCGCGCCGTTGCTGGCCTTTTGGAGTTGCTCGATGCGAATGCGGGCGGTGCGGATGAAATTCCCCCACCAGCGGTCGTGGCGGTGCGCTTCGCGGCGGTAGGACTCGTGGGCCACCAGGGCGGGGCCACCCGAAACGATGATGTACTCGTCGTTGGGGTTTAGGGGGGCCGCCGAGACCGGTGCCGCGGGGATCAGCGTGGCGCCCAGGGCGGCGATCAGGAGCAGTCGTCGAGTCATGGCGTGCGGAAGCATAGGCAGAGGAATCCGGAAACGCAAGCGGTCCCCCGGGGCGGGATGGGGTCAGCCCAGGCGGATGAAATCCGCCACGCTGTGCCAGACTCGCTGCACCAGGCGCTTGCGGCGCTGGGCTTCCTCCTCCTGGCGGCGTTGTTCCTTCAGGTATTCCTCATAGGCCACGAGCCGCTGATGATGCCGCTGCACGCGGCTCACAAACCAGCGCCAGGTGGGGCCGGGCTTGCCGTCCTCGAGGAGGAAATGCGGGCAGTTCTTGTTCGGAGTGGAATAGCCCTCCCGCGGCCAGTGGTAGTGGGCGCGCAGGTTCTCGACGGGGATTTTGTGCTGGTACATCAGCGTGGCGGCCAGCTTTGCCGTGCGCTCCATGGTGGCGAGCTGGTCGTTGCCCTTGTGCTCGCACATTTCAATCCCGATGGAGTAGCGGTTGCCCGGGCCGTCGAAGTCGGCGTGTTCGCCGCGCTCGTTGGTGGGCAGGTGCTGGACCACGGTGTCGTCCTGCACGGTGAAGTGCCAGCAGAGGTAGCCACAGACGCCGCCGCGCAGCGCCCCCCGCTTCAGGGCCTTGGCGTGGGCAAAGGCATCGCCGGTGTAGTTTTGCGTGCTGTGAATGGTGACGTATTGGGGCGTCATCTCGCGGAAGAGACGCCGCCCATACTTGCCCTCGGGGATGAGGTCGACCTTCAGGTTGAGCTCCTTCTGGGCCTCCTCCGGATTGAGGGGGGTGGGAGCGATGGCGCCGAGTTGGCGCTCCCAGAGCTGCCCCTTCGAGCTCGGTTGCCCCGGGTTGGTCTTGCAGGAAACCAGAATGAGCAGCCCCGAAGCGAAGAGCGAGGAGAGGAAGATGACTGTATGTCGATTCATGCTTGCCTGGTCAGAAACGAGGTTCTCCACAAGAAAAGAGAGAAATTTACTCGCCAAAGACGGTGCCCGCAAATCGATCGGAAAAATTTAAAATCTTTCTTTCCGGAAGATAAGACTTCCCCGATGGCTCCGGCTGGGGGCGGCTCGCGGCGGGAATTCAGCTGAGGAAGGGATTGCTCGCTTTCTCCCTTCCAAGGGTCGTGGACGGGCCGTGACCGGGGAGGACCGCGGTCTCGTCGGGAAGGGGCCAGAGTTTCTCCCGGATTCCGGAGAGGAGCAGGGCGTGGTCCCCATGGGGCAGGTCGGTGCGGCCGATGCTGCCGGCAAAGAGCACGTCCCCGCCGATGAGCAGGGGCAGGTCCTCGATCCCGAAGCAGAGGCTGTCCGGGGAGTGCCCGGGCACGTGATACAGCGAGAGTCGCAGTCCCTCAAGCTCTAGGGCATCGCGGCCCGCCAGACAGCGGTCCACCACGTAGGGATCGATGGGGCAGGGGAGGCCCATCATTTGCTCGAGCCGCTTCGAAAGGATGAGCGATTCCGAGGCGGGAGAATGGGCGAGGAGGGGACAGCCAAAGCGGGCCTGGATCTTTCCGGCGTCGATGACGTGGTCGTGATGCTGGTGCGTCAGCAGCAGGGCCTCGGGCCGGATATCGGATTCCGCCAGCCAATCGGCAATGCCCTCGGGGGCATCGAAGACCCAGGCTCGTCCGCCGCGGCGGAGGAGGTAGCCGTTCGTCTGAAAAAGTCCGCCGCAGTAGGCGTGGATCTGGATGTCTGACATGGGCCACTTCGGTAAGGCAAAATGGACAAGCTTCAACTTTTCCCCTGCGCGAAGGCACAAAGCGGGCTAAGAAGTTTCCTATGCCGCTTCGCTTTGAATGTCCTCATTGCTCAACCCGGCTTTCCGCGGGTCGGGAACTCTTTCACGTCACCCTGGACTGCCCCGATTGCGGAAAGCCCTTCATGGTGCCGGCGCCCGAGGACATCAAGCTCCCCACCCACGATCTGAAGTTCTTCTGTCCTCGCTGCCGTCGCAAGTTGTCGGCCACGCCGGAACAATTCGGCACCCAGAGGCCCTGTCCCTACACCGATTGTGGGGAATTGCTGCAGGTGCCCGAGCCGGACTGGAAGGACCTCGGTAAGGGGGAGTGATGTCGAGCGAGTCCAGGTCTTCCGGAACGTCTGCCCGTTGACATGAAACCTCGTCCCGCCCCCGTCGATCCCAGCCAGCTTCACGAGCTCGCGCATGCCGTGATTCGCGACGCGAAGTTTCCCATGCTCGCCACGGTGGATCCCCAGGGGCATCCCCGGGTGCGTCCAGTCTCGCCCGTGCGCGTCGATGAGGACTTCACCGTTTACGTGGCCAATCTCCGCGTTTACCAGAAGACCGCGGAGATCGCCGCCAATCCCCAGGTGGAGTTGGCCTATCTGGCGCCCAGTCACGACCAGCTCCGCATCAGCGGACAGGCTCTGGTGGAGTCGGACCCCGAATGCCTGGCGGACATCTGGGCGCGCAATCCCCTGCTGCGCCAGTATTTGGGCAGCCCGGACAATCCCCAGTTCGTCCTTTACCGCATCGAACCGAAGCAGGTGCGTTTCATGCGGGAATGGGCCCTGGAATACCACGAGGTGCCGCGGACAAAAGCTTCTTGACTCTCTCTGGCGACCTTGTTGACTCAGGCATGTCTTCGCCTGCTCCCGCCAAGGTTGGCCTTGCCACGGCCATCGCGATCGTCGTCGCGAACATGATCGGTACGGGGGTCTTCGGCAGCCTCGGCTTTCAGGTGGCGGGTCTGCCCACGGGTTTTCCCATCATGGTTCTCTGGCTGGTGGGCGGCTTGGTCTCCTTTTGCGGAGCCGTTTGCTATGCCGAATTGGCGGCGCTCTTTCCCAAGTCGGGTGGTGAGTATCACCTGCTGTCGCGGGCCTGGCATCCCTTCATCGGCTTCCTGGCCGGCTGGCTTTCCGTCACGGTGGGCTTTGCCGCTCCAGTTGCGGCCAATGCCGCCTTGCTGGGGGGCTACCTCGGACGCATCACGGGATGGCCGGCCCTGAGCTTTGGCATTCCCATCGTTCTCCTCGTCACCCTCGTGCACTTGGGGCGCTTGAGCCGCATTGGCCTCTTCCAGTCGGGCTTCACCTACGCCAAAGTGGCGCTGATTTTGGTCCTCGGCATGCTGGCCTTCACCTTGGGCGACAAGCAGGCCATCTCCTTCCTTCCGCAGGAAGGGGACTTCGAGCTCATTTCCTCCAGCGGCTTCGCCGTCTCATTGGTCTACGTTCTCTATGCCTACACGGGCTGGAATGCGGCGACCTACATGATGGACGAGGTGCGCCGGCCCGAGCGCACCGTGCCCATCGCCCTGCTCGTGGGGACGGGTTTGGTGACCCTGCTTTATGTCTTCATCAACGCGGCCTTCCTCTATTCGACTCCGGTGGAGAAGATGGCGGGCCAGGCGGAGGTGGGTCTGATCGCCGCGGAGACGGTTCTCGGTCCCCAGGGCGGGATGATCATGAGTGTTCTCATCAGCTTCGGCCTGATCTCCACGATCAGTTCGATGACCTGGGCCGGCCCCCGGGTCACTTCCGCCATCGGTCGAGATTATCCGCGGCTGCGTTTCCTCGGCCAGAGCAATCAAAACGGAGTGCCCGCCATTGCCGTGCTTTTGCAGGGCGCCATCGTCCTCGTCCTGGTCGCCTCGGCCACCTTCGAGCAGCTCGTCAATTACGTGCAGGCCCTCCTGACAATCTGCTCCTTGATGGTGGTCGTCGGGGTCGTGGTGCTGCGCATCCGTCGTCCTGACCTGGTGCGTCCCTATCGCGCCTGGGGCTACCCCCTGACCCCGATCCTCTTCGGGGCCGTCAGCCTCTACGTCCTCTGGTTCCAGATTCAGCAGAGGCCCACCGAATTTTGTTACGGTTTGCTGACTTTGGGCCTGGGGGCGCTCGTCTATCTCTTCGTGGGAAGAAAGGGGGCGCCGGAGCCGCAGGCCTAACCTGCCGGTCCCGAATGGAAATCCTCCCATTCCCCACCTGGAAGCAAACAAATTGCTTGCAGTAATTAATTAACATTCCTTAAATGATGCAGGCCCGTCCATCCCGCTCCCCAGCTATAGCTTGCCTGACTTTGATCCAGCGCGTGAATTCTCCACTTCCGGGACCAGTGAACCGAAGCGTCACCCCCCGAACGTCTTTGTTGCGCCCAGTTCCTCGCACCACCCCCTGCCTTCCTTTGTCGCCGGGGGGGCGAAAGTCTCGGACTGGTCGGCCATCCTGGATGAACTGCCCTACGGGCTCGTCGTTCTCGGGCCGCGGCAGGAACTGCGTCATGAAAACCAGGCCTGCCGTCGTCTGACGGGCCTGGGGATTGAGGAGTCCGGTGGAGTCGAAAAGTGGCTCGAGGAACTCTGCCCCGACCCGGAGCATCGAGAAAAAGTCATCCGATCCTGGCGCGAAGAAATATGGAGAAATCAACTCACTCGCACCTTCACCCTCCGAACGGCCGACCAGAAGCCCAAGGAGATCGAGTTCCGGTCTTCACTGCTTCGGGATGGAGGTATCACGCTTACGCTGGACGACGTCACCGAACGACGTCGGGCGGAGGAGACCTCCCGCCATGGCAAGTTGAGATTCCGGGCACTGTTTACCCATACCCGGGAAGGGGTATTGCTGACGGACCGCACTGGCCGGGTCATTGATGCCAATCCCGCCTTCCTGAAACTGGTGGGACGCTCGCAAAAAGAGGTGCGGATGTCCTCCCTCGGCGAGTTGATCCAGTCCGAGCCGGAGGCGGCGAACGAAGAGGGAGCCTCCGGGGCCACGGAGGTGCAGCTGCAAACGGCCCAGGGGCCGCGTCGCGTGCGGAAGACGGACTGCCCCGTGGGTGAGGCCGACGAGCCGTCCTTGATGTCGGTTCACCTCATTGAACCCATCTCCGAGGACGAGGTCCAAACGGAACGCATCCGGGCCCGCCTGAAGACGGTGGCCCGTAAGGCTCAGGCTCTTCTCAACGCGGTGCCCGATCTCATTCTCCTGATCAACGAGGACGGGAGCCTGGCCGACTTTGCCCCGCCTCCAACGCCTTGGCCCGAGCTGGAGATCGCGGACAGCTGGAGGGGGCGTCCTCTCGCGGAGACCTGGCCAGCCCTGAACGACCTTTGGGAGCAATGCCGTCAAAAAGTCCAGGAGGGCATGGGCACGGTCCAAGCCGGCCTGCGCGAAAAGTCGGACAAGGGCTTTGCTTTTTCGGCGACCTTCGCCTCCTGCGGGGACGGTCAGATGCTCGTCGTGGTTCGCAATCGCGGCGAGGAAGACGGCCCTCGCGAACAGGATAGCTGGGAGAAGTCGGCCGTGGTCCATGCGCCCCTGGGCATCCTGCGCCTGGATGCGGAGGGGCGGCCCATCGCAGCCAATCCGGCGGCCATCACCTTGTTAGGCGAGGCCGCTTTGTCAGGAGACAGTCCTCGTCTGGACACCGCCTCGCTGCCGGACGGCGTGGTGGCGGAATTTGTCGCCCTGGAGCAGGACCAGGACTCCGGTTCCCTGGTTTTCTTGCGCGAAACGGCGGAAGCCATTGCTTCCGACCCGGCCCCGGAACTCACGGCCAAGGCGGCGCTGGAGCGCCACCAGCACAGCTTCCGCAATCACCTCCAGTTGGTGACCAGCCTCTTCAGCCTGGAGCCTCAGGGCGAAGCGGCCCGCGAGGCCTTCTTCAAATGGCAGGTGCGCCTCCGTTCCCTGGCGCTCTCCTGTCCTCGGGATCCTTCGGGATCCCTTTGGTTGACCGCATTGCTTCGCGACCTGGCCGACGAGGTGTGCTCACTCGCGGGACGCGGTCCGGGACGGCGGGAAGTGGTCGTTAGCGGAGAGGAGTCGCTGGAGGTGGTCGCTAGCCGTGCGCCAGCGCTCTGCCTGCTCGTTGGGGAGCTGATGCGCGCGATCCTCGCAACGCCCCAGTTTGGTCCGGGGCCAGCCCTTTACGTCGAGGTCGGGCCCCTGGCAGACGGGGGATTCCGCCTCCTCCTGCGGGCCGGAGCCAAGCGCGTCTTCACCTTTGGCGATCGCGACTCCGAGCTCGAGACCTTGGAGCTGCTGGCTGCCCAGCTGCAGGGACGGCTCGAATCCGCGGGAGAATTTGTCCAAGAATGGACGCTTGTGGTGCCCCGCCGCCCCTACTGAGGGGGAAGCCTGGCGTCGCGAGGGAAACTTCCAAAGGGAGATTTCTTTATGATTTCTAGAGATTATCCTATAGCGTGAGCCTCTCCCGACGGAGCCTGCCCACGCGTTGTTGATTTGTATGGACGAACCTCCCTCCAACCGTTTGCGCCTCCTGATCGTGGAGAACGATCGGGTCACGGCGCGCGATTTGGAGGCCATCCTGCGGCGGCGTGGCTTTGTCGTTAGTGGCATCGCCTACTCGGCGACCCAGGCCCTCGATCTGGTGGCTCGGGACTGTCCGGATCTCGTTCTCCTCGACATCCAGATCGACGGGGGAGAGGACGGCATCGAGCTCGCCAAGCAACTCCGGCAGGAGCACGGCGTTCCGGCTCTTTTCCTGACGGGCTATTCCGAGGAGGCGATTCTGGAACGGGCGCGCAGCGCCCATCCGGCCGCCTTCCTGCGCAAGCCTTTCAGCGATGCGGAGATCACCGCCTGTCTGGAATCGGTGGTGGAGCGTCGTCTGGCGGGAGAGCGACTCAGCTTGAGGCTCCCCGGCCTGGACGCGGTCTCCAAGCAATTGCCCCAGGCCGTGATCGCCACGGACCTCGACGGTCTGGTCGTTTACTTGAATCCCGCCGCCGTGGAACTGACCGGATGGAACCCGGCCGAGGCGATGCGACAGCCGCTGGCTCGCGTGGCGCCCCTGCGCGAAGCCGAGGAAATGGCGGCGGCTCCCCAGGGGCAACGCCCCATGATTCTGGAACAGCGCGATGGAAGCCAGGTGACGGTGATCGAGCGATCGGGCCCGATTCGGGCGACCGACGGCGATGCCGTGGGCCTGGTCACGGTCCTGGCTCCGACGGGGCAAGAGGGCGCTCTGCCACCATTCCACGATTCCGTGGCCCCCAACGAAACGCCTCCCTTTTCGTCGCAGGAGCTCAATGCGGAGCCCGCGCCGCCGGTGCTGTTCCCTCCCTCGCAGCCTCCCGTGGCCCGCAGCGAGGCCCTGCGCAAGATTGCCTCGCTGGCCAGCGATCCGGCCTTCAAGGAACTGATTGCGAAGCGGCGGCCCAGGCATGCCTCTGCCGCCCCCGAGCCCGGCGCTGACGCGCCTGCGGAGGAGAGTGCCCATGCGGCGACGAATCCGGGGTCGGCATCGAGTTCTGAATCAATCACGAGTCCTGAATCAATCACGAGTCCCGAGTCGTCGGCGGCAGAGGCGCCGACGTCCCTCCCGCCGCCTCCGCCCTCGTCGCTCTCGCTCCCCCTCCCGACGGAGTTGGAGGACGTCGGAGACCCCTTGGTCCGACTCGACGAGGAGGGCATCATTCGCAGCGCCAATGCCGAGGCCGAGCGCGTCCTGGGCGCAGGCTATCGTCTGGTCGGTGTGCCCTTCCACGAGCTCTTCGATCCCGGGGACATGGAGCGCTACGACGAGCATTTCCACCGCCCCTTCGCCCAGGGGCGGCGGCATCGTTTCGACTTCCGCGATACCCGACGCGGGCTGTGGTTCGAGGTACGGGCCTATCCGACCCGGGGTGGCATGCTCATCCTCTTCACGGATAGTACGGCCACCCGCCAGGAGGCGGCTGAGCAGGTTCGGCAACAGCGCCTCGAGGGCCTGGGCTTGCTCGCCAGGGGCTTTGCCCACGATTTCAACAACTCGCTGACGACCCTCACAGGCAACATCAGCCTCGCCCGCGAGCGGCACCCCGAGGACGAGGAACTCCAGGCCATGCTGGAGGAGGCGCAGGCCGCGGCTTCCAAGGCCACGGGGCTAGTCCAGCAACTGATGACCTTCGCCCGTGGCGGGCGTCCCATCCGCGAGCGTACCCGCCTCCCCGACCTCATTCGGAGGATCCTGACAGAACATCGACTGAAGCATCCCGAGATCCGCTACCAGTATCAGGGCGGAGACAGCGAGATCATCGCCAATGTCGATCCCGCGCAGATCTCGAGGCTGCTTGAGAACCTCATCACCAACTCCGCCGCGGCCATGCCGAATGGCGGCGTGCTGGTCGTGCGGAGCCGGCGCCTCAGTCCCGAGGGCGTGCTTGAGATCCGCCACAGCCACACCCCCGCGGACGAAGATCACTTCCTCATCGAGGTCATCGACACGGGGCATGGCATGAGCGAGGGCGACCTCGATCGCGTTTTCGAGCCCTATTTCACCACTCGTTGCGAGAACAACGCCACCGGCATCGGCCTGACAGTTTGCGAATCCATTGCCAAGGCGCACGGCGGCTTCATTCAACTGCAGTCGAAGGAGGGCAAGGGAACCATCGCCACCTTCTGCGCTCCCCTGGGACGTCGCGCGGACGAGGTGGCGGCGGTGGCGGGGGGGCAGCCAGCCTACCCGAATTACGACCTCCCCGAGTTCGAGGCGGAATCGTCCGAGGGCGATGGCGAACCGGTGCTCGTCGGCACGCGCATTCTCATCCTGGAAGACGACGCTCCCATCCGTCGGCTCATGGCGGCAACCTTGCGCCGCGCCGGCCACGAAGTCGTGGAGACCAAGGAAGG
This sequence comes from uncultured Akkermansia sp., assembly GCA_964552315.1. Taxonomy (GTDB): domain Bacteria; phylum Verrucomicrobiota; class Verrucomicrobiia; order Verrucomicrobiales; family DEV007; genus Arctic95D-9. The sequence continues at coordinate 35,165 of CAZKGI010000023.1, read as the reverse complement.
AAGGGAGACAATTGCCGTCTACACCGATGCCATGGCCCGGGGGGAACGCTTCCATCTCCTCATCTGCGACCTCACCATTGAGAATGGCATGGGCGGCGTCGAGACGATGCGCCGGCTCCTCCAGATCGACCCTGACGTGCTCGCCATCGTTTCCAGCGGCTATTCCGATGCCCCCGCCATGGCCAGCCCCGCGAGCTTCGGCTTCAAGGGGGTGCTGCCGAAGCCTTACGCCCCGACCGAACTGAGGGCCGCGGTGCATCGCATTCTTTCCGCGCATCGCATCATTCCCTGAACGTCCAGCCCGCATCGCCCATGCGCTCCGCTTCCCTCCCCCGCGTCTTCCTCACCGCCGCCATTCTCTGGGGGGCGCTGGAACTGGCCACCCCCGAAGTCCACGCCCTCAAGGCCTACCAGAAGGAACTGCTCCGCCTCCACAACCAGGAGCGGGCCAAGCGCCATCGCAAGCCGTTGCGATTTCACCGCGTGCTCAACAAGTCCTCGGTGAGCTATGCCAAGCAAATGAGCCGCGAACCCGGCAATTACCTGAGCCATACCGGACCCGATGGATCGACCCTGGTGGACCGGATACTAAAGGCCGGTGGCACGCGCTTCCGGATGATGGGCGAAAACATCGCCTTTGGGCAGCGCAGTCCCCGCCGCGTGACCAAGGCCTAGATGAAATCGACGGGGCATCGGCGCAACATTTTGAATGCGCGCTTCCGCTACGTGGGCTTTGGCAAGGCCGGCTCGGCCCCGCATTGGGTGGCCAATTTTGCCCGTTGATTCCGAGGCGCCCCGCGTGGGCGGCACGACATCGCAGTGGAGGGCTGCGGCTTCCGCTTGACCGGATTCCCCGGAGGCGGGAGCGTTGGCGATGCGACGCACGCTTCGTTCTCTCTTGGCCCTAGCTTTCCTGGTGACTGGTGCTTCCGCCGCGGCTCAGGATATCCTCCCGACAGGGAAGGCCCGGCCCAGGGATCCCGAAAAGATTGCCGCCGTTCTGGCGGGACAGGAAAAACGGGCCCTGGCAAGTTGGTGGGGCTATGATCCCGAGGGCGCCACCGAGAGCCTGCAGGAGGCCGTTCGCTCCGGGGTGCCGGACCTGGTCATCGATTCCCCGGGGGCGCCCTGGATTCTGAACCGCCCCTTGCAGCTGGTTTCGAACCAGCGCCTGCACTTTCAGGACGGGGTCGTGATCACCGCCGCCAAGGGAAAATTCAAGGGTAAGACCGAGAGCCTGATCGAGGGACGCCAGGTCTCCAATGTGTCCCTGTTAGGAGAAGGGAAGGTGGTGCTGCGGATGCACCGCGAGGATTACGCGAATCCCGAGCTCTACGAGAAGGCGGAGTGGCGGCATGGCATCGCCTTTTGGGACAGCGAGAAGGTCCACCTGCGCGGGCTCACCGTCACCGAGACCGGCGGAGACGGGCTTTACCTGGGCGCGAGCCGCCAGGGGACCAACCGGGATGTGCTGGTCGAGGACATGGACTTCGTCGCCAACTACCGCCAGGGGATCTCCGTGATCAGCGCGGAGAACCTCGTCGTGCGGCGCTGCCGCCTGCGCCAAACGGATGGCACTGCGCCCAAGGCAGGCATCGACTTCGAGCCCAATCTCCCGGGCCAGCGCCTCGTCAATTGCCTGCTGGAGGATTGCGACCTCAGCGATAACGCCGGCGCGGGGGTCGCCATTTACACCGTGCTGATGAACGCGAGCTCGCGGCCGATCTCAATCACGGTGAAGGACTGCCGCTTTCGAGGCAACTCCGGCGGTATCTTTGCCACGACGACGCGCGATGCCCTTCACCCCCTGCGCGGGGAAGTGATCTTCCAGGATTGTCACTTCGACCACGATTCCATCACGCTACGCAATCCGGTGCAGGGCGGGGTTCGCTATCTTTTCCGGAACTGCAGCCTGGACTTTCAAGCCCGGTCGGAAGGCGGCGAGAAGCAGGCTCCCCCCATCCTCATCGGCACTGACAGCGCGGTGGATCAGCCCGACTTGGGCGACATCCGCTTGGAGAACCTCCGCGTGTTCGCTGACTCGGAGATCGAGCCGCTCGGGATCGAACTCCACGCTCGGGCCACGATCGGAGACGGCGTCACCGGCACCCTGCAGCTTGTCCGGGCCGGGGAGGCAACGCCCTACGACCTGGAGGCCTTTGTCCGCTTCCACCGGGAACGGCTCGAGACCTTCCGGGGGCTGCGGCCCGCGCAGGTCGACTTGACGAAGCTGCGTCCTCCCGTGAGTGCCCAGCCTCGCGAGGGCAACGAGCATTGTTATCTCCGCAACACCTTCACCTACCTGCAGCAGGCCACGGCGGGAGAAACGCTCACCCTGCAGTTGCGGGCCCGTCAGGTCTATCCCCAGACGACCGTGGTAGAACTGCGGGATCCCGACGGCGAACTCGTCGAGTCCTTCACAGTTCCCTACGACAACCGGGTTCACCCCCTAGTCTTCACCGCCAAGAAGACCGGCCTCTATAGACTGGTGCGCACCCAGACGTTCTCCCAGCGCCTCGACATCGATTCCTCCCATCCCGGGAACGGCTTTCTCGTGGATCGTTCCCTGACCTTTCTGCCTCTCTCCGGGCGGCTCTACTTTCAAGTCCCGGCGGGCGTCTCGGAATTTTCCGTCGGCCTTTCCACCGATTCCACCGCGGACGTGGCCCTGCAGAATGCCGAGGGGCGCGAAGTGATGCGCCGCGAGGGCGTGCGCGACTGGGTGCTGCTCACGGGGCGCCGCGACGAGGGGGCCCCGTCGGAGATCTGGTCTATTGAGGTGTCCAAGGCCAAGTGGGCCCTGCATGTCGAGCTCTTCGCTCCCCTGGTCCCCCTGCTCTCGACGAATCCCAGCACCCTGCTGCTGGTGGACTGAGGGCCGCGCGCCCTGGACGTGGAGGTTTGTCAGGAAGGGACCGGTCCAAAAAACAAGCCGACGCGGGCGGGAACCCGGTCGGCCTTGTTTGATGGCGAATGATCTGGCGGGGCGCCTTTTCCTTGCAAGGGGGGCGCTTACTTTTTCTCCGGGGCCACGACTCTCATGACGCCCCGCATCACGTAGGAGTGGCCCGGGAAGGTGCAGACGTAGGGGTAGTCTCCGACCTGATCCGGCGCCGTGAACTTCAGGGTTTCCTGCTTGCTGGCGTCGACCAGCTTGGTGGCCTGAAGGACGGCCTTGGTCTCGGGGATGTAATGCTTGCCCCAGCCTTCCACGCCCATGGCCATGGCCGCGGTGGAGACGTCCTCGATGGTGCCGGGAGCGACGAGGAGCAGGTTGTGGGGCATGACGTCGGTGTTGTCCAGTGTCAGCTCGACGGCCTGGCCGGGACGCACCGTGAAGGATTCGATGGTGAACTTGAGCAAGGCGGCCTGGATGTTGATCTTGGCCACCTCCTCGCCGCGGAGATCGATCGTCTTTGCCGAGGTAAGCGAGGGGGCTTCTTCCACCAGGCCGCGCAGCTTGGCCCAGTAGGCCTCGTAGCCGGTGCGGAACTGCATACCCCGGGTTTCCTTGTCGGTGCCGCCGGGGAAATAGGTGGGACGTCCGCTCCAATGCCAGGCGATGGTTTCCAGGGCGGGCTTGGCCTTGGGATCGGGGATGGCCTGCGCCTTTTCCAGGAGTGCCTCGTCAGAGGCGCCGTGCTGCTGGTGCAGCCAGAGGGCCTCGAGCAGGGGGATGGCGTCTTCAGCCTTGCTGGCATCGAGTTGGGCGGCCCAGGCCTTGGCCTTGGTGAGGACTTCCGCGCTGTCGCGGCTGCTCAGTTCCACGCGCACCTGGTGGCGGATGGCATCGGCGGGGTGGCGCAGCAGGCCGAGGAGGTGATCAATGCTTTCCCCGTGGATGCGGACGGGGTCCAGCAGGGGACGTCCCTTGGCGGTGACCCGGTAGATTCGCCCGTGCTGCTTGTCGCGACTCGAATCGCGCAGGTTGTAGGGCGAGTGGGTGATGACCGGATTGTGCCAGTCGGCAAAGTAGAGGGAGCCATCGAGGGCCACCACGGCATCCGTGGGACGGAAGTTCGGGTCGCCGGGATAGTCCGGGGGAAACTCGCGCGGCGTGGCCTCGGAGTTCGGCTTGAAGGTGGGGTCCGTGCCCGTGAAGAGGAAGTTCTCGATTTCTTCCCCATCGACGCGGCCGTCGTCGTGGTGCACCAGCTGGTAGCGCTTGATCCCCTGGTAGCCGATCGTGTTCATGATCAGGAAATTGTTCTGATAGGCCTCGGGGAAGTGGGGGCTGGAGAAGAACAGGCTGGAGGCCACCGGACGCACCGTGGTGTTCACGAGGGGGCGCTTGTTCCAGACATCGCGGAGCTGTCCGTCCTCGCCAGCGACGCGCTCGTGGTAGACGTGGAAGGCCTTGCCGGAGGTGCCGTCCGTGATGAGCAGGTTCCCCCAGGTGTCAAAGCTGATGCCGTGGGGGTTGGGGTTGTTTTCCACGACGAAGGAGAAGTCGAAGGTGCGCGGATTGAAGCGATAGAGGCCCGTGGTGCCGGATTCCGCGGAGGCCCGCCACGGGGTCTCGATGTTTTCGAGGATGAAGATGCCGCGCTGGTAGTAGATGTAGCCGTCCGGACCAAGGACGAGGTTGTTGGCGGCGTGGTGGGTGTCGTCGGCGCCGAGCCCGCCGAGGAGGTGGATCTTCACGTCGGCGACGTCGTCCCCGTCGGTGTCCTTGAGGAAGAAGACATCCGGGGCGGAGACGGCGATGACGCCCCCATTCCAGAACTCGAATCCGGTGAGCTGGGAGACGTGGGCGAAGGTCGTGACCTTGTCCGCTTCGCCGTCACCGTCCTCGTCGCTGAAGATGAGGAGCCGGTCCTCCACGGGGCGTCCGGGATGCCACTTGGGATAGTCCTTCCATGCGGCGACCCAGAGGCGGCCCTTCGTGTCCACCTGCAGGGCGACGGGATTGGCAAGTTCGGGGAAGCGGTCCTCTGCGGCAAAGAGCTTCACCTCGAGGTCCTCGGGATAGGTCATGCGCTTGATGGCCTCCTTGGGATCGGTGAAGGTAACCTCGCGGACGATGTGGGTGCCGACCTTGACGGGTTCCGGCACGTTGCTGTCGTCGACGACGAAGTCGTTCCCCTTGGCCCGGGCCCAGACCTGCTGGTCGCGATTGGCGGTCATGACGTCGAGCATGAGGAGCTCGCGGTTGAGGGTGGCGTGGTTGCCGTCCTGCACTGAGCGGCTGCCCCAGACATCGTTGCCGCTGGCGGCGCGGTAACGGTTGAACCAGTGACGGTCCTTTTCCATGACCGCTTCGCGGAGGCGTTCGAGCCCGGCCTCGTCGAGTTGCGGACTTTTCTTGAGCACTTCGGTGGTGAGGTGCTGGGCGAGCTGGCGGTTGCCCTTGTCCTCGAGGTGGATGCCGTTGATGGTCAGCGGTTCGCTGGCGGCCTCATACCAGGCCTGGGAGGCGGTGAAGAGATCGACGTGGGGCACGCCCTTGTCTTTGGCGACTTCCGCGGTGACCTGCGAGATCTTGGCGAGGCGCTGGTTGTTCTCCTTGCCATCGGGGAGCAAGGGGTTGCCGAGATACTCGTGGGCGATGGGGCTGAAGAGGACGACGCGGGGCGCCTTGCCTCCCGGCAGGTAGTGGAGGGTGCGGAGGTGGTCCACCCAGGCGCCGAGCTGCTCCCGGTATTCCTCCGGATTGTCGGCAAAGGACTCATTGTAGCCGAAGAAGGCGAAGACCACCGTGGCCTGCACGTTGGCGAGGTGGCTGTCGCTGTCGCCAAAGCCCTCGTGCGCCCGGGGGCGGTAGTGGACCTGGTCGCCGGAATAGCCCAGATTGCGGACGACGAGCTGGGCCTCGGGATGGGCGGCCTGCAGATAGGTCTCGAACCAGCCGTCGTGTTGGAGACGTTCCGCGAGGGCGTTGCCGACCAGGGCGATGCGGTCCTGCCTTTCCAGTTTCCATTCCCCTTCGGCAAGGCCTGAGAGGGGAGAGAGCAGGAAAAGCGCCGCGAAGAGGGGGTGCCGCGGCCGTCGGAAAAAGGAGGCTAGGAGGAATCGCGATGAGCTTGCCATAGGGGGAAGCGATCCGGTGGAACCCTCCGGGATTCAACCGGAAAGGTGCGCCATGCTGGTTTGCGCCGGGTCCATAGGAACAGAGGGGGCTCTTTTGGGTCCCGGGTGGGGCCTTTTTTCGCGACTCGACAAGGCTGGAATCCCGGCGACCGTTTTCGCGCATGGATTTTGTCTTTGCCGAACACCTGCCCATCGGGGGCGAATGCCGTCGCGTCTTCCTCGAGGAAGTCGCGAGGGGAAAAAAGTGGCTTGCCTCGCTGGAGGGGAATCCCGATGCCGCCATTCACGAGATCCGCAAGCTCAGCAAGCGCCTGCGGGGCTTGCTCCTGCTGGCGCGTCCGGTCCTCGGCACCGAGGATCTTTCCCAGGCCAACCGCATCGTCCGGGACGCCGCCCGGCGCTTCTCCGCGGCCCGGGACGCCTTTGTCCTGAGGGAACGCTGCGCGGAATTGCGCACCCGCCTCGTGGGTGCCTGGCAGGAGGAGTTCGACCGCCTCGACGGGATCCTGGCGGAGCGTCACCAGCAGATTCTCCACGAACGCGACCTTCGGGAGGAGGCCGCCCTGGCCTCCCAGGAATTTGACGAGGCCGCCCAGCTTGTGGAGGCCTGGGACTGGAGCCAGGTCACCCTGGAAATCGCCTTCAGCGCCGCCGTCTCCAACTACCGGGTGGCGCAGCGGCAATGCGAGGAGGCCAGGCATTCGCGCGATCCCCATGACTTTCACGAATGGCGCAAGCGAGTGAAATATCTCGCCTTCCACTGCCGCTGGCTCACTTTCCTCGACCCCGAGGACATGCCGCGCCGCGCCGAGGCCGCCGAACAACTCTCCTCAATCCTGGGGGAACACCACGACCTCGCCGTCCTCGAGGACATCTTTTCCCGCCGCGCCGAGCTGAACCTCTCCGAGGAAGCCGCCCGCATCCTCATTTGCCAGTCCGTGGCCCGCCGTGCCGAGCTGGAAGAGATCGCCCTCGTGCAGTCTCGGGACGTGCATTCCGACTGTCCGGATGCTCTGCACGAGCGCTTTGCCAGACGATTGTCGGTGCTGGCCTGAGTCAGCCGCTCCTTTCCGGGGGGGAGGGAAATCCTCTTCAGCCCCTTGGGTGTCCGCAAGTCACGAGCCGGCGGGCGTTGCGGGGACGGGATTCCGGGAGGATTGAGTGTTGATGTTGACGCGGCGCTGTCTATACTTGGCGTCGGTTTGTCATCCAACCATCCAGACCCCATGAGCAAAGCCATCTTCATCGCGGCCGCCTTCGGCCTGTTGCTTCCGCTGCGGAATGCCTCCGCTCAGGACAAGATCGATTTCGAAAAGCAGATCTATCCCTTCATCAAATCCGGCTGTGTCACCTGCCACCGCCCCGAGCATGAGAATCCCGAGCGTCCCGGTCGCAAGATCCGGCCCAAGGGAGGCTTTGTCTTGACCAACAAGGCGGCCTTGCTAGAGGCGGCCAACGAAGATGGGGTGAAGTTCATCGTCCCCGGCAAGCCGGAGGACAGCCGCATGCTGCAGGTGGTGAAGCTGCCCCTGGAGGATGAGAACCACTACCCGCCGGAAGGCAAGGCCCCCCAGTGGACCGAGGCCGAGAAGGAGCTTTTTGCCAAGTGGATCGCCCAGGGCGCGGACTTCGGCGCCTGGACGGAAGATCCCAAGCCTCTCGAATTGCCCGAGTGGAACGGACAGGAAAAGTCTCCCGGCACCACCGAGACCGCTCCCTGATCCGGAGTCCCTCTCTGAATTTTTTTTCAAAAAAGCCGGGGCCCTGTGGTCCCGGCTTTTTCGTGTCTGAAATTCCCCGACGCTCCGATGCGGAGGGAGGCGGGGCCTTTGAGCCCTGGATGGCTTGTTAGGGGCTCGGGGCTTCGTCCGTTCTGGCGGACTCGTCAGGCACGAGCCTCACTGACCCACCACGAAGCGATCCTGGGTCAGGGGAGGCACAGCCGATCCCGGCTTGAAGTGGTAGACGCGCTGGGCTTGGCCGGCGGGATCCTCGGCGGCGTAGATGGCGATCTCGACATTGGAGCTGCCCTTGCCCTCGGGGAGCAGGCGAGCTTCGACCTGGACCCGGTTTTCGCCGCGCTTCGCCCCCCCGATGACGAGTTCCGTCGTCTTGAGGTTCTTGAAGGTGCCGATGAGGTGCCCGTTGACCGTCAACTTCACCTCGTAGCCGGTGGCGTCGATCCAGGCTTCGGCCACGTATTGGGGCGGATCCACCGGCTGGGGGATGGGCGGCAGGTAGGGAGCGGGCTGAAATTCCTCCCCACGGAGGAAGGAGAAGTCGCTGTTGCGGATCTGCAGGAGCAGTTCTGCATTCCCCGCTGGCTTGACAATGCGGAGATTGTCGAATTTCCAGACCCCCTCCTCGCGCAGGAAATGGAGCACCAGGAGATTGTCGGTGATGGCCACGCCCGGTTCGTCGCCGAAGTTCGCCTTGCCGAAATAGGTCGAGGTGGCGGTGTCGCCTGTGGTCAGGACGCCCAAGGGAATCAGTCCACCGAGAGAGGGGGCGCCGATGGGATCGTCGAAGAGAGCCTGGGGAAAGGGTTGCTTCTGAGAGACAATGAGGTTGCGCGTCTGGATTTGGCGCGAAAAGGCGGTGGATTGCTCCCAGAGGGTCAGGTCGCCCGTGTCGATGGAGCGCCTCCAGGCATCATAGGCCGATTCCAGAGTGGTGCGGAGACTGTTGTCGAACTGGGCGGCCGGAGCCCCCTCGGACTGGGCGTGGAGCGAGAGGGGGGCCAGGCCGAGCACCAGGGCCACCGGGAGCAGCAGAAAGCCGGGGGAATTCATCCGCCCACGATACCACGCTCCCCCAGGGTGAAAACACGGAAATCCTCGGGGGAGACGCCTAGGGCCGAAGCGCCTCCTCCCCAATCCCCTGCTTGCGCCCGGGGCCTCGGGCGGGGAAATTGAGACATGTGCCGCTGGATCCTTTGCCTCCTGCTCGCCGGGTTACCCTTCGCCGTGAAGGGCGAGGAAAAGTCGGCCTTCGACCCCGACGCCTGGGAGCTCACCTTTTCGGACGAGTTCGATGGCGATCGCCTCGATTATGAAAAGTGGACCCCCCGGGATCCCTGGGGAGAGGTGCGCAATGATGAGCTGCAGGCCTACATCCTCAAGGCCATCAGCGTGAGCGACGGCCTGCTCCGGATCCGCTGCGAGAAGGAGCCGGCCTTTTATGACGGCGCCAAGCGCGACTACCGCTCCGGCATGATGAGCACCACGGGCAAGTTTGCCCAGGCCTATGGCCGCTTTGAGATCCGCTGTCAGGTCCCCCGGGGGCGGGGACTCTGGCCCGCCTTCTGGCTGCTTCCGGAGCCGCCCGCCTGGCCGCCGGAAATCGATGTCCTGGAAATCCTCGGGCAGGAGCCTGACAAGATCTACTTCTCCCACCACTGGCCCAATCCCGCGGATCCCCAGGGCGACTCCCTCTCCCAGACCGGCGAGTTCCAGGGCGTCGACTTTTCGAAGGCCTTCCACACCGTGGCCGTGGAATGGGAGCCGGAGGAACTCCGTTGGTATGTGGATGGTGTCCTCCGCCATCGCTCCCGGGAATCCGTGCCCTCGGGCCCCATGTTCATGCTGGTGAATTTGGCCGTGGGTGGCTGGGCCCAATGGCCGACCGCGGAGACCCGCTTTCCGGCCGATTTCGTCGTGGACTACGTCCGCGTGTGGAAGCGCAAGGGCCAGGCCCCGGCAGAGGAGTGATACTGAAATTTATAATATTCTTTGATTATTTTAAAATTCTGGCTGTAATTCTTGGATATAGCGATATCTTAGGTGTCTAAGCTATTCGGGAATTATAAATACTGCCAGAATCATGAAAATCGCCGCTTCCTTGATCGCCCTTTCGGCCCTGGTGCTAGGCTCGGCTTCCGCCGGAGACTGGGACTCGGGCAAGCGGGCCGTGCCACTCACCTTCTCGAAGAACGAGGGCAATTGCCTCTCCTACGATTTTGTGGACCTGAACTACGGGATCTTCAGCTACGGCACTCCCTACCTGTATGAAGGAGATTTCTACGGAGCGAGCTTCTCCAAGTCGCTGGGATCCTTTCTCTACTTCACGGCGGACTACTACCGCGGCAGCCACGAGTTCTTCGAACTCTGCGGATGTGGGCCCATCGGCCTCGACACGGACCGCCTGCGCTTCGGTCTGGGAGCGCATCGCAGCATCGCCAAGTGCATCGACCTGACCTTCGAGGGCGGAGCCGACTACATCGACGCCTCCTATGAGCGGAAGACCCATTACAACTACGACTCCTGGGGCTACTACGTCGGTCCTGGCATCCGGGCTCGTGCTGGGCGCTTCGAGATGTTCGCCAAGGCGCTCTACACCGGGCGCGAGGGAGACTTTGAGCAGGGTCTGATGGCTCGCCAGAGCAGCGCCGGCCTTGGCCTCAGCCACAATGGCTGGGTCTTCAATCCCGGTTTCCTCTACCATTTCACGGAAACGCTGGCCTTCCAGTTCGCCGCCGAAGTGGGCGAGGTCGACACGGCCCTGACCTTCGGGGCGCGTTACCACTACTGATTTTGTGTGGATTGTGTGGGGCGTGCGGACCTTCTTGGGCCGCACGCCTTTTTTCTGTTTGAGGGAGAAGTGCCCGACCGCTCAAGGGCCCTCTCCTCGTCCCGCTTGCCGAGATTTCTCGGGAAACCCGGACTGGCAACATCCCGCCTGGCGTGCTCTCCTGTCGGCGCCATGCCCGCCCTACATCCCGACCGCCTCTCCGGCCCCGCCAGCAACGACGCGGTTCTCGATGCCTTTCTCGACTACCTCGCGGAAAGCGGGCTCGAGCTCTACGAGCACCAGGAGACGGCCATCCTCGAGCTGTTCGCGGACCGCAACGTCATCCTGAACACCCCAACCGGCTCCGGCAAGACCCTCGTCGCCCTGGCCCTGCAGTTTCGGGCGGTTTGTCAGGGGCGTCGCTGCTTCTACACCGTGCCGGTCAAGGCCCTGGCCAACGAGAAATTCCTCTCTCTCTGTCAGGTTTTCGGTCCGGATTTGGTGGGGATGATCACGGGCGATGCCACGGTCAACCCCTCGGCGCCGCTGATCTGCTGCACTGCGGAAATTCTTGCCAATCTGGCCCTGCGGGAGGGGGCCGCCGCGCCGGTGGACGACGTCGTCATGGATGAGTTCCATTACTATTCCGACCGCGAGCGCGGCGTGGCCTGGCAGATCCCCTTGCTGATCCTTTCCCGGGCCCGCTTTCTCCTGATGTCGGCCACGCTGGGCGAGACCTCATTTTTCGAGCAGGCCCTGGAGCGGCTCACGGGTGTCCCCACCGTCCTGGTGAAATCGGCGCAACGGCCCGTGCCCCTGGAGTTCGACTACAACGAGGACCTGCCACTCGAGGAGATGGTCGAGGACCTGGTCGTGCGGGACCGGGCACCCATTTACCTGGTCCACTTCACGCAGAAGTCCTGTGCCGACTCCGCGCAGAACCTCATGAGCCGGAATTTCTGCAGCAAGGCGGAAAAGGAAGCCATCGCCGCCGAGCTCGTCGGCGCGGATTTCCGCAGCCCCTACGGGAAGGAGTTCCAGAAGCGCCTCCGGCACGGGATCGGCATCCACCATGCGGGGCTGCTGCCCAAGTATCGCCTGCTCGTCGAGCGCCTCGCCCAGAAGGGACTCCTCAAGGTCATCTGCGGAACGGACACCCTGGGCGTGGGGGTGAACATCCCGATCCGGACCGTGCTCTTCACCCAGCTCTTCAAGTACAGCGGGGAAAAAAAGGGACGGCTCCTCGCGGCGCGAGACTTTCACCAGATCGCCGGCCGCGCTGGCCGTCGCGGCTTCGATGCCCAGGGCTACGTCCTCGCCCAGGCCCCCGAGCACGTCATCGCCAACCGGCGGGCCGAGGCCAAGGCCGCGGGGAAGGGCGGAAAGAGTCGTCTGGTCAAACAGAAGCCTCCGGAGGGCTTTGTCATTTGGGACGAAAAGACCTTTCGCGCCCTCATCGAGGCGGAGCCGGAGCGCCTTGTCTCGCGCTTCACAATCCACCACGGGGTGCTCCTGAACGTCCTCAGTCGCCGACAGGAGGACGGCTGCCAAGCCCTGCGGCAATTGCTGCGGGATTGCCACGAGTCCGATCCTTCCAAGAAACGGCTGCGGCGCCGGGCCTTTTCCCTCTTCCGCGGGCTTGTCGAGGGCCGCATTCTCCGCCTCCTGCCGCCCGAGGAGAGGACCGGCCCGGCCAAGGTCGCCCTGCAGGCGGACCTGCAGGAGGACTTCTCCCTGAACCAAGCCCTTTCCCTCTACCTCATCGAGACCCTGCAGAAGCTCGAGATCGAGGATCCTGACTATGCCCTCAATGTGATCTCCCTGGTGGAGGCCATCCTCGAGGATCCCGTAGTCATTTTGCGCCGTCAGAAGGAGAAGGCCAAAACGGCCCTGCTCCTCGAGCTGAAGGCCGATGGGGTGGAGTACGAGGAGCGCCTCGAGCGGCTCGACGTGATCGAGCATCCCCAGCCGGGACGGCAGTTCATCTGGTCCACCTACGAGGATTTCGTGGCGCGCAATCCCTGGGCCAAGGAGGCCAGCGTGCGCCCGAAGTCCATCGCCCGCGAAATGTTCGAAAACTGGCGCACCTTCGAGGACTGCATCAAGCACTACGGCCTGGAGCGCAGCGAGGCGGTGCTGCTGCGCCACCTCACGGATGTCTACAAGGTGCTGGTTCAGACCGTGCCGCAGGCCTACAAGACGCCAGAGCTGGAAGAGGCCGAGCACTTCTTTGGCAGCATGCTCCGAGGCATCGACTCGACCCTGCTGGACGAGTGGGAGCGCATGCGCAACGGGGAGGTCGCCGTGGTCGTTGCGGAGACGTCCGAGGCGGCGCGTCCCCCTCGTCTGGTCACCCGCGACCGCGAGGTCTTCCTTCGCCTGGTGCGCACGCGCATCTTCGACTTCCTCAAGCGGCTTTGGCAGGGCGAGGAAGAGGAGGCCCTGCAATGGCTACCCGTGGCGGAGGCGGCGGAAGGGCGCCCCATCGAGCGGATGGAGGCCTTCCGCGAGGCGCACGGGCGGCTCCGCTTTGATCCCGAGGCCCGCAACGCCAAGCATTTCCACCTCGTCACCGAGGACGGTTCCCGGATCTGGCGGGTCGAGCAGGTGCTGGTCGACGAGGAGGAGGCCAACGACTGGAGCGCTTGGTTCCAGGTCGACCTCAACGCTAGCGATGCCAGGGGCGACGCCGCGATCTCCTGGCTCTCGTTGGGAGAGCGTTGAGGAAAATTGATCCTTTGTTAGAGTGTGGCCAGGCGCTCGGCGATGACCACCGGGTAAAGGCGGTGTTCCGCCTCGTGGATGCGGGCGGTGAGGCTTTCGACGCTGTCGGTCGGAAGGATGGGCACGCGCGCCTGCCGCAGGATGGTGCCCGTGTCGAGGCCGGCGTCGATGAGGTGCACGGTGCAGCCGGTTTCGCTGTCGCCGGCCTCCATGGCCCGCGCCACGCAGTTCAGTCCGGGATACTTGGGGAGCAGGGAAGGGTGCAGGTTGAGGAGGCGCCCTGCGTAGGCGCTGAGCACCGGCTCGCGCAGCACGCGCATGAATCCGGCACAGGCGACGAGGTCGATGCGCAGGGAGCGGAGACGGTCGTGCAGTTCCTTGAGGGCGGCGTCGGTGAGCCGGCCCGGCTTGGAGGTGCCCGGATCGAGCAGGATGGTCGGGACGCCGAAGTCGGCGGCGACCTCAAGGATGCCGGCCTCGGGCTGGTCGCTCACGACCAGGGCCACTTCGCCGCCGAGCTCGCCGCGCTGCGCGGCCTCGAGTATGGCCCGGGCATTCGAACCCTTGCCGGAACCGAGGATGGCGATCCTCTTGGTCCCTCCCACGCTGCCTTCGGAGAGGCGGGCGAGGGTGGCACTGGTGGATTTGCCAGGCACCAGGGCGAGGATGCGGATCTCGATGCCGAGGCGGTCGAGGAGGGTCCGCTCCTCGTCGATGAGCGATTCCGGCGTGTAGTCTCCGCCCTTGGTGTAGACCTGCGGGCGGATGGCTTCGATGACCCCGGTGGCGCGGCGCTCCTCGAAGACGACGACGTGGTCGACGCAGCGCAGGGCCCGCAGCAGCTCGGCGCGCTCCGCGGCGCCATTGATCGGGCGGCCGGGGCCCTTCAGCTCGCGCACGGAATCGTCTCCGTTGATGGCCACGACCAGGGCGTCGCCAAGGGCACGGGCCTCATTGAGGTAGCGGACATGCCCGACGTGGAGGACGTCGAAGACCCCATTGGTGAGAACCAGCTTCCTCCCCTCGCGCGCGAACTGCTCGCGCAGGGCGGCGACCTCCTCGATTGGGGTGATGAAAGACTGCGTCATACTCGCTATGAGACGGCATTTTCCGCTTTTCACAATCCGCTTTTCCCGCGACCGTCCCCCCATGCATGATCCCCGCATCGACGAATTGGCCCGGCAATTGGTGAAATATTCCACCGCCACGAAGAAGGGTGAAAACGTCCTCATCGAGCTGTTCGATGTGCCCGAGGAGGTCGGAATTGCCCTGATCCGCGCGGTCCGGGCGGTCAAGGCGACTCCCTACGTGAACCTGCACCATGCCAAGATCACCCGGGAGCTGGCCCGCGGTGCCACGGAGGCGCAGTATGAGCGCATCGCCTCGGTGGCCATGCACCAAATGCAGGAGATGGACTGCTACATCGCCATTCGCGGCAGCCACAACGTCAACGAGCTTTCCGACGTCCCCGCCGAGCGCATGCAGCTGCTCTCCGCCAAGATGCGTCCGGTGCTGAACGAGCGGGTCAACAACACCCGCTGGTGCGTGCTGCGCTGGCCGCATCCTTCCATGGCGCAGAGTGCCGGCATGTCCACCGAGGCCTTCGAGGATTTTTATTTCCGCGTCTGTCTGCTGGACTATGCCAAGCTCAAGCCAGCCATGAATGCCCTCGCCAAGCGCTTGACCCAGGCCAAGGAGGTTCACATCACCGGCCCGGGAACGGACCTGCGCTTTTCGGTGAAGGGCATTCCGGCCATTCCCTGCGGTGGCACCCACAACATCCCAGACGGGGAATGTTTCACCGCCCCGGTGAGGGATTCGGTAGAGGGCGTCATCAGCTACAACGCCCCCTCGATTTACCAGGGTATCGCCTTCGACAACGTCAAATTCGAGTTCCGTCAGGGCAAGATCGTCAAGGCGACGGCCAACAACACCAAGGCCATCAACAAAATCCTCGACACCGACGAGGGCGCCCGCTACATCGGCGAGTTTGCCATTGGCTTCAATCCGGAGATCAAGGAGCCCATGCGCGACATCCTCTTCGACGAGAAGATCGCGGGCAGCTTCCACTTCACGCCCGGTCAGGCCTACGAAGTGGCGGACAACGGCAATCGCAGCTCGGTGCACTGGGACCTCGTCAACATCCAGCGTCCCGAATACGGGGGCGGGGACATTCGCTTCGACGGCGAGCTGATTCGCCACAAGGGGCAGTTCCTGCCCAAGGCCCTGCAGCCGCTCAACTATTGATGTCCTGGGTGAGGGGCGGCCTTGAGGTTCAGGCCGCCCGGACCACCACGGCCACGTTCATGCCGCCAAAGCCGCGGCAGACCACCAGGCCAGTGCGCTGGCGCGGCGCCACGGCGCGGCGCGAGACAGGGAAGCTTCCCAGCGCGGGGTCGGCCTGTTGCAGGGTGGCGATGCCGGGCACCACGCCGCGCCGCAGGGCCTCGAGCGTGAGGACCAGGTCGATGATGCCCGAGGCGGCGATGAGGTGGCCGTAGGCCCACTTGAAAGCGGTCACCGGAGGCATTTGCTCGCCAAAGACGCGCTGCAGACCCAGGGCCTCGGTGTGGTCCGAGGCCTGGTTGCCGTTTCCATGGGCACAGATGAAGCCGATCTCCTCGATGCCCAGGCCGGCGGCCTCGAGGGCCTCGGTGACGGCACGGGTGACGCCGTTGCCGTCTCCGGCGAGCTCGAGAATGCCGGCAGCCTCGTTGCAGCAGCCAAAGCCAAGGAATTCCCCGAGGATGCTGGCCCCACGGGCTTCGGCCTCGCGGCGGCGCTCCAGCGTCAGGGCGGCCGCGCCCTCGCCGAAGACCGTGCCGTCGCGGTGGGCGTCAAAGGGGCGGGGCGCCTGTCCGGAGATCAGCCCGAGCTTGTGATAGTAGTAGAGCATCTCCGGTTCGAAGGGGGAGTCGTGTCCCACCGCGGCGGCGCGATCGGCCTCGCCGTTGCGGATGGCGCAGGCAGCTTCTGCCACGGCAAGGATGCCGCTGGCGCACTGGTTGGTGATGCAGGCATTGGTGCCCTTGTACTGGCCGCGGATGCCGACGTGGCAGAGCACGTTGTTGGGCAGGTTGCGCAGCAGCCACATGGGTGAGACCTGGTTGCCGAGCTCGCGGCCGAAGTGGCGCAGGGGGGCTTCCCCCGAGGCCGCGGCCTCGGTCATGAGCGGGAGGAAGTCGTAGTTGCTGCAGTAGTTTCCTCCGCCGGTGCCGACGATGAGTCCGGTGCGGTCGTTCCAAGCCGCTTGTTCTAACTCGGGCAATTGGTCGCGATGGGCGGGCAGCCCGGAATCGGCGAGGGCCTGCTCGGCGGCGTAGATGCCGAAGAGGTCGGTGCGGGAAATGGTCTTGTGAAGCTTGCGGTCGCTGACGAGCTCGCGCGGACTCAGTGGCACCTCCGAGGCCAGCTGGACGGGCCAGTTGCCCGGATCGAACTGGGTGAAGGGGCGGACCGCGGTCTCGCCGCGCTCGAGATGGTCCCAGACTTCGGCGACAGTGCCGCCCGCGCCGCAGACGAGTCCGCTGCCGGTGAAGACGATAGGGTCGGAGGTGTCGTTCATCGAGGGGAGAGCTGGGGGCGGAAGGTGGAGGAGGGGAAGAAGGGGGATTGGAGGGGCCTCAGGGTGCGCTTGGTGGCGATGTCAGGGGGGGAATGGAGCTGGCCGCTCAGTCTACATCCTCCGGATTGCGGAAGACCAGCGAGCTGTTCGATCCGCCGAACCCGAGGGAATTCGACAAGGCCGCGCGGATCTTCATCTTGGCCGGTGCCCCCAGGACGAGGTTCACGTCGCAGTCGGGATCGGGAACGGTGTGGTTGGCGTTGACCGGGGCGACGCCTTCGCGGATGGCGAGGCAGCAGACCGCCGCCTCCACGGCCCCGGCCGCGGCGATGAGGTGGCCCATGGAGCTCTTCGTGGAGCTGACGCGCACCTCCTCGATGCGATCGGCAAAGACCGTTTTGAGGGCGGCGCATTCGCTGCGGTCGTTCATCTGGGTGGAGGTGCCGTGGGCGTTGACGTAGTCAATGGCCTCGGGACCGATGCCGGCGTCTGCGAGGGCCTGGCGGATCGCCTGAATGGGGCCATCGCCGTCTGGGGGCGAATCGGTGATGCGGTAACAGCTCAGGGAGTTGCCGTCGCCGGCGAGCTCGGCGTAGATCTTGGCCCCGCGCGATCGGGCCCGCTCCCAGTCCTCGAGGACGAGAAAGCCGGCGCCCTCGCCGAGCACGAAGCCATTGCGGGTGGCATCGAAGGGACGGCTCGCCCCGCTCGGATTGTCGTTGTCCGTGGAGAGCGCCCCGAGCAGGCAGAAACCGGAAATGCCGAGCGGGTTCAGCATGGAATCGAAGCCGCCCGCGAGCATGTAGTCGCACTGGCCGCGCCGCATCACTTTCAGGGCCGTGCCGATGGCTTGGCCACCCGAAGCGCAGGCGGTGTGGACCGAGCTAGCGTAGCCGCGGATGCCGAACTGCTTGGTCAGCAGGGCCTGTCCGGCGTTGGCTTGCCAGCGGCAGAAGGCGAGGGGATTGCCGGGAAAGTCGGGGTGGAGCAGGCCGTCGGCGTTGAAGTTTCCATCCGGGGCAGCGTGCCGGTGCACAACCTCGAGGTCGGCGTAGTCCACCGAGAGCATACCGGCGCCCACAGCGAGACCCCAGCGGGTCGAGTCGGCTTCGGTGGGGGCGATGCCGGCGTCCTCCAAGGCCTGGTTGGCCGCCGCCAGGGCAAAGCGATGCGACTTGGAGGCGTACTTGAGAAGTTTCCGGTTGGGGATGGCCCGCTCGGGGTCAAAGCCCTTCACCTCGGCCCCGAAGGTCGTGGAGAAGCCGCTAGCGTCAAAACTGGTGATCGGCGCCGCCCCGCTGCGCCCCTCAAGGAGGGCGGACCAGGTCGTGGCGACATCGTTGCCCACGGGGGTGACGAGTCCAAGGCCGGTGACGGCGATTCTGCGTTGGGATTTCACGGCAGTGAGGCGGTGCGGACGAATTCGAAGCGGGCGCTGCTGTTGAGTCGCTTGCCCTTGCGGGTGGTCACGATAGCACGGACCAAGGCCTCGTCACGCGATTCCACCTCGGCTTTCACCTCGAGGCACTCGCCCGGAGGCATGAAACTGCGCAGCTTCACGTCGCTGGCGGCGGCGATTTCCCAGCCCGCCTCATCGCTGCCGCCGTTCACCAGTCGGCGGGCAAAGGCGAGCTTTTGCTGCATCAGCAGGGTGCCCGGGAAGACGGGGCGACGGGGGAAGTGGTCGCCGAAGAAGGGGGCGGATTCGGGCACCTGGAATTGGCCCTCGGCCCATTCGCCGGGGACGCCCTCACCGGGCACCACGGCCATCTCGGGCACGCCGTCGAAGACGTGGAGCTCGGCGCCCTCGCCGCAGAGGCGTTCGTAGCGGGCGCGCACGGCCGCGGGATCGTCGAAATCGGCCATGGGCACCATGGGCCCGAGCGTGTCGAGCAGGCGCACCACGGTGGTCTCCCCGACGCGGGCAAAGCCGTCGTAGCTGACCGCTTCCCGGTCGGCCTTGCCGAGGTGGGCCTCCAGCACCAGGCAATCGCCGGGGCGCACCCCGCCGGAGAACTCGACCCGACCGGCGATGCCGGCGACCGGACGCACCTCGAAACCCGTGGCCGCCATGGCTGACCAGGCGGCGAGCTGGCCGATGGCCTCCGTGACCAGGGTGGTCGGAAAGGCCTCCAGATGCGCGGGGACGTGGTAGACACCGCGGACGTGTCGACCGACCTCGTCGGAGAGGAGGCGATCGACAAAGGAAAAGGCTCGGAAATGCTCGGACATCGCAGGGAAGCGGGCATTCTGGCACAGCGCTCCGAGGGATCAAGGGCATTTGAAAGTGGGCCGTTTCCCCCAGTCCCTCACAGATTGTCTGTCCCTCTATGCGATCCCCGCCAAGGACACCGATTCCGCTTTTCCAATCCAAGCCTTTGATCCTCAGGGAACACCAGTTCTTCCCCCAATAGATTGTCTGTCCCTCTATTGGGGTGGTGGTGGCTCGGTCTGGGCAGCTGGCCGGGATTCGGGTTGAAAATGGCGGGGAATGCCTTTCCGTGGCCCCCTTGGCTGGCGGGATCCTCTGGGATGCCAGCGGTGGCGCCAAGCGGGACGGGGACGACCCCGCCTCCGACAGGCAATCAGGGACGGCCCTGCGGAATAGAAATCACTCTATGGCTTGGATTCTCCTCTTCATTGCCGGACTGCTGGAAGTCGTTTGGGCAATCGGGATGAAATATTCGGAGGGCTTTACCCGACTTTGGCCCAGCGTCGGCACCCTTGTGACCATGGCGATCAGCTTCTGGCTGCTCGGCGTGGCGATGAAGGTCCTCCCCGTGGGCACGGCCTACAGCGTCTGGGTCGGGGTTGGCGCCGTCGGCACCGTGGTCTTGGGCATCCTGCTTTTTGGCGAGCCAGCCAACCTGGCCCGCCTTTTCAGTGTGGCCCTCATCGTCGCCGGGATCGTCGGCCTGAAGCTGACCACGACCGCGTGAATCCTCGAAGACGAGCTCTTCAGGGGGCGACGGCCTGACGTCGCACCTCGAATTGGCGACCGGATTGGCGGGACTTCTCTACGACAAATCCCGGACGCTGGCCGAAGGCCGCGGCCGTGGCGGCGGCGCGCTCCGGATTCAGGTCCCCGGCGTGGGCGTGGAGCAGGTAGCGCAGCACCAGGGGCGACTCCGCCGTGATGGCATAGTCCTCGGCGTGGCAAAAGGCCGCGCCCATCCAGCCATCGCTGCGCACGTGCCAGTAGCTGGGATAGCGGGGGTTGGCAGGATGGTCAAAGTAAGTGATCCCCTCCCTCACGGGGCGTCGCTCGGGGCCCGTGCCCGGGACGACGGGGCCGCTGTAGTCCATCCAGGCAGCGCGCTTTTCAAAGAGGGCGGGCTCCCCCACCTGGCCTTCGCTGTTGGTGAGCTGGCCTCCCCCGAAGATCGCGCTGATCGATTTGGCGACGCGCACGGCGAGCGGGCCGAAGTTGGTCTTCTCCAGCACGACGCTCTGTCGGCCCGCGCCGGGGCGGAAGGTGATCTGCAGCTCGAGAAACTGTTCGCCGCCCTCGCCTGGGAGGGAGGCGGCCACGAGTTCCTGCTCGAGGAGCTCCGCGCCCGCTGTGTCGAGCCAGGCGAGGCGCACCGCCAGGCGGGCCTCCTCTGCGCCGTCCTCGTAGGCCAGCCAGGTCTTTTGCCGGATGCGCGGTCCGCCCTGGTCGGCCCAGAAATTGACGCCTTCCACCTTGGCATGGGCGAACCAGATGGAGCGGTGGTGGTCGTGGTCCGGGGCGCCGGGATGTCCCATGCGAGTCAGGGAGACGCCGGACGGGCCGAGGAAGGGATAGAAAAAGGGCACCGAGGAGCCTTCGCCGAAGTGCCAACGTGTCTTTTCCACGCCCTCGTGCAGGAAGGCGACCTGCCGGTCCGGCAGGGGCAGAAGCTCGCAACGGGGCGGCGTGAAATTCGTTCCGGCGGACTCCTGGGCTCCGAGCGGAGCGAGGGTGAAACTGGCGAGGGCGAGGAGAAAGGTAGCGGCTTTCATCGCGCAGAGGGATGGGGCGGGAAAGGGAATCAGCGCCGGAAATCGTAGCAGACCAGCCGGGGCGGGTGTCCCTCGAGGTCGGTTTCGTGCTGGGCGATGTAGAGCAGGCCACGGTGAATGACCGGCAGGGACCAGGTGGCGCGGGCCACGAAGAGCTGGATGCGGTCGATTTCCTCGAAGCCCTCCGGACTGAGGCGGACGAGGCCCAGCGTGCCGAATTCGCCCAGGGTCCAGATGCGGTTGTCGGCCTGGAACAGGCTGCCGCGGAAATACTTCATGCGGTAGTCGCGGCGCCCGCCGCCGCCGCGGCGGCTGTTGGCAGAGGCCGGACCGGACACGAGGAATTCCGGATCGGCGCGCCAGAGCTCCTTGCCGCTTGCCACGGAGACGCCAGCGAGCCAGGCGTCGGGCTCGTTGCGGCCCTGGAAGCCGTAGAGGTTGTCGCCGAGCTGGAGGGCGGTGGTCCAGTGCAGGCCAAAGTCCTCGTTCCGCCACAGCTCCTTCCACTTCAGCGTCTCGTCGAGCTGGAGCATCACCGAGCCCTTGCCGTAGGACGTGGAGATGAAGACCCGGTCTCCGCCGACGGCGACGGGGGTGGAGCCGTTGACGCTCTCGTACTTATCCGGGCGCCAGGGGAAGGTGTCGAAGAGCTCGCCGTTCTCCGGATCGATGCACATGAGCCCGCCGCTGGGCGGACGGCTGTCGTCGCCGGCGAAGACGAGGAGGCGTTCCGAGCCTTGTAGGGTGGCGATGATGGGCGAGGCATAGCTCGCCTGCCATTCGTGCCGGGTTCCCCAGGCGAGCTTGCCGCTCTGCAAGTCGAAGGCGGCCACGGAGAGACCGTCGACGGTACCGAGGGGGACGATGACTTTGCCGCGGTGGATGAGAGGCGCGCAGCCGTGGCCGAAGAAGTAGGGGAGGCGCTGGAACTCCTGGGCGAGCTGGCGTTGCCAGAGCAGGGTGCCCGAGGCCAGGTCCAGGCAGGTCAGCGTGCTGGCCGCTCCGAGGGTGACGACCTTGCCCTCGCCGATCACAGCGCTGGAGCGCGGCCCGTTGTTGAAGCCGTAGCGGTCCGTGTACTCGACCGGGTAGCGATGCTCCCAATATTGCCGGCCGTCCTCGGGATGCAGCGCTTGGATGACCTCCTCGTCATCGAAGCGGTTGAAGACCACCAGTTTGCCCTCGGCGATGACCGGAGAGGTGTAACTGTTGCCCTTTTCCATTTCCCAGACAATGGGCAGGCCTCCTTCGGGAAAGCGCTCGACCAAGTGCGTCTCGGGCGTGGTGGCGTTGTCCTTGGGCCCGAGAAAGCGCGGCCAGTCCGCGGTGACTGCCTCGGGGGAAAGGGCCTTGGGCGGTGCGTGGAAGGTCCGCCCGGGAAAGTCCTGGGGCTCCAACTTGACCTCGGCGGGCGGCTCCTGAGCCTGGGGCGGGGCCGGATCGACAAAATTCTGGGCCGCGAGCGGGCCGGCCACAAGACCGGCCCCGGCCGTGCCGAGCAGCCAGAGGGAGGGAGCAAGGAAGCGCTTCATCGGAAACATGCGGGATCCTAGAGGGAATCGCCGGGGCTTGCCAAGGGGGAAGCACTGGCCGAATCAAGCCTCAGTTCGCCACCACGTTGACGAGGCGTCCCGGCACCACGATGACCTTGCGGATGGTCAGGCCGTCGATGAAGGCCTTCACCTTTTCACTGGCCAGGGCCAGGGTCTCGACTTCCGCCTGCGTCGCCTCGCGGGCGACGAAGAGCTTGTCGCGCACCTTGCCGTTCACCTGCAGGACGATTTCCACCTCATCCTCGATGAGCTTGGCGGGATCGTAGCTGGGCCAGGGACGGTTCGCCAGCTCGCCCTTCTCCAGGCTGGGGAAGTGGCAGGTGAGGACCTCGTTGAGCTCCTCGCTGAGGTGCGGGGCAAAGGGATTGAGGACCTGCAGCAAGGTGGACACCGCCGTGACGGGCACGCGGTCCAATTTGGTCAGCTCATTGGTGCAGACCATCATCTGCGAAATAGCGGTGTTGAAGCTCATGGACTCGATGTCCTCGCCGACCTTCTTGATGGTGGCGTGGACGACCTTGTCGGTGCCCTTGTCGGCCTCGATTTCGGCGAGCTTGGCATTGGGCACCCAGTCCCCTTCCTGATTCGTCTCCATGACGAGGCGCCAGACGCGGGCGAGGAAGCGGTAGACGCCCTCGACGCCCTTCATCGACCAGGGCTTGACCTGCTCGAGTGGGCCCATGAACATCTCGTAGAGGCGCAGGGAATCCGCCCCGTATTCGGCGACGACGTCGTCGGGATTGACCACGTTGCCGCGCGACTTGGACATCTTCTGCCCGTCCTCGCCGAGGATGAGGCCCTGGTTGACCAGTTTCTGGAAGGGTTCGGGCGTGGAGAGATGGCCTAGGTCGTAGAGGACCTTGTGCCAGAAGCGGGCGTAGAGCAGGTGCAGCACGGCGTGTTCCGTGCCGCCGACGTAGAGGTCGACCCCGCCCGACTTGCCGTTTTTGCCCAGCCAGTAGGCCTCGGCCTCGCGGCTGAGAAAGCGCTCCTCGTTGCGGGCGTCACAATAGCGCAGGTAGTACCAGCAGGACCCCGCCCACTGCGGCATGGTGTTGGTCTCACGGGTGACCCCGTTGCCGAGATCGACCCAGGCGGTGGCCTTGGACAGGAGCGGCTCGGGACTGCCGCTGGGCTTGTAGTCCTCCAGCTCCGGCGCCAGCAGGGGCAGCTCGGATTCGGGGATGGCCTCGTGGTGGCCGTCCTTCCAGACGATGGGGAAGGGCTCGCCCCAGTAGCGCTGGCGCGAGAAGAGCCAGTCGCGCAGCTTGAAGTTGACCTTGCGCTGGCCAAGGCCCTTCTCCTCCAGCCAGGCGATGATCTTTTCCTTGGCGGCGGGGGTGCTGAGGCCGTCGAGGAAACCCGAGTTGATGGCGATGCCCTCGCCGCTGAAACAGGCTTCCTCGTTCTCTTCCGGCGCCTGGACCACCTCGATGACCGGCAGGCCGAAGGTTTGGGCAAAGGCGAAGTCGCGCTCGTCGTGCGCGGGCACGGCCATGATGGCTCCGGTCCCGTAGCTCATCATGACGTAGTCGGCGATCCACACGGGGATCTCCTGGCCGTTGACCGGATTGGTCGCGGTGCCGCCGGTGGCGACGCCGGTCTTCTCCTTGGCGAGGTCGGTGCGCTCGAGGTCGGACTTGGTGGCGCAGGCCTTGCGGTAGGCCTCGACGGCCTCCCTCTGCTCGGCAGTGGTGATCTTGTCGACGAGGGGGTGCTCTGGGGCGAGGACCATGTAGGTCGCGCCGAAAAGGGTGTCGGGTCGGGTGGTGAAAACCCGCACGGTTTCGCCGCCGACGGTGAAGTCGACCTCCGCGCCCTCGCTACGGCCGATCCAGTTTTTCTGCAGCAGCTTGATGCCCTCGGGCCAGTCGAGACCCTCGAGGTCGTCGATGAGCCGCTGGGCGTAGGCGGTGATGCGCAGCATCCACTGCTTCAGGGGGCGCCGTTCCACGGTGTGGCCCTTGCCGCGCCATTCCTCCACCTCCTCGTTGGCCAGCACGGTGCCGAGTTCCGGGGACCAGTTCACCGGGGCTTCGGCGACATAGGCGAGTCGCTTCGCGTCGATCTCCTCGCGGGAGAGGCCCTGGGCCTCCAGCTCGGCGATGGGCCGTGCCTTCTGGGTGCTTTCGTCAAAGTAGCTGTGGTAGAGCTGCAGGAAGATCCACTGGGTCCAGCGGACGTAGTCGGGATCGGTGGTGTTGACTTCGCGGTCCCAGTCGTAGGCGAAGCCGAGGCGCTTCAGCTGGCGACGGAAATTGTTGATGTTGTTCTCGGTGTTGATGCGGGGATGCTCGCCGGTCTTGCGGGCGTGTTCCTCCGCGGGCAGACCGAAGGCATCCCAACCCATGGGGTGCAGCACGTTGTCCCCCTTGCGGCGCCGGTAGCGGGCGATGATGTCCGTGGCGGTGTAGCCCTCGGGATGCCCGACGTGCAGCCCCGCCCCGCTGGGGTAGGGGAACATGTCCAGGACGAAGTACTTCGGCTTGGAGGCGTCAAAGCCGGGGTCGCCGGGGTTGGGCACGGAGAAGGTCTTATCTGCCTCCCAGCGGGACTGCCACTTGGGCTCAAACTCGTCGAAGGGAAATTGCTTGCGTCGTTCGGACATGGTCGGGATTGAGGTGGCCGGGAGTGTATCCCCTCCCGGCCCGTCTTGCAGCCGCTTTTTCCCGATCCTCTTTCCGGTCCGCCGCAACCTTCAGGGCTTTAGGCTGACCTTGAGGCGCAGGAGAGTCAGAGGGAAATCCCGGGGGCGTTCGAGGCGATGTCGGGTACGCATGTGGCGAATTCCCGAGCAGGGTGATGTACGCCGATTCAAGGCATCGCCGAAACGACCCTGTTTTGCGGCTCTGCCAGAGTAATCAATCCGGCTGACTGGGGAACCACTTTCCCGCCAGTCGGCCGAGGCGGGTGGCCAGGCTGGGGGCGGGCTGGCCGGGCCTTCCCGGGGCCGGCAGGAGCCTTTGCACGAGCCGGGTGGCGATCTCCTCGAGCGAGCCATAGCCCTGGTGCTGCACCGTGGTGCTCAGCAGGGAAAGGGCGGCTCCGCCATAGGGGACCCGCCGCACCAGGAAGCCCAGGATCACGGGGAGCAGGATGGGCACGAGCTGGGCCGCCTGCTCGGTGGATATGCCGAGGCGCTCGCCAAGCTGCTCGCTGACTTGTTCTCCCGTGCCGCCGAGGACCTGGTCTAGCGAGCCGGCACTTGTCGTCCCGGGGGGCGTCGCGTTGGAACTTTCCGATCCGGCGGGGGCCGAGGGTCGGGTAGGGTCGAAGCGCTCCAGCACCACCGCGGCGGCGGCGGGCAGAGCTTGGGCAGCCTGTTCCCGGGGGATGCCGAGGCGGGCGGCGATGCGTCCGGAGACTTCCTCGCCGTGTTCCTCCACCAGTTGGCGCAACAGGGATGACATGTGGAGTCGGGAAGGGGGAAATCAGCGGGTGAGCTCGCGGGAGGCCTGCACGTGGAAGCCGCGCAGGTGCAGGCTGCCGTCGGCGTGCAGGTCGAGCTGGGCAAAGGCATTGTTTTCGGGTGCCGGGCCCTCGATCATGGCGGCGAGGGTGGTGTAGTGGATGCCGGCGATTTGCTGGTAGTCATTCTTGTGCGAATGCCCTTGGAAGACGGCGACGACGCGGCCGGACTTTTCCAGCACCTGGCGCACCGCCGCCGCGTTGCGGACGGTGTGGTTCTTTTCCTCGTCGAGCCGCTGGTGGGCGAAGACGATCACCGGCTCGCTCGAGGCGGCCAGTTCGCTCTCCAGCCAGCGCAGTTCCTCGGCGGGAATGATGCTGTCCTGCCAGTGGAAATTGCGGCGCTGGTAGGGGGTGCCATCCTCGCGGTAGCAGGCGTCGAGGATGACAAAGCGATGCCCCTTTTCCACAAAGCTGTAGTGCGGGCTTTCCGAGGCGCCGCAGGCTTGGGCGAACTCGGCCTTGGTCAGGGTGTCGACGCAGTGGTTGCCGAGTACGTAGTGCCGCGGACAGCGCAGTTGTGCATAGTGCGACTCGACTCGCTGCAGCCAGCTGACTTCCGTCTCGATCGCCTCCGCCCGGTCGATGAAGTCGCCCAATTCGACGACGAAGTGGGTCTCGGTCCCGTTGTAGTGAGCCACGGCCTCGTCCAGCTTGCCGAGGGTGTCGCGGTAGTGACGCCGCCCGGCGGTTTCCTTGTCCGCATAGTGCAGGTCGGTGAGCAGGCCGATGCGGAGCAGGGGAGCGCTTTCTCCCGCCTGCGCGGAGATGGAGCGCAGGCCCAGTCCGGCCATGACGAGGACACCTTGCTGCAGAAACACTCGACGGGGCAGATCGCGGGAGGCCATGCCTAGACCTAGCGCCGGCGGGAGGGCTTTTCAATGGCGCGTTTCCTGTCCGCGGGGGTTCGAAATGCTTGCTTTCCCCGATCCATCGGCCAAGGTAGCGGGTTTCCGACTTCCCAGCTCATGAGCGCCCCATCCCTCCAGATCTACATCGACGGCCAATTTTTTTCCAAGGAGGACGCCAAGATTTCCGTCTTCGACCACGGACTCCTCTATGGCGACGGCGTTTTCGAAGGCATCCGCTTTTACAATGACCGGGTCTTCCGCCTCGAGGAGCACATCGAGCGCCTCTTCGATTCCGCCAAGGCGATCCATCTCGACATCCCCGCGACCCGGGAGGAAGTCATCGAGGCGACGCTGGAGACAATCCGCCGCAACGACCTGCACGACGGCTACATCCGCCTCCTCGTGACCCGCGGAGTTGGCTCCCTCGGCCTCAGCCCCTACCACTGTCAGCGGGCCTCCATCATCGTCATTGCCTCGACCATTTCCCTCTACCCGGAGGAGAAATACGAAAAGGGCCTCGTCCTCGCGACCTGCGCGACGCGACGTCCCAACCACGACGCTCTTTCCCCGGCGGTGAAGTCGCTCAATTACCTGAGCAACGTCATGGCCAAGGTCGAGGCCATGGCCGCGGGCGCCGAGGAGGGCGTCATGCTCAACGCCGCGGGCTACGTGGCGGAATGCACCGGCGACAACATCTTCCTGGTGAAGAAGGGCATCGTCTATACCCCCACGGTGGCCTCGGGTTCGCTCTACGGCATCACCCGCGGGGTGGTCATCGAGCTGGTCGCCGCCGCGGGACTGGAACTCCGCGAGGTCGAGCTGACCCGCTACGACCTCTACACCGCGGACGAGGTCTTCCTCACCGGCACGGCGGCCGAAGTGGTGCCCGTGGCGGAATACGACAAGCGCATCATCGGCACGGGCGAGCCCGGCCCGATCACGCGTCGGCTCATTGCCGATTTCCGAAATCTTGTGCAAACGACGGGGACGCCGATTTACGAAACGGCCTCCATGTCGTAAGTTTGCCAAGGGTGCCGCAGCGCCGGCTCATGGGCCGGAGCGGCTCCCTCCGCAATGCCCATGAACTGCGACATCTGCCAGAGCCAAAAAGCGACCATTTTCTTCAGCCAAATGGCCGAAGGGAAACTGCAGAAGGTGAACCTCTGCAAGAGCTGTGCTGACGAGAAGGGCGTCACCGACCCCACCGGCTTCGCCTTGGCCGACATGCTCGAGGGCATGGGCAAGCAGACGCTCATTGAGGTCAGCGGCGTGGGCAAGCACGAGCTCGTCTGCGGCAGCTGCGGATTCACCCAGACCGACTTCAAGAAGACCGGCCGCTTTGGTTGCGCGGAATGCTACTACGTCTTCGACGAAGGGCTCGAGAGTCTCCTCGAGGCCATGCACAAACACACTCGCCACGTCGGCAAGGTGCCCGCGAGCCTTCCCCATCCCGCCGACCGGATTTCCGCCTCGACGCCGCCCGCCAGCGAGGAGCCAAATCCGCGCGTACGATTGAGCGAATTGAAACAGGCGCTGTCGAAGTCGGTCGAGGATGAAGATTACGAGGAGGCCGCCCGCCTACGCGATGCCATCTCCCGCCTCGAAGCCCTTCTGGGCGACTCCTGATTTGAATTTGAAATTTCTTTCCCTTGTGACGGCGTTCCTCCCCGCGATCTCGTGGGGGGCCCACCCCTGACGCAACATGCGCTTTTCCACCCTACTGAAGAGACCGGCCGAATGGATGCGGACCTCTGGCCCGGAAAATGA
The DNA here is from genome assembly GCA_964552315.1 of uncultured Akkermansia sp. Taxonomy (GTDB): domain Bacteria; phylum Verrucomicrobiota; class Verrucomicrobiia; order Verrucomicrobiales; family DEV007; genus Arctic95D-9. The sequence goes on along the minus strand of CAZKGI010000023.1, from coordinate 6,714 downwards.
CATCGTCATGACCAGCCGCGTCCGCCTCGCCCGCAATCTCGCCGGCCATCCCTTCCCCGGCTGGGCCAAGAAGGAGGATCGCCTCCGGGTGATGGACAAGGTGCGCCCCGCCCTCGAGGAGCTCGCCGAAATGAAGGACTCCTTTTCCGAGGAGATGACCCAGCTCTCGGCCATCGAGAAGCAAGTCCTCGTGGAGCGCCACCTCATCAGTCGGGAGCACGCCGCCAAGGGCCCGGGCTGCGCCACGGTCATGAACCGCAAGCAGACCATCAGCGTGATGGTCAACGAGGAGGACCACCTCCGCATGCAGGCGATCCGGCCGGGCCTGCAGCTCCTCTCCGCCTACCAGTCGCTCGACCAGATCGACAGCGAGCTCGAGGACGACCTGCCCTACGCCTTTGACCGAAACTACGGCTACTTGACCGCCTGCCCCACCAACCTGGGCACCGGCATGCGGGCTTCGGCGATGCTCCACCTGCCCGGCCTCGTCCTGGCGGAGCAGATCAACCAGACCATCCAGGGCGCCAACAAGATTGGACTGGCCGTGCGCGGGCTCTACGGCGAGGGCACCGAGGCCCTGGCCAACCTGTTCCAGATTTCCAACCAGAACACCCTCGGCAGCCGCGAGGAGGACATCATCGCCCATCTCGACCGCGTCATTTCCCAGTTGATCGCCAACGAGAAGAACGCGCGCATGAAGATCCTCGAGGATCGCCCCACGATGATGCGCGACCAGATCGGGCGCGCTTACGCGGTGCTGAAGTACGCCCACATCATTTCCTCGAAGGAGGCTCTCAACCACCTCTCCATGATTCGCCTCGGCTGCGACCTGGGTTTCATCCCTGAAGAGGAGCGCGAAACCATCACCGTGCTGCTGACGGAGATCCAGCCCGCCCACCTACAGATCAGCGCGAAGTGCAAACTTTCCCCCGAGGAAAGGGACATTTTGCGTGCCGACATCATCCGCAGAAGCTTAAATGGGCTGACGCCGCCGGATTTCCGAAGTATATTGACCGACAGGGACAACGACGATGAATAATTTCACCCCCAGAGCTCAACAGGTCCTGGCCCTTGCGCGCAAGGAGGCGGACCGCTTCAATCACAACTACGTGGGGACCGAGCATCTCCTGCTGGGCCTCATCAAGCTCGGGCAGGGTGTCGCCGTCAACGTCCTCCAGAAGATGAACCTGGACCTCGAAACGGTCCGGCTCGCCGTGGAGAAGCAGGTGGGCAACGGCCCCGAGACCAAGAAGGTCGGCAACATCCCTTACACCCCTCGGGTGAAGAAGGTGCTGGCCCTCGCCGGCAAGGAGGCCAAGGCCCTCAACCACAGCTACGTGGGCACCGAGCACATCCTGCTCGGCCTGCTCCGCGAAGGCGACGGCGTGGCCGCCCGCGTCCTCAAGGACCTGGAAATTGACATCGAGCGCACCCGCAACGAGATCCTGCGCGAGCTCGACCCGAACTTCGCGGGCGGCGACGACGACGAGGGCGAATTCGAGGAATCCGGCGTGGGCACGCGCAAGGAGGGTAAGACTCCGGCGCTGAAGGCCTTCGGACGCGACCTGACCGAACTCGCCAACAACGGCGAGCTCGACCCCGTCATCGGTCGCAGCAGCGAGATCGAGCGTGTCATCCAGATTCTCTGCCGCCGCACCAAGAACAACCCCGTCCTCATCGGGGAGGCCGGCGTGGGCAAGACCGCCATCGCCGAGGGCCTCGCCCAGGAGATCGCCTCGGGCAACGTCCCCGAGCTGCTCCGCGACAAGAAGGTCATCACTCTGGATCTCGCCCTGATGGTCGCCGGTACCAAGTACCGCGGCCAATTCGAGGAGCGCATCAAGGCGGTCATGGACGAAATCAAGCGGTCCAAGAACGTCATCCTCTTTATCGACGAGTTGCACACCATCGTCGGCGCCGGTTCGGCGGAAGGGGCCATGGATGCCTCGAACATCATCAAGCCGGCCCTCAGCCGCGGCGAGCTGCAGTGCATCGGGGCCACGACGATGAACGAATATCGCAAGTTCATCGAGAAGGACGCCGCCCTGGAGCGCCGTTTCCAACAGGTCAAGGTCGAGGAGCCCAGCGTCGAGGACGCCATTCTCATCCTGCAGGGGCTGCGCTCGAAGTATGAATCGCACCACAAGGCGCGCTACACCGACGAGGCCATCGAGGCTTGCGTGCGCCTTTCGGCGCGTTACCTCACCGGGCGCTTCCTGCCCGACAAGGCCATCGACATTCTCGACGAGGCCGGGGCCCGGGCCCGCATTGCCTCGATGACTCGCCCGCCCCAGATCAAGGAGCTCGAGGCCGAAATCGAGGCCATCGTCGCCGAGAAGGAGGCCGCCATCAAGAATCAGGACTTCGAGAACGCCGCCGCTCTCCGCGACCGCGAGAAGAACAAGCGTCAGGAGGTCGAGGACACCCTCGCGGAATGGCGTGCCAACAACGAGGAGAAAATCGTCACTGTCGACGAGGACGACATCATGACCGTCGTCGCCAAGTGGACCGGCGTCCCCCTGCAGCGCATGGAGGAGAAGGAGACCGAAAAACTCCTCAAGATGGAGGAGGAGCTCAAGGGCCGCGTCATCGGCCAGGACGAGGCGGTCGTGGCCATTTCCCGCGCCCTGCGCCGCAGCCGTGCCGACCTCAAGGATCCCCGACGTCCCATCGGTTCCTTCATTTTCCTCGGCCCCACCGGGGTGGGCAAGACATACCTGGCCCGCAACCTGGCCGAGTTCATGTTCGGCGACAAGGATGCTCTCATCCAGATCGACATGTCGGAGTACATGGAGAAGTTCACCAGCAGTCGCCTCATCGGCTCGCCTCCGGGTTACGTCGGTTATGAGGAGGGCGGTCAGCTCTCCGAGGCGGTGCGCCGACGGCCCTACTCCGTGGTGCTCTTTGACGAGATCGAGAAGGCCCACCCGGACGTCATGAACCTGCTCCTTCAAATCTTGGAGGAGGGCATGATCACCGATTCGCTGGGACGCAAGATCGACTTCCGCAACACCATCATCATCCTCACATCCAACGTGGGGGCCGACGTCATCAAGCGCCAGGTCACTCTGGGCTTCGGCGCGATGGGCGGAGGCGACGAAAACTACGAGAGCATGCGGGACAAGATCCTCGAGCGGGCCAAGGAGGCCTTCAAGCCGGAGTTCCTCAACCGCCTCGACGAGAAGATTGTCTTCCACGTGCTCGACCGGGAAAACCTCGTCAAGATCGTCGACCTCGAGATTGACACCGTTCTGCAGCGCCTCGCCGCCAAGAACATCCATCTCAAGCTCGACAAAAAGGCCAAGGAGTTCCTCATTGAGCAGGGATACGACCCCAACTACGGGGCCCGTCCCATGCGCCGGGCCGTGGAGCGGCACATCGAGGATCCCCTCGCCGAGCATCTCCTCCGGGGCGACGTCAAGCCGGGCCAGACGGTCAAGATCACCCACAAGAAGGACGAGAAAGGCCTCACCTTCCGGGTCGACAGCACCGACAGCCCCGCCGACGACACCGTCGAAGTCAGCTCCAGCGACGAGGGCTGAGCTCGCGTCCCTCATCGCCTCCCGCCTGATTTCAGGCGGGGGCGGGGGAGTCGGCGGAGAGGCGCTGCTGGCTTGGTGCCGCGTCTTTGTCTGCCTGGCCTTCCTGGAGGCCGGATTCATGGGCTTTTCTCCGTCACGCTAGACGACCGAGTCCATTCTTACTGCCGCGTTTAAGTGAGGTGAGGAATGATGAGCCGGCTTAGTCAGCATCGCCTTCCCCGATTTCGAGAACATGACGGGATTTTCTAAGCCTGATCGCGAGCCTCGCTACCGCGAGGGCGAGGTAAAGGGGCTGGGACAAGGATGGCCGCCTGGTCTTCGACTTTTTTCTGGTTCTGGAGCTTTCCTTTCTAGGAAGGGATCCATCGGTACATGGCGTATTCTCTGGGGCATGGCCGAAGGGATGACTATCGTAAAGGTGGAGCCTGATACCGGAGAATCGAGAAATGGGGATTGGATCAAGGCGATGACCCAAGGCCGCGGGGCAGAAATAGGCTCCGGATCTGCCCTGGGGACACCTGTTCTTGGACCGCTCTAAACTCGCCTGCTTCGCGGCAGCAGGGAAAGTGCTTTATCGAAGTGATCCGACTCTGAGACGAACGAGAAAATGCCCTTCACGATCTCTCATGCTGGCTTCGTGATTCCTTTCAGGAGTCTGGTTTCGCCAAACCTTCTCTGCGGGCTGATGATCGGCTCTGTGGTTCCAGACTTCGGGTACTTCATTCGCGAGTTCGGCGTGGCGACTTTTGCCCACACGATTCTGGGAGCGCTCTGTATCTCCCTTCCCCTCGGATTGGCGGTCTACTTCTTGCTGTGCTTCTCCCTCGCGGGAGTGGCCAGGGTGTTTCCCAAACCCCATTCCCGGTTCCTCCTGGGTTGGAGGGTGGACAGACCTGTCGGACTTCGAGAGCTGATCGCCATTACGAGTGCCATTCTTGTGGGGGCTCTCTCCCACAATTTCGTGGACAGCTTTACGCATCAATCCGGTACCGCGGTTTCCCTTTTTCCGGCTTTGGAGAAGGGAATTGTTTTGCTGGGTGGGGATCCGATTCCCGTCTTTCGTATCCTTCAATATGCGGGTTCGCTTTTTGGTCTGTTGCTCCTTGTTGCCGCGTATGGACTGGGCTTGGGCCGTTTTTGTCGCGAGACGGGGGAGAGAATCTGGCAGGACTCCCAGCGGTGGCAGCGGTTGATAGGCATTGTTGGGTCAACGTCCGCGGTCGCCGCGGCCTGGAACGCCGACGACTTTCCCCGAAGTCTCAATTTAGACGCCATGCGGGGGTTTGGATTCCAGTTCCTGATCACTTGGCTTCCGATTCTGGGGGCGACCATTCTATGCATGGCCCTCTTCTGGAGGCTCCTTGGAGAGGCTAGGGATGGGGTATAAAAAATCCCGGAACGCCAGCGCGGCTTTGCTGTTCCCGAGGAGTCAGAGGAAAGCCCTCACAGTGCCTTCGGGCAGATCAGCGCTGGGTCTCGATCCTGGCATCCGGCTTGGAACCGACTTACAAAGGCAAGGGCCATTTTCGCTTGAACGGCACGGCATAAACTCCTTATTACCCAAGCATTGCGCCCTTAGCTCAGTTGGATAGAGCAACGGATTTCTAATCCGTGGGTCGCTGGTTCGAGTCCAGCAGGGCGTGCCACCTCGCGGGGGCGCGGGTCTTCGGTCAGGCCCGCTTAGCTAGGGGGACTTAGCTGCTCGGGGCCCTGCGAGACGAGGCCCGGCGCATCGCCGATGGCGATGGCCGGGAGGATAGAGAGAGGTCGCGGCGCCTCAGTTCTGGCCGCCGAACTTGGCCTTGATGTCCGGGCTGAGTTGGGACTTAGAGATCCACTCGCGCGCCTCGTCCTCGTCCATGGCGATCCACTGCTCGATGAGGGATTGCAAGTTCTCGTTGCGCTTGGCCTCGTCGGAGATGGTCGAGGCCCAGGTGAGGGCGGATTCGGGATCGAGGTCGATGATGGCTCCGCTGAAGGTGGCGAGCACCTCGTCGTTTTGGGGGCCCTTGGGTTGGGCGTTGAGCCATTCGGCGGCGGCGCTGGGATCGGTGTAGCTCCAGTCGAGCATGACGTCCTCGATGATGCGCAGGCGCGTTTCCGGATCGTCCACCGAGGCCACGGCCCACTTCAGGGAGGATCCCGGATCGTGCTCGGCCCAGCCCTGGGCGATGCCGAGGGCGGCGTAGCTCTTGTCCTCGGCCGTTTGCAGAGTGGCCAGCCAGGCGGCGGCCTTGCTGGGATCGCTCATGCCCCATTCGGTGCCGATCTCCATGAAGGCGATGGCGCGGGCGTCTTCATTCTTCAGCGTGGCGGCCCAGTTGGCGGCTTCGGCCGGATTGCTGTTGGCCCACTGTCCGGCGATGCTCATGACGAATTCATCGCCGAAGTCATGGTCCATGAGCTGCTCGGCGGCCTTGGCGGCGCCTTGGGGATCGTGGGAGGCCCATCCGGAGGCGAGGGAGTCCATGACGCTGGAGCGCGTGTATTCGTCCAGGCTCTCCGCCCAGGCGAGGGCGTCCTGGGGGGCCTTGCGTCCCCAGGATTCGAGAATTTCGTAGATGGCATCCTCGCGGTTGGTGCCGCTGGTGTTCTCATTGAACCAGGCGGCGGCGGCGGCGGGATCGCTCTCGCCCCAGCCGTCGGCGATGTAGTATAGGGCGTCGGCGCGCTCCACGCCCTTGAGGTTGGCCATCACCCACTCGACGGCTTCCTGGCCATTCTTCTCGCCCCAGGCGGTGTAGACGGCTTCGGTGTAGACCTGGCGGTTTTCCCGTCCGGGAATACTCTTGGCGGCGGCGAGGGCGGCGAGGGGATCCTCGCGTCCCATGCGGTAGCCGGACTGCTCCAGGCTGACGGAGCTGAGGCTGCCGACGCTGAGATCACCGCTGCTGCCGCCATCGGGGACCCCGGCGGTGAAGGTGGTGGCGCTGACGCCGTTCTCTGATGAGCCTGAATTTTTCGGGGAGCGGAGGGAGGGAACGAGAAGAGTGGCGGCGACAGCGCCGACTGCCAACGTGCCGAGGTGCGTAAGGATGAGAACGGGTTTCATAGGCAATTCCGTAGACTTTAGAGGGGTACTTCTGGAAAATCGAGCCGATTCCGATCGAATTCCATGCGGAACCCGGCCTTGCCGCCATCGTTCCCCGCTGGCATCTTGGGCTGGGGGGCG
>CAZKGI010000022.1:0-57842 GCA_964552315.1 uncultured Akkermansia sp. | reverse complement strand
GTGACTTCTGACAACTTCACGAACCAGACCATTGAAGAAGGTGAAACCGAGACCTACGAAAACCTGCTCATCTCTGGTGGATCGACCTGGACGGTTGAGGGAGGGAACCTGCTCGTCGAAGAACAGTTCATTCTCGATCCCGGTTCCACGCTGAATGTGATTGAAGGCACGGTGACCTTCCCCGATGGCTCCAGCTTCGGAGGGACCTTTACCTTCTTCAACAGCTTCGGTTCGATCCACATCAATGGCGACCTTGACATCATCGCTAGTGCCAGCGGCTTGATTCTCGTCTCCGACGTGCACGTCGCTGACGGGGCCACGATCACGGTGAATGGGAACTTCACGATCGATGGATCCAGCGTGGATTCGGACGGTCGATTCACCCTCGTCGTCGAGTCGGGGGCCAAGTTCACTATGGCCCGGACGGTCTTCAGTGATGGCGACATCCAGGTGAAGTCGGGCTCCACTGAGATCTACGACAACTTCATCAGCGATGCCAAGATCCAAGCCTTTGCGGGGGCGAGCGGCGCCCGTTACTTCCACAATGTGGTGGCCGATTCGGTGACTACCCAGGATCTGGGGACACATGGAGTCATCACCGAGGTCGATGGCTGGGCCAATGTGGGCACTGCGGCGAACACGCAGAACAACCTGCCTCTTGGGGTGGAGTTGCCTCTAGCGCTGCTTGACGCAAAACGCACCATGAAAGACGGTGTTGCCTACATCCAATCCGGTGACGAATTCTTCACCACGATCTCGGTGAACAAGCTGCAAACGGAGATCAGCGGCGCTGAGGTGCTTCTGGGCTACAACACCCAGTACTTCTCCGCAGGGAGCATTGGTCTGGAGACTGGCTGGGGGAATGGAGGTGCTCCGATCACCCAGCAGGATGCTTCCCTGGTGATTGGGCGTTACAATGCCAGCCTCCAGTTGGGCTTCGATCCCGACAATCCCATGGGAACGAAGGCCGACCAAACCATCGCGGATCTCGGAATCACCGCCAAGCCCAACGTGGAGGGGACGACTCAGGTCTTCTACCGGGTCAAGGCGATCGAAGACGATCTGATCACCGGTACCCGGCTCACGGCGGGAGGACCGAATCCGACATTCCTGACGCCCTTCACCACAAATACCGGCGCGATCGTCATCGACAACACGGCTCCGGTGATCGATACCGATCTGACGGGGGTTAGCTTCACGCAGGACGGTCATGATCTGAAGCAGACGGTCACCTTGCAGGGCACCATCCAGTTCGAGGGCTTCAAGGCCTTCGACGCCCTGGCCGGAATCGACGACGAGGATGCCGTACTCACCCTGGTGGGGCCCGGTGGCACCTACACGGCCTCGCAGGTCAGTGCGGTGACGGCAAACCCCGCTGATCCCACGGTCTATGGCTTCACCTTCCCGGTGACCTCGGCCACGGAGAACGGTCAGTATCAAGTCGTCTTCACGGTCACGGACCGCTCTGGTAACGAGGCCAGCCATAGCTTCGGCACGATCGAGATCAACAAGAACCAACTCGCGGTGACGGTTGAGCTGGAAGGGGCCGCGGCTGGACCCTTCTCTCGTGAGGTGACCTTCGTCTTTAGCGCGGCGAATGGGGCGGTATTGGAAACCCGTAACGAAACCCTGACCTTCACAAACGGAGTCGGGAGCTTCACCTTCCCCGATGTGGATGGCAACACCGCCTACCTCTCGGCGAAGCCCCAGCACCATCTGCGCAAGCGCCTTGAGGTGAGCTTCGACGCCGATGGACAGGGCAGCGTGGCCTTCACTGGCGCCGATCTGCTGCACGGTGGCGATCTCAATGACGACAACGTCGTGAACATGCTCGACTACGCCATCCTGCGCTTCTACTGGCTCAACGAGGTCAGCAGCGTTCCCGACGCCGTGGCGGCGGACATCGACGGGGATGGCTCCGTAAACCAGACGGATTACAACATCCTGCAAGCCCGCTTCTACCAGCAGGGCATTGCGCAGCCCTGAGGCGCCTAGGGATCACACCCAACCTGGCCCGCTTTTCCCTTGGTGGGCCCGCTCCGGGGGAGGGAACTCCCCCGGAGCAGCCGGCTGGTGACAGCCACAGCGCATTCGACCCAACCGATGACGATCATGATGAAGAACAAGCGTCGCCATGGATTCTTGGCCGCCCTCCTTGCCGTGGCCAGCTTCCTAGCCTCTCTCTTGGCGGGGAGTTTAGTCCTGGCCGCTCCCGCCTGGTCCGGAGGGACAGGGACGACGATGCAGCGTTTCGACTTCACTGACGCGGCGACCGAAACCACCCCGGAGGTGACGTCAAATCCGCTGGGTCTGGCGGAAGCTTTGATCGATCCCGTAAGTCCGCCTTCAAGCGGCTGGCAGGATCCCAGCAAACCCTTCACGACGCCGGGAATCAATGGAGGGGATGGTGCTTGGGAGTTGGGTGTCAACGGCTACATCCAAGTCGTGGTCCCCGTGGCCCCAGAGCCTCCGTCGGGACTCGACTACTTCATCGACTTCCACATCGAAGTTGTTTACTACGAAGGGCTCCCTGAACGTCCCGACTTCGCTGTCCTCGGGAAGACCGTGACGGATTTAAACGAAGTGGACGTCTTTCTGCAACAAGATGGCCCTCTAGGAAGCTATCGTCGCGTTACATGGACCGGGGTCATTCCCGAGGTCTTGAGTGATCCGATTACCATGCAGTTCCTGTCGATCAGTGGGGCTCTGATCGACTCCATCGAGATTCACACCCGTTATCGCCTCAATCGGCTTCCTGCCACGGTGACGCTGAACCAACTCTCCCAGACCTACGACGGCAGCCCCCGATCGGTGTCCGTGGTTACGGATCCTCCCGGCCTGGACGTGGTGGTGACTTATGACGGCAGCACGAGCGCTCCGACGAACGCGGGGAGCTATGACGTGGAGGCCATCATCGTCGACGCCTTGTATGAAGGCAGTGCCACAGGCACCCTGGAGATTGCCAAGGCCGCGCAAAGCCTCAGTTTCCCCCCCATCGCGAACCAATTAACGACGGACACCGTGACCCTCTCGGCCACGGGAGGAGCTTCGGGCGAGCCGGTGGTCTTTGCGGTGACGAGCGGACCGGGGGTCATCAGCGGGGGGAACACCCTGAGCTTTACCGGCGCCGGAAGTGTCACCGTGACGGCCTCGCAGGCGGGCAATGCCAATTACCTGGCGGCGCCTTCGGTGCCGCAGAGCCTCACCGTGACCAAGGCCAGCGCCACAGTGAGCATTACGGGCCTCAGCCAGACCTACGACGGCAATCCGAAATCCGTCACGGTGGCGACCACCCCCGCGGGCTTGAACGTGGTGGTCACCTACGACGGGGAGTCGACGCCTCCGACCGACGCCGGGAGCTATGCCGTGGTGGCGACGATTGATGACGCCATCTACCAAGGCAGCAGCACTCGGGCTTTCACCATCAACAAGGCCGCTCAGTCGATCAACTTCCCCGTCATTCCGGACCAGACGGCGGACGCGACCGTGAACCTGAGCGCCACCGGCGGGGGCTCGGGCAATCCCGTGACCTTCGAGGTGACGACCGGTCCGGCAACGCTCACTGGCAATGTCCTGACCTTCACTGGGGCTGGCGCCGTGGCCATCACCGCCTCTCAGGCGGGCGACGACAACTACCTCGCCGCGGACCTGACGCGCACCTTTGCCGTGACCAAGGCGGCGACCACGATCCAGCTGAAGGATCTCGCCCAGGTCTACGACGGTACGCCCAAGCCGGCGGGCGCGACCACGACCCCGGCGGGCTTGACGGTGAACTTCACCTACGACGGCAGCGCGACGCCGCCAACGGCCGCGGGCAGCTATGCCGTGGTGGCGACGATCGACGATCCCATCTACCAAGGCACCGCCAGCGGCAGCCTGGTCATCGACAAAGCGGAGCAGGTGATTGATTTCCCCGCCATTCCGGACCAGCTCACCACGGACACCGTGACCCTCACGGCCACGGGGGGCGCCTCGGGTGAGCCGGTGGCCTTCACCGTGAACTCCGGACCGGCGGTGCTCGGCGCAGGCAATGTGCTCAGCTTCACGGGCGCCGGCACGGTCAGCGTCACCGCCACTCAGGCGGGCAATGCCAACTACAAGCCCGCCAGTGCCGGGCCGCACACTTTCACCGTGAGCAAGGCCCCGGCCAGCGTGACTCTGGCCAGCCTGAACCACGTCTACGATGGCGCCGCGAAGGCCGCCACGGCGACGACCACGCCGCTGGACCTGACGGTGGCCATCACCTACGACGGGTCCGCGACGGCGCCGAAGGAGGCCGGAGACTACGCCGTGGTGGCCACTATCAACGACCCCATTTACGAGGGCAGCGCCACGGGCACGCTGAGCATTGCCAAGGCGTCCCAGACGATCAGCTTCCCCGCGATCCCGAACAAGCTCACCACCGATACCGTGACCCTCACGGCCACGGGCGGCGCCTCCGGCGAGCCGGTCACCTACGTGGTCAGCTCGGGTCCGGCGGTGCTCGGCGCCGGCAATGTGCTCAGCTTCACAGGGGCCGGCACTGTCAGCGTGACGGCCTCGCAGGCGGGCAATGCGAACTACGAGGCCGCGCCCAGCGTGATGCAGAGCATCTCTGTCTCCAAGGCCACGGCCACGGTGAATCTCACGGATCTCAGCGCGACCTATGATGGCACGCCCCAGTCGGCTTCGGCGACAACCACTCCGGCCGGCCTGGCGGTCATCCTGACCTACGACGGCGATGCCGCGGCCCCGGTGAATGCCGGAGACTACGCGGTGGTGGCCACCATCGATGACCCCATCTACGAGGGGACGGCCAGTGGCACCTTCAGCGTGGCCAAGGCCGCGCAATCCATCGTGTTCGCGGCCATACCCGACCAAGTGGTCTCCTCGGTGGTCAACCTCACGGCCACGGGTGGAGGATCGGGCAATCCGGTGACCTTCGGCGTGACTTCCGGTCCCGGCGTGATCAGCGGTGGCAATGTCCTCACCTTCACTACGGCGGGGACGGTCACGGTCACCGCCAGTCAGGCGGGCGGTCCCAACCACCTCGAGGCGGCCCCGGTCAGCCACAGCTTCGTGGTGTCCTTCACCGGCTACGACGCCTGGAGGGACCAGGAATACCCGGGGGAAACGGACTTTGCTATCATTGGTTTCACCGCCAAGCCCTACGGCAGCGCGCTCGCCAATGGCTTCCGCTACTATCTCGGCAATTCGGCCCAGGATCCCACCATCCTGACGGCTCACGGCAAAGACTCGGGAGACTGGGTCTTCACCCATCGTCGCGTGGAGCCGGCCCGCGAGGATGTCGCCGCCGTCTACGAATGGAGCACGGACCTCGTAAACTGGCAGGCGCAGGGAGAAAGCTTTGCCGGAACCACGGTGAACTTTGCCCTCAGTGCGGGGGCTCCGGATGCGAATGACCAGGTCCTCGTCGAACTGCGGGCCACCCCCAGCGGCGCCCCCGTCGATCGCCTCTTTGTCCGTCTCAAGCTGATCTTCCCGGCGCCCTTGAACCCATGAATTCAACCTCCATGAAAGCCCATCTCCTCGGGAAGTCTCTCTCCATTCCCTTTGCAGGATTGGCCGCCCTCTCTTGCGGCTGGAACTTGAACTCTGCCCAGGCGCAGGAAGTGGTTCACTCTCCCGCCGCCGGGCACCTTCAGGTAGTCTGCGAGGGAGGCTCGGACACCCGGGTCTCCGTGCCCTTCCATCCCGTGCCCTTGTGGAGCGGGCCGATCAACGCGGCCCCGGCCAGCCCGGAAGCGGGCGTGGTGCGCCTGAACTTAGGACTGACGGGCCATCTCTCGGGAAGCGCGCTCGTCAATGGACTCCACTACCTGCATTGCAAGGAGGCCTCCCCCATTGCCGGCCGCTATTTCCCCATCGTCGCGCAAGGAGCGGGGACCGTGGATGTCGAGGCCGATGGGGCGGACTGGACGGGAATCGGGGCCGGCGCGCGCGTGGAGATCGTGCCCGCCTGGACTCTGGACCGTCTCTTTCCTCCGGCCCAGCAAAGCACTTTCCATCCCTCGGTCGGGCGCTTGGCGACCGGTCGGGGCTCTGAACTGCTCTTCTTCAATGCGGAGGGCAGGGGAGCGAATCTCGCCCCTTCGCGGCGCTTCTTCCTCAATGAGGACGGTTGGATCGAAGTGGCGGGTTTCGCCCCCGCGGGAGATGTGCCGATCCCGCCGGGGCAAGCCTTCATCATCCGTCATCCCGAGGGCAGAGCCGCGACGGTCTTCACCGCCCTGCAGCAAGTCTACGAAGGACCGGTTCAGCTGAAAGTGAAGGTCAGTGACGGAAAGCGTCAGGATAGTGTCGTGGCGCCGCCCCGGCCTGTCGCGATCACGCTGGGGCAAATCGACCTGGATAACGGACTTTTCGAGGAAAGCGCCTCCTCGGATCCGGCCGACCGGGCCGATGAGCTCCTGGTCTACGACAATACCGAGCTCGCCCTTAACAAACAGCCCTCGGCGATCTATTTCCGGAGCGGAGGCCAATGGCTGGAGGATGCCCCCGGCTACCCGGTCGCGGATGCCGTGGTTCTGGAACCCTCCGCCGGTCTCCTCATTCGCAAGGCGGCAGGTGGGACCGACCTCGAGTTGTATTGGTCGAACGCACCCACCTACGATATTGACGCCCCATGAGTCCACGACTGAACCCCTTTGGTGCCATGAAATTCCTTGCCTGTGCGACTCTTGCCCTGAGCCTTCTTCTCGCCTCAATGCCTCTGCGGGCCTCCATTTCCGTGGAGCTCCAGTTCGGTTCCTTTGACGCCCCTCCCGGATCACTCGGGGTGTTGGTGGCCGACACGGGAGGAAACGGTTTCGAGCCGCCTGCCGCCGTTCCCGGGGTGACCCTTAGCCCCGGCAGCACCTTGGGAAGCGACGATGTCATCATCGCGGTCTTCTCCAACAGCACCCTCCCGGAATGGGCCTCGCGCCGCGGCTTCGCCGACCTCGTGGCGGAGCTGGACTACGAAGCCCTCGGCGTGGAGGAGGGGCAGGCTCTGCAGTTGTATGTCTTCCCGGAGCGCGCGCCCGGGGACCCCGTGCGCACGGGGGAACCCCATGTGGCCTATCGCAGCGAGGATCCGTCCCAGTTCACCCCTAACAGCACCATGGGCTTTGTTTTGCCCGCGGATGGGGGCGCCTATGTCCTGGCCCTGATCGGACCAGAACTGGGGGGCACCGCGGACCTCGCCATGGTGGACATTGCCCCGGCTCCGGTGGTGGATGGGAGCGGACAGTTCACCGGAACCCTAGGGGAGACGGAGCGTCACACCTATTACTTTGAGGCCAGCCCGGGGGCCTTCCTTTCCCTCTCCGGGAACGGTGGTGCGGGGCTCCGCGCCGCCCTTTACCACCGCGATGGCCAGCTCATCGCCGTCAGCGACGGCTCGGGTCCCTTCTTCTTCGAGCAGACCCTCGAGGGAGGTTTCCACACGCTGGTGCTGTCTCGTGAGGATGGAGGCAGCGGGCCCTTGTCCTATCAAGTCCGCTTCGACCCCGACTACATTCGCTTTGTGCAGCCGGACGTGGCGGTGGGCAAGAACTTGGGCAGCATGGTGGGCGCGGGGTTGTTCTACTCTCCCGGACCCACGGTGACCCTGACCTCGAAGCGGGCCAAGCGGGTCAAGGGCTACGCGTCGGTCGCCAATCTCGGGGAACGTCCGGAGCGCTTGGCCGTGCGCGCCGGGCGCGGCAATCGCTTCATCAAGGTCCGCTACAGAGGGGCTGGCGGCAACGTGACCGGGGCCCTCGTCGCGGGGAGCTACCGTTCGCCGGTGCTCTTTGACGGGGCCAAAGCCGACATCTTCCAAGCCACCTTCATTCCCAAGAAGAAGAAGCTGAAGAAGCTTCGTAAGGATGGCACTCAGCGATATCTGCGGAAGCGCTTGGTTTCCCTGATTGTGGGCCAGTCGACCTCCAATCGTGCGCTTTACGACGGCGCCTACCTGAGGGCGCGGACTCGTTGAGGCGGACTCTACCCCTGCTTTGCTTGGACTGCCTTTTCCTGCTGACGGGAGAAGGTAGGGTCCAGGGGGGAGGGGAGGCGCAGGCCCCGGTGGAGCGGTTTCACCGGATGGGGGGACTGAGGGACCTGCCTCGCGGGTTGCATTCCCATCTGCCCTTTGTTACTCTCGGGCCTCTTTCATCCGGAACCCCTTTTCCCGTCCCTTATGAATCGGAAATTGCGCATGGGCATGGTCGGCGGCGGCCGCGGCGCCTTTATTGGAAACGTCCACCGCATGGCGGCCAATCTCGATGGCAAGATCGAGCTGGTGGCGGGCTGCTTCTCCTCCGATCCCGAGAAGTCGAGATTGTCAGGGGAGGACCTGTTCCTCTCCCCGGACCGCGTTTATGCCAGCTACCAGGAGATGGCGGAAAAGGAGGCCGCTCGGGATGACCGCATCGACTTCGTCTCCATCGTGGTGCAGAACCACCTCCACTATCCCGTGGCCAAGGCCTTCCTCGAGGCGGGGATCCACGTCATTTGCGACAAGCCGATGACCCACGATTTCGAGGCGGCCCTCGAACTGCGCGAACTGGTGCGCCGCAGCGGCCTCGTCTTTGCGCTGACCCACAATTACACCGGTTATCCCATGGTGAAGGAGGCGCGCCGCATGGTTCGCGACGGCGAGCTGGGCCGCATTCTCAAGATTGTCGCCGAGTATCCCCAGGGCTACGCCGTGGGGGATGTCGAGGGGGACGGGCAAGGCAAGATCAACAACTGGCGCTCGGACCCGAACATGGCGGGGATCTCGAACTGCATGGGCGACATCGGCACCCATGCCCACAACCTGGTGCGCTACATCACCGGTCTGGAGATCGAGGAGATTTGTTCCGACCTGACGACCTTCATCCCGGGCCGGGTTCTCGACGACGATGGCAACAACTTGATCCGCTTCACCGGCGGCGCCAAGGGGATCATCCACGCCTCACAGATCTCCAACGGCGACGAGAACGCCCTCAACATTCGCGTCTACGGCACCAAGGCCTCGCTGGAATGGCACCAGGAGGATCCCAACGAGCTGATCGTGAAGTATGCCAACGCCCCCCGCCGCATCTACCGGCGGGGGAATGCCTACATCAGCGAGGCGGCCGCCGGCCATGGCTTCACGCGCACGCCCTTTGCCCACCCCGAGGGCTTCATCGAGGCCTTTGCCAATATCTACTTGGCGGCCGCCCGGGCCATTTCCGATCGCCTCGAGGGGCGCGAAGCTCCGGCGGAGGGCTACGACTTCCCCAACGTCGATGACGGCGTGGCCGGCATGGCCTTCATCAAGGCCGCGGTGGAAAGCGCGCGCTCGGAACAGAAGTGGGTGAAATTCCCCGCGTTCTAAGGCGGCAGGTCCCGACTGGGCCCTGAGCCCCTCGCGCGGGCAGGGGAGAGGGACGGAAAGGACGGCAAATAAATTGGGAGGCCCGTTGGGCGAGGACCTAGCCCTTGCCCTTGGTGCGGGTGCTCTTCTTGTCGCGCACTTCCTTCTCGATGAATTCGATGATCATGCCGGCGACGTCCTTGCCGGTGGTCGTCTCGATACCCTCGAGTCCTGGAGAGCTGTTGACCTCCATGACCAGGGGCCCGTGGTTCGATCGCAGCAGGTCCACCCCGGCGACATTGAGACCGAGGATGGAGGCGGCCCGCACCGCGGTGGAGCGCTCTTCCGGCGTGATCTTCACGATCGACGCGGAGCCGCCGCGGTGGAGATTGGATCGGAATTCGCCTTCCTTCCCCTGGCGCTTCATGGCGGCGATGACCTTGCCTCCCACGACGAGGCAGCGGATGTCGGAGCCTCCGGCCTCCTTGATGTATTCCTGGGCGAGGATGTTGGCATTGAGCCCGCGGAAGGCCTCGATGACGGACTCGGCCGCCTGTCGGGTTTCCGCGAGGACGACGCCCACCCCCTGGGTGCCTTCGAGCAGCTTGATCACCAGCGGGGCGCCGCCCACCTGGTCGATGAGCGCCCCGGTGGCCCGAGGGTCGTGGGCAAAGCCGGTGACGGGCAGGCCGATGCCCTTGCGGGCCAACAACTGCAGGCTGCGCAGCTTGTCGCGGGAGCGCGAGATCGCGACCGACTCGTTGACGCTGTAGACGTTCATCATCTCGAACTGGCGCACCACGGCCGATCCGAAAAAGGTCTGGCTGGCGCCGATGCGGGGAATGACGGCGTCGAAGCCCTCGAGCTTCTCACTGCCGAGAAAGATGGCGGGCCGCATTGAGGTGATCTCCATGTGGCAGCGCACATAGTCGATGATCCGCATGTCGTGGCCCCGCTTGAGGCCGGCCTCGTAAAGGGCGTTGGTGGAGTAGAGCTTTTTGTTGCGCGAGAGGATGGCGATTTTCATGCGGAGGGGCGATCAGGGACCGCCGGAAAGGGAGGAGGGGGAGCGTGGGACCGCGAGCGGGACCATTCACGCGGCGGCGTGGGGAGGGGGGGAGGGTTTCCCCATTTGATAGGAAAGGGAGGGATCGACGAGGAAGCGGCCCTTCATCGCCGAGCGACCGAGCAGCATCCGGAACTTCATGTTATCGCGATGTGTCAGGCTGAACTCGACGTCCCAGCGGTGCGGGCCGAGGACGACGGAAGCGAGGATGAAAGGGCGGATTTCCTCGTGACCGCCGGAGTCTCGCACCAGGCGCCGGCTGATGAGGGGCTCGTCGCATTCCACGAGAAGCCGGGAATTGTGCTGGAGGGGATGCACGGCAAAGCGAACGCGAGAGTGGCCTTGGGCGTCCTTGTAGATTTCCAGTCCACAGGTGTGGAGACAGGAGCTGCGCGCCCCGGTGTCGATCTTGGCCTTGATCCGGGTGATGCCGAGCTCCGGGATCGCGAGCCACTCTCGCCATCCGAGCAATTGGGGACTGGACGCGCTCGCGTTCACGCGCGGAAGATAGCCGAGCCCGCGAAGAGGCCAACCGCTTTCGTGGAAATCCGAGAGGAATTCCCCAGCAAGCGTGGATCTTGCCGGGGAGGTCGCTTACACCGCCTCGCTGACCTCGATCATGGTCTTGAGGATGGTGTTCCAGGTCGAGGGCGTCTCCAGTAGGGCGTTGGGGAACATGCACCCATCCCAGCAAATGTGGGAAATGCCGCGGGCCTCGTGGTCCTTCAACCAGTATTGCGAACAGCGCACGATGTCGAGCTTGCCATTGGGATCGTCGGCCGGGCAGTGCTTGCCAGTCTTGTCGTGGCTGCCGGCACCGTGGACGGTGCCGTCGTTCTGGGCGACGTGGAAGTCGATGGTCCAGGGGCGCAGCTTGTCGGTCATTTCCTCGTAGGCGGCGTAGAACTCCTCCTCGCTGTAGCCCTCCTTGAGCAGGGCATATTCTGGGGCGTTGTAGCCAAGCAGGTAGAGATAGGTGTGGGCGAGGTCGGCTTGGAAGCCCAAGGTCTCGGGCTGCCCCACTTCCTCGAGCAAATCAAGCATGTCCTTCCAGCTGTGCATGCCGGCCCAGCAGATCTCGCCTTCCGCGGCGAGGCGCTCGCCGTGATCGGCGGCAATCTTGGCGGCCTCGCGGAAGGTCTCGGCGATGCGACGGGTGTTCGCCTGGGGATTCTCGCGCCATTGGCTCACGCCAAATTCAGCGGAGTCGATGCGGATGACGCCGCGCTGGCGGATGCCGTGCTGGTTGAAGATACCGGCGATGCGGCAGGCCACTTTCACCGCCTCCAGGAAGCGGCCCCGAGCGTCGTCATCCCCCATGGCGGAGTCCCCGACAGTGCCGGGCCAGACGGGGGCCACGAGAGAGCCCACTTCAAAGCCCTTGCTGGCGATGAGGTCGGCGATGCCGCGCAGCTCGTCGTCGCTGGCGTAGGGGTCGGTATGGGGGAGGAAAAGAAAGTAATCGATCCCGTCGAACTTCCGCCCGTTCACTTCGGCCGCCGCCGTGAGGTCGAGCATGCGCTCGAGGGAGATGGGGGGCTCCTGACCTTCGCCATCGCCTTTTCCGACGAGACCGGGCCACATCGCGTTGTGCAGTTTCAAAGAAGACATGAGGGTGCTAGCTAAGGGTTCGAGTGCGGTGGAGAGCGTCAGGATACATGAAGCGCCCTGGGTTCAAAGCGCAAAGTTCACGGCGGGGACGGCGCAGGCGTGGCGGAATGATGGGGGCCCGCCGAGACGCGGCGGAGGCGGGTTCAGGGGAGGCTTGTTTTTCGGGATGAGGGTCGGCAGAATCGTGGGGTCGTTCTATCCGCTCTCATGAGATTCCTGGCCCCCGTTCTCGTCCTGATGCTGCTCCTGACCGCCCCGGTCCTTCTCTCGGCAGAAGCGAGGCCACGCCATATTCTCCTGGCCATTGCGGATGACTGGGGCTGTCACGCGGGGGCCTACGGAACGCCCTGGGTGAAGACGCCTGGCTTTGACCGCGTCGCCGCGGAAGGCGTTCGCTTCAGCCGGGCGTATACCCCCGTGGCCAAGTGCGCCCCCTCGCGGGCCATTCTCCTGACAGGACGACAGGCCTGGCAGTTGGAGGCGGCGGGCAATCACCTGGCCATCTTTCCTCCCCATTTCAAGAGTTGGCCCGAAGTCCTGAAGGAGCGGGGCTGGCACACGGGGCGGACCGGGAAGGGCTGGGCGCCGGGATTGGCGCTGGATGCCCAGGGACAGCCTCGGGAAATCGCGGGTCCCGCCTACGATCGCCGTCGCCTCGAGCCGCCCACCACCGGCATCGCGGCAAACGACTACGCCGCCAATTTCGAGGACTTTCTCGAGGCGGCGCCCCCGGGAAAGCCCTGGTGTTTCTGGTTCGGCGCGGCCGAGCCCCATCGGGGATACGAATATCAGTCAGGTGTAAAAAAGGGAGGCAAGAAGCTCAGTGACATCGATCGAGTGCCGGAAATGTGGCCGGATGACGAAAGGGTGCGGCACGACCTGCTGGATTATGCCTACGAAGTCGAGCACTTCGACCGCCATCTCCTCCGCATGCTGGAGAGCCTGGAGCGCCGGGGCTTGCTCGACGAGACCCTGGTCATCGTGACCTCGGATCACGGCATGCCGTTTCCCCGGGCCAAGGGCTACGCCTATCCCGCCTCCAATCACGTGCCTTTGGCGATTCGCTGGCCCGGGGGCATCCAGGCGCCGGGGCGGGTCGTGGAGGATTTTGTTAGTTTCGTGGACCTGGCGGCCACGGTGCTCGACTACGCCGGAATTTCCTGGGAGCGCAGCGGGATGAAGCCCCTCTCGGGAAAATCCTGGCGCCCCCTGCTAGAAAGCGCACAGGGTGGGCGCATCGAAGCCTGGCGGGACCATGTGCTCATCGGCAAGGAGCGCACCGACGTGGGGCGCCCCCAGGACCAGGGCTACCCCATCCGGGGCCTCCTCCGCGAGGACTACCTCTTCCTGCGAAACTACGAGCCGGGGCGCTGGCCGGCGGGGAATCCAGAGACGGGTTATCTCGATACCGACGGGGGGGCGACCAAGACGCTGCTGCTGGAGCGGGGACGACGCGACCGCTCCGACCCCTATTGGCAGCTGAACTTTGGGATGCGGCCCCCCCGCGAGCTCTACGATCTCGCAGTCGATCCCGACGCGGTCGTCAATCTGGCCTTGTCGCCTGGGCAGTCCGAGCGCTGTGAGGCGATGGAGCGCGAACTGACGGCCCGGCTCCAGGAGCAGGGGGATCCGCGGATGTTCGGCGAGGGGGAGCGCTTTGACCACTACCCCGTCCATGCGGAGCGGCTGCGGCAATTTTACGAGCGCTTTCTCAAGGGCGAAATCGACCCGCGCGCCGCTGGCTGGGTCGATCCCGGGGACTTTGAACCCGCCCCTCTTCCCAGGGAACTGGCCCCCCCGCCTTGAAATGGGGGAAGGCGAGCCGCGGCGTCACGGAGCCGGGTGCTTCGGGTAGGCTTGGCGCAACTGGGCGCTCAGTTCCTCGGCCTTGTCCGCGTTGCCGAGGCTGCGATAGGCGGCAATGGCCTTGACGAGCGCCTTCGGCGTGATCTCCGGGTCCATGAAGATCTGGCTGACGACCAGGTAGTCCTTCACCGCCGCCTCGAGATCCCCCTGGGCGGCGGCGATGTCGCCCAGCAGCAGGCGGGCTTCGGCGTTGGTGCGTCCCTCCTTTTGAGAGCGCAGGCTTTCCTGGGCGCTGGCCCGGGCGGCCTCGTAATCCTGCAGGGCCAGTTGGGATAGGCCGCGCTCGAGATAGGCCGAGGCCCGCTCGCTGGGGCGCTCGGTCTGGAGGAGGAACTGATCGTAGGCGAGGATGGCCTCGGGATGCTTCTCGAGCTTGGCGCGGCATTCGCCCAGGAGGCGCCACACGGTCGCCGTCGCCTTCTCGGGACGCTGGGGATCGGCTATGGCCGATAGGAAGCGCTCGGCGTCCTCCCATTGGGAATCTGCCGCGAGGGTCCGGCCCAGGTATTCCAGAATTTGCGGAGGAATGTCAGGACGCTTCCTGGCCTCGGCGCCCTCCGCCGCTTCCGCTGGAGCCTTCTCGAGATAGTGGCGGGCTTCCTTGGCCAGCTGGGGGATCTGCTCGAGCTGATAGTGGGAAATGACGATGCGCAGGGTGGCCTTGTCGTCGAGGCTGGGGTCCATCTCTCGAGCCTTGTTGAGTTCCACGAGCGCCTCTTCGTACTCCTCGACATCAAAGTGCCCCACGCCGATCCAGTAATGGGCCTCGCCCGCTCCCTGCGTCTCGGGGAACTTGGCGAGGAGCTGGCGATAGGTGTCGATCATCTCCGGAATCTTGCGCAGGTGGGCGTAGATCAGGGCGGTCTGCTGCAGGGCAAATTCCAGTTCGGCAGAATCCGGATAGCGCTTCACGAGGTCCAGGTAGTCCCCCAGCGCATATTGGTGGTCCTCCTGGGCCTGGTAGGCCATGGCGCGCTTGGCGAGGGCGGAGGAGGCGAGGGGGCTCTCGGGGTGGTGCTGGACGAAGCGCGAGAGGGTCACGATGCCCTCGGCGGTGTCCCCGCTTTCGATCTCGGCCCAACCCTGCTTGTAGAGGCGGGCCTCGAGGAATTTCTCGTCGACCTTGTCACTGCGCACGCGGCGATAGGCGGCGGCGGCGTCCTTGTAGTGCTTTTTGGCAAAGTCGGATCCGGGGCCGCTGGCGGAGTTCTCGGCCTGGGCGAAATGCCATTCCGCCGCCATCAGCCAGGCCATGTCGATGTAGGAACTCTCGCGGTCAAATTTCTCCTGACGCTCCGAGAAGGCCTTGACCACGGCGGGCAGGCCGGGATCGCCCTGCTGGTGGAGCAGCTGGATGCGGCGATAGCCCGCCTCGGCTCCCTCGGGGCGATCCGGATAGCGGCTTTCCACCAGGGTGTAGAGTCGATTGGCGGACTCCATGTCGCCCTTGAGACGGAAGGCGTGCCCGACAATGAGCAGCATCTTGGGGCGGGACTCCTCCTGACCGGGGGAGGAGCCGGAGTTGACGTTGGTGTTGTAGAGGCCGATGACCCGATCGTAGTCCTTCCGGGTGAAGGCGTTGAAAATGGCCCCGGTGTGCGCCAGCGACTTCCAGGGGCTGTCGTCGGGGAATTGGAGCGCCTGCGAGAGGAGTTGCTCGCTGAGATCGGGCTGGCCCGCCTCAGCGGCCATCAGCCCGCCGCGGACGATGGCCTCCTCGCGGAATTCCGGTGTGGAGGCGTTGGCGGCGAGGGTCTGAAAGCGTTCTAGGGACTTGGCCATGTCGCCGAGGTCGAAGAAGAGGCGGGCGGTTTCCAGGAGGCAGCGTTCATGGAAGGGGTTTTCTTCCGCCGGTTGGGCAGCCAAAAGCATTTCGAATTGGGCGAGCGCCTCCTTGGCCTGACTGGTGAGTTGCAGGGAGCGGGCGTAGTAGAAGTGCGCCTGACGCTTCGCCGTGGGATCGGACAGCTCGTCCTTGGCCACCTTGAAATAGGCGAGGGCATTGCGGTAGTCCTTCGCGTTGAAGCGCAGCACGGCCAGACGGTAGGCGGCCGAGCCGACAAAGGGCCCTCGCTTGTAGGTGTTGATGAGATAGTTGAAGGTGGTCGCGGCGTCTTCGTGCTGCTCGACTTTCAAATAGCATTCGCCCAGGCGGAACCAGGCCGTCTGCAGGTTGGGACTGTCGCGATACTCCCGGATAAAGACCTGATATTGCTGCGCGGCGCGGGCATACTCCTCCTTGCTGAAGAGCAGGTCAGCATAGGCGAGGACATCCTCGGTGGGGCGGGGTTGCGCCGGGAGATCCTGGCCGCGCAAGGGGAACGGCAGGGTGAAGCCGAAAACGAGGGCAAGCAAGAGGCCGAGTCCGCGACGGGGCCGACAACGGAGCAGGGAGGTCGCGATGGGAACAGAAACGCGAGAAGAGACGGGCATGGCCTGCATCAGTTTACGATTCTGGTCGTGTCGTCGCAAAGGCCACATTCCAAATTCCCGCCTCCTTGATCACGTCCAGCACGCGAATGATGGACTGAAAGTCAGCCTCGGAGGCCCCCCGCAGGATCACGGCCTGGTCGGGGTAGGTTTCAGAGATCGCCTGAAGCTTCGTGAGAAGCTCCTCGGTGCTGGTGACGAGGCCATTGAGCACGATGGTGCCATCCTCGCGGACGTTGATGATGATCTCGCCGGCCTGACGATCCTTGTTGGAGGCCTGCTCCGCCGCCGGGACCGAAATGTCCATGTCCCGTTCGAAACGGGCGAACTGCCAGGTGACAATGAAAAAGATCAGCAATTGGAAGACCACATCGACCATGGGGGCGAGCTCGAGCTCGGCAGTGGGCCATTCAGAGTTGATGTCGCGGAACTTCATCGGCGTCGGTCAGCAGGCATGGGCGGCTCAACCCTCCGCCGTTTCGCGGCGGGCCGAGGAGCGGTAGTTGGCACGCTTGTACTGGGCGGCCAGCAGGGCCATGATGTGGGTCATGGCGGCCTCGAGTTCGGCGATGAGCTTTTGCAGCTTGCTCCGGAAGAGGGAGTAGAAGATGAGGGCGGTGATGCTGATGATCAGGCCCGCCGCGGTGGTGATGAGGGCCTGGGCCACTCCGGGGGCGAGTTCCATGTGCTGCACGCCGGAGGACTTCCCGATGCCTTCGAAGGCCTTGATCATGCCGACAATGGTGCCGAGCAGGCCCACCATGGGCGCGATGCGGCCGATGTCGTTGAGAAAGCCGACGCGATTCGTCAGGATGCTGGCCTGGCGAGTACCTTCGGCTTCGGTGACCTCGCGCACCTCGTCAAAGCTGGCGGTCGGATTCTTCGTGGCAAAGTCGAGGGTCTTGTAGACGATCCGGGCAATGCACTCGTTCTCGCGATTGCACACGGCAATGAGCCCGAGGTAGTCCTGCTTGCGGATGAGGGCGTCGGCCGCGTTCATGAACTTGTCGCTGACCACGCTGCCCTGTCGGATGGTGAATACGTAGAAGACGATGAGGAGCACCGTGAGGAAGGACAACCCGGCCAGGAAGCTCATCAAGACCGGCCCGCCCTCGAGGAAGTAGTCCAGCAGGGTCTGGGAATAGCTCTGGGGCGCCTCCGGGACCTCGGCCGCAAGGGCGGGGAAGGCCGTCAGGAGCAGGGAGAGAACAAGGAACGAGCGGTGATTCATCCGGTGGTGGCGGGCAGGAGGGGCGGAGCGGAGCGACAAGCGGGATGCGAAGTCTGACCAGAGGACGTTCCCGCTCCGGCAGTGACTCGCCAAGATCGGGAGAGCTTACTCCTTCTCTCTCTTCATGCAAACCCTCGCTCAGGGACTCGAAAATGAAGGCGATTCTGGATAGTTAGGATCGGTTTATAATAAATATGTAAAATATGAAAATTTTACAATTACCTTGAATTACTTGGTTCACCGAAGTAATTTTTCCAAATTTTACTTCTCCCAGTCGAGGCAGGGCTTTGTCTGGGAACTCACCACGATGAATCGATTTGGCGCAGGGCCGACGCAACCGGCCTCCTCCGAAGCTTTGTTTCCAGGCTTTCCCACCTTGGATCTCAGCCGCCTGGTCACGGTGGTCCGTCGTCGGATCTGGCTGGCCATCCTCATTGCCAGCGGCTTTGTGGGCTTGGCCGCGGTCTACGTCATGCTCGCCCCGAAAGTCTACCGCTCCACGGCAGTGATCTATGTCGATCCCAAGAACGAGGGGGCGGTGTTCGAGGGACTCAAGGGCTTACGTCAGGCCAGCTGGGAATCGCTCGACGCCCTCAAGTCCATGGCCGAGGGCATTCGTAACGGCACCGTCATCCTCCGCGTCGCCGATCGCTTGAAGCTGCGGGAAGACCCCACTTTCCTGCTTCGCAAGGAAGGGGGGTACACGGATGCGGAGCTCGTCGACATCATCGGCAAGCAGGTCGAAGCGGAGCTGCGACGTGGGACACGCCTCATTGACGTGTCGGTGAAGGACCGCTCTCCGCAGCGGGCCCGGGACATGGCCGCGGCCTTTATCGAGGAGTTCCAGAATCTCATCCGCGAGCAAAACCTCGCCTCTTCCGAGAAGAGCCGGGCCACACTCGAGGAGGAAGCGGCCAACCAACTCGAGCGCGTGCAGGCCGCCGAGGAGCGACTTCAGGAGTTTCGCAAGCGGCACACCGATGTGCCCTTGGACGAGAATCGCGATCTGACCTCGTCGAAGCTGGAGGATCTCGACAAGCTGCTCAGCACCGCAGCCAACGACGTGCTCCTGCGCAAGGCGGAGCTGGAACAATATCGCTCCATTCCCAAGGAGGATATCGAGCGGGTCTTCGAGATCGGCGATTACGGTCATCAGGACCACATCCAAAAACTGCTGCTGGCCCGGAATCAGAAGCGCGCAGAATTCGTGCGCATCAAGGAGCAATACCTGCCAACCCACCAGACCTACCAGGCCTACGAAGGGGATCTCCGGGGCCTGGAGGAAGAAGTCCGCTTCGCTGCCACCAGCATCGGGGAATCGATCGAGAAGGCGCATGCCCGGGCCGTCGAGCACGAAAGCAAGCTGCGGGAAACGGTCCAGGAGCAGAAGCTGAAGCTGATCGAAGTGGATGGCATCCGCAAGGAGTTCCGCATCCTCCTGCGCGCGGTGGAAGCGGCCTCGGCGACCTACGAGCGGCTCCTCGACCGCATCAATGACACCGAGGTGACCGAGCGGGTGGATGAAACCGTCGTGCGCACCTTCTCCGAGCCCCTGGTGCCGGTGAAGCCCATCTCCCCCAAGCCCATGCTCACCCTGGCCGGAGCCAGTGTCTTTGGCACGCTCTTTGGGCTCGGTTTCGTGCTGGCCCTCGGCCTGCTGGACCGCACCCTGCACAGCCGCAAGCAGGTCGAGTCGACTCTGGGCTTGGCGGTCCTTTCGGAAATTCCCCTCGTCGGTGACGGCCAGCGCGATCTCGGGGAGGCCCTCTTCGTGACGCGCGATCCCGGCTCCCTGGTGAGCGAGGGGACGCGCTCGCTGCGGACCGCCCTGTCCGCCCATGCGCCGCGGAGCGTCCTTGTGACCAGTCCCTTGCCGGGTGAAGGGAAGAGCTTCGTGGCCGCCAACCTGGCGGTGCTGCAGGCCAACATGGGTTACCGCACCCTGCTCGTCGACGCCGATTCGCGTCGTCCGCGCATGGCCTCCATCTTCGTGGACCCGATGCGGGGACGGCCCGGGGAAGCGGAGATTGCCTCGCAGGGTTTCTGTCAGGAAACCTCCTTCAAGAACCTTCATTTGATCTCCTGCGGTCGCTTTGTCTCCGACACCGGCGAGCCCATGAGCGGAGAGATCTTTGCGAGGATGCTCCACGAGGCCTACGCCTCCTTTGACTGCGTCATCATCGACACCAGTCCCATCCTGACCGTGAGCGACGGACTCAACTACTCCCGACACGCCGACGCCGTGGTCTTGGTGGCCCGCGAGGGGCAGACCACCGCCGAATCCGCCCTGCACGCCGTGCGCAAATTGCAACGGATGCGGGCCCAGCTCGTCGGCGTGGTGCTCAACGGGGTCGATGGATCAACCCTGGTGCAGAGCGTCTATGCCGAGGACCACGATCGGGCCCTGCCGCTCTACGGCCTGCGCGGCTATGCGGCGGCCGGAACCACCAACTGATGGAATCGCCGATGATGAGGGGAGTGCCCGACAAGGACCAGAAAAGCCCGGCCATGAAACTGCCATTGCGGCAAACCGCCGAGACCTCGCGAGTGCGCTATCACCGTCTCGTCGCTGGCGCCTTCGTCGTCGATCTCCTGATGGTCGCGGCCGCGCTGTTGGTCGCCCAATGGATACGATATGAAACGCCGGTGTCTCAATTTGGCGTACCGGTGGAGGACCTCTTCCGAGCTCAGGACTACATCGGTCATCTGGTTCTCGGCATCGTCCTGATGATGGCGGTTCTCGTCAATTTCCGCTTCTATTCGCGGGAGAACCTTCTCTCCTTCACCAACACGCTGCGCATAGTCTTCAAGTCGTCCTTTGTGTGGGTGCTGGTCTACCTGGCCCTCACCTTGATGCTGAAGTTCGACCCACCCATTTCCCGGGTCTATTGCGCCCTGGGTCTGGTGACCATCCTCCTGCTCTTGCCGCTCTGGCGGGGGCTCCTCTGGCGCGTCATCAGTCGCGAGGAGCATTCCTGCAGCTTGCGCCAGCGCGCCCTCGTGGTCGGCTGGAGCCGGGACTTCGCCCGCGCGGCCAAGGTTCTGGCGACGGCCTCGGATCGCCCCTTCGATATCGTCGGGGTGGTGGCGCCTCCCGGGGGGGAGTACCAGGAGCCCGTGCCCCCCCACATGCCAGTGATGGGGTCCTATGAGTCGCTGGAAACGCTGCTCCAGTTGGGCGTGTGCCAGATGGTCATCGTGGCGGACGACGCCCTCAAGTCCGGGGCCCTCATGCGCATCGCCTCGCTCTGCGAGAAGGAGATGGTCGACTTCAAGCTGGTGCCCACCTGCTTCCAGGTGCTCCTCAGCGGACTGCACCTGGAGTCCGTCGGTGGGATTCCGGTGCTGGGCATCTCCCGCCTGCCGCTGCATTCCACGGTCAATCGCTATGTGAAGCGCTTCGTCGACATCGTGGGCGGACTCGTCGGCCTGATGCTTTCGGCGCCCCTGATTGCCCTCTTCGGGATCATGATCTATCGCGAGAGCCCCGGTCCGATTTTTTATCGGCAGCGCCGCTTGGGGGCCAATGGCAAGACCTTTGACATGGTCAAGCTCCGCAGCATGAAGCTCGATGCGGAAAAGACCGGAGTGGGCTGGACGGTCAAGGACGACCCGCGCTGCCTGCGGGTCGGGGCCTTCATGCGCCGCTGGAACATCGACGAAATTCCCCAGTTCTGGAACGTGTTGAAAGGGGACATGAGCCTGGTAGGCCCCCGTCCGGAGCGCCCCGAACTGATCGAGCAGTTCAAGGAGGAGATCCCTCACTACAACGCCCGCCATCACATCAAGCCCGGCATCACGGGCTGGGCGCAGGTCAACGGCCTGCGTGGGGACACCGACCTTTCCGAGCGGGTCCGCTTCGACCTGCACTACATCGAGAACTGGAACGTGCTGCTGGATTTCCAGATCATGTTCCTCACCTTCGTCAAACGAGAGGGGGCCTGCTAGTCCCCACCACACCCGCTGCCCTTGAACTGGTTTCGTCAGGCCCTTGCCAATGATCAGGCCGAGATCGACGCCCCTCCCGCGCCTTCGCTGCGCTGGTTTCGCGGATTCTTTGTCCTTTTTCTCTTTTCCTTCGTCTTCGACTACAAGTCGCCCGACCTCGAGTTCGGCGCCCCCTCCACCGGGGGCTCTGTCTTTCAGTTCGCCTACCTGGGCCTGGCCCTGCTCTCCGGGGGCCTGGCCTCCCTCCTTGGAGCGCGGCATTTGTTGATCCGCCCAGGCGTGTACCTCGTCCTGCTGTGGTGGTCCTACGTTCTGATCTCGCTCGCCGTGGCCTTCCTCTGGGGAAACGAGCCCGGTCGCATCCTACGTCTCTCCATCCCCCTGCTCCTGGTCGGATTCGGGCTCAACGTCACGTTGATCGTGGCCGCCTGTGGGATGCGGGCGGGAGAGGCGGTCCGGTGGTTCCTCTTCGCCTGCGTGGTCAATGTGCTGTGGCGCTTCCTCTTTGGCGCGTTCGCCACGGGCACGCCGCTTTCGGAGATACGCATGGAGATCCTCAGCCCGGCCATTGGCTTTCTCTTCGCCTGGTCCGGCTGTGCCTTGCTCCTGCGTCATCGCTTCACCTGGTGGTGCCTCCTCATCCTCGGCCTGCCCCTGGCGGTGGCGGCCATTTCCGTGACCCGCAGTCTCGCGCTGCCCTTGATGGTTTCCTTTCTCACCGCGGCCTTCTGCCTGGGGCTGGCCATGCTTTGGCGGATGTATGAGATCCGCTTTCCCCTGCGCAAGGTGGGGCCCCTGCTCGCCATGGGGGCGGGGATGCTCGTCGTGATCACCGGGGTGGCCTTCGCGCAGCCGGAGCTCGCCGAGCGCTGGTATCAACGACTCTTCGACAACCGGGGGGAGGGGGGCGCCACCACCGAGGACCTTTCCAGCCTGATGCGAAAGGCCGAGGCCAAGTCCATGTGGGACCTGCTTGCGGACGAACCCCACAGCCTCCTCTATGGACGGGGGCTCGGGGCGGCCTACTACTGGGATGAATCCTACTACCCCGAGCTGTTCCTGGTTTACCCAGAGGACCGCCACCAGTTCCCGGACGAAATCTACAGTGCGGGGCACAGCATCTGGACCTACACCCTCTTCTCCACGGGCTTTCTGGGCATCGGCATCACCTTGCTCGCCTTCTTCCTCCCCATGGGCTACAGCCTACACGCGGCCCGGATGAATTCTCACACGGTGATGGGGCCGCGGGCCTGGGACAGCTTTCTCGTCTTCCTGCCCTTTGTGTCCATGTGGGCGACGCTCAGCGAAAGCATCACGCGCAATCCCTTTGACGAGCGCTTCACGGGCGTGCTCTTCGCCTTCATGATGGCCCTGCCGCAATTTTTCTACAACCGGGCCTTCTTCCTGCGCTACCGCGAGGAGTTGGGCGATCGCTCGGCCCAGATCATCCTCGACGAGGAAACCCTTCAGGAACTGGACATCGACGAGGCCACGGGGCGACCGCTGTTTCAGGGGCGCGGGGAGTCTTCACTGGAGCCGCCCCCGGGACCCGGGCACCACCTCGTATCTTGCCGCTATGTCTACGAGGCCCCTTCGGAGAAGGGCTCGACACGCGCCCCGAAATCATGAACTTGGCTTGCTGGATCCTCCTTTCCTTGCTTCTCTGGGGCTCCTTGGCGCTGCTCGTGCACAGCTATGGGCTCTATCCGCTGATGATGCGATTCCTCGCGCGAGGACGGGAGTTGCCCGGGGAGCGTTTTGAAGAGGACGAGGCCTTTCCGGAAGTCGTCGTCCTGATGGCCGTTTACAATGAGGAGGCGGTTTTGGAGCAAACCCTGTGTTCCATTCTCGCCTCGGATTATCCCCGGGGGCGCTTGAGGATCTTGGTCGGGTCCGATGGGTCCCGGGACCGCAGCGACGCTATCCTCACCCGACTCGCCGCGGGGGATGAGCGCCTCCAGTGGGTGCCTTTTCCAGGACGTCAGGGCAAGATTCGCGTGATCAACCAACTCGCCGGGCAGGCGCGCGCGTCCTTGGTCCATCCCGAATCGGCTCTATTCGTGCTCTGTGATGCCAACGTGAGCTGGACGCCCCAGTTGCTGAGACGGCTGGCCTCCCACTTTCGGCGCGCTTCGGTCGGCATGGTGGGGGCGGCGGTGCGCGACCGGATCCGCGAGCACGAGGGCATTGGCGATCAGGAGGAGGCCTATGTGGGACAGGAAAATCTCGTGAAGTTCGCCGAAGGCCTGCTCTGGGGACGGGTCGCGGGACTCTTTGGCGCCTGCTACGCGATGCGGGCCCGGCTCTTTCAGCCGGTGCCGGAGCACTACCGCGTGGATGACTTCTTCCAAACTTACGCCTGCTTTGTCCAAGGGGCGGAGGCCATCGTCGACCTCGAGGCCGTCTGCCACGAAGCCGTCTCCACCGACATCCGCGAAGAATTCCGTCGCAAGCGGCGCATCGCCTCGGGCAATTTCCAGAACTGGCGTCATTTCTGGTCCTTCCTGCTCCCCTGGAATGGGGGCTGGGCGACCTGCTTTTCCTTCTGGTCCCACAAGGGTTTGCGCTGGGCCGGCCCCTTTCTCCTGATCACGGCCTTTGCCTCCAGCCTCGTTCTGGGCTTTCTCCATCCCGGGCATTGGCTGGTGTCGGGCGCTTTCGTCCTCGGGCTGCTCCTGAGCGGGCTGGACGCCGGGCTGGCCCGGCGAGGGGGAAAGTCGGTGAAGCTCCTGCGCTTCGCCCGCTACTTCCTCTCCATGAACGCGGCCCTGTTCATGGGATTCACCGATTTCCTCCGAGGACCTCGGAACAGTGTCTGGGAACCAACCCGCCGCGAAGGTCTCGCGACCGCTCCTTCGAACGCTGGCGAGGGGAAACCTGCCCTGCCCCGATGAAGGCCGCGTCCCTGCTCGTCGCCCATCCCTGGATGTCTCGGGGGGGCTCGGAGGCCACGGCCATGTGGACTCTGGAGGCCCTCAGCCGGGACTTCCGCCTGAGCCTGGTGAGCGCGGCAACCCTGAATGCTTCAGACTGGGAGGAGCTGAACCAAACCTACGGCACACGCGTGGATCCCTCCCGCATCCAGCAGATCCAGGCGCCACGCCTGCCCGGGGTTCAGGGACCGCACCGCCTTAGTCATCTCCAAATCCGCTATTTCGAGCGCCATTGCCGTCGCCTCGCCCCCGGTTTCGACCTCTGCCTGAGCGCTTACAATCCGATTCCCTTTGGTCGTCCCGGCATCCAATTGATGGGGGATTTCAGTTTCAGCGAGGACATGCGCCGCCGCTTGAACGCCCTGGGGCAGGAACCTCTGCGGCACCGCGGCACCTTTCTGCGTCGCCTTTACCTGAAGGCAGGCGAGTGGCTGGGAGGCCCGTCCCTGCCCTTGCGGGAGCGGGGAGATCTCGTCCTGGCCAACTCCGCATGGACGGCGCAACAGCTTCAGGCCCACTTTGGGCTGGAGAAAGTGGAACTGCTTTATCCTCCCGTTCCGCTGCCCTCGGCGCCAGCCCGCCTCGAACGGGATCCTTGGTCCTTTGTTAGTCTCGGCCGCATCTCCCCCGAAAAGGAGATCGAGCGGATGGTCGCCATTCTTCGGGGGGTCAGGGATAGGGGGTTCCCGGTGAATTTCACCATCGTGGGGGACTTCGACTCCTCTCCCTATGCCCGAAGCCTCTCCACCCTGATCGAGCCCCACCGCGACTGGATCCGCACGCCCGGGTTTCTCCACGGGGAGGAAAAACAGCAGGTGCTCGCCTCCCATGCCTTTGCCCTGCACGCCTGTCGAATCGAGGCCTTTGGCATCGCGGTGGCAGAGATGGCGGCGATGGGCTGCGTTCCCTTTGTGCCCTCGGGCAGCGGAGCCGCGGAGATCGTGCCCCATCCCGAGCTGCAATTTGCCGATGAGGACGAAGCCGTCACCAAGATCATCGCCCTGCTGCGCCAACCGGAGCATGTCGAGGCTCTGGCGCAGGCGATGCCGAATCAGGTGGTTCGTTTCGCTCCAGCGAGGTTCGCGGAGCGGCTGCGCTGTTTCGTGCTAGACTTCCTGAGCGCCCCCGCGCAGCGCGCCCATGAAGCTGCTTCGTAAGATCTCCCAAAGGCTGAGCGATCCCGTCTTCTACCGGAAGCGCACTCGTCAGTTCCTGCGCGGCTTCCGACATTTCGATGACGAGGTCTCGCAACGCCTCGGCAGCCTCTCCGGGGTCACCTCTGCCGTGGTGGTGGTGGCGCATCCGGATGACGAGGTCTTTTGCTCGGGTTTGCTCTGCGAGCTCGGGCTGACTGGGGCGAGCCGACGCATCCTTTGTCTGACCAAGGGGGAGGGCGGGCCCCGCGGCGAGCATCCCCGCGAAGCGCTGGGCCGGGTTCGGGCCGAGGAAATGAGGCGCGCTTGTGAGGTGCTGGGCATCGACGAACTCATCTTCTTGGGCCACATCGATCCCGAAGGGAAGGGCTACCGAGTCTTTGCTCCCGAGGTGTCTCCCGATGATCTGGCGGCCCAGATCCGGCCTCATTTGCGGGGAGCGGATCTCGTCATCTCCCACGGCAGTGGAGGCGAATACTGGCACCCGGCCCATTTACTCGTGCACCAGGCCGTCAAGTTAGCGCTGCAGGACGAGTCCCTTCTCGACGGGCCCACCTGGATCAGTTTTTCTGCCCGCCAGCCCGATCATCCTCTCCCGGAATTGGTCAATTGGGACGATGAGGCCTTCCTAATTCTTGACGCTAGCCGGCACGAGCGCCTTCGCCTGCGGGCCCTGGACTGTCATCGTACCCAGCTCGGCCTGTTCTCCAAATTCGCCCGGGGGGAACACGCCGACTTCATCCGCCTGACCAGCGTGGAGGCCTATTCCCTACAAAGGCGCGGCTCCGGATTACAGATCCCGGAAGCGCCCGATGAAGGCGAAGGTCAGGGGGAGCATCGCGCCGACGCTCTCGGCGAAGGCGCCCAGGGCATGGCGGAAGGGCAGGGTGGCCGCGGAACTCACCAGTATGCCTCCGAGCAGCAGGGCGGAGCCAATCACGAAGATACCCAGGGGTGAGAGGCGCTGGTGGAGTCCGCCGACTTCGATCTGTTGGCGAAGCGGGTCGAAGTATTGGTAGGCGATCAGCGCCACCAGAATCGGGGCGAGCGCGGCATACTCATGCAAGACCGGCATGGTCAGCAGGGCGTTGTAGAGCGCGTGGGCGACGACGACGATGAGGAAGCTGAGCAGGAAATCCTCCCAGCCACGCCCCTTGCGGTGTAGCATCTGCCAGCAGGCAAAACCCGCCACGCCGCTGAGGGAGAAGTGGAGGGCATTGGCGGTGAGGAGGCGCTCCCAGGCGGTGAAGGTGCCGCTGCCGGCCTGGCGGTAGTAGGCAAGGTTTTCTTGAAAGGCGAAGCCGAGGCCTGTCATGCCCGCAAGGACGAGCATCTCCAGAGGCCGCCCTTTTCGCGCGAGTAGAAAGGCGAGAGGGGCAAAGCAGAGCAGCTTGAGGCTTTCCTCGCGCAGGGCGGCTCCGCTGAGAAAATAGAGGACCTGTTGGAGAAGGGGGGCGTCGGGTTGAAAGTGGACGCCGCGGATTTCCTCCTCCACGACCGAGAGGTGCAGGGCCAGGGAGGCGCTGACGATACCCAGGGCGAAAGCCATTAGGCTGACCCGCCACGAGCTGGAGGCCGTGTTCGAGAAGGAGAGCAGCACCAGGAACCATATCCCGGAGCTGGCGAGCGCGGGCAGGAGAAAGGGGCTGAGCCAGAGCTCGCGCTCGGCGGCGAAGACGGCGCGGGCCAGATTCCCCTGATCGCCGAGCCAGGCAAAGAAGCGGATGCGCGAAGGCGGGTCGGTGGCCGCGAGAAAACTGGGATCGCCGAGCAAGTGCTGCAATTGGGGGCGGTCCTCCTCGAATCGGGCCAGGTGCAGGGCGCTGCGCCTCGCATAGCCGGCCTCGGGAAATCGCTCCGCCTCGGCGAGATAGGCGAGCCGCGCCGCGGGCAGGTCCCCCTGGAGGTAGTGGAGGTCGCCCAGGCATTCCTGCCGATGGCGCAGGCCGGGATCGATGGCCTCCAGTCGGGAGATGGCTTCCGATGGATCCTCCGCCAGCCGTCCGCGCCAGAGGAGTTGGGCCGGTTCGACAGAGGGATCGGTGGCGCGGTCCTCCAGCAGGGCCTCGATGACTTCGCCTGGGACGAGCCAGGGGCGGCGCTTCAGGTCCAGGCAGGACTGCCCCCGCGCGGTGGCTTCGTCAGGCAAGCCGAAGCGGATCCAACTGAGCAACTCGCCGGTGGATCGGGGGAGGGACTCCGCCGACAGCGGCCCCTGCGGCCGGACCAGGGTGGAGGCGAGCAAAGCGCCCAGGGCGGAGAGCGCGACAATGACGAAGGCCGCCCGCAGGATAACCTGGCGGTCACGGGAATAGCGGGCGAGGGTGGAATAGGGGGGGAGGCGCATGGCGGGCCGAATAGCCTTTTCAGGGAAGCGACAATAGTTTGCCAGAAAATCAAAAGCTACCTACCCTTTGCCCATGATGAGATCTTTTCTGCCGCTTGTGGCCACCACGGCCCTGGTCTGTCTCGCCTCGCCCCCCAGCCAGGCCAAGGAGGCCCCCAAGACCCGACTTGCCAAATTGTATCCGGAGCTGGCGGTGGAGCGCCCCGTGAGTTTCCAGATCGCCCCGGATGACAGCAAGCGCCGCTTCCTCGTCGAACAGACCGGCAAGATCAAGCTGCTGCCCGCCGACGAGAGCGCCCGCGAGGCCAAGGTCTTCCTCGACCTCAGCGCCTCCATCGGCGTGGAGAAGGATTTCGAAGAGGGGCTTCTGGGGCTGGCCTTTCATCCGAAGTTCGGGGAGAACGGCCGCTTCTACGTGACCTTTTCCCGCCAGGGCCCCAAGCGATTGGTCTTAGCGGAATACACCGTCTCGGCGGCAGATCCCGATCGCGCCGATCCCGCCAGCGAGCGCATCCTGCTGGAAGTCCAGGAACCCGAGTGGAATCACAATTCGGGCAACGTTTTCTTCGGACCCAAGGATGGCCTGCTCTACCTCTGCTGCGGTGACGGCGGCCTCCGCAACGGGGTGCACCTGCTCTCGCAGAAGCTGACCAGCTGGTGTGGCAAGGTGCTCCGCATCGATGTCGATGGGCAGGGCGAGGGACGCGCCTATGGCATCCCCCAGGACAATCCCTTTGTCGACACGCCCCATGCCGCCCCGGAAATCTGGGCCTACGGGCTGCGCAATCCCTGGGGCGTCTGGATCGACCCCGAGACCGATCTCTTTTACCTCGCCGATGTGGGTCAGGATCTCTACGAGGAGATCAACCTAATTGAGAAGGGGGGGAACTACGGCTGGAACTACAAGGAAGCGACTCACGACTTCCCCGGTCGCGAGAGCCTTATGGCCGCGCTGGGCCAGAAGCCCGGGCCGCCACAGGATCTGGTCCTCATCGAGCCCATCCACGAGTACTCCCGTGCCGACGGACTGAGTATCACCGGCGGCTACGTCTATCGCGGCCAGGCCATTCCGGCCCTGCAAGGCACCTTCCTCTACGGCGATTGGCGCTTCGGCAACCTTTGGGCCCTGCACTACGATCCCACCCAAAAGAAAGTCGTCGACAACCTTGTCATCGAGCGTCCCGCTGATCCTGCCAATCCCACCGTCCAGCCCACCGGCATTTATCCCGACGAGAAGGGGGAACCCATCTATCTGGACTGGCGCGGCGCTCTCTTCCGCCTCGTCCCGGCGGAGTGAGGGAAAGGCCTGACACGAAGCGCTGAGCCCGCGGAGCCATTCCGTGGGTGCAGGGGGCCGAGGGCTGCAGACGCGTCCCTCTTGCACGATCGACACGCCGCGGCCACGCGGGGCCAAGCTGCCCTCAGGCCTCCGGCTCGGTGATCTCCTCGATGGTGCTGGCGCTCTTGAGTCGATCGATGAGATCGGCGATGCCCTCGGCGCGGCGTTCGGCCAGGTAGTTCTCCTCGAAGCCGGGAATTTCCGAGCGAGGGATGGGCGCCGGCTCCCGGCGCTCCGTCACCTTGAAGAGGTGAAAGCCGAAGTGGGTCGCGACGATGGGGCTGACCTCGCCGGTCTCCATGGAGAAGACGATGGCCTCGATCTCGGGCATCGTCTGGCCTTGTTTCATGAAGCCGAGATCGATGTCGCGCTCCTCGTGGGAGCCGTGTTCCCGGGCGGCCTCCTCGAAGTCCTTCCCCGCCAAGATCTCGCGGCGGACCTCGCGCAAGGCGAAATAGGCCTCGCGCGCGGCCTCGTGACTGCGGGGTTCGATGAAGATCTGGCTCACCCGCACCTCTTCCTGGGTCATGTAGCGGTCGAGATGCTCCCGATAGTAGGCCTCCAGCTCTTCCTCGCTGGCCTTTTCGGGCAACTGCACCTCCGCTTCGATGAGCCGGTCGACGACGAGGCTGCTCTTGATCTTAGCCAGGATCACCTTGAGGTCGCCGCGGCCGAAGCCCGTGTTGTCGTAGAAGGACTGCTCGCCCCCGTGATCGGCCTTGAGCGCCTCGAAGCGGGCTTCGACGGTGGCATCCTCGACATCGCCGAAGCGCTTCCGCGATTCCTGCTCCAGCAGGGTGCGGTGGATGACGTTGTCGCGGGCGTATTGCCGCAACTCCGTGTCGCGGTCACAACAGACCACCTCGCCGAGACGTTGATAGTGTTCCTTGAGAGATTCGAATTCCTCCTCGATCTCCTCGTCCCCGACGCGGACGCCGTTGATGATAAAAGCCATGGAGGGAAGGTGGCGCAGTTTGGGGACCACCGCAATCCGCAGGATGAGGCCGGATCAAGTCAGGCCTTGGCGGAGCCCGCCTGCCCGGGGGGGGATTTTCCCGAGGCTTGGGGATCGTAGTAAATGCGGATGTCGGCCTCCTTGGTGCCAAGGAGTTCCTGGGCGCGCAGCAGGGCTTGGCGGGTCGAGAGGTTGGGGTTTTGGGGATGGTGGATGAAGATGTTTTCCTTTCCGATGACCTCGACAGTGCCGGCGTTCTTGAGGACGCGATAGACCTCCTTGGTGGCGCCACTGATGATGACGTGGCGCTGGTGATCGCTCAGGAAGTGGACCAGCTCTTCCAGGGCCACCACGCTGGTGGCATCGAGATGACGGGCGTTCTTCATCCGCAGGATGATGACCCGGAGGGCGGGGTCGAGGGAGGTTTTCTGGATCTGGGTGCGGAAGAGCTCCGCCGCGCCAAAGAAGAGGTCGCCCTCGACGTGGACGATGGAGATGGCTGGAATGGGGCGGGGGCGCTTTTCCCCGGCTTCGCGCAGTTCGCCCTCTTCGGAGAACTCGTATTCGACGAGGTAGGGGCGGCTGGCGGCGCGCAGATAGAGCATGATGGAGATGCTGACGCCGAGGAAGATGGCCACGTTGAGGGGCATGAGGAGGGCCGCGACGAAGGTAGTGACCAGTACCGCCGCGTCCGCAGGGGTGGCCGCCAGGGAAATGCGGATGTGGTGGCGGTTGATGACCGAGAGGGCGACGCAGACGACAAGGGCGGCAAGGGCGCACTTGGGGATGTCGTCCATGACTCCCCCGAGGAGGAGCAGGCCCACGAGACAGAAGAGACCGGAAAAGACGCTGGAAAACCGCGTCACCGCCCCGCTGGCGAGGTTGAGGGCGGATCGCGTCAGGGAACCCGAGGCCGGCATGCCCCCGGTGAAGGCGCAGGCGAGGTTGGCGACGCCAGCCCCGAGCATGTCCTGGTTGACGTCAGGACGGTCCCCGACCTGGCTGGCGAGCGTTTTGGACATCAGCGAATTCTCCAAGGCCGCGAGGAAGGCAATGGAAAAGGCGATGCCGATGAGACGGCTCATGTCCGAAAAGAATCCGCGCGGACTGACCTGGGGCAGGCGCGGAACGAGATCGGACGCGCTGAAGGAGGCAAAGGTGGGGAGCTCCCAGCCCGCATAGCGATGCAGCAGGACGTAGAGCAGAGTCGTGGCCAGCAGACTGATGGCAAACACGGGGAGGCGCCGATAGCGGCGCCCCAGGCCGAACCAAAGGGCCAAGGCCACCGCCCCGAGCGAGGCGGCGCGCCAGTCGAGGTGGCGGATTTCGGCGAGGGTGCTCTGCAGGATGGTGAAGAAGGTCTTGGGCGCCTCCGAGATCTGGGGGGAGCGCTCGATCCCGAGAAGAGGGGCGAGCTGGTTGGCCATGATGAGCACCGCCGCCCCGGTGATGTAGCCCACCACCACGGAACGACTCACGTATTGGATCAGCTCGGCGACCCGGAAACAGGCTCCGAGGATGAGGAGCAGGCCGATGAAGAGGACCAGCAGGGGCAGGTGAAAGAGACGGTCGGGGGCCGAGAAGGCAGCAAACTGGGCGAAAAGGAGGAAGGCGGTCGCATTGGTGGGGCCGAGGACCGTGTGGCGCGATCCCGAGAAGAGAGGGGCCACGATGGAGGCGATCGCGCCGGAAACGATGCCGTACTGGATGGGCAGTTCGGCGATAGTGGCGTAGGCCATGCCCTGCGGGAAGGAAAGCAGAGAAACATTGAAGGCCGCGGCGAGGTCAGAGCGGAACCGGTCCTTGCCATAGCCGGAGAAATCCCGCCGGATGGGGAGGGGGTCCAATGCGTTGTCCCTGACGAAGCCGCCGATCCCGGCGCCGAGCCGTCGCA
The DNA here is from genome assembly GCA_964552315.1 of uncultured Akkermansia sp. Taxonomy (GTDB): domain Bacteria; phylum Verrucomicrobiota; class Verrucomicrobiia; order Verrucomicrobiales; family DEV007; genus Arctic95D-9. The sequence continues at coordinate 25,761 of CAZKGI010000022.1, read as the reverse complement.
GCAGCCAGCGGAGTTTCCTCATTCTCGCTCTTGTCTTCTACTATTGGCAATGTGCGAGGGATGACAATCGCAAAGACGGGTAAAATGGCGAGTGGGCCAGAAAGCGCAATCGTCGCCGCGGTGGAGAGGTTCAGGGACGCGGGCGATCGTCTTCGGCTCCCGGTTGACTTCTCCCTCCGCTTCGCGGACCTTTCGGACACGCCCGGGGCAGACCTTTCCGGGCAGATTCCTCCAGGAACGCCTTCCTGCGTCACCCCATTCCTGCCTGTCCATCACCCCTATGAAGTTCTCCGCCCTCCGACTCGCCGCCTGTGTCCTCTTCGCCAGCCTGAGCCTGGCGGAAGCTGGCCCCAAGGTCCTTCTCAAGACGAACCTGGGGGACATCAAGCTCGAATTGAACGAGGAAAAAGCGCCGGACTCGGTGAAGAACTTCCTCAGCTACGTGAACGAGGGCTTCTACAACAAGACGGTCTTTCACCGCGTCATCGATGGCTTCATGATCCAGGGGGGCGGCTTCGCCCTGAAGGAGGACGGCAGCATCGAGCAAAAGGCGACAAAGGACCCGGTCCAAAACGAGGCCAAGAACGGGCTCAAGAACAAGCGGGGCAGCATCGCCATGGCGCGGACCAGCGATCCCCACAGCGCCACGGCCCAGTTTTTCATCAACCACGCCGACAACAGCCAGCTGGATCATCCCTCCTTTGACGGATGGGGGTACGCGGTCTTCGGCGAAGTGATCGAGGGGCTCGAGATCGTCGACAAAATCGCCAAGTCGCCCACGGGCACGAAGCCGCTCAAGGCCCGCGCCGGTGGAACGGTGCGCGAGGTGGAAATGAACGACGTCCCCAACGAAACCATCGTGATCGAGTCTGCCCAGGTGGTGACCGAGTGAGGTCTGCCCCGCGCTTTCCCCAGACTCCCCTGACAAGCCCCCCATTTTCAGCCCTCCCCAATTATGAGTGATACCCCCAGCACCCTGCCCCGCGTCTTTTTCGACATGACCGTCGGAGGCGAACCCGTCGGCCGCATCGTCTTTGAACTGCGCAGTGATGTCGTCCCCAAGACGGCGGAAAACTTCCGTGCCCTCTGTACTGGCGAGAAAGGCGTCAGCTACAAGGGCAGCCCCTTCCACCGCGTCATTCCCGACTTCATGTGCCAGGGCGGGGACATCACCCGCGGGGATGGAACCGGAGGGCAATCCATCTACGGTCGCCGTTTCGACGACGAGAATTTCATCCTCAAGCACACCGAACCCGGCCTTCTCAGCATGGCCAATGCGGGGCCGAACACGAACGGTTCCCAGTTCTTCATCACCACCGTGGTGACCGAGTGGCTTGACAACGCTCACGTCGTCTTCGGCAAGGTGGTCGAGGGCATGGAGGTCGTGCGAGCGATCGAGAAGCTGGGCAGCCGCAGCGGGCGCCCCGCGAAGGACATCCGCGTGGCGGATTGCGGACAGCTTTGATTTGGCGACCCCGGACGGATGAGCTCTCCCCTCGACGCGGTGGTCGTCGGATCGGGACCGAACGGGCTCGCCGCGGCGATCGCCCTGGCTCGTCAGGGCTTGTCCGTCCGCGTGTTTGAAGGCCACGAGCGCCCCGGAGGCGGGGCGCGTACCGCCGAGCGGACCCTGCCAGGCTTCCATCACGACGTCTGCGCGGCGGTCCATCCCATGGGCTTGGCCTCGCCCTTTTTCCGCGAGCTCGGCCTGGAGCGACACGGACTCGAGTGGATTCATCCGGAATTTCCGCTGGCCCACCCCCTCGATGACGGAGCCGCCGCCGTGATGGAGCGCTCCGTCGAGGCCACGGCCGCCCGCTTCGATGCCGCCAGCGGTCGGAACTACCGCCGACTATTCGAGCCCTTTCTTCCGCACTTCGATGCCTTGATGGAGGACCTGCTGGCTCCCCTGCGGATTCCCCGACATCCCGTCCTGATGGCGCGCTTTGGACTGAGGCTTCCTCCCTCGGCCCTGGCGGCGGCGCGGTCCTGGTTCACCGATGAGAAGGCGAGAGCCCTCCTTGCCGGAAATGCGGCCCATTCTGTCCTGCCCCTGGACGCCCCGTTGTCCTCCAATGCCATCGGCCTGATGTTGATGCTCGCGGGCCATGCCAAGGGCTGGCCCATCGCCCGGGGCGGGTCGGAGCGGCTCGTCGAAGCCCTCTTGGCAGAGCTGGAATCGCTGGGGGGGAGCGTCGAGACGAATCGTCCCATCCAATCCTTCCAAGACCTACCCCAGGCGCGCTACTACTTTTTCGACACCACCCCGGCGGCCCTCGTCCGCCTGGCCGGGGAGCGCCTCCCCAGCGCTTATGCGCGGCGTCTGCTTCGCTTTCGCCATGGCCCGGGCATCTTCAAGCTCGACTACGCCCTGCGTGGTCCAGTGCCCTGGACGGCGCCGGAATGCCGTCGGGCCGCCACCGTCCATGTCGGGGGCAGTCTCGACGAAATCGCCCGGGCGGAGAGGGAGGTCAGTCAGGGCATTCATCCGGAGCGCCCCTTTGTCCTGACGGCACAGCCAAGCCTCTTCGATTCGAGCCGCGCCCCGGAGGGCCAGCACACCTTTTGGGCCTACTGCCACGTTCCGGCCGGATCGCGCGTGGACATGACCGCGCGCATCGAGGCGCAGATCGAGCGCTTTGCCCCGGGCTTCCGGGACTTGATTTTGGCGCGGCGCCGCCTCAACTGCGTCGAAGCCGAGCGCTACAATCCCAATCTGGTCGGCGGGGACATCGTCGGCGGCATGGCCGACTGGCGGCAGCTCCTCACCCGACCGGTGGTGAGCTGGCGTCCTCATGCCACGCCCAATCCGTCCCTCTATCTCTGTTCCGCCTCGACCCCTCCGGGCGGCGGGGTTCATGGAATGTGCGGCTACTGGGCGGTGCAAACCGCTTTGGGAACTCGTTAGGAACGGGGAGCGACGTTCTGCCGGAGGCACTCAAGGCGGCGCCTTCCCCCTGTCCCCAATCAAGAAACTCCGGGAAGGGAGCCGTAGGCGATGAGCCCCTTGTGGGGTCCGGGTTGGAGGGGAAAGATGTCCACGCCACTGCCGTTGAGGCCGGTCTTGTTCTTGCCGCGGGCGCCGAACATATAGTGCGTACCGTCGCGTCCCTGGCCGAGGTAGATCATGACGTGCGAGACCTTGTGTCCGGAGGCGTAGGTGCCCCCCCAGAAGATCAGGTCACCGGGTTTGAGACCTTTGCGTCCCCCCATCTGGGGGGGAATGGTTTTGGTGTGGCGGAGGGTGCGGGCCTTCTTCAGCCAGGCGTACTGCTCGTAGCTGGTGCGCGGCATGTCGCGGAAGCCGAGATCGGAGAGCAGGTATTTCATGGCCCCGGAGCAGTCGAGACCGCCCTCGCTGGGATGATCGCCCCCGAAGACGTAGGGCAGGCCAAAACTGGAGATCGCCTCGGCTCGACGTCGGATCACTTCCATGAACTCCAGGCATTCCGGTGAGGGTTTGTGAGAGCGGAACAAGCCTCCGCGGGATTGGCCTTCTCGTCGGGGAAAGTGGTAGCCTTCAAAGGGCAATTGATAGCGGGAAGCACCCCCGCCCGGCGAGGAAGTGGCGGGTGACGATGGAACCGAGGTGTCCGGCAGGGTGGGGGCGATGTGAGGAGTGGCCACGGCCTGAACATAGGGGGAGGGGCTGGGCCCGGGCAGGGGCACCGCCTGGAGAGGATGACTCGGGGCCACGCCGGTGCTCCGGTTTTGGAAGACTTGGGCCTGCACCAGTCCCCCCGGGAGCAGCAACGCCACGAGGCCAAGCCGCGTCCCCAGGATACGGAGGAAAGGAAGGAGAGTTTCCATAAACCATAAATACCATAAAAGTTACATTTATGCAAATATTAGTCATCCCCTTGAGTCCTCTCTCGGGGCGGAGGAGAAATGGGACTGTTCAAGGCCAGACATTTGCGCTTCCTTTGCCGGTCGCTTTTCAAACCCATGCCCCGGCCTCCTCTCCGAACCCCGCCCCCGGACCTCGTCTCGCTGGAGGATTATGAGCGACTGGCCCGGGAACGCTGCGAGGAGCCCCTCTGGGCCTATCTGACCGGGGGGGCCGCAGATGAGTGGAGCCTGCGTGAGAATCGCGAGGCCTTTGCCCGCATTCCCCTGCGGCCCCGGCTCCTGAGGGATCTCGAAGGGGCCCACACCCGACTGCAGCTCTTTGGCTGTGAGCTGGCCCATCCTCTTCTCGTCGCACCGACCGCCTGGCATCGTTTGTTCCATCCAGAAGGGGAACTGGCCACGGTGTTGGGGGCCTCAGCCATGGAAGCGAGCATGGTGGTCAGCACCTCGGCGACGACCTTCGTGGAGGACATCGCGGCACAGGCCACCTGTCCTCTGTGGTTCCAGCTCTACATCCAGCCGGACCGCGACTTCACCCTCGATCTGATTCGGCGCGTCGAGGCGGCGGGTTATCGAGCCCTCGTCGTCACTGCGGACGCCCCCTTGGATGGGTTTCGCAACCGGGAGCGTCGCGCGGGCTTCCGTCTGCCCGAAGGCATGGAAGCGGTCAACCTCCAGGGGATGCGACGCTGCGGACCTGCGGATCGGGTCTTCGGCAGCGAGCTCCTGCGCCTGGCACCGACCTGGCGGGATCTCGCCTGGCTGCGATCGCAGACCCGACTGCCCATTCTTCTCAAGGGCCTGCTTCATCCTGGGGATGTGTCGGCGGCCCTGGAGGCCGGCGTCGACGGGATCGTGGTGTCCAATCACGGGGGCCGCGTGCTCGACACCGTGCCGGCGAGCATCGAGGCCCTGCCCGGAATCGTCGAGGCGGTGGCGGGCCGGGTGCCGGTGTTGATGGACGGCGGCATACGGCGTGGCACCGATGTCTACAAGGCCCTGGCGCGAGGCGCCGCGGCGGTGATGATCGGGCGTCCCGTGCTGCACGGGCTCATCGTCGCCGGGGCCGTCGGCGTCTCCCACGTGCTCAAGATCCTGCGGACCGAGCTCGAACTGACCATGGCCATGACCGGCTGCCGGACCCTGGCAGACATCCCCACGTCCGGGGTGTGTGAATGAGAGGGCTCAGGCGGACGGCAGCTTGTCGACTTGTTTTTCGGTGTTCGCCCGCATGCGGACATTGAGCATCTCGACAAAGACCGAGAAGGCCATGGCAAAGTAAACAAAGCCCTTCTGGAAGTGGAAGTGGAAGCCCTCCGCCAGCAGGGTGGTCCCGATGAGCAGGAGGAAGGAGAGCGCCAGGACTTTCACCGTGGGATGCCGGCTGATGAAGTTATTGACGGGTCCTGCAAAGGCCATCATGAAGCCGACGGCGGTCATCACGGCCAGGATCATGATGGAGAGGTAGTCCACCATGCCGACGGCGGTGATGACGGAATCGAGGGAGAAGACGATGTCGAGAATCGCGATCTGCACGAGGATGGCGCCGAGGGCGGCCTTGCCGTGGTTGGCATGGTGGGAGGTCTCGGCATGACCCTCGACCTTGTGGTGAAGCTCCTTGGTGCTTTTCCAGAGAAGGAAGAGACCGCCGAGGATCAGGATGAGGTCCTTGCCTGAAAAGCTTTGGCCAAAGAGGGTCAAGATCGGATCCTTGAGCTGCATCACCCAGGTGATGGAAAGGAGCAGCAGGATGCGGGTCAGCATCGCAAAGCCGAGACCGAGAAAGCGTGCCCGCGGCCGTTGGTCCTCGGGCAATTTGTCGGCGAGGATGGAGATGAAGACGATGTTGTCGATGCCCAGCACCACTTCCATGACGATGAGCGTGAGCAGGGCGATCCAGCCAGCCGAACCCGTGACCCAGGAAAAGTCGAAGGGACTGGTGGCGAGGAGGGCATCGAGAGTCATGCCCTGAAGGTAGTGGGAGAATGAATTGGCTCGCAATGAAAAATCACCGGGCCGGAGAAGGTATAGGGCGAACGGGAGACGCGTTCCACGAAGCGAGGCTGCCTACTTGGTCTGCCTTGCCAATCCCCGAGTACTGACTCGGAGTCTTGGCTTCTCCTCGCGAAATAGTTAAGATATGCGAAATTTCTCGGGCCCGAGGCATGCAGGATTCCCAATCGATGCTTCCGTGTCGGGCCCTTTGACTCCGCCTCCGTCTCCGACGTTTCATCTTCACCCCATCCTTCCATGAGCCTTGCCCCTCTCGATCAATTGCATGTCGCCGTTCTCGCCGGGGGGCCCGGTTCGGAACGCGAAGTCTCGTTGGCCTCGGCGCGGGGCGTGGCCGACGCCCTCGAAGGGCGGGTGGGCCAGGTCACCCTGGTGGACGTGCGGGGACCGGGCTTCGATTTGCCTGTGGGCACCGACCTGGCCTTCAATGTGATTCACGGCACCTTTGGCGAGGATGGGCAGCTGCAGGCCGAGTTGGAGCGTCGCGGCGTGCCCTACACCGGTGCGCGCCAGAGCAGTTCGGAGACTGCCTTTGACAAGATCCGCAGCAAGGCCCTGTTTCTTGAGAAGGGGGTGCGCACGCCGCTCTCGGAGACGATGTTGGCCTCCGCCACGGCCGAGCCCCCCAGGGCCATCGGCATTCCCTGTGTGATCAAGCCGCCCCGCGAGGGATCCAGCGTGGGCGTCCATCTGGTCCGTTCCGAGGCGCAGTGGGCCGAGGCCCTGGCGGATGCCTCCCGCTACTCTGACGATCTCTTGGTGGAGGAACTGGTGGAGGGCAAGGAGCTGACAGTGGGTATCGTCGGGGATCAGGTTCTGCCCATTATCCACATCCAGCCTCGCTCGGGATTTTACGACATTGCCAACAAGTATCCCTGGATGACCGGTGCCGGGGGAACGGATTACTTCTGCCCCGCAGACTTGCCCGAAGCCGTCACCGCCGCCGTCCAAGCCGAGGCCTACAAGGCCCACCGTGCCCTGGGGATCGAGGTCTACTCCCGGGTGGACGTCCTTCTGCGGGATTCGGACGCCACGCCCTTTGTCCTCGAGGTGAACACCATTCCCGGAATGACCCCCAGCAGCCTCTTGCCCAAGGCCGCCGCCGCCGTGGGCATGGACTACCCAACTCTTTGTTTGAAAATTATTGAACTTTCGCGTAACTTTAACTAATGCGAAAGAAATCGAAAAGGAGCAACGTCCGGAAGTTCCGTTTCAAGTCGCTCTTCTCCCGCCGTCGCACCGATGATGAAACCGACTGGTTTCGTTTTGATGAGGAGACGACGCCGACGAAGCTCAGTCCCCGCAAGCGCATCCGTCGGCGCTTGATGATCACCAAGGGCATCGCTTTCGCCTGTCTTTCCGTGAGCATTCCCCTGGGCGCTCACTGGGGTTATCACAAGGTTTTCTATCAGAACGAGGAATTCATCCTGAAGAGTCTGCAAGTCCGCACCGACGGGGTTCTCAGCGTGACGCGGCTCGCCGAGATCGCCAATGTGGCCTCGGGCATGAACCTGATGGACCTGGATCTCGAGAAGATTCAGGCGCAGATCGCCACCCTGCCGCAGGTGGAAAAGGCAACGGTGACGCGCGAGTTGCCGGATCGCCTCCATCTCGTCGTGCGCGAGCGAATTCCCGTGGCCTGGTTGTCCATGCCCCCCCTGGGAATCCGGCCCTGGGACATGGAGCGTGGTTTTTTGCTCGATGAGGAAGGGCACGTCTTCCGCTGTCTTGACCTCAACGAGGGCATGAAGACCCTGCCGGTGGTGGAATGCTTCCGCATGGGGGAACCGGAGGAAGGGGCGCGCATCGAATCGGACGGCGTGCGGGCCGCCTTGAAGTTGATCATCGAGAGCGACAAGCGTTTTCTCGAACAGGGGCTCACCGTGCGGGAGGTCCGGGTGCGCGACGAATGGGCGGTAGAATGTGATTATTCCAGCGGTCTGAAGGTCCACTTCGGCGTCTACGATTACGAGCGGGGACTCGAGGATCTCGCCGTCATCATGGATCGCATGGCCGAGGCCGGGAAAGTATTGGCCACGGTGAACGTGGCGGCGGAGAAGAACATTCCGGTGACCTTTGCTGCGGAAGAGGCGAAGTCGGACTTGGCACCCGCGGTGCAGGTGGAGGAGGAATCCCCGGGCGCCGTGGCCACCACGGCGGAATTGTCCGAACAGGAAAAACACTTGCGTTCCATTTTGAGGGGTGGATAAGCTGCCCCTCGGAAAGTCGGAACTTTCCCGAAGACACGCGCTCATGGCATCGTCGAATATCTACGTTGGCTTGGAGATCGGAACATCCAAGGTTTGTATGGTGGTCGGTGAGGTGCGTGGCGACGGCGCCATCAAGATCCTCGGAGTGGGGCAGCATCCCTCCGCCGGGGTGCGCAAGGGCGAGGTGGTGGATCCGGAAACGGTGCAGACCTGCTTGCACGACGCCCTGATGCGGGCGGAAGAGCGCAGTGAGACGGAAATTCGCACGGTCTTTCTCGCCGTGACCGGGGCGCACATCCAAAGTCTCAACAATCGCGGCACGATTCGCGTCGCCGACGAGCAGATGGAGATCACGGAGGAGGATCTCGAAGAGGTGAAGAAGATCGCCCGCGATGTCCCGCTGCCGAGGGAGAACGGCTACATTCATTCGATCATCCAGCATTACTACGTCGACGGGCAGGACAAGATCCCGAACCCCGTGGGCATGCTTGGCCAGAAACTGGAGGCGGACTACCACATCATCCACGGGGTCAAGACGCGGATCCAAAATGCGATCAAGTGCGTGCGCGAAGTGTCTCTCGAGGTGGAGGATATCGTCTTTTCCCCGGTGGCCGCCGCGCAAGTGGTGTTGAACCGCGAGGCCAAGCAAGAAGGGGCCCTGCTCATCGACATCGGTGGGGGCACCACGGATTACATTTGCTTTGTGGGCGGAGCGGTGGTGGCCTCTGGATGCGTGCCGATTGGTGGGGATCACATCACCAATGACATCGCCCTGGTATTAAAAATTCCCCTGGCTCGGGCTGAGAAGCTGAAGGTGGCGCACGGCAGCGCCTCCCTGCGCGGGCTCATTGATGTCGAGATTCCCATCGAGGGGGAATCCGGCAAGAAGGTCAGTCAAGAGTTGCTCAACCAAATCATGAACGCCCGGGTCAGTGAGCTGCTCTCGGTGGTTCACGAACGGCTTTCCAAGCAAGGCTGCTTGGAGAAGCTGGGGAAGGGGATCTTCCTCACGGGTGGATCCAGCCTCATGAAGGGCATTGCTGATTTGACGGAGGAAATCTTCGGAATCCCCGTACAAAAGGCGGGTTCCTCTGCCATGTCCGGACCCTCCGCCCTCTTCGAGAATCCGCAGTATGCCACCCCGGTGGGATTGATACGATATGCGCAACTCCTTGATGAACAGAAGCCGAAGCGGAGCGCGTTCAGCAAGCTGGGGATAAAACTGGAGAAAATCTTTGGGGCCGGACGTTGAAAAAACCCCCATAGTTCTAAATTATTGACATTCGTCTCCCTTCAAGCAAAATCAAGGAACCCCATGATTGAGTACAACCAAACGGAACAGGACGAATTTCCCGATGCCTCGGAATTCGGCGTGAAAGTGATCGGAATCGGCGGAGCCGGCGCCAACGTCCTGGACCGGATGGCGTTGGAAGGAAGCGATGACGCGGAATTGCTCACCCTCAACACGGATATCCGTGCGCTTTCGACCTCGGTCTCGGGCCACAAGATCCAATTGGGCGCGACGCTTTTGAAGGGGATGGGGACCGGGGGCGATCCGACCCTCGGCAAGCAGGCGGCCATCGAAGCCGTCGACGAAATTCGCAAGGCCGTGCGCAGCAGCAAGATGGTCTTCGTCTGCGTGGGCCTGGGGGGAGGCACGGGTTCGGGCGCGGCCCCCGAAGTCTGTCGCATTGCCCGTGAAGAAGGGGTTTTTCTCGTGGTTTTTGCCACCATGCCCTTCCAGTTCGAAGGCGAGCGGCGCATGGAGCAGGCCAGGACGGCGCTCTCGGCCATCTCCCGTTACGCCAATGCGGTCATCACCTTTGACAACGATCGCATGGGGGAACTGATCGTTCCCAAGGACGGGGTCGCCGCCGCGTTTGCCGCCGCCGACAAGATCATCAGCCAGAGCATTAGGGCCACGATGAACGTGGTCTTCCGCCCCGGCATCATTCGGATCGGCATGGACGACCTGCTCTCGGCGCTCGATGCCGATGACTCCCGCTGCCTTTTCGGCTACGGGGTGGCCAAGGGAGACAATCGTTCCCACGAAGCCCTGGAGCAGGCCCTCAAGTGCCCCTTGCTCGATCGCGGCAAGTTGCTCAACGAAGCCCGTTCCGTATTGGTTCAAGTCGCCGGCGGCGACACCATGACCCTGTACGAAGTGCAGCTCGTGATGGAGGAAATCTCCAAGCACGTCGGCAAGGGTACCCAGATCCTTTTCGGCACCGGCACCGACAAGCGCCTCGGCAACAGCCTGACGGTGACCATCATCAGCTCGATCGCTGGTCCCGCCGCGGCCCAGACCCGCGCCAAGCAGGAAGAGGAAGCTCAGGCAGCGCCGGCCATCAGCCTGGGCATGGCTGCCGGCGAGGCCCCTTCCGAGCCCGCGAGTGCCCCACAGCCTCCCGCCATTCCCGCCTTGGGTCAGCCCCCGGCCATTGAAGAGCCGCCCTCCTTAGGAAGGGAAGAGGGCTACGCGTCCGGGGGATCCGCCTTCGGGGACTCCTCCGTCTTCGAATCCATGGAAGAATATGAAGAGGCCTATGCGGAAGAACCTGGCGAGGTTCCCGCTTATGCCCCTGAGCCGCTTCCGCCCTTGTATCGTCCGCCTGCGGACTCCGAGGACGAGGTCAATCCCATCGCCCGGGCGATGGGTGGCACCGCGGAAGGTGGCCCCGCTCTGCCGCCCCCGATTGGACGCGAAGCCGCGGAAACCGCCCGCATCGAAGCGGTGACTGATTCTTCGCAGAAGATCAGCCTGACTCGCGTGGGCAGTGGCACCAGCCGAATTAAGACCCGCGAAGCGGGGGAAGCGCCGGCCATTGCGCCCACGACGCCTCCGCCCATTCCCCAAGAGGAGGAGGAGGCCGCCTACTCCGACGCCGCTCGCCAGCAGCAGGAAATGCTGCAGCTGGAGCCCGCCGCCGGACGGGGACGCTTCACCAAGACGGATCCGACCATCGTGGATGGGGAGGATCTGGACGTTCCCACCTTCCTCAGGAAGAAGAAGTAAGGCCTTAGTGGGCTTCGGCCTGAAGCGGAAGCGGCGGTCCGAGGTATCTCGGACCGCTCTTCAGCAAGTGGAGCTCGCCGATCAATTTGACTCGAGCGAGCTTTTCTCTTAGGCGAGTCTTCAGTCCGCCGACGGAGTGGACGTCACCAGCGTTCCATCCCCACACCTCAATGCCGTAGTGACGAGCCACCTGGATGGCGCGTTCATTTTGAAAGGCCTGAGAGACGACGATGAAGGATTCGAGGCCGAAAACGGCCCGTGCCCTCAAGACGGAATCGAGGGTGTCGAAGCCGGCATAATCCATGGTGATGGCCTCGGCGGGGATGCCGCGCTCGATGAGCGCCGCCTTCATCCTGGCCGGTTCGTTGTAATCCTTTCTCCCGTGATCCCCGCTGACGAGAAAGTGACGGCACTTGCCGCCGTGGTATAGGCGTGCCGCGGCGTCCATGCGACGGGTGAAGTAGAGATTGGGACGGCCACCTGCCACGGTGGCGGAACAGCCCAGAACCAGGGCGACTGGACGCGGAGGCAACTCCTCCAGGCGGCTGGTGTGTCGTCCCGAGCTGGCTCGCTCGACCTGACGGTCACAGAGGAAGATCACGATGAGGCCAAGGAAGGCCAGCAAGCCGAGGCCAAGGGTCCAAAGAGAGAAACGTCGCCACATGGGGCACATTACGTCGCCCCCGTGGAGAACTTTCACGGGCCCCACTCTTTGTTCGCGCGAGCCTGGCTTTGGTCTCGTGACGGCGGGCCTTGCCCGCCTCAGAGGCCCACGGCCTCGCGCCAGACCTTGGCCATGAGGGCGTGACCCGCCTGAGAGGGATGGACGCCGTCGGCTGCCCAGTAGGCCGGTTCCGTACCCGCCGCCACCGCCTTGTCGAAGGCTACCTGGAAGGGAACCCAAATGGCGCCGGCGGCCTTGGCCACCTCGGCGGCATAGGCGCGACGCGTTTCAAACTCGGGGAACCAGTCGTCGTTGACTGCGCCGCAACGCAGCACGAAGGGCTCGCAAACCACGATGGTGGTGTCCGGGAGCGCTTCCTTGGTGCGCTTCAACAGGGCCGCGTAGCCGTCGCGATAAATTTCGGGCGTCCCGTCGTACTTGCCAGCGAGCTTGTGCCAGATGTCGTTGACGCCGATGAGGATGCTCAAGAGGGCGGGCTTGAGGTCGAGGCAGTCCTTTTGCCAACGGGCATCAAGGTCAGGAACTTTGTTGCCGGAGATGCCCCGATTGTAGATGGAGAGCTGCCAATCGGGATGATCGGCCAGCAACTGGCCGGCGAGATGGAAAGGATAGCCGCGGCCCAGCATGCCGGGCTGGTTGGCCTTGTCTTCCTCAGCGCGGTCGCGTCGGGCGTCGGTGATGGAATCGCCTTGGAAGAGGATGGTGGCGCCCTTGGGGAGCTGGAGCGGCGAGGCGGCGTGGACGCGTTGCGGGATCAGGGCGGCGGCCGTGCCGGCCGTGGCGAGGGAGAGGAGATGACGACGCTTCATAAGGCTGTAATGGGGAGTGAATAAGACTTTCTTCTCGAGGCCAAGCGAAAAGTGAGAGGAATGGGAGGAATGGCTCCGCGGTCCGCCTCCCCTCGCGGGAAAGGGCTGGCCGAGGGCCGGGAATGCAACAGATAGCTCAGGCTCCGCGGCCCCTGGGGTGGAGGGCTCGCTTGCGGGTGCTGCAGATGTCCGCGACGCGACCTTGTTCTGTCAGGGCCATGTGGAAGCGCTGGTCTCCGTCGATGCGGTGCAGGGTGACGTGATAACTCGAGGCGACTGTCGCTAAATAGGGGCGCTTCTCGGCTTCGTTGAGGGCGCGCAGGACGCCCCAGGAACCGTCGCCGAGGAAGACCAGGCCCTCCTTGTGTGGATGGCCGTCCTTGAGCGGGTGGGTGCGCTTGAAGGTGTGGTCGTGGTGCTCCAGCACGAGATCGACATTGTACTTCTCGAAGAGGGGAACCCAGTGCTCGCGGCTGAGGCGGCCGGTGGACTCGAACTCCCGGTGGGAGGGGTAGGAGGGCACGTGCTGGGCCACAAAAAGATGGGGACGATCGCGACGCTCGGACAGCTGGGTGTCGAGCCAGTCGCTTTGCTCGCCGTCGATCGGGGCGAGATGACCGGTATCGAGGAGCACCAGGCTGAGATAGTCGCCGAAATCCAAACTGGCGTAGGTCCGCTCTGCGTAAAGCCCGCCGTAGAGGGGGAGGTAGAAAGGCGCGACGCGGGCTCCGTTGATGCGCGTGACTTCGTGGTTGCCGATGGCCGGGACGATGGGGATGAGCCGACCCGCGGCGTCCACCATGTCCTCCCGGTAGTTCTTGAGAAAGCGAAGGTTGGATTTGGGGCGCACGCCACTGCTGGTGATCTCGTAGGCAAGGTCGCCCCCCATCAGCACAAACATGGGATTCTGCTTGGCTGCGAGAAGATTACTCGCCCGAGCCTTCGAGCCGCCTCCGCTGTCGCCGCCCGAAATGAACTGGAAGCTGTCCGTGATCTTGGCCGGCATGGTTTGAAAGCGCAGGCTTTCCTTGCCCGGGCCGATGCGGAGCTGGTATTGCTCACCAGGGGCGAGTCCGGTCGCCTCGGCCCGGTAGACATAGAGACCGGAGACAGGGTAAGGCACCCGCTGGGCGCGGACCTTCCTCCATTCTGCCTCGGCCGGGGCCGCCGCTTCCGCCTTGGCCACGCGGACTTCGACCTGATCCTCGGAGAGGTCCTCGCCGACCCAGGTGGCGGTGATCGTGGTGGTCGGATCACGCTGCCAGGTGAGGAACAAGGTGTCCGGATTGCCGTCGTTGAAGCGAGGCCGGTCCTTGTCATCGAGGGTTTCGAAGAGGGCCTCGTCTTGGGCCGCGAGCAGGCCACCGGCGGAAAGGGCGGCAAAACCGGCAAGCGTGCCGTGCAGGAAACCGCGTCGGTCGATCTCGACGGCGAAATCATTGCCGCGGAGGCGAGTGCGAAACTCTCCGGGCAGGGGGTGGAGGCTAGGCGGGAAGGTCAGCGGGGCGTTTCCTTTCATGGGCGGGCTTGGCTCAGGACGTCCCGCATTCTGAAAGTTTTCCCTGGGAAAGAAAAGCCAGAATCGAGCCCCTCGGGCGGATCCTGGGCCCTCTTGTGGCGGAAAAGGCCCAGAGAGAGGGCTCAGCGCTTGCCCTCGGGCCAGTGCTTGAGCCCATGTCCCCGATAAACGACGTAGCGGCGCGTGACCTCCGGGCCATGCTTGACTTCGAATTCTCCGACGACTTCCACGCTCTCAAAGGCCCGGGATAGACGATGGGGGAGTTCTCCGTTGGGCACCAGCAGGAGCGCATCTCGTCCGGCAAAACCATCCTCGATCGGATGGTTCCACAGCTCGTATTGCGAGACGATCTTGCCGGAGGATTCCCAGCGGTAGATCCGGGGCCGGTCCGGCAGGGCGAAGGCGAGATGGCTGGCGAGATCGCGATGACCCAATGCGATGAGCAGGCAGCTCTCCCCATCCGCTTGCTCACGGCGAATGGACTCGAAGGCCGCCGCCAGTTGGTCGTGTCCGAGCAGTCGGCGATCCGGATCCGCCTTATGTCCGGCCTGGCCGAAAGCGGCAAACAGCGGTGGGGCGAGGTAGAAATAGGCGGAGAGGAGGAGGCCGGTGGCCAGGGTGTAGGGCAAAAGGCGCCGAAGTCGCGGCGGAGGAAAGGGGGCTGAAAGTTTTCCCGAGTACCAGGCGGCGGCAAGCACGATGCCAGAGAGGTAGTAGACCGCGGCCCAGTTCGGCTGCATTTCCTGCCGCAGGGCGAGGAGGAGCATTGCCGCCAGGGGCAAGGCGCCAAAGTAGAGGAGGAAGCGATGGGGTCGGGGCGCCTTCGCCAGGCCGCGCAGACCCACCAGGGAAAGCGAGAAGACCACAAAGGCTGTGCCGGGCGAGAGCACACCGAGCTGGGTGCCGAGAAAGGAGAGGAAGTCCTCCGCGCGTTCGAGCAGGAAGGCGCCTCCCGAGGGACCCGACTCGAAGTGATGGCGCGTGTGCTGGAAGGTGATCCAATCGTTTTGGATGTTCCAGATCAGCGGAGGGAGCAGCGAGAGATAGGAGCCGATCAGCACGACCCACAGCGCACCCTTGCGGAGATGGGAACGGGTTTCCCTGGCCCCTGCCAGAAAGAGCAGGGCGAGCAAGGGAAACACCATCATCATCTGCTTGAAGAGATGTCCCAGTGACAGGGCGAGAAAAAGCAGGATCAGGGCGCGGCGGCCGCCCTGTCCGGACACGACTCGCCAGAAGGTCCACAGCGCGGTGCTCCAACAGATCACCAAGGGAGCGTCGATGGTCAGAAAGTGGCTGAGAACGGCATTGGCCGGCGCGACCAAGCCGAGGAGCAGGGCGTACCATCCGGTTCGGGCATCGTAGAGATCGCAGGCCAGGCCGTAGAGCAGGCAGAGCGAAGCCGTGCCCAGGACCGCCGCGGTGGCCCGCAGGGCGAAGATCCCTCCCCCGAAGCCTCGGTCGACCAAGGCGTAGAGCCAAGCAATGCCCGGGGGCTTCGAGTAATAGCCGTAGTCGAGCTGGCGGCTCCAGTCCCAGTAGTAAGCCTCGTCACCGGCGGGGTTGACGGCAAAGAGCGCCACGTAAGCGAGTCGCAGCAGGAGCACCGTGATTATGAGAAAAGAGACCCGGGTCCAGGGGGAAGCAGGAGGGACCGCGGCGGGCAGGGCATCCATGAGCGGGCACAGAGTCTTGGCGAGGTGAATATCAGTGTTGCCCCGAGGACTGGGGGAACCCGGCAGCGCCGGAAGCGGCTCTGTAAGCCAAGCACGGGACGAGGTCCAGAGCGAATGCGTCCTTCCCTACCGACACGGGCCCGAGCCAGGGCATCCACCCAAGGCAGGCGAAGCCTAGCGGCAGGCTCAACGGATGCGGTTGATGATGCGATCCGCGGCGGATGAGGAACTGGCGCCCACGTCCTTCCACGAAGAGTAGGTCTTGACTCCGTTGATGACTTGCGGCGCTTGACGGGGGCCCGAGGAGCTCTCCGAGGAAAGGGTGGGGAAATTGGGCTCCGATTCCCCCACAATCTCCCCGTTTTCGATAATGGTCTCCGCTCCGGTCAGGTCGACCGGTTTGCGAGGCGGGCGGATTTTGGTGATGGGAGTCAGGATGCCGCCTTCCCGATCCGTTTTCTCGGGCTTGCGTGCGGCTTGATCCTCGTCTCGACGGATCTCATAAACACCCTCCGCCGTGTTCGCGGGCTTCGGCTGGGGTTCCGCAGGGGAGGCTGAGGCCACTTCGGGGGCGGGGGCGGGTTTCGCCGGCTTGGCGGGCTGGGCAGGCTTGGCTGGCTTTGCGGGAGCGGTCGGGCTCGTCGTCGGAGAGGCGACCGGCAGCTCCTGGGCGATCAGGGGGGCTTCCGGAGCTGCCGGGGCCGCGGCTTCCGACTTCTTGCGGTTGATGAAGGGTATCCAGGAGGGCGCGCCCTTTTCCTTCGGCTCCTTCAGGGGAGCCATGGCGTCGGCCATGGCCTCGGGGCTCGCCGCGCCAACGACTGGGGATGTGGCCTGCGGGGCCACCGTCGCCGGAACCGCCTGGGGCGTTTCAGGCAGGGGCGTCACCTGGGGATGCGATTCGAATTTCTCCTGATCCCGCTTGCCCAGACCAAACCAAGAGCCCCACTTCTTCTCGGGGGTATTGAGCGCTTCCGCCGGGATGTCCGCCGGGGGTGTTGGTGCGGCGGGGGCCGAGAGGGGCGCGGTCTCTTCCGGCTTGGACTTCTTCTTGGGGAGCAGGGAGGCGTTGATCGGCTTTTCAATGCGCTGCCCGTTCTCAATCACGTAGGAGACGGGCTCCACCTTCTCGGGGGCATCCCCGCGGAAGATCCCCCCGACCTTTCGCGGGGAGGACGGAGTCGGGGGCGTGGTGGCCTGGGCCTGTTCTTCGGGGGCCGAATGATTGGGAAACAAACCGGCGGAAATCTGATCTCGGGGGCTTTGGCGGAAGGAGAACAGTCCGCCTCGCTTCGAGGGGGGATCGGCAGCGATCGCGGGAGCTCCGAGGGCGAGCGCGAGGGCGAAGAGAGAAATTCTCATCTTGGATTGAGTATAGTGGGAAGCGATGGGGATTCAAGTGAGGCTTCCCTGGCTCACTATCCATACGGATGAGATCGGAATTCAATGGCCCCGATTTGCGCCGCGTTTCTTCAATGTCGATAGATAGGCAATCAGATCGCGGATTTCCGACTTGGTGAGCAGATGGCCCATGGGAGGCATGGCCGAGACGGGAGGAAGGCGATTGGCCACATCGGACATGGAAATCGATCGCTGCATGGACTGGCCGGGGGATTGGGGATCGGGCACGCTCAAGATGATTTCCTGGGCATCCTCTTTCATGAGGATGCCTCCCAGGCTTTCCCCATTCTTCAAGGTCACAAGGGTGATGCCATAGCCGGGGGCGATGACGGCGCTGG
Organism: uncultured Akkermansia sp.; assembly: GCA_964552315.1. Classification (GTDB taxonomy): domain Bacteria; phylum Verrucomicrobiota; class Verrucomicrobiia; order Verrucomicrobiales; family DEV007; genus Arctic95D-9. The sequence goes on along the minus strand of CAZKGI010000022.1, from coordinate 8,245 downwards.
GCGCGACGAGGGCTTGGAGGAGGTAATCCTTGTCGTGGATGAGCCCCACATTGCTGAGATCCGGTCCGGCGATGCCCCCATCCCCGTCGACCTTGTGGCACTTCGAGCACTGTCCCGCGGGATGGGTCAGAAAGATCTCCTTGCCCACGGCGGGATCCCCACCTTCGCGAGCGACCTGGAAGGGGGCGAGGGGATCGCCCGGGTCGAGGGATTGGGCACGGGCCTCCAAGGCGGCTTGGATGGTCGGATCCTCCTTCTTCGCCGCATTGTCGAGAAGGTCGAGCAGGGCTCCGGGGAGCTCCTCCTCGAGTTGGGCGAGCCGATCCCTCAGGAAGACCGTCGCCTCTGGCGCCGTGGACTCCCCGAGGAGCCGGTAACCGGCCTGGCGCAGGGGCAGTTCCTTCGACTGGGCCATGGCGATGGCCGCCGCGGTGCCCTTGGCAGGATCCTGACGGGTCAGCAGGGAAATCGCGGCGGACCGCACGGGCACGGACTCGGCTTGCAGCAATTCGTCCCAGAGGGGTTCCAACAGTTCGGGATTCTGACTGAAAAGGCCTTCTAGCGAGCTGACCCGCGAGCGGTCATCCGCCTGGGGGTTGAGGGCCTGGTCGCGCAACAGGCGGGCTGGCACGGGAGCGTTGTGGGCCAGGGCCAGGCGGGTGGCGAGGCCCACCAGGGGACCGCTGGCTGAAGCGAAGACGGCGGGGAGGCCCTCGCGCACGGCGTCGTCGATGGAACCCCGGGAATCGGCGGAGAGGGGATGATAGAGACCGGTGACGGCATCGACCGGATGGGGAGAACTCCACTCCAGGAGGGCGAGAAGCGCCTGCTCACGGAGGCGCTCCGGCAGGCGAGGTTGTGCCGCATAGGCGAGCAGGTCCGCGGCGTTCTCCCGGCCGCCCACCCGGAAATTGGCATTGATGAGACGGAGGTGAAGAAGTTCGTCGCGATGGTCGGCGGGCAGGCTCGCCCCGGCGGCATCTTGGGCATAGCGGCGGATTTCCCGGGCGAGGTCGGGCTGGGCGGTGGGGAGATCGAGGTCGTGGACGGCGCGGATGGCTTCTGCCCGAATGGAGGCCTCGGGATCGTTCAGGAAGTACTTCGCCCGGGGATCCCCGAGCTTCCGCAAGGTCAGGAGAAGGCCCAGGCGGACAGCCGAGGATTCGTGTTTCGCCTGCTTGAGAGTCTTTTCAATGTCGTTGAGGTACCAGAGCCCTTGAACACAAGCGTGACGGAGAAAAACATCTTGGTTATCGTTGAGCGCCAAGAGGTCGATCAACTTGGAAAAGCCGGTGGCCAGGCGACATTTTCCCACGCCGATTGCGGCAAAGGCCTTGACCCGATTGGAGGGGTCTTCGAGCAGGGGAAGGAGGGCTTCTCCGGCCTGCTGACGGCGGGTGTCGGCGAGCATGCGAGCGGCCTGGGCGCGGATCTCGCTGTCCTCATCCTGAAGGACCGCCAGCAGGGGATCGAGCAGGGCTTCCTGGCGTCGCGCCAATTGTCCCAGTCCCCAGATTCCGTGGAGACGCTTGAATCGGTTTTCCCTTTGGGCCACGGCGGCGATGAAAACCTCTCCTTCGTCGCGCCGCACCAGCTCAAACTGCGCCCGCTGCCGAACGCGCAGATCGGCGTGGCCGAGGAGGGTGTCGAGGCTTTCTCGGGATTGCTGAGCAAAGTTTTGGGTGAGCAGTCCGCGGATTGCCTTCAAGGCCTCGGCCTGCTCAGCTTCCACCTGGGGAGAGGAGAGCACATAGATATTGCCGAGGTCCTGTTTGTACCAGCCATTGTTGTTGAAGCAGCTCAGGTACATTTTCCCGTCGGGGCCGAATTCCACATCGGTATTTCCGAGCCCTTCCATGAAGACTTCCTTGGTGGCCAGGGCAAAGCCCGCGCCCGACACCTGCACGGAGAAGGTTTCGAGGTCGCCCTTGGCGCCGCCGAAATTGCAGACCCAGAAATGCCCCTGATAGCGCTCGGGCATGGCGGTGACGCCATAGTTGTAGACCAAGCCGCTCGGGCCCCAGGAAACCTTGTCGATGGGGGGCAGGGCAAAGGCTGGCCGGCCTTCGTGGTGCGGCTCCCAGAGTCCCTCCCCGGTCCAGGCATTGAGGGGGATGCGCTTGTGCCCGGGGTGCTCGTAGTCCGGGGTGCGGAGCTTGAGGGCATTGCGGAAATTCATCAAGACCTGGTGGCCGTGGTGCCAACCGGATTCCCCGCCCTCGACAATGTAGACGAGTCGGCCGGTATCCCAGGCATCGGCGTTGTTGTCACAGGTGAAGAGATTCCCATAGGCATCGAAGGCGAGTTCCTGGGGGTTGCGCAGGCCAGTGTAGAACTCCTCGAGATTGGAGCCGTCAGGATCGCAGCGGAAAACACCGCCGGTGTAGGGCCGATGGTAGTGACGGCCTTCCTTGGTGGTGAAGGAATAGCCGCGGTCACCGATGGACCAGTAGAGCTTGCCGTCGGGGCCCCAGGCGAGTCCGTGCATGTCGTGGCCCGAGATGCTCATGCGCACACCGAAGCCGTCCTGCAGGGATTCGCGCTCGTCGGCGACGCCATCGCCGTCGCTATCGCGGAGCCGCCAGAGATGGGGGATGTTGGTGTAGTAGATGGAACCGTCCTCTCCCGCGATCAAGCCGATGCCCGGACCGTCGAGGGGATCATTGAATCCGTCGGCGAAGACCTGACGTCGATCGGCCCGGCCATCGCCATCCTGGTCCTCCAGGGTGACGATTTGGTCCGTGAACTCGGTGTAGAAGGAAAGAGGACGCGTCTCCTCGTCGCCCTGATACATGGCGAGGCGGTCGGCATTGCTCTGCACCGCGAGATCCTTGAGCAGAAGCTGCGGCTCATTGCGAATGTCCTGGACGCCCGCCCGCCAGCGGTGGATCTCCGCCACATAGAGTCTTCCCTGGGCGTCGAAGCAGATGGCGCTGGGATTCTGGACCTGGCTGGCGTCGGCGAAAAGGCCCGCGCTGACATCGGAGGGAAGCTTGAAATTGGCGATGCGCAACTTGGCCTCCTCGTCATAGGCCTCGCGGCTGAGAAACTCGACGGGTTCCGCCAGGGTTTTGCCTCGCGCGGACGAACTTTCCTGGGCAACGCTCGAGCCACCGGGGACCGCCAGCGGAAGTAGACAGAGGAGGGGGAGACGTTTCATGAAAAGGCCAAGGAATTTCACTTTGGCATGGCTTGTCCGAATTTCCACGAAAGTTCCACCCCCCTCGAATGGCCCTGACGGATCGAAAAAGCCGCCAGGTTCCATCGCGAATGCCTCACAAAATGGCTTTGGTCTTGTCACGGAGAGACATTTTTGACAATTTCGTGACGGAGTCCGGTCCCGCTCTTGACTTCTCTTGGAACGCTTTATACTCTTGTAAAACCGATAATTTGGAGAACGGAAAGAAAGCCTTCCACTCCTCCGCTTTCATGAAGTGCCCCCGTTGTCTGCGTCCAGTGGATCATGAAGCTGCCAGCTGCTATTCCTGCGGCTACAGCGAGGTGGACGCGGCGGCTGTCTTCGGGCGGAATCGAGTCCTCCTCAATCGCGTCCACGATGCGGCCCACTGTCTTCGCAAGCAGGAGCGCGACAACCTGGCGGAAACGCTCGACCAGCTTGAGGTGAAGTTCCCCCAGATGCTCTTCTGTGCCTATTTGGGGGCTTTGCCAGAGCATATCGGTTTGAGCGAACTCGGCTTTTGGTTGCTGAACCACGGACAGGTCAAGGGCGCGGAATACGCCCGACCCAACGAGAACGGGATTCTCGTGGTCATGGACCTGAACCGGAAGCAGATTGGGATTTCGCTAGGTTATTTCGCAGAAACACTGATCTCTGAGGAGGATGGCTATCGCATCCTCACCGCGGCGCGCCCCAACCTGGTCAATGCCGAGTATGGGGAAGCGATCGAGCGCATCTTTCTGAAGCTCGGGAAATTGTTGGATCGACAAGGGCGCAAGTTGAAGAAACTGACGCGTGAGCAAATCCAGGCGACGCTCGGGGGCGCGACCAACCCCGTTCTCGATCTGCCTCCACATTTGACCCGACCGAGAATCTCTCCCCAACAAACTCCCCTCGAGCCCGAGAGGGAGGAGATTCGCTTGTCGGCCTGAGAGGGGACAGACGTATTCGATGAAACGCGTTTTCCCGCTCTTGCTGCTGGCGATTTGGTGTGTGGGCACGGCCCAGGCCAAGATCGACCTGCCGGTTTGGGAGAATCCCAGCGAGGCGGGGGAATACTATCTCGGTGGCGGACTGTGGCCCAAAAGCCTGATACCGGATGCCACCGCGGCTGCGGCCAGTCCGGATCCACAAGCCGTCACAGAATCCGAGGGGACCGCCTTGGCGAATGGGGATCCGGAATTTGTCGGCCCCCCCGCACCCCAGCTCATGGCGGGGACCACGGGCAATCCCGTGCCTCGACCCGAGCAATTTTACGGGCCCGCGTCCGGTGTGGAGGAACTCGCCGGCGGGGATCCTGCCCTGCAGCGCGTCCGGGAGAATCCTGACGGAACCTTCACCCTGCCCGAAGAGGTCGTCGAGGAGGAAGCCTACGAACCCCTTCCCCCCCTGGAGGGAGAGCTGGCCGATCTCTACTTCGCCCATGCCCCGGTCGAATTCCTCATCGATCCCCAACGCCTCCTGACCGAGCAAAAGTCGAACGACATCATGCGCTTTTTGGAGTTCCACTCCGACGAGTCGAAGATTCGCATTTATGTCATGGTCATCGGGGAGAACCAGCAGATTCCCGATGATGTGGACATCGAAGCCCTTCACAAGAAGTGGTTCTCGGACTCACCGGCCGTGCTGATGCTCTACTATCGGGAGCAGCCCCAGCAGACCCAGTTGGTCTTCAACGAATCGATCCGCTCCTCCCTGCCGCCGACCGTATTCGATCGCATCCTGCAAAACTGCCTGCGCGAGGGAGCCATGGCCGATCTGGCCCCCGACCAGGTCGAGAAGATGTCCATCGAGCTGAGCATCCAGCTCTACTGGCTGAGCCGTTTGATGGAGCACGAGGGCAAGGGCGATTCTGCCCTGACGTCTGCCTCCTCGGTGCACGAGATGATGGCCTCCCGGGACGCACCGGAGCTCCTTCGTGAATATGCACCCGGCATCTTCATTGACGAGGGGGGCAAGGTTCTCTCCATCATCCTGACGGTGGTCTTCATTCTCGGAGGACTTTGCGTCGTGGGCTGCACCGCCTGGATCGTGATGTGGTGGCGGGGCCGCGAGCAAGTTTCCGGCGAGCCCCTGCTCTTTCCCGAGTTTCGCATCGTTCCCCGGCTGGGCGGCGAATACTGCGGGGGTGGCTTTGTCAGCATGTCCTTCGAGCTGAACGAAGGCTCCTGATTCCCTCAGTCGGCGAGCCAGCGCGAGCGGTGTTCGGCGATGAAGGCCGAATCCAGCCATTCGGGACGCTCCCGCAGGACGCGGTCGATTTCCTCCATCTGACCGGGCGAGAGGTCCTCGTGCGTGTCAAGGCAGGCGCGGGAGGGGACGAGCCCATCCCGGCGGAGCAGTTCCTGGATCCCCGCGATGCATCCCGCAAAGCGGTTCGCGGGATCAAAGAGGGCGGCGTTGAAATCCGTGAGGCTGGCGTTCAGCGTCGCCCATTCCGCGGCGGTGCGGTCCTCCGTCTGGATGGATTGCAGCAGGGTGACAGCCTGGCGCGTTCCCACCGCCCATTGCCCTAACAGACCACCGACGATGCGCAGAGGGGGATCCCCGAAAGGGAAGGGGGTGAGGAGGTCATGGATGATGTTGTCATCATTGCCGGTGTAGAGGGCGATGTCCCTCCGGCCACTGTTTGCCAGCGCCCGCACGACGTCGAGGGTGGCGTAGCGGTCGAAGGGCGCGACCTTGATGGCCACAACCGACTCGATTTCCACGAAAGCCCGCCAGAAGGCATGAGAATAACGGCGCCCCCCGATGAGCGGCTGCAGGTAGAATCCGAAGAGGGGCAGGATCTCGGCCACGCGACGGCAATGCCCCAAGAGCTGCCCTTCGTCGGCTTTCTGCAGGGCGGAGAGGCTGAGCAAGGCCGCCTCGTAGCCCAGGGAACGGGCCAGTTCCGCCTCCCGCAGCGCCTGGTCCGTGTCCCCACAGACCCCGGCGACCAGGAGGAAGGGCTCGGCGGGCCCCTTGGCTTGCCTGGCCTCGCGGGCGCAGAGGCTCAGCACGGGCTCGAAGAGGCCGTGGCGGGGATCCCGGATTTCAAATTGGGTGGTATGCACGCCCACGGCGAGCCCGCCGGCTCCGGCCTCCCGATAGTAGCGGACCAAGGCGCGCTGGTGGCGGGGGGACCAACGGCGGTCGGCCTGGAGCGCCAGTGGCATTGCCGGGATGACCAGGCCCTTGAGGAGCGGTTGACGGAGTCTTTCCATGGAACGATTCAGCGTGGCAAAGCGATGTGTTCGTAAAGGATGCGCTTCATTTCCTCGACCGCCGCGGGATCCTTATAGGAGCGATGGTTGGAGGGCACGATCCGTTCGGAGGCGGCCCCCTCGAGATGGGAGCTCCAGTAGTCGACGATGCCATCAGAGCTATTCGGGGAGTCCCCCCGTCCCCGGTCGCCGATGATGCTGTGATAGACCACGCCCGGGCGCATGGGCGAGGCGTCGAGGGCAGCGATCATGGGAGCGCCGGGACGGAGGGATTGCGCACTGGTGTAGGGCTGGTGGCGCAGGGCGCGCAACTCGGGATGGGCCAGCCACTCCGGATCCCAGAGCAACTGCGTCGTGGCCATGACCTCCGCCGGCAGCTTGGCGGCGCGCGAGAGAAGGGAGGCAAAATCTTTCTCAGCCATCCGTGCGCCGCGGTGCGGTGCGGAAAAAAAGATGGCCCTCCGCACGGCGGGATCCGGGTCGAAGAAGAGGAGCTCCCGCAGGTGAGCAATTCGCTCCGCAGGCAGAGGGAGCTGATCCAGGGGCGTGGCGACCTGGAATTGACTCCACAAACGGTCGCCGACCTCGGCCACGAGAGTGTGGGCCAGGATCCCTCCCATGCTGTGACCGGCGACGACCATGTTCCGCGAGAGCGGGTCATCGCCTTCCGGATCGAACTGGGCGCGCAGATCGGAAAGTTGCCTGCGCAGCAGGGCCGCCGATTCCGTGATGGGATAAGCGCTGGGATAGGCGAAGACGAGGAATTGGTAGTGCTCGGCCAACTCGGGTACGGCCATAAGCTGCGGCACCAAGTCGCGCCAGATCATCGGCACGGAGATGAGCCCGTGGATGAGCAGGACGGGAATGCGATCCTGGTCATAGGGAGCTGTCAGGAAAATTCCCGAGGATTCGGCGCGGGTGGCGGCGTCAAAGAAGCCCTTGAGACCAAGGGCCACCTCGCTCTGCTGGTCCAGAACCATGGCGATGGGGGCGGAGTAATCCGCTGCCAGGGCAAAGCGTCGCTGGCCCAAGCTTGTGAAGCGCTTGCTCAGGGGATCCTCCAGACTCAGGTCGACCCGAAGCCTTCCGTCCGGAAGTTGGGAGGTGTTCGCGATGGTCAGGGTCGCGGGAACATGCAGGCCACGCAGTGGATAGAAGCGAACCTCGCCCCCCCGGTCGGGGCGGCGCTCGCGGATCCCGACCAGGGCCGCACCGAGGCCCTGACGCATCTGCCGTTGCACGCCCTTCTCCCGCAGGCTCTGGGCGTCAATGACCCGATCGAAGTCCTCCGGAGTGTAATCCGAGGATTCCAGGAAGCGCACGACAAGACGAGTGGCCTCACAGGCAATCTGTGGGGGCGCCCCGGCGGCGATCCAATGCTCCGCAAAGCGGGCCAGAGCCCTATTGTGCACTTCGAGGAGGCAGTGCTCGGCTTCGGAATCCGGCGCGGTCCGGCCGACACTCAGCTGATCCCGGGCCCCGACCGCCGCCAGGAGTGCGTTGGCGGCAACCTCGCTGGGGGCGGTGTGCGCCCGATGTCGGGTCTGCCTCAGGAGATCGCGTTCTCTTGGGGCAAAGTCAGCCAGGGAGCGCTCCAGAGATCCCAGTTTCTCCGCAGATTTCACTGCCTGACGCAGAGAGTTTCGTGGCGCGATGCGCACCTTTACCATCGAGCAGGCGCTTGTGCCGCCGAGCACGAAGATGGCGGAGAAGGGGGCGATGAAGCGGAGAGAAGGGGCCATGGGGCATCGCCATGAATAGCGATCGCCCCACCTCCAGGCAAGTGGCATTTGTCAGGCCAGTGTCCTAGTCGGGTCGACTCATAAATAAAGACACCGAAGGCCCCGGCCCCGGAGGGGCC
>CAZKGI010000021.1:55892-58051 GCA_964552315.1 uncultured Akkermansia sp. | reverse complement strand
CAGCGCTGGAAGACGCTTCCGGACACGGCTGCCTACGTCCGGACTATCCAAGCTGGCTTGGACCCCCGGGTGGACATCGAATGGCTCAGCGAGGAGGATCGACGCCTCGAGGCCGTGGGCATGCTCCTGCGCACCAGCGCAGGGGTCCCCCTGGAACTGGTGGGGGACAGCGCGTCTCTCGAGGCTCTGCTCGATCAGGGGTGGATCGAGCGGCGAGGGGACAGGCTCGTGCTGAGCCGGGAGGGCAAAGCCCTCGCCGACCCCATCGCCGGGATGCTGATCTGAGGCGACCGGGCGGCGAGCGAGCCTGGCGACTCTCCCCAGTGGACGGCCCTGGGGAGAGGGGGGCGTCGATCAGACCTGTCCAGCGATGGACTTGCCGGTGGAGAGCAGGTCGTCGCAGGCCAGGGCGACGCGTTCGGCCATCGCGGTTTCGGCCAGCTTGAGATAGGCGCGGGGATCGTAGTGCTTCTTGCTGCCGATTTCCCCGTCAACCTTGAGAACGCCGTCGTAGTTCTTGAACATGAAGTCGGCGATGGGGCGAGTGAAGGCATACTGCGTGTCGGTGTCGACGTTCATCTTGACGACGCCGTAACCGAGCGTTTCGCGGATCTCCTCGAGAAGCGAACCCGATCCACCATGGAAGACGAGGTCGAACTCGGCCTCGCTGCCGTACTTGGCGATGACCGCCTCTTGCCCCTGCTTGAGAATTTCCGGCTTCAACTTGACGGCCCCGGGCTTGTAGTGGCCGTGGACGTTGCCGAAGGTGGCGGCGAAGGTGAAGCGACCGATGGAATGCAGGGCCTCGTAAACGGCGAGCATGTCCTCGGGTGTGGTGTAGAGCTTGTCCTGGGGCGTGTCTTCGCCACCCGCGGCTCCGTCCTCCTCACCACCGACGACGCCGGCCTCCACTTCGAGGACGATGCCGTTGGCGGCACACTTCTTCAGGTATTCCTGGGAAATGGCCATATTCTCGGCGAGGGGCAGCTCGGAGGCGTCGAGCATGTGGTTTTGGAAGAGGTTGTTTTCGCCCTTGGCGCGACGACGGGCGGTTTCTTCAATCAGTGGATCCAGGAAGGTCGGAGCGACCTGGGGACGGCAGTGGTCCGTGTTGAGGGCGACGAGAACGTCGTATTGGGCGGCGAGGCGGTGGGTCAGCTCGGCGAGGGCGATCACCCCGGTGACCATGTCCTTGTGGTTGAGACCGGAAGCAAATTGTCCGGCACCGGTGGAGAACTGGATGATCCCGTCTGACTTCTGATCGGCGAAGGCCTTGAGGGCTGCATTGATCGTGACGAGGTTGCTGCAGTTGATCGCGGGATACGCATATCCGCCCTGTTGGGCGGCGTCGAGCATGGCTTCGAATTGCTGGGGAGTGGCGACTGGCATAGTGCCGCTTATTACGGCTTTGCGTGAGTTTTTTCAAGAGGGGATTTGACGCGATGGGGCGGTGGCGGCTTTGCGAGGGGAGGCGCCAATTTTCGTTGTCAAGCATCGGGCCGCGCTCTACTCTCCCCCTGAATCAAGGGATGTCCGAATCCATCTTCACGAGGGAAGGCTGCATCAGGCCCGCGGTGCTCATCGCGGCCTATCGAGGGGGCATGTTCCCGATGGCCATGGACAATCGGGGCGAGATTGGTTGGTTTTCCCCGGACCCCCGGGGCATCCTGCCGCTCGACGAGTTCCACATCCCCCACGGCTTGCGCCGGACCTTGAGGAAGAATCCCTTCGAAATCCGCATCGACACCGCCTTTTCGGAGGTCATGGCGGGCTGTGCGAACCGTCGCACGACCTGGATCAGCCGCGAGATCGTGGCCAGTTATGAGAAGCTCTTTGAGTTGGGCTACGCCCATTCGGTCGAGGCCTGGCGAGATGACGAGCTTTGCGGCGGGCTCTACGGCGTTTCCATCGGGGGAGCCTTCTTTGGCGAATCCATGTTCAGCCGCGTCACCGATGCGTCGAAAGTGGCCCTGGTGGCCTTGGTGGAGCGACTGCGCGAGCGCAATTTTCAACTGCTCGACACGCAGTGGACGACGGATCACCTCAGCCGCTTCGGCTGTCGCGAGATCCCGCGATACGAATACCTAGACCTGCTGAACCGCGCGCTCCTGGTGACCACAAGCTTCCGCTGAGCCCCGCCGGGGAGTCGAGCAGGGGAG
>CAZKGI010000021.1:16728-55792 GCA_964552315.1 uncultured Akkermansia sp. | reverse complement strand
GCTCCTGGTGACCACAAGCTTCCGCTGAGCCCCGCCGGGGAGTCGAGCAGGGGAGGGGATGCGTCCGACGACGCTCATTCGGGCACTCTCTACCCCTCTCGATCACTTCGCCCCATAGGCTGCGGGGGAAGAGGGCGGGCTCAGATCACCCGGTCGTTGCCCCCGTCGACCGGCACTTGGGCGCCGGTGGTCTTGCCGAAGAGGGGGCTCGCCATGGCGGCCACCATGTTGCCGACGTCCTTTGAGGTGATTTCCGTCTTCAGGAGGTTGCGGGTCTTGTACTCCTCCACGGTCAGACCGTAGCGCTCCGCGGAGCGTTTCAGGTTCTCGGGCGTCCAAAGCTTGGTGTCAAAGACGGCGTCCGGATGGATGATGTTGCAGCGCACACCGAAGGGGGCCAGTTCCAGGGCCGCCACCCGGCAAAGTTGGGTCAGGCCGGCCTTGGCGCAGGAATAGCTGGCCGCTCCGGCCCCGGGGGCGTGGACATTGCGCGAACCGACCAGGACGATGGCGGGATCGATGCCGAGCTTGAGGTAGGGGATGGCGAACTTCAGCAGCACCTGGTGGCTGGTGAGGTTCACGGCCAGGGACTTGTCCCAGTTGGACTGCTCGAGCGCGTCGAGGTAGGCGCCTGCGGTGAAAATCCCGGCGTTGCTGACGAGGATGTCCAGGCCGCCCCACTGGCGCACGACCGACTCGATGGCCTCCCTCACCCTGGCTTCGTCGGTGAGGTTGGCGACAATGCCCACCCCGCCGATGCGCTCCATCTGCTCGACAATGTCCGGGCTGAGGTCGATGCCGATGACCTGGGCTCCCTGCTGGGCGAGCGATTCCGCGCAGGCAAAGCCGATCCCGGCTGCGGAGCCCGTGACGAGGGCGACCTTGCCACGGTGGGTGGGGCGCTCTCCTCCCTGTTTCAACTTGGCCTGCTCGAGTTCCCAGTATTCGATCTCGAAAAGCTTCGCCGCCGGCAGGGGTTTCCATCCGCCGGCAAAGGCGGACTCGGTCAGCTGGATGGTGCGCCAGGTGTGGGTGGCGATGTCGCGGACGACGGCGGCGTCGCCCGGGGTGCTGCCAAAACTGATGACCCCGTGCTCCGGCCAGACGGCCCAGCGGGGATCGGGGGGGAGCATGGTTTCCCCCTTTTGGTGAGTGTCGAAATACTGGCGATAGGCCTCGGCAAATTTCGCCAGCGAGCGGATCGGGTCCTTCCCCAGCACCACCGGGATGCGCTTGGTGCGAATGGTGTGATCCGGGGTGAGCGGACCCCGAGTGGCGAGCTTGGCGGCGTCGGGGCGGGAGGCAAAGCCCACGGCCTCCGGCGAGGCATCGAGCGAGGCGATGACCGGGACCCCGCGCAGGCGGGAAACCTCCCGCCGGATGGTGGCGAGCGCCGGCAGGTCTTCCTTGGCCTGGGCGCGGGGCAGGGCAAAGGAGGGACCCAGGCGCTTGGCCAGGAAGGTCTCCGCCTCGGTCACCAGGCGGATCATGAGCTCGTAACTCTCCCGGGCGTCGTCGTGCATCGTGAAGATGCCGTGGTTCATGAGGATGAGCCCCTCGAGCTGGCGGGCGTCCACCCGGGCGAGGGCCTTGACCACGGCCTTGGCCAGGTCGAAGCCGGGCATCACGTAGGGAATGATGGCGACGCGGTCGCCGTAGAGGTCCTCGATGACCTTGCGCCCCTCCTTGTGATTGGTCAGGGCCACGACGGCGTTGGCGTGCGTGTGGTCGACGAAGGTCTGGGGAATCACGGCATGGAGGATGGCCTCGATGCTCGGATTCGGGGCGCTGGGCTCGAGCATGGCGGCGCGCTGCTGCTTGACCATCTCCGCATCGGAGAGCGCCTCGAGCTGAGCCATTTTCAGAAGGGCGTCCATCCGCACCGGAGCGAAGCCCGCCGCTTCGATGGTGGCGAGGTCCCAGCCCGAACCCTTGACGTGGATGACGTCGACGGGATCGCCGAAGAAGTCGAGCTCCCGCGTCTTCACCGAGGTGTTGCCTCCGCCGTGCAGGACCAGCTCTGGATTGGCGCCGAGGAGGCGGGAGGTGTAGACCCGTTGTTCCAGCGGGGTGCGGAACTTCCGGGCTTCGGCGTCAGACCAGAGGGATTTCATGCAGGGCGAGAGACAAGGGGAGTGGGGCGCGGCCAGGATTCAGCCGTAGACCTGATCGGGATCGTAGGCGCGATCGGCAATTTCCTGGCCCAAGGCTACCGGGCTGCCGGGTTGCTGTATATTCCGGTAAAAGCAGGATCGGTATCCGGCATGGCAGCAGCCGGGGCCGTGCTGGTGGACTTTGAGGACCAGGGCGTCCTGATCGCAGTCGGTGAGGATCTTGCTGACGACCTGGGTGTGGCCCGAGGTGGCTCCTTTGTGCCAAAGTTGCTGGCGGCTGCGGGAATAGTATACGGCCTCGCCCAGCTCGAGGGTGCGCCGCAGCGATTCCTCGTTCATGTAGGCGACCATGAGAACTTCGTTCGTGGTCTCATCCTGCGCGACCGCGACGATGAGGCCGTTCTCGTCGAATTTCGGGGCGAAGACGAGACCGGTTTCCACGATGGATCGGTCATCTCGCGGACCGAAGGTGATTTCAGTTGAACTGGACATGGGATGCGTGTTTCAAGGGAGAATCCGTCCGCGAGGACGGAGGGCATTTTTGAATGGAAACCAGTTCGATGCAACGCGGGAAATTCATCACCTTCGAGGGATCGGAGGGCTGCGGCAAGTCGACCCAGATCCGCTTGTATGTCGACTGGCTGCGTGCGCGAGGATGCGAAGTCCTCCTGACCCGTGAGCCCGGGGGGACCGCCGTGGGGGAGAAGATCCGGCATTTGTTGCAGCACGATCCAGAAGTCGAGGCGCTATGCCCCGAAAGCGAACTGCTGCTTTTTGCGGCGAGCCGGGCCCAGCTGGTCCGGGAGCGGATCCGCCCGGCCTTGGAGTCCGGCCTCTGGGTGGTGGCCGACCGCTTCCTGGATTCCAGCACGGTTTATCAGGGCGTGGCTCGGGGCTTGGATGGGAAAACGGTCCAGCGCATCAACGACTTTGCCGTGGGGGGGACGCGTCCCGACCTGACCCTGCTGCTCGACCTCGACGCCGCCACAGGCCACGCCCGCGCCGTGGCGGCCAGCGGTGAGGATCGCGATCGCATGGAAGACCAGCCCCTGGCCTTTTTTGAGGCGGTGCGACAAGGCTATCTGGAGTTGGCGGCGGCCGAGCCAGACCGCATCGCCGTGATCGATGCCGCCGCCTCGGTCGACGAGGTCTTCGCCGAAGTGGTCCGCCTCTCCGAGGAACGCCTTCTCTCCCCGGCTTCATGAGCTTTTCCTACGACCGCGCCCTTGAATTGCTGGAGCGGGCACGCGAGGTGGGCCGGCTGGCCCACGCCTATCTCCTGATGGGACCGCCGGGGAGCGGCAAGGAAAAGATTGCCCTCCGTCTCATCGAGATGGCCAATCCCCCCCGAGAGGGGAAGGGGGCCGCGCGGCTCGAGGATCTGCGCTCCAGCCTGGTGGCCATCGTTTCACCGGAGCTGAAGTCGCGCCGCATCTCTGTCGAGGCCATCCGGGGGCTCGAGCACACCCTGCAAATGGCGGCTCCACAGGGGGCCACCAAGTTCGCGGTGATCCGGGAGGCCGATCGCATGGGACCGGAAGCCAGCAATGCCTTCCTCAAGACCCTGGAGGAGCCGCCTCCAGCGAGCCGAATTCTCCTGCTGACCTCGCGGCCGGAGATGTTGCTCGATACGATCCTGTCCCGCTGCATCCGCGTGCCCTTGTCGGGAAGCCTGTTCCCGAAAACGATCGACGAGGGGCTGCGCGCCTTCCTCAACGCCCTCGCGGAGCATGCCTTGCAGAAGCGGAAGGGCCTCCCCAGCGCCCTGGCCTTGATGGGGGCTTACCAGACCCTCCTCAAAGAAGAAAAGGAGTCGGTCGAAAAGGCCAACAAGGACGCGGAAAAGGCCGAGATCGAGCAGTACAAGAAGACCACGGACGGGGCCTATCTGAAGCAGCGCGAGGACTATTGGGCGGCGGCCGCGGCCGCGGAGTATCTCGATCGCCGCAATCGCCTGCTGGAATACTTGGTCGCCTGGTTTGGCGACGCCCTGCGGCATCAGCAGGGGGGACAGGACTTCGACCTCCCCGATTACCTCGAGGCCACCGCCGCCCTGGCCCGCCAGCACAGCCTGGAGGAACTGTGCCGCCGCCTGCGGGCCATTGAGTCGTTGCGTGAGCATCTCGGCACGAACGTGAACGAGTCCCTCGCCCTGGAAGTGGCCTTCCTCGACGCCTTCGCCTGAGCGCCGGCTCCAGGGGGGGAGGAAGGTGACGAATTTTCCCGCGAGATTGAGTCTCAATTTCCAGCGGAACTGCCTTCAGGAAAAAATCTGATATTTTTTCAGAGAACTAGACCCCATCCCCTTGCAAAGAACCATCGTAATGCTTAAGAAACCGCAAATGAATTCGCTAGGCAGTACTCTCCTCCGATTCTGGAACTCATCGATCGGGAAAAAGCTGATCGTCGCTCTCACCGGTTTGATTCTGGTCGGGTTTCTCTTGGGACACATGGCGGGCAACCTGCTTGTGTTCCAAGGACGCGGGGCGATCAATGAGTACGCCGCCTTCTTGCATCACATGCTGCATGGCTGGGGCATTTGGTTTGCCCGTATTGGCCTGCTCCTGGCCTTTTTCCTCCACATTTTCGCCACCGTCTCCCTGGTGCAGCAAAACCGGGCGGCGCGCCAATCCCGCTACGTCGTCGACAGCACCGTGCAGGCCTCGGGCAGCTCGCGCATCATGATCTGGAGCGGGCTGACGATTCTCGCCTTTGTGGTTTTCCATATTTTTCACTTCACCATTCGCGTGGATCCCGAGCTGGCGGCGATGAAGGATCCGAGTGATCCCTCGCGGCACGACGTCTACGGCATGGTCATCGCGGGATTCAGCAATCCCCTGGTGGTGATCTTCTACATCGTGGCGATCTCCTTGCTTTGTTCGCACCTCAGTCACGGCATCGCCTCGGTTTTCCAGACCTTGGGCTTGCGCACCCGCAAGACCCGCGGCGCCATCCAGGCCATCGGTCTGGGGATTGCCGTGTTGCTCTGGCTGGGTTTCCTGTCGATTCCCATCTTCATTGCCCTCGGCGCCCTGGATGATGCCAAGACCGCCTCCACGCCGACGGCGCTTGCCCCCAGCAGCTCCCTCGCTGAAAACTGAACCTCCACCTTTTTCCGCTTCCCATGGCCAGTCCAGCCTCCAGCAACGCTTCGCCGCAAGGCACCCTCCATTCCGCCATTCCCGAGGGCCCACTCGCCGATAAGTGGACGAACTACAAGTCCAACGCCAAGCTGATTAACCCGGCGAACAAGCGGAAGTATTCCGTCATTGTGGTCGGTTCGGGCCTGGCTGGCGGCTCCGCGGCCGCCACTCTCTCGGAGCTGGGTTACCGGGTGAAGTGTTTCTGTTACCAGGATAGCCCGCGTCGGGCGCATTCCATCGCCGCGCAGGGGGGCATCAACGCCGCCAAAAATTACCAAAACGACGGGGACTCCGTTTGGCGTCTCTTTTACGACACCATCAAGGGAGGGGACTTCCGCTCTCGCGAGGCCAATGTGCATCGTCTCGCGGAGATTTCCCTGCAGATCATCGACCAGTGCGTCGCCCAGGGCGTGCCCTTTGCCCGGGAATACGGCGGGGGCTTGGCCAACCGATCCTTCGGCGGGGCCCAGGTCAGCCGCACCTTCTACGCGCGGGGCCAGACGGGTCAGCAGCTCCTGCTGGGCTGTTACCAGGCTCTCGAGAAGGAAGTGGCCCGCGGGGGCGTGCAGATGTTTCCCCGCACGGAAATGCTGGACCTGGTGGTTGTCGACGGCCAGGCCAAGGGCATTGTCGTGCGCAACCTGATCACTGGCGAGATCACCAGCCATGCGGCCGACGCCGTCATTCTCGCGACCGGGGGCTACGGCAACGTGTTCTACCTCTCCACCAACGCGATGGGCTGCAACGTCACGGCGGCGCTGCGAGCCCACAAGCGCGGGGCCTATTTTGCCAATCCCTGTTACACCCAGATTCACCCCACCTGCATTCCCGTCAGTGGCGATTACCAGAGCAAGCTGACGCTGATGTCGGAATCTCTCCGCAACGACGGCCGCATCTGGGTGCCAAAGTCCCGGGAGGACGCCGCCAAGATCCGCCGCGGCGAGCTCAAGGCCAAGGACATTCCCGAGGACGCCCGCGACTACTATCTGGAGCGCAAGTACCCCTCCTTCGGCAACCTCGCCCCACGCGACATTTCCTCGCGCTCCGCCAAGGAGGCCTGCGACGACGGTCGCGGCGTCGCCAAGACGGGCCTCGGGGTGTTTCTGGATTTCAGCGATGCCATCGAGCGCCTCGGCAAGGAGACGATCAAGGCCCGCTACGGCAACCTCTTCCAGATGTATGAGAAGATCGCCGGCGAGGATCCCTACGAGACGCCGATGAAGATCTATCCCGCGGTGCACTACACCATGGGGGGGCTTTGGGTCGACTACAACCTGATGTCTAACATTCCGGGCCTGCACGTCATCGGGGAGGCCAACTTCTCCGATCACGGCGCCAATCGCCTCGGCGCCAGCGCCCTGATGCAGGGGCTGGCCGACGGTTATTTCGTCATCCCGGCGACCCTGCCCAACTACCTGGCTGGCCAGAAGCCCGGATCCGTGACCACCGACGCGCCCGAATTCCGCAAGGTCGAGGCCGAGGTCAAGGACCGCATCGCCCAGATCATGGGGGTGCAGGGGAAGAAGCCCGTCGACGTCATCCATCGCGAGCTGGGCATGCTTCTCTGGGACAACTGCGGCATGGCGCGGAATCAGGAGGGGCTCAAGCATGCGCTCTCCGCCATCCCCGGAATCCGCGAGGATTTCTGGAAGAATGTCCGGGTGCCCGGCCGCAGCGACATGGTCAACATGGAGCTGGAAAAGGCCTGGCGCGTCGCCGACTTCATCGATTTCGCCGAGATCCTCTGCTATGATGCCCTGACGCGAGAAGAGAGCTGCGGGGGGCACTTCCGCGAGGAATACCAGTTCACCAACGAGGACGAGGACGTGCGGAGCGGCTACACCAATCCGGGCGAGGCGAAGCGCCGGGACGAACTCTTCTGCCATGTCTCCGCCTGGGAATACCAAGGACCCGGAGTGGCTCCGATCCTGCACAAGGAGCCCCTCGTCTTCGAGGCCGTCCAACCCAGCGTGCGCAGCTACAAGTAATCATTTCCAACCTGCATTTTCCCTCCCGCCCATTCGACCATGAATCTGACCCTTAAAGTCTGGCGCCAAGAAGGACCGGATGCCCCCGGCCGCATCGAGACCTACGAGGCGAAGGAGATCCCTGAAGATGCCTCCTTCCTAGAGATGCTGGACATCGTCAACGTCCACATCATCGAAGACGGCGGGGAACCGATCCACTTCGACCACGACTGTCGCGAGGGCATCTGTGGGGCCTGCTCGTTGACCATCGACGGGGTGCCGCATGGCAAGGAAGGTGGCATCACCACCTGCCAGGTCCACATGCGCAAGTTCAAGGATGGGGACACGATCTGGATCGAGCCCTTCCGGGCGCGGGCCTTCCCGGTGATCAAGGATTTGATGGTGAACCGTTCGGCCTTTGACCGCATCATCGCCGCCGGCGGCTTCATCGACGTGCGCACCGGTTCCGCGCCCGAGGCCAACAGCATTCCCGTCGGCAAGGAGATCGCCGACGAGGCTTTCGATGCGGCCACCTGCATCGGGTGTGGGGCCTGTGTGGCGGCCTGTAAGAACGCCAGCGCCATGCTCTTCACCGGTGCCAAGGCGGCCCACCTCAACCTGCTCCCCCAGGGGGCACCCGAGAAGGATCGACGCGTCCTGGCGATGGTCCGCCAGATGGACGCCGAAGGCTTCGGCAACTGCACCAACCAATACGAGTGCGAGGCCGTCTGCCCGAAGGAGATCAGTGCCGACGTGATCGCCAAGCTGAATCGCGATTATGCGGCCGCCGTGGCGCGCGAGGCGGTGGCGAGCTGAGCGAACTCCGTCCGTCGGGGGGCTTCTCCGCCGACCATACCGGCTCTCCCGAGGGTGGCTGCGTCACCGCGCCACGCTTTCTTCTGGACACTTTCTCCGCCTCGTCGCAATCTTTCGGTTCGCAGCGAAACCCACTTCACCCCCAGTCTGATATGCCCCAGGTCGAAACGAACGGAATCCAGATGTATTACGAGGAGAAGGGGAGCGGAGACCCCTTGCTCCTCATCATGGGAATCACGGCCACCGGTGACGTCTGGCAGGCCCATGCCGATGACTGGAGCGAGGAGTTTCGCTGCCTCATGCCCGACAACCGCGGCGTGGGCCGTAGCGACAAGCCTCCGGGGGATTATTCCAGCGCCATGATGGCGGACGACTACGCCGGGCTGCTCGATGCCCTGGGGATCGACCAGGTCCGGGTGGTGGGCTGTTCCATGGGCTCGATCATCGCCCAGCAGCTCTGTCTGCGGCACCCCCAGCGCATCCGCAGTGCCGTGCTGATGTGTCCCTGGGCGCGCGTCGACCGCTATGCCCGCGGGATATTCGAGCACATGAAGGCCTGCAAGGCCCATCTCGACAACCGCCAGTTCCTCGAGTGGATTCAATTGCTCATCTTCACCAAGCCCCACTGGGACAACGACGAGGCCTACGAGGGCATGATCGCCGGACGTCAGGGCTTCGACGAGAACCCGCTGCCGCAACCTCTCCACGGGCTCTACGGCCAGGCCGCCGCCTGTGTCGAGCACAATGTTTTGGACCGTCTCGGGGAAATCCAGCAGCCCTGCCTGGTCATCGGAGGAAAGAACGACATTTTCACGCCGCTCTGGATGGCTGAGGAGGTTGCCAACGGCATTCCAAACAGCGAACGGCATTATTACGACGGCGCCGGGCACGCCTTCCACTGGGAGAAGATCGAGGATTTCAACCCCAGAGTGCGGGAGTGGCTGCGGGCCCACTGATTGGCCGCGCGGCGCCGGACCGGCAGGAGCCTGGAGTATCCGGCACGCTGCCCGCGTCACCCCCTGAAGCTCTTCCCATTTTATCCCCCTAACTGACCGCGAAATTATGAGCGCCATTCAATTTGGATCCGAAGTCTACACCTGGTTCATGCAAGGAACCGGGAAAGGCTATGACAACAAGCTCGACCACATGATCAAGGTCGCCGCGGAAGCGGGCTTCACGGGAATCGAGCCGATGGTGCTCGAGATTTCCGAAAGCGCCCTGGGCTGCGGCAAGTACTGGCTCGGCGACTTCTGCGATCCCGCCCGGCTCAAGGATGCCCTGGACGCCCACAACATGAAGCTGGCGGGCTTGGCCCTGGTCTGCGCCTGGGACGGGGAGGAAGAGCGCCCCGAGGAGCGCGCCGCCGCGGACTTCGCCATCGGCTTGCTGAAGCATTTCCCTGGGGCCATGCTGGGCACCGTGACCCTGCCGAGCGGGCGTCACGACCTGCAGCGCCGTCGCCTCAACGTGGCCCGCAACGTGAACGCCGTGTCCAAGCGGGCCGCGGACGAGGGCCTGGTGTGTTCCTACCATCCCAACAGCCCGCCAGCGTCGCTGGTGCGCACCCAGGAGGACTACGACGTGGTTCTCAGCAGCCTCGATCCCTCGGTGACGGGCTGGACTCCCGACGTGGGGCACATCGCTCGAGGCGGCATGGACGTCATTGCCACCCTCAACAAGTGGCAGCACCTCGTGAACCACATTCACTACAAGGATTTCTCGGGGAACGGCCCCGAGCCCTGGGCCCAGATGGGCACGGGCAAGATCGATTTCCACCGCATCACCGAATGGCTGGTGAGCCGGAACTACGAAGGCTGGATCATTTGCGAGGACGAAGCCCATGTGGCCGTCGACGATCCGGATGGGGTCACTCTCCAGAATGGTCAATGGTGCAAGGAGAACCTCTATCCCATCGTCGGGCTCTGATCCGGCGAGCACGCGGGCGTGGATGTGACATCCAGAATTGGCCGCCCGCAGGGCATGCGTGAGGAGGCCCCGGAACCCAGGGAGGCTCGGCCGCGAGGCTGGGGGGCCCGCCTCGCCGCCGCCCCGGGAGGGCCGCGCTTTCGACCCTTCTCTGAGATTCTCCTTCCCGTGTTCATCACGGCGGTCCTCACCGTCTGGGTGCGATTGACGAACTTTGACCTGGAGATCGAGCGTTGGATTTACCGAATCGGCGGCGATTCTTGGGCACTGGGGGAGCATCCTTTCTGGAAGGGGCTTTACTATGCCGGCACCATCCCCCTGGCGATCATCGTGCTGGCGGCCACTCTCTTGGTAGCCTTGAGCTGGGCAAAGGCGAGCCTGCGTCCCTGGCGACGGGTGCTCATCTTCATCATTCTATCGGGGGTGGTGGGGCCGGGCGTCGTGACCAACCTGATTCTCAAGGAGTCCTGGGGCAGAGCCCGGCCACGAGAGCTCATCGAGTTCGGAGGGCGAAGCGAGTTTGAGCCGGTTCTGAGTTTTGAGCCGACCAGCCTGGGCATGTCCTTCCCTTGCGGCCATGCGACCACGGGTTTTTTCTTCCTGGCTGGCTACTTCCTGCTGAGGCGGCATTGTTATGGGATCGCCCTCTCCGTAGCCTTTGGCAGCCTCGTTCTGGGAGGGCTGATGGGCGTCGCTCGCATGGCCCAGGGGGCCCACTTCTTTTCCGACGTCATCTGGGCCGCCCTGGTGTGCTGGATGGTCAGCCTGGTCCTCTACTACGCCATGGGCCTAGACCGACGGCTCCTCCGCGAGGGAGGCACCCGGCACATGCCCTGGTGGGCAAAAACGGCTTTGAGCCTGATGGCCGTGGGTGTCGTGGGGGGCGTTCTCTTGGCAACACCCTATCAGGAGCGCCGCGAATACCATTTGTTGCAGACGGCCAACACGCCAGGGGCGGCAATTGCCTTGCGGCTCCAGATGTGTGTCGGTGAAGTGGAAATCCTTCCGGGGGAACAGTTCCGCATCCTCTCTGAGTCGCAGGGACATGGGGTGCCGACCTCGAAGATTGGCCACTATTTTGAAGAAGGCTTTCTCGAGGACGGCACCATCTCGGTGATCTATGCGGAGCGGTTGAGCGGTTGGTTCCGTGAGATTGGGGCTGTCTTGCGCGTCGAGCTGCCCTGGGATCGGGTGCAGCGGCTCGAAATGAAGACCGGTGATGCCCAGGTACGAATCCGACTCGGGGACAACGCGCGGGGAGTCACCCTTCGATTGCTCGAGGGCAGGGGACTGGTGACGGTGGACCGGTCGGGTCAGGAGCTCCACCTGAAAGCGGCAACCGTGGACGAGCCCCTCCAGGGGGAGGGCGATTCCCCAGGCCCTCGCCCCCGGAGAAGCGCGGCCCCTTATCGCCTGAATAGGGCGGAGACCTTTCAAGGGGAGTTGCGCGTGGTCTCCGAGCCCTAGACCGGCCTGTGTGGCGACACCTCACGCACGTGTCCTAAAGATCGGCTCGCTTTCCTCGAGGGTGGGATTAGCTTCCCGCGGTACCTCACCAAATCCACATGGAAACCGAATTCCGGAGCAAGGAGACGAGTTGGCTGTCCTTCAATGCGCGGGTGCTCCAGGAGGCGGCCGATCCCAGGGTGCCCCTCTACGACCGGATCAAGTTTCTCGGGATCTACAGCTCGAATCTCGATGAATTCTTCCGCGTGCGCGTGGCGACCCTGCGGCGCCTCGTCTCGCTCGGGGACGAATGGAAGCGTCTCGACATTCCGGATCCCAACCAGACCCTGAAGAAGGTTCGCGAACTGGTTTCCGCCCAGGGGGAGGAATTCAACCGGGCTTATGACCGGATGCTCGCCGATTTGGAGAAAAACCGCATTCGCCTCATCGACGAAACCCAGGTGCCCGCTGCCCTGCGTCAGTACCTGCTCGATTACTTTCGACGGGAGGTCAGTCCCCACATCTTCCCCCTGCTGCTCAAGACCACGGCCAAGCTGCCCAAGCTGAAGGATCTGCCCATGTACCTGGCCGTGCGGGCCTCGAAATCCTCGGGGACGGGGCGCCCCATGCACGCGCTGATCGAGATTCCTCAGAATCTGCCGCGCTTCATCCCTCTCCCCAAGAAGGGGGACGTCCAGTTGGTGATGTATCTCGACGACATCATCCGCTTCGGCTTGGATGAGGTTTTCGCCACCTTCCCCTACGACCGCTACGAATCCTACGCGATCAAGTTCACCCGAGACTCCGAGCTCGAATTTGACGACGACTTCACGGAAAGCTTCACCACCAAGCTGGAGGACAGTCTCAAGGCGCGCGAGGAGGGACTTCCCGTTCGGGCCAACTTCGACCGGAATTTCCCCAAGCATTTCCTCAACCTGGTTCTGGGGAAACTGGACTTGGCCAGTGCCGACACGCTCTATCCCGGGGCCCGTTATCACAATCGCCGGGATCTCCTTACATTCCCGGATTTCGGCATTCCCGGCCTGAAGGCGGAGCGGGCCACCCCCGTCCCGGTGAAGGCCTTTTCCAAGCGGGCGGGCGGCATGTTCGCGGCCATCCGCAAGCGCGACGTGCTCGTCCACATTCCCTACCAGTCCTTCCGCCATTTGATCACCCTGCTTCAGGAGGCCTCGGTGGATCCGCTGGTGCAGAGCATATCTGCCACCCAGTACCGCCTCGCCAAGGACTCCAGCATCGCCAAGGCCCTGCAGGCCGCGGCGCGCAACGGGAAGCGGGTCTTCGTGCTCGTGGAACCCCAGGCCCGCTTTGACGAGGAGGCCAACATTAAGTGGGCGGGCCGCTATCGCGATGCCGGGGTGCAGGTGCAGCTCGGCGTGCAGGGACTGAAGGTCCACAGCAAGATGATTCACATCGTGCGGCGTGAACAGGGCAGGGATCGCAGTTACACGGTCCTGGGCACGGGCAACTTCAACGAGGACTCAGCCACAGTCTTCGCGGACCATCTTCTCTTCACGTTTGACCAGGAAATCGGCGACGACGCGGGGGAGATCTTCCGCTTTTTCCGCCAGTCCTACCTCGAGCCCCGCCTGAAGCACATCAAAATCGCCCCCTACGACCTCCGGGACTTCCTCCGCGAGCGCGTCGAACGGGAGATCGCCAACCACCAGGCCGGACTCCCCGCGGGCATCTCGATCAAGGTCAACAACTTCTCCGACCGGTCCGTGAACGCCCTCTTTCATCGGGCCGCCGAGGCCGGGGTTCCCGTCCGACTCATCGTGCGCAGCATGTATTCGCTCGTCGTCGAGGACGGCGGGCCCATCGAGGCCATCAGCATCGTCGACCGGTATCTGGAGCATTCCCGCATCCTCATCTTTGAAAATGGCGGAGATCCCGATGTCCACCTTTCCTCGGCGGATTTCATGCCCCGCAACTTCGACACCCGGGTCGAGACGATCTTTCCCGTGCGCGATCCCCGACTGCGTCAGCAACTGATCGACTACTTCCAGATCCAGTGGAACGACAACACCAAGGCCCGCATCCTCGACCGGGAATTGGTCAATGGCTACCGGAAGGCGAAGAAGAGCGCCAAGCGGGTGAGGGCCCAATACGACCTGGAGGATTACCTCCGCCAGCAGAACCGCGCTTGAGCTACGGGAGGACGAGGCCTCTCCAGGGGCGGAGGGATCGGCTTTCCTGCACCCCAAGTCAGGGCTCAGTGGCCCCGGCTGACCTCGTAGGCATGGGCGGCCCGCAGCAGGGTGGCCTCGTCGAAGGGCTTGCCCAGCAACTGCAGGCCCACGGGCAAATCGCTGCCCTCCACGGCGACGGTCCCACAGGGGACCGAAATGCCGCAGATCCCGGCAAGGTTTGCGGAGATCGTGTAGATGTCCTCGAGATAGACGGCGAGGGGATCGCTGTGCCGCTCGCCGAGGCGATAGGGCGGTGCCGGGGACACGGGGGAGGCGATGAGGTCCACCTGGGCAAAGGCCGCCTCGAAATCGCGCCGGATCAGGGTGCGCACCTTCTGGGCCCGCAGGTAGTAGGCATCGTAATAGCCCGAGCTGAGGACGTAGGTGCCGAGGATGATGCGCCGCTTCACCTCTTCGCCGAAGCCCTGGTCCCGAGTCTGGCCGTAGAGGCCGAGCAGATCCTCGCTGGCGGCGCGTCGCCCATAGCGGACGCCGTCGAAGCGGGCCAGGTTGGAGGAAGCCTCGGCCGTGGCGATGATGTAGTAGGTGGCGACGGCGTATTCGGTATTGGGCAGGGAAATGGGGACGATTTCGGCGCCGAGCGATTCCAGGGTTTTGATGGCCGCCTCGACCCGGTCCCGAATGGCCGGGTTGAGCCCCTCCGCGAAATATTCCGATGGCAGGCCGATGCGCAGGCCCTGGACGTCCTGACCGATGGCCTCGGTGTAGGCCGGCACGGGAACATCGAGGCAGGTGGAATCGCGCTGGCAGGGGCCGGCGATGACCTCCAGGAGGGCGGCGGCGTCGGCCACGGTCTTGGTCATCGGTCCGCATTGGTCGAGCGAGGAGGCAAAGGCCACCAAACCATAGCGGGAGACGCGGCCGTAGGAGGGCTTCAGGCCGACAATGCCGCAATGGGAGGCGGGCTGTCGGATGGAGCCCCCGGTGTCGGTGCCGAGGGCGGCGATGGCGGTGTGGGCGGCGACCACCGCGGCCGATCCGCCAGACGAGCCACCGGGGATGCGCTCGGGATCGTGGGGATTGCGGCAGGGGCGGATGCCGGAATTTTCGTTCGAGGACCCCATGGCGAACTCATCCATGTTGGTCCGGCCGAAGGGAATGGCCCCGGCCGCACGGAGTTTGCGGATGACCGTCGCGTCGTAGGGGGAGCGGTAGTGACCGTCAAGAAGCTTCGAGGCGCAGGAACAAGGATGTCCCTTCACGTTGATGAGATCTTTGATGGCGATGGGGACGCCACCGAGGGGCAGGGAGAGATCGACTCCCTTGGCATCCTCGAGGGCCTGATCCAGGTCGTAGGACAGGTATCCGCCGATATCGGCATCCCGGGCCTCGATTTCGGAAGCCAGGTCGGAGAGGATCTCGGCGGGACTCAAGGTGCCTTCCTGATAGGCGGCGCGGAGTTCAGCGATGGTGAGCTTCGTTTTCAGGGCAAGGGGCAGCGTTTGATTTGGCAAACAAAAGGGCAGGGGCACGGCCGCGGATCGGCGGCACGGGGCTCATTCGATGACCTTGGGCAGGCGGAACTGGTCCTGGGCGACCAGGGGGGCGTTGGCCAAGGCCTCCTCCCGGGTGAGGCTGGGCTCGACGACCGCATCCTCGCGCATGACGTCATAGAGCGCCGAGGCATGCGCGGTCGGCTCGATGTCGGTGACATCCAGGCGATTGAGCTGCTCCACGTAGTGGAGGATCTTTTCGACCTGGGCCTGATAACGCTCCGCCTCTTCGTCGGTGAGTTCGAGACGGGCGAGAGCGGCGACTTGGCGGATGTTCATGTCGAGGGGCTGGCGAAGGAGGCGCAACTCAGATCACCTGACCGGATTGGCTCCAGCGCTCGTGGAAGGCTCGGTAGACTTTCGGGGAAATCTCGGATGGCTTGATTTCGCTCCGCCCTCCCCAGAAAACGTTGGTGTAAAGCAGGGGAATTCCGACCTCTGCCAGGTGCGCGTCGATGGCGGCCTTGTGCTCGAGGACGCGGGCGCGGTCGGTCCCATGGACCACGCCCATGATGTTGACGCCACCAAAGCGGGGGCCGCCCTCGCGCCAATAACAGTGCGTCATGATGAGGTGACGCCCCACTTCGCTGCCGGCCTGGGCCTGCATGCCCTCCGGGACTTTCCAGTGGAAGAGAGCGTTGAAGCGGGTCACGCGCTGGCCACTCTGGCTGGGTTTGACATGTTCCAGGAAAGTAGAAAAACGGCCAATGACTTTCTTCTGATCAAGGCGTTCTGCAATTTCAACGAAACGGTCGAGGCTCATGCCAATGGCTTCCGCCCGGGGGCCCCAGGGATCTTCGCTGATTTCGTGGGGGGCGAGCTCTTCCTTGATGGCGAGAAGCACTTCCCATTCTTCATCATCCAGATCCACGGTGCTGGTGGAGGTCATCAAGGCGGGGGCGTCGGACTTTGCCCCGGGCTCCATGGACTTGCGGCGAACATGGCCCACCCCCAGCGCAAAGATTCCCTTGGCGGGCATGAGCACGAACTCATGCGCGCCCACGAGGCGCTTCAGGACTTCGGCATGGGCCTCCAGCGATTCCCCCTGGGGCACTTTGAGCGTGGTCCAAAGCTTGTAATCGCTGCCGGAGATCTCCCGGTCGGTGGAGCGGGTGACGACGTGACCGCTGAAGGGATCCTCCCGAAACATGAAGTCGAAGGTCGCGTCGAGCTTGTCTGGATCGATCTTCCAGGCACAGAGAGCGCCGTGGGCCAGCTTGGTCGCCAGCAGGGTCTGACGGACGCGACGGATCACGCCAGCCTCGAGCATGGCCCGGATGCGCTCGACGACCGTCTCGAAGGGCAAGTCGGCCTTCTCGGCGATGTATTGGAAGGGATGGCGCTGAAATCCCTCGACGAGGTCTTCGGAGATCGCGAGGATGCGGCTGTTGACCGGATCGTCGTGTTCTACCGGTAGGGAGGGAAGGGTGTCAGCGCTCATGTGAGGTGAACTTAGGCAACACATGGGGATCGAGCAAGTTTGAGTTGGCAGGGGGACGGGACAAGGCAAGTTCTCTGCCATGAGGGTTGAGTGCATTGATTTGGCGTTTCAGGGAGTGTCCGGGGGGATCGCCGCCTTCCTTGTCCGGGGAGAAGAGGGGGCGGTGCTGGTGGAGACCGGGCCCCAATCGACCCTGCCGCGCCTGCGCGAGGAGCTCTCCCGACGAGGGGTGGAGGCGGAAACGCTCCAAGGGATCTTCGTGACTCACGTCCATCTCGATCATGCCGGCGCCGCCGGTTGGTTCGCGAAACAGGGCGTCCCGGTTCACGTGCACGCGCGGGGGGCCCGCCATCTCATCGATCCCACCCGGCTCATCGAGAGCGCCCGCGGGGTTTATGGGAATCGCTTTGATTCCCTCTGGGGTGGGATGACGCCGGCTCCGGAGGCGCAGGTGCGCGCCTTGGGCGATGGCGACACCGTGGAGCTGGCCGGTCACTCCATCCAGGCCGTCGAGACGCCGGGGCACGCCTTTCATCATCATGCCTTTCTGATCGGTGGCGATTGCTTCACCGGCGATGCCGCCGGGGCGAGGCTGCGGGAAAGCCGCTATCTATCCGTGACTTCGGCGCCCCCCCAGTTTCACCTGGAGCATACCCTCGCCAGCCTTGAGCGGCTCGCCGCGTTGCAGCCGGAGCGCCTCTGGCTGACGCACTTCGGCCTCGTCAGGGATCCCCTGGACCACCTCAAGAATTACCGCGAGGCCGTGGAGCTGAACGCGGAGTTCGTCCGGCAGCGGCTTCTGGAGGGAATGGAGGGCACGGCCCTGGCCGTGGCCTACGAGGCCTTTCAACTCGAGCAGGCCTATCGACTGGAGCTGCCCCCTGCCGATTGGGCCGCCTATCAGGCCATCAATTCGACGGAAATGTGTGCCGAGGGGATCCGCCTCTTCTGGGAGGACCGCTTTGCGGAGGGTCGGACGCGGGAGAGTTAAGTTGCACATCAGGGGGGCCTTCGCTAGATTCGACCCATCCAGACGCCCATGAAACGCCTATCCCGCTTTACGCACGCGTTCGTGCTCGCCCTCGCGTTGGCGTCTTCTTTGTCCCTTGTGGCCCAGGAGGCCGAGGAAACGAAGCCGGCGGCCCCGCCGAGCGAATCCAAGGAAAGCTTGCCGGTTCCGCTCGCCGAGCGCCCCCGGCCCCGGGACAATCTGGCCCGCTTGCCCTACGCCCAACTGCTGCGCATCGCCCAGAGCGACATGCGGGCCAAGCCGGACGCGGACAGCTATCGACTTCGCATCCAGAGCCGCATACCCAGCGTGAAGACCGAGGATATCGAGCTCTATTTCGACATTCAGGACAAGCCCCTTTACCTGCCCGTCGACGGGGATGGCTTTTTCGAGGTGCCGCATACGGCGGCCCTGGTGGCCACCAATCCTGACCTGGTGGCCAACCAGCCCCGCGGGTCGCTGGACATCTTCGTCGACCTCGAGGTGCCCAAGGTCTCCCCGCCGAAGATCAAGGACGGCAAGGTTGCCTATCAGGAGCTCTTCCGTCCCCTCGTCGAGATCCAGAACCAGATGCGCAAGGTCGATCCCACCTTCGGGCTGAGCGGGCAGCAGCAGCTGGTCCTCGAGATCGAGACGGGGGAGGCCCCGATCAAGATCACCCGGGCGCTCGGTTCGCGGACCTTCCGACCGAATCCCCGGGGGAAGGTCTACATGCTCATGGAGAGCTACCTTTACGAGGAGAACCCCCAGGTCGAAATCCCTGACAATGCCAAGATGAACGTGCTCCCCGTCTCTACCGAAGAGGCTGAGGAAATTCGCTCGCGATAGATCCCGGGGAGGGCGCCGGTGGCTTCAGCCCTTGGATCCACTCCGCCTGGGGGCGGGGCGGGCTTTCGCCGCACTGCGCTTGGCTCGGCCGGCGGCTGGCTTCGCTCCCGCGGACTTGGCACCGCCCCGGGGCGTTCCCTTCTCTGACTTGGCACCGCGGGCGAGGCCCTGGGCAGCTTTGGCCTTGAGGTTGCGATCCTCCTTGGTCTCCGAAACCCGCGACTTGACCTCGAAGACGAAGGGCAGGCCATCCATGGGATACTCTTCCCGGATGCGATTCTCGAGGAAGCGCTCGTAGGTGCGGGTGAGCAGTTCGGCGTGGTTGACGAAGAGCAGGTATTCGGGAACGGGCACGGGCTTGGGCTGGTCGATGCGCCGTTGCGTGGCGTAGAGCAGCTTGAGGCGCTTGCCCTGACGCACCGGGGGCGGGTTGCGCTCGATGGCCTGTTGCAGCAGGCGGTTCAGGGCGCTCGTGGGAACGGGCTGGGCCGCGGACTTCACGACGCGTTCCAGGGCCTCGAAAATTTTGCCGAGATGATCGCGCTGCTTCGCGGAAATCGCCACCTTGGGGGCGTAGGGGAGGAAGAAGAGGTCGTCGCCGAGTTCCTCGCGGAACTGTTCGATGCGGTCGCGATACTTGGCGTCGGGATGGTAGAGGTCGAACTTGTTGAGCACGACGATGCAAGGCTTGTTCTCGTCGATCACCATCTTGGCGATGCGTCGGTCTTGCGAGGTGACTCCGGAAGAGGCGTCGATGACGAGGAGGCAGATGTCGGCCCGGCGGATGGAGCGCTCCGAACGCATTACCGAGAAGACTTCCACCGAGGTGTCCCGCTTGGTCCGCTTGCGGATGCCGGCGGTGTCGATGAGCAGGTAGGCTTTTCCGTCGCGTTCGTAAGGCACGTCGACCGCATCCCGGGTCGTGCCCGCCACGTCCGAGACGATGGCCCGGTGATCGTTGAGCAGGGCGTTGATGAGCGAGGACTTGCCCACGTTGGGGCGTCCCACGATGGCGATTTTAACCGGTTCCTCCTCGTCCTTGTCCTCGGCAGAGGCCGCGCCGAATCCCAAGGCGTCGAGTTGGTCGCGGAGTTCGTCCTCGAGGAGGGGGAAATTCCGTCCGTGGGCGGCGGAGAGGTCGATTTGCTTGTCGAAGCCCAAGGCCGCGAACTCCAGGGTGAGGGCGTCGGTCTTGGGGGTGTCGACCTTGTTCACCAGCAGCAGGACCGGCGTCCCGCTGGCGCGAAGGTGCGCGGCGATTTCCTGATCGATGGGATGGAGCCCTTCGCGGGCGTCGGCGACGAAAAGAATGAGGTCCGCCGAGGCGATGGCGATGTCGGCCTCGGTGCGCACCTGCTCGGCAAAGCCGTCGTCCAAGACCGCCCCGATGCCCCCCGTGTCGCAGAGTTCGTAGGGAATCCGGGCCCGGCGCACGGTGGTGGCGATGCGGTCCCGGGTGACGCCCGGTTGGTCGTGCACAATGGAGATGCGACGACCGGCGAGACGGTTGAAAATGGCGGACTTGCCGACGTTGGGGCGGCCGACGATGGCGATGCGGGGGAGGAGGTCACGAGACATGGGCTTCGGGGGTGGTGTGGCCTGACTCCCGCAACTGACGGATGCCGTCCCCGAGGTATTGGTACCCGGTGATCACGGTAAAGGCCGCCGCCAAGTAGATCAGGACTTCGAGCGGCCAAGGGCGGGAACCGACACTCCAAAAATCGACCAAAACCCAGCAGACGCAACTCAAGGTTAGGAAGGTGCAGATTTTTCCGCTGAGGCGGGCCTGGAAGTGGGCTCGTCCCCGCAACAGGTAGATCACCAGCATGCCCACGGCGATGGCCACATCGCGGGTGATGGCCAGGATGGCGAACCACAGGGGCAGGCCAGCGTGCCAGTGGGTAATGCTGAGGGTGATCAGCCCACTGAAGAGCAGCAGTTTGTCAGCGATGGGGTCGAGGACGCGGCCCAGGGGAGTGCTTTGCTGGTAGTGACGGGCGATGTAGCCGTCCACGGCATCACTGATGGAGGCGAGGGCGTAGGTCGCCAGGGCCAGAAGGCGATAGAGGCGCTTTTCTTCTCCCTGTTCGATGCTCTCGCTGTAATAGGCGGCGAAGGTGACGAACACCGGGATCAGAAAGAATCGGGCCACGGTGATCTTGTTGGCGAGAGTCATGTCCCGAGCTTACACCAGATCCCCCCAAATGAGCGAGGGAATCGTGCCCCACCTCGGGCCTGGGGGAGGGGCGCCTAACCCAAAATTTGCGTGCCATGGGCGTTCGACATTTTCCGGGTATCGGCTTAGTTTTCGCCTCGCCCGGTGCCAGGCCGGGCTTCCCGCATGGAAAGCGTCGCCCCTCCAGTCAACGAAGCCCTTGCCGAGGCCCTGCGGACGCGCCAGCCGCGCTTCTTTCGCGCCAGCCGGGGCGCGGCCACGGGCGTGACCGGTCACGAGGACACCGCGCGTTTTGCCGAGAATCTCATGGTCCTGCAGGAATGCGCCCATCTCTTGGGCGAGGCCCTCGCGCTGCATGACGTGAAATCGGCGGTGCTTTACGAGGGCAAGGAAATGGCGGGCTTTTGCTTTGATCCCGCTTCCAACCCCCAAGATCCCGATGCGGTTGGGGCGATGGTGAACCGGCGGGTGGCGGTTCGGGAGTTCCTCCAATCCTTGCAGGAGAAGTTGGCGTCATGAGTCCGGAGACCATTGCAGCTAATCTCGGCGCGCTGCGCCATGCAGGCTCGGTCGAAGGACTCGTCCTCTTGCGCGGCCCGGAACTGCTCTTTCAGGATCTGCCCAGCGGGGACCGGGGGGCGGGGAAACTCGCCGCCACGCTGCAGGAGATTGCCCTCTATTTTGAGCAGGAGAAACGCCAGCCCGACCAGCTCAGCTTTGGCTATGCGGAGGGACAGCTCCTCGTCCTGCTCTTTGGCGAGTTTCGCCTGGCGATCCAGCACCGGGAGGCCGCCGAGGTGGATTCTGTCGCCCGGGCGGCTCGGGCCTTCCTGAAGGACTGCGTCATGAATGCCACGGTGCGCGAGTTTGCCGCCTCCAGCGGGACAGGGGGCTGAGCGCCGTCCCCCTATCTCCCCCATAAAAAAAGGCTGCCGAAAGGGCAGCCTTTTCCCGTATCCTGAAATCCAAAAGGGGTTTCTCAGGCCTCTTCGCTGACGGCGGGAGCGCCCGTGTGGCGGAGAGTGAAGCGAACCTTGTTCTTGTTGCGCTTGGCAGCGGCGCGCGCTTTGCGCTTGGCCTTTTGGGCCGGAGTCTCGAAGGCACGAAGGCGACGCATTTCGTCCATGATGCCTTCGCTTTCCATTTTACTTTTGAGTCGCTTGAGAGCGCGATCGATCGGCTCGCCTTTTTTGATTTCGACTTCGGGCATGGGAGAGGGGTTGGGGTTTCAGGAATGGGATCTTCCACCTGTGGTGGTCGGAAAGCGGGGAATCTAGGGGGGCAGGGCCGATTCGTCAAGGGCCAGAGTGCGTCCCCCAGGCGGGAATCTGCCCCCGCCGAGACGCCATGCTTTCCTCACCCGAAGGGATGGGAAGGCGAGGGGCGGCTCGGACGGGGGTGCAGGTTCCGGGGTTAATCTTCCTCCTTCTGCAGGCTTTGGACCACGGCGAAGTCCTCCAGGGTGGAGGTATCGCCTTTCACCTCGCCACCCGCGACGATCTCCTTGAGGAGTCGGCGCATGATCTTGCCGCTGCGGGTCTTCGGCAGCTTTTGGGCAAAGCGGATGTCGTCGGGTTTGGCGATGGCGCCGATTTCGTGCCCCACGTGGTTCTGGAGCTCCTTGGCGAGTTCCGGACCGTGGTGGATGCCTTCCTTGAGGGTGACGAAGGCCACCACGGCCTGTCCCTTGATCGGGTGGGGGCGGCCCACGACGGCGGCTTCGGCCACGGCGGGGTGGGAGACGAGGGCGCTTTCCACTTCGGCGGTGCCGAGGCGGTGGCCGGAGACGTTGAGCACGTCGTCGAGACGACCCACGATCCAGAAGTTGCCGTGCTCATCGACCCGGGCCCCGTCGCCAGCGACGTAGTAGCCTTCGTATTCACTCCAATAGGCCGCCTTGTAGCGATCCGGGTTCCGATAAATGGTGCGCAGCATGCTCGGCCAAGGCTTGCGGATAACGAGCTTGCCACCCTCGTTGGGGGCACACTCGCGCCCGGATTCGTCGAGAATGGCCGCGTCGATGCCGAAGAAGGGACGAGTGGCCGTGCCGGGAATCGTGGGGGTGGCGCCGGGCAGGGGAGCGATCAGGATGGCCCCGGTCTCGGTCTGCCACCAGGTGTCGACGATGGGACAGCGGCTGCCGCCGATCTTCTCATAGTACCACATCCAGGCTTCGGGATTGATCGGCTCCCCGACGGAACCGAGCAGACGCAGCGAGGAGAGATCGTGCTTCTCGACGAATTGATCCCCGGCTTGGATGAAGGCGCGGATGGCGGTGGGGGCCGTGTAGAAAATGCTGACCTTGTATTCTTCGATGATCTTCCAGAATCGGCTCCAGTCGGGGAAGTTGGGCGCCCCTTCATACATCACCTGGGTGGCGCCGCAGGACATGGGGCCGTAGACGATGTAGCTGTGGCCCGTGACCCAACCGATGTCCGCGGTGCACCAGTAGACGTCCTCGGGGCGGTAATCGAAGATGTAGTGGAAGGTCGTCGAGGTGCCGACGAGATAGCCCCCGGTGGTGTGCAGCACGCCCTTGGGCTTGCCGGTGGAACCGGAGGTATAGAGAATGTAGAGGGGATGTTCCGCGTCGACGGCTTCGGGGGCGCAGTCGTCGGAAACGCCCGTGAGGGCATCCTCCCACCAAAGGTCCCGACCCTCCTGCATGGCCACTTCGTTGCCGCAGCGGTTCAGAACGATGACCGTGTGAATGCCCGAATAGGTGGCCAGGGCTTCGTCGACGTTGGCCTTCAGGGGAACGACGGCACCGCGCCGCCATCCGCCATCGGCGGTAATGACCACGCTGGCTTCGGAATCCTCGAGGCGATCCAGAATGGCATGCGCCGCGAATCCACCGAAGACCACAGAATGCACCGCCCCGATGCGGGCGCAGGCGAGCATGGCCACAACGGCTTCTGGCACCATCGGCATGTAAATGAGGACGCGATCACCGCTTTTTACGCCGCGAGCTTTCAAAGCATTGGCAAAACGGGAGGTCTCCGCGAGCAATTCGGCATAGGTCACCGAGCGGCTGTCGCCGGGCTCGCCCACCCAATGAATGGCCACCCGATCTCCTTGGCCATTGGCGACGTGGCGGTCGAGACAGTTTTCAGAGGCGTTGATCTTCCCACCGACGAACCATTTCGCGAAAGGGGCTTCAGACCAGTCCAGGACGGAATCCCAGGACCTCTGCCAGCTCAGCTTTTGCGCACATTCTGCCCACCATTCCTCGGGGTTTTCGATGGAGCGGCGGTAAAGAGCTTCGTAGTCCTCCATCGAGCGGACATGAGCGTTGGCGGAAAAGGCGGCTGGGGGGCTGAAGATTCGGTCTTCTTTCTGGAGTGATTCAATATTTTGACTCATGGGTGGGGTTTTCTGAAAGCCTGCAGCCTAGCAAGGGTGCCTAGAAATGGAAATGTAAAATATGGCGCGATACCGAAATGTGAAGCGCCCAGTTTGGGCGTGCCAGGAGGGAGAAGGGGGCCCCTTTCTCCCTCGGGGGCGGGGACATTCGCACGGACTCATTCGAAGGGCAACCAGCCCTGCTCAGTGAGGAGGCGGGACATGGGAATGTCGTGGGCCTCGGGACAGAGGGGGGTGAGCTGCACCGAAAAGCAGACGCCCACCGCCGGGGGCGAGGGGAGCCTTGCGAGGAAGCGGTCGTAGTGGCCTTTCCCCCGTCCTAGGCGGCTGTGGGTGCTGGGGTCAAAGCCGACGCCGGGCACGAGTATGAGCTCGGCCTCCGCCGCATCGACCTGAGGATGGCGGAGCGGGTCGGGCTCGAGGATGCCCGCGGCGCCGGGACGAGCCTCCCCCAGCTGCGAGAGCGCGTGGAAGTGAAGACGCTCCTCCTCACCAATCCGGGCGAAGGCCCAACGTTTCTCCGGGAAAGCCGTGAGCAGGGGGGAGAGGTCGGGCTCGCTGGGCAGGGCGAGGTAGGCAAAGATGGTGCTTGCCTCGAGGAACTGCGG
Organism: uncultured Akkermansia sp.; assembly: GCA_964552315.1. Classification (GTDB taxonomy): domain Bacteria; phylum Verrucomicrobiota; class Verrucomicrobiia; order Verrucomicrobiales; family DEV007; genus Arctic95D-9. The sequence goes on along the minus strand of CAZKGI010000021.1, from coordinate 31,231 downwards.
ATCGCGGGCGAGATGCCCACAGAGGCCCTGGGAGGCCTCGCGGCGCTCCTCCGGGGTGAGCTGGCGAATCCGCGCAAAGAGGTTCCGACGGAGTGTCGCCTTGTCCATGTTTAGCGGCGGTATTCCGCCAAGGCTTCGGGCAGGAAATACTGGAGCTGCTCGATGCGTTTTTCATCGACGGGATGGGTGCTGAGGAAGCTGGGAACCGAGGATCCCTGTTGGTTGACCCGCTTCCAATCGGCGAAGCGCTTCCACAGTTCGACCGCCTCCCGGGGATCGTAGCCTGCCCGGGCCATGAAGATGGCGCCCATGCGGTCGGCCTCCAGCTCCTGCTCGCGCGACCACTTTTTCGTCATGAGAAGGGCCCCCGCACCGACGGCGGCGGTGGGGAGGGCCCCATTGCGACCGTCCCGGTTGAGGACGTAGCCAGCGCCCGCAGCGGCCACGCCCGCCAAGGCCGTTTGGGTGGCTCGCTCGCCGGAATGGCGAGCCACCACGTGAGCCACCTCGTGCCCGATCACCGCGGCGAGCCCCGCCTCGTTTTGTGTCACCTGGAACAAGCCGCTGTGAACCCCAACCTTGCCACCGGGCAGGGCAAAGGCATTGGGGGAGGGCTCGTCAAAGACGACGAATTCCCATTCCGCATTGGGCACGGGCATGACCTTGGAGAGTCGGGCCCCGACGCGCTGGACCAGGGCGTTCTGGGCCGGATCCGTCGAGATCTTCATGCTCTGCTTTATTTTCTGGAACTCGCTGAGTCCCAGGGCGGCTTCTTGAGCCGGAGGCAGCATGTTCACTTGGCGACGGCCCGTCTCGGGCACGGTGGAGGTGCAGGCGGCCCCAATGAGGGCGGCCACCAGCACGGCACTGGCAAGGAAGGGGGCGGTGTGGGCTTTCATGGAATCCATCGATGGGTCTCAGAAGCGCGAACTATGGAACGCGCCAAGGCTCCGCTGCTTAGAGAAAAGTCCAAGCAGGGAAAGGCTTTGTGAGTGGTCGATGGGTTCCGCCGGAGGGGCCTCTCGCGGCGGGGCTTAGAAGAGGGCAGCCAGGGCGTCGTCGTCGAGCTGCCCGGGATCCGTCACCGCCATGAGTTTTCCGAGATACTCGACGGTGGCCCATTCGGAAGCGGGGTCAAAGGCTTCCGTCAGGCTTTCCAGGGGCCAGAGGGTCTGGGCGGATCCGTTGACCTGGGGGCCGCGCGTCAGCGGGACGTAGGCCGCCAAGGCGAGCAGGGCTAGGGAGGCGGTGACCCAGAGCGGGGAGAGCCTGTGGAGACGCAGGGGGCTCCAGAGACCTTGGAACCAGGAGACCGGTTCCTCAGAGCGGCGCCGAACGTCGCGCATGACTTCCCGCACGAAGTAAGGGGAAGCCTCGCGGCGACGGGCCTGCCCGAGCAACTTCCAAAGTTCGGGGTCCATTTCTGGGTCCTTCATAGAGGGGGAAACTCCGCGAGGGGGCGAGAGTTTCGCCAAGATCGCGAGAAATCGACGTCTCAGCTCGGGATCCGCGTGTCGATGAAGCCCTCGAGTTGGCGGATGCGGGTGGGGTGGCGCATCTTCCGCAGGGCCTTGGCCTCGATTTGGCGGATGCGTTCCCGGGTGACCTGAAACTGCTTGCCGACTTCTTCCAAGGTGCGGCTGTAGCCATCGATGAGGCCAAAGCGCTGCTCCAGGACTTCGCGTTCGCGAGGATTGAGGGTGTCGAGGACGTCCTTGATGCGGTCCTTGAGCATCGCCATGGAGGTGATGTCGCTGGGATCCTCGGCGCCCTTGTCCTCGATGAAGTCACCCAGGCTGGTCTCCTCGTTGTCGCCAATGGGGGCCTGCAGGGAGATGGGCTGCTGGGCCATCTTCAAGACGGCACTGACGCGCTCGACAGGCAGGTGGATCTCGTCGGCGATTTCCTCGGCCGTGGGTTCGCGTCCAAACTCCTGCACCAACTGCTTCTGCACCCGCATGAGCTTGTTGATCGTCTCGATCATGTGCACCGGAATGCGGATGGTGCGGGCCTGGTCGGCGATGGAGCGGGTGATGGCCTGGCGGATCCACCAGGTCGCGTAGGTGGAGAACTTGTAACCGCGCCGGTATTCGAATTTCTCCACCGCCTTCATCAGGCCCATGTTGCCTTCCTGGATGAGGTCGAGGAAGGACAGGCCGCGATTGGTGTACTTCTTCGCAATGGAGATGACGAGGCGAAGGTTGGCTTCGACCATTTCGTCTTTGGCCCGGCGGGCTTCCGCGACGCGCTGGCTCAGGGCGTGGGTCAGCCGGTCGAATTCATCCTGGTCCATCCACACCTCGCGCTCAAAGGCCGAACGGGCCACGGCGGCGGCGGCCATCTCTTCCGGTGTGCTCGCGGCGGCGGCTTGGGCCCTGAGCTCAGCTGAACGTGTGGCGTAGCCCTCGACCTGGCTTACGAATTCCTCGGTGACGTGGTGCTTGAAGTAAAAGCGGTTGTAGAGCTTGGAGAGCTCGGTGAGCTCGCGCTTCCAGGTCTCGGCGATTTCTCCCGCGGCATCACCGGCTTTGCGCAGGTCCTCGTAGCGTTGCGACAGCCGTTCGCGCAAGCTCAACAATTGATCGCGCAGCTTTTCGAGATTCCGCAAGTAGCGAGCCCGGCTTTCTATCTTTTTGTCGATGATGATGCGGTCGAACCGCTCTTCGCCTTGCTGCAGGCGCTGGCAGAGATCCAGATAGGCGTCGGGGATGAAGCCGCACCGGCAGATCAGCTTCCGGATTTCCGACTCGGACTTTTCGATGCGCTTGGAGATCTCGATTTCCTGCTCCCGGCTGAGCAGGGGAATCTGCCCCATTTGCTTCAGGTACATGCGCACCGGATCGTCCAGAATGTCGAGGCGACCTTCGCGCTCCGAGTCCAGATCCTTTTCCAGGCCATCGTCTTCCTCGTCATCGTCCGCCGCGGGCACGTCGATCGTTCCTTTCGCCGACACCGACTTGAGGGCGTCGGGTTCGGCGGAATCGAGGATGCGGATTTTCATGGCCCGCAATTGGGCGATGAGCTCCTCGAGCAGATCGACATCCGTTTCCGCCTCGGGGACGGCTTCGTTGATGTCGTCGTAGGTGAGATAGGATTGTTCCTTGGCGAGGCGGACGAGATCTCGGACAACGATGCGGATGGCGGTGCTCCCTTGGATGAGGGGCGATTCCACGCTGGGGAGCTCCTCCATGATGGCAGGGCCTTGGAACTCCCCCGTTTTTTTCGTTGCTTGCCTCCCGGCTGACTTGCTAAGCTCTGAAGCGTTGGCTTGGTGATTGGCCATATTCCGGTCGAAGGGGGGAAGGAAGAGAACGCTCCCGCTAGGCCGGAAGCTTCTAACATTCGTTTAGGCGTCCTCTCAGGTCAAGGAGGACTTTGGACAGACGAATGATCTCGGATTCCGGCAGGCCCGGGGCCCCCAGCTGGGCCCGGGTCACGGCGATTTCGCTCTGAATGCTCTGCCTGCGCAGGGCATTGAGGCATTCCTGCGCGAGTGCGGGAGTGAGGTTCGCGGACTCCTCGCTGAGCAGGTGCATGGCCATGCGTTGTTCCCTCGGGGGCAGGCGGTTGACAAAGGCATTGACACTGGCCGCATTGGCCGGGTCGTAATCGCCGCTCCACAGCAGAGAGAGCAGTTCGGTCTCGGCGAGCTGGCGGAAAAAGTCGGGTGCGGGACCGGTGACGATGGCTTCGCGCACCTCAGGATCCGTCAGCAGGCTGCGACAAAGCAGGCGGATGGATCGATTCTGGATCTCCATGCCCACGAACCCCTCCGGGAGGGGGTCGGCTTCCGCGGGTGGAGCGGCGGCTCCGGGGGTTGCAGGACGCTGGGTTTGCGCGCGCTTGTGCTGGGCGCGTTCCAGGCGAGCCTGCGCGGAGAGGGCCTCGCGGACGAGCTTGCGGATCTCCTCTTCGCCGACGCCGAGGCGCACGGCGATGCGGCTGATGAGGGCGTCCTGGAGCATCTTGTCATCGACCAGAGCGATATCCCCCGACAGCTCTCGGGCGAAGGCCAGACGGTCCCGCAGGCTGCCCTGCTGCAGGCGTCCGCCGCGTCGATCGATCTGGAAGTCGAAGAACTCCGGGGCCGAGGCGAGGATCTCCCGGAAGGCGTCGGGGCCCTCCTTGCGGATGAGGGAGTCGGGATCCTCGCCTTCGGGGAGTAGGGCGAGGCGGACCAGCATCCCGGTGGGGGCGAGGACGCGAAAGGCCTTCGAGGCGGCGTTGAGGCCGGCGGCGTCGGAGTCAAAGCAGAGCACGACCTCGTCGGTATGACGCTTCAGGATCTTGGCGTGGTCGGGCGTAAAGGCCGTGCCGAGCGGGGCCACGACGTTCTCGATCCCGGACTCAAAGGCCGCGATCAGATCGAGTTGGCCCTCGCAAATGACGGCGACCTTTTCGCGCAGGATGGCGCGCTTGCTCTTGTCGAAGCCGAAAAAGCTGCGGCTCTTGTTGAAGAGCACCGTTTCCGGGGAGTTTACATATTTCCCGCCCCCTTGGTCGGCGGCGAGCACCCGGCCACTGAAGGCGATGGGTTCCCCCTGGTCATTGTTCACGGGGAACATGAGCCGGTGGCGAAAGAAGCTGTAGGCGCCCTGGCGGGGACGTTGTTCGTCGCGCCATTTGGCCAGGCCCCCCTCCACGAGCTGGGCCAGGCTGAAACCCTCGCCCCGCGCCCAGTCGAGGAAGGGCCGTTGCTCTGCCGGCGCATAGCCGAACTTCCACTTGCGGGAGGTTTCCATGGAGAGCCCCCGGGATCGTAGGTAATCGCGCGCCGGCTGGGCCTGGGGACTTTTGAAAAGGAGGCGGTGAAACCACTCCGCCGCCGCCCGTTGCAGGCGCATCAGCTCGCCCTTGTTGCGACGGCGAGCCTCCTCCTTCGGGTCAAAGGCTTCGGTGACAATGAGAATCCCGGCGCGTTCGGCCAGTTTGCGGGCAGCATCGGCGAAGCCAAGATTCTCATAGAGCATCACAAACTTGATCGCGTCGCCCCCGCTGTGGCAGCCAAAGCAATGGAAGATCTGGCGCTGCGGATTGACGTTGAAGCTGGGCGTCTTCTCGTTGTGAAAGGGGCAGAGGGCCTGAAAGCCCGAGCCGGACCGCTTCAGAGGAAAATAGCCTTGGATCAGCTCGACGATGTCCGTCGCGTCGAGGATCTGCTGCACCGTTTCCTGGGGAATGATGGCCATCGTCGGGGGCGGACCCGGGAGGGGTCGCCGGATAGATAAGCTCTCAGCGGGAGAGAGGCAACGGGCGGAGCCCCGCGGGCGCGTGGGCAGGGGGACCGAGACTTATTTGGGAATGTGGACGACTTTTTCCGAAAGGTCGCCGCGACGGCTTTCCGGCCAGTCCTCGGACTTGGGCCAGCCGAGGTAGAACAATCCGAGGCACTTGTCGCGGGGATCTTCCAGCCTGAGCCACTTCCGCATGTCGTCGGTGTAGATCAGCGGCGGCGTGGACCAGAAGGCGGCCATACCGAGGGCCGAGGCCGTCAGGTGCATGTTGTGGATGGCGCAGGCGACGGCTTCGATCTCCTCGATCTCCGGGATTTTCTCCGAGCGTTGGCGCTGCATGGCCACGGCGATGACGACCGGAGCCAGCAGGGGCAGGGTGGCCAGCTTGTCGAGCTTGTCCTGGCGGAACTCGGCCTCCGGCGTGAGGCGGCGGTAGAGGGACTGGCAAAAGGCGGCGAGGCGCTCGCGTCCTTCCTCGACGAAGACAAAGAAGCGCCAGGGTTCCGTCAGCCCGTGGGTGGGGGCCCAGTTCCCGTTTTCCAGGATGGCAGCGAGGTGGCGGTTTTCAACCGGACGTTCCGACATGTCCTGGGGCTTGATGGTGCGCCGGCGACGGATCAGGGCGTTGGCGGCGGCCAGCCGCAGTGATTGGGGATCCAGGGGAGGAGTAGAGGGAGCGTCAGTCATTGAGAAGTGCTAAGAATGGCGTTGCGGACGGGAAGGGGCAAGCAGGGTGAGGTGATGGGGCGAGGGTTGGACGAGGCCTTGGCGGTAGAGGGCGCCGACCGCCTGCTTGAAGGCTTTCTTGCTGGCGCCGAAGTGCTCACGGATCTGCTCGGGGGAGCTTTCGTCGCCGAGGGGGAGCGTGCCCTGGTTTTGTCGCAGCGCCTCGAGGAGGCGCTCGCTCAGATCCGTGACTCGTCCATAGCCGACGGCTTCCAGGGACAGGTCGATCTTGTAGTCCTCCTTCACGGCCTTGATGTATCCCGGCAGGGTTTCCCCCACCTCCAGGGGGCGCGGGACATCGCTGGAATGGAGAAGACCGCGGTGCTTCCCCTCCACAATGGCACTCCAGCCCAGGGCCACGGGCTCGATCATCATCAGGGAAACAGCCTGCCCCTTCTGGTAGCGAGGCGGCGTCTTGTCGAGATAACGCCCCAGCTTGCTCGTGGCGATAAGGCGCTGGGACTTCGGATCGACAATGACGCGGACGAGCACTTTCTCTCCCCTTCGCACGGGCTTGCTTTGCTCGGCGTAGGGGAGGAGGAGGTCCTTGGCCAATCCCCAGTCGAGGAAGGCTCCGACTCGGGGATGGACCTCGACGACGCGCAAACCGGCGAAGTCGCCCGCCTCGCAAAGGGGCAGGCGGCTGGTGGCGACGAGACGGTCTTCCGAATCCCGGGAGAGAAAGACTCGCACTTCATCGCCCGGCTCCACCTCTGGCGGGCATTCCCGGTTTGGGAGGAGCACTTCGCCCATGCTTCCCCCGTCGAGCACGAAGCCGTGGTCCGATTGATAGAGAATGACGAGATTCTGGATGCGGCCAAGAAGAGCCATGGGAAGGGGGATCAGTCTATCCGCGCAAGGGTGATCGGGTGAGTGGGCCTATCCTCAGCGCCAGTCCAGCTGGAGCCTTTGCCCCTGCTTGGAGTGGGCCGGATCGAGAGTGCGGAGTTCAAGCTGGAGACCGGAGGACGAGAGCGTCGCCCGCACCCAGCCATTGGGCAGGGTCTCCTTGAAGACATAGGAGGTCGGCGGGAGATTGACCAAGTGGAGGCCTTTCTCACTTTGGCTGTAGTTCCAGTTGTGGCTGTGGCCGAAGATGAAGGCCTTCGCCGATGGACGGGTTTCGAACAGGCCTTGGAAGGCCTCGGTATCGACGAGTCCGGTCACTCGAGTCGTTTCCCCCGCGGGGGACGGGGCTTGCAGGTAGTGGTGCCCCACGAGGATGGCCGGTTTGTCAGGATGATCGCGGAGAAGGCGGTCGATCCAGTCCAGTTGCGCGGCCCCGAGTTCGCCCTCGACCTGGTTGACCTGGCGGAGCGAGTCCAAGAGAATCCAGTTGGCCAGAGGGCCTTCAATCACCGAGCAGCGCTTGCCCTCCACCGCCGCGTTTCCTGCGGACTGGCCCAGCACGCCGGCGAAGGTGTCGCGGTTGTCGTGATTGCCCATGAGGAAGTGCAGGGGCAACCCGGCCTCCCGCAGGGGAGCCAGCAGGGAAAGAAAGGTTTCATAATCGCCAGCCAAGCCCTCGTTAAAGGCACAGTCCCCGCTGATGATCACCCCGCTGAGCTGGTCCTTTTCGCTGAGCAGCTCGGCGACGACGCGCTCGAGATTGCCGGCCATGTGGGTGCCCTGTCGGGACACGAAATCGCGGTCGGCGGCAATGTGGGTATCGGAAAGCAGGGCCCAGGTTTCGGAATCGGCCGCCCGCCCATTGCGGGGCAGCAGGGGGGAGAGGGCCAGGACGGCGGATCCACCGAGAAAGCGGCGGCGCGACAGGGGGGCGAGGTGTAGCGGCATGGGGCGAATATGGCCGAAAACCGAGAGTCCGCCAAGCCCGGAGCGGATACGCGGGGGCCCCGGGGCGGCAGGTTTTCGCGAAAGCGTCTTTACTCGCTGGCCCGGAAGAGTGTTCAATCCATTTTGATGAAAGGGTATCGTCTTCTCAGCATCCTGGCCTGTGCGCTCCTTGGCAGCTCATCGCTCTGGGCGGCGCCGCCTCCAAACATCGTCTTCATCCTCGCCGACGATCTGGGCTACGCCGAGTTGGGCTGCTATGGCCAGGAGAAGATTCAGACCCCCCGGATCGACGAGCTCGCTGCCTCCGGAATGCGCTTCACCCGGGCCTATGCGGGAAACGCCGTCTGTGCGCCCTCTCGTTGTGTTCTCCTGACCGGGATGCATCCGGGGCATGCCAGGGTGCGCAGCAACCGCGGCATGGAGCCGGAGGGGCAGTATCCGCTGCGGGACGAGGACATCACCCTCGCGGAGCGCTTGAGGGCGCTGGGCTATGCCTGCGGTGCCTTCGGGAAGTGGGGCTTGGGCAACGTCTGGTCCGAGGGCAATCCACTGCGCCAGGGCTTTGATCGCTTCTTCGGGTACAATTGCCAAACTCACGCACATTCCTACTACCCCGAAACCCTCTGGGACAACGATCAGCGGATCCGCCTGAATAATGATCCTCCCATTCCCGGACACGCCGGGTTCGCGCCGGGAGCCGATCCTCAGAATCCCCGCAGCTACGATCTCTTCAAGGGACAGGACTACGCTCCCGACCGCATCCACGAAGAGGCGATCGCCTTTCTCGACGGGCACCGCGACCAGCCCTTTTTCCTCTTTTATCCGAGCATCCTGCCCCACGTGGCCCTGCAAATTCCCGACGAGGAACTGGCCCCCTATCTGGCAAGGCAGTGGCAGGATCCTCCCTTCGTCCGTGCCGGGAATCGCGGCTACACGCCGCATTTCACCCCTCGCGCCGCCTATGCGGCCATGATCTCCAAACTCGATGCCCAGGTGGGAGCGCTCGTCGACCGGATCACGGAGCTCGGATTGAGGGAAAACACCCTGATCGTGTTCACGTCCGACAACGGGCCCACGCACTTGAACGAGGAGGTGGACGTGGAATTCTTTCAGAGTGTCGGGGAACTTCGCGGCCTGAAGGGCGATCTCTACGAGGGGGGGATACGCGTGCCTCAAGTCGTCTCCTGGCCTGGGGTCATCCCCTCCGGCACGAGCACGGATCGGATCATCGGATTCGAGGATTGGATGCCGACCCTGCTCGAATTTGTCGGGGCGCCCCCGCCGCCGGGCATCGACGGAATCAGCTTCGCTCCCACCTTGCGCGGAGAGCCTCAGGCCCCGCGTGCCTTCCTCTATCGGGAGTTCCCGGCCTATGGGGGGCAACAGGCCCTCTGGCTGGGCACTCGTTGGAAGGGCATTCGCACAGATCTTGAGCGTCCGGGGAAGGGGGCGGGCCAGGTGCAGCTTTACGATCTCGAGGACGACCCCTCGGAACAACGAGATCTCGCCGCGGTCCGGCCTGAGATTGTGGAAGAGATCGAGACCCTCATGAAGCGGGAACGAACGCCTTCGGAGGCCTTTCCTTTTCCCGCCCTCGACCAACCCTGAGCGGCGCCGCCTCCTCCGATCAGGGAGACTGCCGCTGGGCACGGGGCGGCCTCCCCCTGAGGCGATCAGGAAAAGATCGCAGACCCCAAGCGGTAGACGAGGGTGCCGAAGAGCACCCAGGCGAGGACGTTGAGGACCACGACCATGGCGAGAACGCCAATAATCAGAGCGAGCGGCCACCAGCCTCCGGAGGGCTGCTCCCCAGTCTCGCTCTCGAGATAGGCGCTGAGGAGCCGGTAATTTCGACTGTTCGACTTGAACCAGAAGGAGAAGAGGTCCCCGACGAGCGGAAGGGCCCCCACGGCGGCGTTGAGGATCATGTTTCCGCCCATCCTGGCCAGGGTGGAAAAGGGCAGGCCCTTCTTCCTCGCTTCCCCGAGGATGACGCTGCCGAAGAGGGTGGCCAGGGTTTCCCCTCCGTAGGGGATCAGACCGATGATCGGGTCCAGTCCGAAACGCAGGTCGGTGCCGGGGATGCGGATGCATTCATCGAGCAGCCAAGCCAAGCGCCGCGAGCGGCGAGCCTTCTCGACCAAGAGATCCCGCAGATCCTCGGAAGAAGCAACGGCCTCGGAAGGGGCCAGCTTTCTTCCAGAGCCCTTGGGTGAAGGAGGGGAATCCGGCATGGACAGCGTCGGGACTCAGGAGAGGGGAGGGGGCGAGGCCATTTCGGCGAGATCGGGTGAGCTCGCGGGACGCCGCAGCCGCTTCACGATGAGGACAAGGAAGACCACCGCGAGGACGAGGATGGCTCCCCCGAGCAGGGGGCGATAGAAGATCCAGGCGACGGAGACTGTGACGCTCCAGACCACCCCGGCGAGGAGAAAGGCGACGATGCGGGTGCCGCCGCCGACGAGACGCCCCAGGAAAGGCAGTATCTGGGCCAGGACGACGATGGGGCCGAGAATCAGGGAAAATCCGAGCGCCAGCAGGAGGCCGCCCCCGATACGGATCACCCAGGTGAGGGCCTTGTTGCGGTCCTGAGCCAATTGGAACATGTCCGCGGCCTCGATCAGGCCAGGTTCCAACAGGCTGACGGTTCCGCCTCGCTTGGTGCGATAGGGCACCAGGCTGGCTCCCTCCTGCTGGGCGACGACACTGATAGGACCATTGGGCACCAGAGAAAAGCGCACCCTCACATCGCCCACCTGGGGGGACGCGGGATCGGCTCCGAGAAAAATCGCCTCCGCCGTGAGCTTGGCGCGCGAGCGGATCTCCTGGGACGCCTGGTCCAGCGATTCCACCGCGAGGGCTTGTTCCCAGCTCATGCGATCGATCAGGAAGGTGGGGAGCGTGTAGGCGCCGAGAGTCACCGTGTCCGCGGTCACCGTGGCGGAAGGATAGGGCAGCTCCCGGGGATTCTCGTGACCGGTGGGCACCTTGAAACGGGTGGAATCCACCGGCTTGTCCCGCCATTGCTTCTCATAGGTGTAGGTGGTCACGGTCTCCGACCCACCACCGAGCTTGTTGCGAGTCTCGGAGCGCTCCGCTTCCACCCATTGATACATTTCCACTCGACGGATCAGCTTGACGGCGTCGGCGCTCAGGCCGAAATCGGCATCGCTCACGGGGCCGGAGGTCCGGGTTTCACCGGTGAGATGGACGAGTTTCCTATCCCCGGCCGGATCGACGGCATCGGAAGGCAGGGAAACGACGGCCCCGGCGCCTTCCTTGAGATCCTTGTAGCGCTTCACGGCGCGCCCCTCGTTGAGGAAGAGGAAGAGGGTGGAGGCGACGACCAAGACCAGGCCGAAGAGGGCCCCACCAAACGAATCTTTGCTGCGGCGCCCCAGGCTGCGACGGGTGACTTCGACGTGCTGGCTCATGCCGTTTTCCTAGCAGATCGCGCGGAAAGCCGCAATGGGAGAATCTGAGAGCGCGCGTCTCCTAGGCCGCAGCCGCATAACGGGCGGAGAACTCTTGAAGTCGCCGGAGGACGGCCTCCTTCCCGAGGAGAGCCAGCATGGGCATCAGATCGGCGCCGCTGGCGCTGCCAGTGGTGGCCACGCGACAGGGGAGCATGAGGGCCCCCAGCTTCTGTCCGAGGGAATCGGCGGCAGCCTGGACGGCGGCTTTGATCTCATCGGGCGTCCAATTGGTCACCGCCGCGAATTGCTCACCGAGGGCAGCAAGGACCTGGGGCAGGTCGTGGCGCGCTTGCAGCTTCGCCACGGCCTCGTCCTCGTAGTGGGCGCCGGGGGCGAAGATGGTGCCGATGATGTTTGGCAATTCTGTTAGGGTCTGGACGCGTTCCCGGGCGAGTCCCAAGGCATCGGGCACCCGGGGGTCGGCGGGATCGATGCCGGCCTTTTCCAGGAAGGGCGCCGCGAGGCTGGCGAGGGCCTCCGGCGTGAGGCGTTTGATGTGTTCGCCGTTGACCCAGCGACACTTGCTGTAGTCGAACTTGGAGTTCGAGCTGTTCACGCCCGAGAGATCGAATCGTTCGACGAGCTCGGCGATGGCAAAGATTTCCTGGTCGTCCTTGGCGGACCAACCGAGCAGGGCCATGTAGTTCGCCACCGCCTCGGGCAGGAAGCCTCCCTCCTGATACTCGTGGATCAAAGCACCTTGGTCGCGCTTGCTCATCTTCGTGCCACTCGGGTTGAGGTTGAGCGGGATGTGGGCGAACTGCGGCGGCGAGGCGCCGAAGGCTTCGAAGAGGGCGAGGTGCTTGGGGGTGTTGGTGAGGTGGTCCTCCCCGCGGATCACGTGGGTGACGGCCATCTCGATGTCGTCGACGACATTGACGAAATGGAAGATGTAGGAGCCGTTGGGGCGGCGGATGACGAAGTCGGGATTGGCCTCGACCTCGCGCTTGAGTTCCGCGTCATAGCGGCGCGAGCCCGCCTCCTTGAGGTTGATCGAGACTTCGCCACAAACCGCATCGGCCACCGTGATGATGCGGTCCGGGACGCGGAAGCGCAGGGCCCCATCGTCCTCGTAAATCAGACCATCGGCCTCCAGTGTGGCGAGGTAGCGGTCGTAAATCTCCCCGCGCTGGCTTTGGAAGTAAGGGCCATGGGGGCCGCCGATACCAGGGCCCTCGTCCCAGTCGAGTCCAAGCCAGCGCAGACCGTCGAGAATCACGCGGATGGATTCTTCGGTGCTGCGCTCCGCATCGGTGTCCTCGACACGCAACAAGAACTGGCCGCCGTGGCGGCGGGCGAAGAGCCAGTTGTAGAGCGCGGTGCGAGCACCTCCGATGTGGAGAAAGCCGGTGGGGGAGGGGGCAAAGCGGGTTCGGACGGTCATTGCCGGGAAGGTGCCGCAAGCCCGGCCGGGGTCAAGGTGGGAGCGAGAGGGATTGCTCCCCGGTAATCGGAGGGTTCGCTGGGAAAGCAGCCCCTCAGGCAGCGGTGCTCGCGGGGAGAACCTCGTCCAAGACCCGGAGCAGCAGGGGGAGATTCACCGGCTTCGGCAGGATCATCTGGGTGCCAGCCTGGGCGACGGCGCCTTCGGAGAGCTCCGTCGAATCCACCAACGCGGTCAGCATGATCACGGGCACTCTGGAGAGGGAAGGGGTGCTTTGCAGCAGGGCCTGCACATCCCCCCCGTCCATGCCGGGCATGACCACGTCGAGCACGATGGCATCCGGTTGAAAGCGCTGGGCCGTCGCCACTGCCTGGGTGGAGTCGTTTTCGACGCAGACCTCGTAGGCCCCGGTTCGCTCCAGGTTCATCTTGAGCAGCTCGGTAAACCCCGCCTCATCATCGACCAGTAAGATTTTCCGTTGCATGGCTCGTAGGGGGTTGGCTTGCTTCGAACCCAGCCTGACAGGATTGGGGGCTGGGTGTCAATCCTTTTCGCCCGCACGCCAGCGGCTTCTGCAGCTAAGCGGATCCCAGCGTCCGCACCTTGCCGGTCTCCAGTTTGGTGGGCAAGGTCAGACGGGCGACGGCGCCGGGTCCATCCGTCCGGTTTTCCAGGGTGAGCAAGCCTCCGTGCAGCTCCACGATGCGTCGGGCCACCGAGAGCCCCAAGCCGGTTCCGATGCCTGGCGGTTTGGTGGTGAAGAAGGGGTCGAAGAGTCGACCCGTGTCGCTGGGGGCGATGCCGCTGCCGTTGTCGAGAATTTCCAGGACGACGACGCGGTCCCCGCTGCGGAACAGTTCGCGAGTCCTGGCCCCCTCGTTGCGGGCGACTTCCTCCAGGGTCTCGAGGCGCGCCTGCAGGGTCAGCCGTTTCGACGCCGTGTTGGCCATGGCGTAGACCGCGTTGATGATGAGGTTGATGAGCACCTGTTCGAATTTCGACAGGTCGAGAAAGACCGAAGGGAGATCGCGGTCGATGTGGACCTGCACTTGGATGTTGGCCCGGGTCAGCTCGTGTTTGACCAGCAGGAGGACCTCTTCCACCACGCGTCCCAATTGGGTGGCTTCCCGGGTGAGGGCCCGCTGCGAGGAAAAATCGACCAGGCCACGCACGATGCGGTCGGCCCGCTCCACGGCGTCTCGCATCTGCGTCAGTATTCGCTCGACATTGGGATCGCCGGGCTCGATGCCATGGGAAAGGTAGTCGACGCCAAGGAGAAGGAGGGCGAGGGGGTTCTTCACCTCGTGGGCCACGCCGGCAGCGAGGCGGCCGATGGACTCCAGCTTCTCGGCCTGGATCAGCTGCATCTGGGTGCGCTGGAGCTCCTCGTTCGCCTTGACGAGGTGGCGGTTGAGGCGTTCGAGCTGCTCCCGGGACTTGACCTGCTCGGTGATGTCCTCGCTGATCCCGACAACGAGGAGACGACCCGTTTCCCCATCCTGAACCGGGATCTTGATGGTGCGGAGATGGACCTCGCGACCGTTCTTGGTCTCGATGATCTCCTCGGGCACCTTCATCAGGCTGCCCCGCTGGATGACGGCCTTGTCAACGCTGCGAAAGTAGTCGGCTGATTCCTGGGAGAAGAGGTCGTAATCGTTCTTTCCGAGGGCCTTCTCGGCCCGGATGGTCGTCACTTCCTCCTGCTTTTTGTTCCAGAGGATGAATCGAAACTGATCGCCGACGTCCTTGGCGAAGACCGCCACGGGCAGGTTGTCCAGAACGGACTCGACAATGCTGCGCTTCTGCATGGCTTCCGGATCGGGAGACCATGCCTAACAAATTGAGGCGGACTTGGGAAGCGAAAGGCTTCCGCAGCGGTAAATCAA
>CAZKGI010000021.1:0-16628 GCA_964552315.1 uncultured Akkermansia sp. | reverse complement strand
GCCGCCAATTTCAATGCCGCCAATTGCGGAATTCGCTCTGCATCCGGGTGGTGGCGTCGACCGGGGAGACTGTCGGAGGGGCGGTGTAGGTGCCGTCCTCGTTGAGCCCGCTGGTGGAGTTGCAGGAACCCAAGGTCAGTGAGGAGCAGAGGCCCGCAAGGACTAGGAAAAACGAAAGGAGTGCTTTCATGGAGTTGGTGGGAAAAGCATGCCCATTAGCTTCCCGGGAATCAACAGGAAAACCCGTCCGTGGGAAGGCGGGTTCGTCTCTCCTGAATCGCGCGAGGGACAAGCCGGGGCCCTTTTTGTCATGCTGGTGTCATGGCATCGCTCTGGAAGCTGAGTTTGGCTCCCCTGCTCTTGGTCCTCAGTGCCGCGGCGGAGGACGCTCTCGTCCGGGAAAGTGCGGCGCTATCGCCCGAGGAGGAGTGGGCGGCCCTTGCGGTTCCAGCGGGTTTCGAGATCTCCCTCTATGCGGCGGAGCCGGACATCGCCAAGCCGATCAATCTGGCGCTGGACGAGCGGGGTCGCCTGTGGGTCTCGAGTACGGTTGAATATCCCTATGCGGCCCCCCGGGAACGATGGGTGGATGACCAGGGTTCGCGGGTTCGGGACAGCCGAGATGCGATCCTCATCCTCGAGGATCGCGACGGAGACGGGAGGGCTGAGCACGTCACCCGATTCGTGGAGGGGCTCAACATCCCCACGGGGGTGCTTCCTTGGCACCGGCCCGAGCACGCCGATGGCTGTATCGCCTGGAGCATTCCCAATCTCTGGTATTTTGCGGACAGCGACGGCGACGGGAAGGCGGATCACCGCGAGGTCCTCTTTGGTCCCTTGGGCTACGAAAAGGACACCCATGGGATGATTTCCAGCCTCCGGCGCGGATCCGATGGATGGATCTACGCCACCCATGGCTTTAACAACACGAGCCGTTTCGTGGACCGGAGTGGCCGGGAGGTGGAGATGCATTCGGGCAACGTGTTTCGCTTCCTCCCCGATGCCTCCCGGGTGGAGCTGTGGTCGCGCGGACAGGTGAATCCCTTCGGACTGGCCTTTGACCGCAGGGGAAATCTCTACAGTGCCGACTGCCACAGCTGGCCGATCACCCAAGTGCTCAAGGGCGCGGTCTATCCCAGTTTTGGAAGGCCTCACGACGGTTTGGGATTTGGGCCCTCCATGATCGATCACAGCCACGGATCCACCGGGATCGCCGGCATCGTCTACGTCGACCGGGGGATCTGGGGCCCTGAATGGGAGGATCACGTCCTCATCGGCAATCCGGTCACCTCGCGAGTGAACCTCGACCGCATCTTCTTTTCCGGAACGACGCCCCGAGCCGAGGAACGCCCCGATTTCATCACCAGCGAGGATCCCTGGTTCCGTCCCGTCGACCTGAGCCTGGCTCCAGATGGGGCCTTGTACGTGGCGGACTTTTACAACCGCATCATCGGGCATTACGAAGTTCCGCTGGACCATCCCGGTCGGGACCGCGAGCGGGGGCGCATCTGGAAGGTGGTGCGCAAAGGGGCGGCCCGGACTCCAGCGGAATCGGTTCAGGATATCCCCCCGCCTGGGGAGGGCGTCTCCGGCCTCCAGTCGGATTCTCCCTGGACGCGTCGAGCGGTGGCGCAAAGGCTCCTGGATCATCCCGAGGTGGAGTCCATCCCCTTGCTGCGGCAAGCGCTGAAAGAGGCAGAGGCAGCCGACACCCCCCTCCCGGACACGCACCTGCGTCACGCCCTGCGCCTGGCTTTGCGCGCCTGCCTCGCCTTGCCCGGGGCCCTCCAAGGGGTGGAAGCGAGCGACAGCGAGATGTTCGACCTTGTTCTCGCCGTTCCAACTGCCGAGGCCTCCAGCTGGTTGATGCGCGTCGAGAGGGGAACGGATTATCCTTCCGCGTCCTTCCTCGAGGCCCGTCGCCAGCATGTCGCCGTCCACGGCGAGGTCCAGACCGTGGCGGCCCTGTTGTCTCAAGAGACCATGGACGACGAGGCCTTTCTCGATCTCGCGGAGGCCTGCGAGGAACGTTGGGGAGCGATCGCCCAACCCTTCCTCCTCGATGCGGCCTTGCAGAGGGCGGGTGCCCTGTTGCCGCTGGCAGGGAAGGAGGAAAGCGCGCCCTGGGAACCGGTCGAGGGGGATCCTCAGGGCTGGGGCCTTCAAACCCGCGAGACGATGGAAGGGCGCCCAATCGAGGTCCTTTCCAGCTTGGCCATGGGAAGGGCGGGAGCCGAAGAGCACGTCGGTCGCTTGCGGAGCCCGCCCTTTGCCCTGCCCGAGCGGCTGGCGTTCCGCCTCTGCGGGCACGACGGCCCTCCGGGCCGTCCCGCCCACCACCAAAATTTCGTGCGCCTCCTCGATGCCCGCGACGGGACGGAACTGGCCCGCTCGGCCCCCCCCAGGAACGATCGCGCCGTGTTGGTGGAGTGGAGTCTTCCCGAATCCCGCGGACGCCAGGTGCGACTGGAGATCGTCGATGGCGATGCGGGTTCGGCCTACGCCTGGCTGGGCGTGGGAGAACTCGAGGGAGCGGCCCTGTCGGTCACGGATTATGGACTGCAGCAGCGTCGAGAGGCCCGCCTGCGGCGATTTGCCCGACTGCTTGCGGGGCTGGCGCCGGCCGCACTGCGCGATCGATTGTCCGCCTATCTCCCTTCGCCGCCTCCCGCTCCGCCCTTGGCCCAATCGGCTGAGGAACGCGAGGCCTTGGACCGCCTGGTGCGCTCGCGGGTGGAGGCCTACGATCCCCAAAACGCCCAAGCCGAAAGGGGGCGGGACCTCTTTGCCCGCCATTGTGCCGCCTGCCATCGCGTGAGCGGGGAGGGGGGCATGCTCGGGCCGCAGCTCGATGGGATCGGCTCCCGGGGATTGTCCCGACTGGCGGAGGACGTGCTCGACCCCCATCGCAATGTCGACGCCCATTTCCGGCTCACCCGCCTCGAATGTCACGACGGCCGGGTTCTTGGCGGCTACGTGGTTCGGGAGGATGGGGAAGTGCTCGTGCTGCTGGACCCCGCGGGGCAGGCCCACCGACTCCGCCGTAGCGAGGTGCGTTCGCGCGAGGTCTCCGCCCTGTCCCTGATGCCCGCGAATTTCGGAGAACGGCTGAGTCCGGAGGAATTTCAAGATCTCATGGCCTGGCTGCTGACGCAGCGGATTGCGCCCTGAGCTAGACTCGCCCCGCCATGGCCCCGCTGAGGAGATCAATAGATCAATAGCCCGGCGCGCGACGACCATCCCGCTTCAGGGGATCGACAATGCGGAGATGAAGCCGGCTGGGGGTGTGCGGGCCGAGGGATTCGACCTGAACTCGGTGTGTGCCCTGGCTCTCCGGGGTAAAGGGGTAGGTGAGATCCCGCCAAGTCATTCCCCCGGCGGCCCGTCCGGCCTGCGACTTCAGGGGGTGCAGCGATTCGGTGGCGATGAGCGTACTCTTGCCTTCTCGTCCCACTTGCAAGCGCAGGACGAGGGGCGCCGGCGCGGCTTCCCAACCCCGCACCTGCGGATGTAGCAGGAGATGGTGTTCGACGCCGGGATGCTCTACCACGAAGGTCCAGGTCATGGGACCGCCCTCCTCCCAGCGTCCGGAATATTCGAAAAGGGTTTCCCCACGAAGCTTGGCGTCGACGGTGTAGACGTAGACCCCCGCAACGAGCGCCAGCACGGCCGCAATCCGGCGCAGGCGCCGTCTGCGCTGAGGACTCCAGTTTCCATAGCGGAGGGCTCCCCAATGAATGACCCAGGCGGTCAGCCCCACCAAGGCCACGGTGGCGAGGGCAAAAGACAGGCTCGTCGCATTCATCCTGGGCTCGAATTCGTCTCGATCCGGATGCAGGCGGCATACTGCGTGGTCGGAGTGACTTCGGTGAGGACGAGGGAGCCCCCGCGCAACCTTCCCGAGGCATCGACTTCGGGTTGGTCGTCATCAGGGCGCAGCTCCTCGACCTTGAGGAGATTGAAGCGGAGATCCCTTCCCTGGGCGATGCGCCGTTTCAGCTCCCAAGCCACCAGGCCCATGGTGTGTCGCGGATTGATCTCGCAAATGGCCCGCAAGGCCAGCGCCCCCGAGGGATGGCGATAGACATAGGCATCGATCCCCAGCGGCCCCTCGTAGTTCGTCTGTCCGGCCCAGCTCGCCACATCCGCGGCGAGGGCGCCATCCTCGGCATAGAGGGGGAGACAGTCGGCCATGAGGTAATGAGCTAGCTCGGGATCCAGGCCCCTGCAGAACTTCGTGCGACAGAGGGCGCCTCGATAGCGGCCCACCCCGTGCACGATTTGCTCGACGAATCCTACGAGACGGATCCTGCCCTGTTCGATCCGATACTGGACGGAAAAATCGAAGAGACGCTGGTGTCGTGGCTCGAGCAGTAAGCCGCCTTCCTGCTTGACGCCTTCGGAAAAGGGCTGTCCGGCCCGGGCGCTCACCTCTGCGGCCCGGATCGGCACCAAGCCGGATCCGGCCGTGGAATAGGCGCGTTTCAGCAGAAAATCCTCATAGCCTTCGCCTTGGTAGCGTTCCGCGGCAGGCAGGAGATCGCGGGCCTCTCCGCAGGGGGTCGAGGGTCCCATCCATTGGGGGAGCGCGTGTCTTTGGGCAAGCTTGGAGAATAGGGCCCGCTGGGTTTGCGACCAGGGAGGCAGGCCTAGATCCTGTCTGGCCGGGGAGAGCAAGGGGGCGCAGCGCTCCGCCAAGTCAGGGGAGAGCGCCCAGGGGCGCAGGTGGTTCCAGCGGCGCGTCACGATGAGGCCATTGGGATCGACGCCGCCCTCGGGGGAAAGGCGCTCCAACTCAGGGAGACCGAGGCCACAGGAGGCCAGCTTTTCCAGATGCGCCTCCGAGGGGAGTCGCCGCAGCAAGACGACGTCGTCCCGGCGCGCCAGGAAGGCGACGAGCAGCTCGAGATCCTCCAGCACCGCGGTGCGCTTCGCGTCGGGATGGTAGGCATACGGCCACCGCGCCGCCTGCTGTTCCGCATCGGGATTGAAAAGGTAAATGTTGGGCGTGCGCCCCTTGGACCGTTCAAAAAGGGAGAGCCGGCGGATGTAGTCCTCGTCAAAGCCGGCGGCGCGGCGACCTTCCACGTTGAAGTGCGTGCGATTTCCCTTGGCCCGACTGGGCGAGAGGGGGAAGGGGAGTCGGCGCTGCAGGGCCGACCAGTCGCTCTCTTCGGGATCCTTCCACTGGCGGAACCAGCGCAAACCATAGCCGACGTGGGAGATCTCGTCGGCGTAGATCCGCTTCAGGATCGAAGCACTCTTGCGGTCGCCGGCCTCGTCGAGCAGCTGGGCGAAGTGCTTGGCGTAGTCCAGGTTGGCCTGCTCAAAGGTCAGGCTGAGTCGGGAAACGTAGTCGATGGGGCTTTCCATCGGGGAGACTGCCTCCCAAAAGTAGGGGCTGAGGGGATATTGTCCGAATTCGACCCCGCATTCCTTCATTCGGGCGAGATACCAGCGGGTGTGGCGTTGCTCTTCGCGCAGGGTCTCGGCGAGGCCTTGCCGAAAGGCCGCAGGCGCCTCGGGAAATTTGAGCAGCGCCAGGGCCATCAGTTCCGCGGCGAGAAGCTCGTGATTGGCGAAGAAATGAAGCAGGACACCTCGGTTCATCTCATCCACCAAACCGGGACGGCTGGGCAGGGCGGGACGGGCCTCTCCGGGGCGGGCAAAGCGCAAGTGCGGCGGACGACTCGGTTGCAGCGTCTTTCCCTTGAGATCGCAGGGCGGATGCGGTTCCGGGCCTCCCTCGAGAAGGGGGAGGGGGCGCAACTTCTCTTCCAGCTGTTCCGAAAAAAGCACCCGCCGGGCCAGCTGGTCGGGAGATTCGCCCGGGGGAGGTGGCGAATCGTCAAAATGTGAGGGACTTCCCTGTGACAAGCTGGTCCTTGACCGTTCCATAGGATATGACGAACTTCCGTCGTTTGGAGGTGTGGACTATCAGGGAATCCGGTCCATTCCGCCTGCGGCAAGATGCTCCATGATTGAGAGACTGACAAGAAACCCGCTGTGGAAGAGCAGCCGGAACTCCTTCGCGCGACTGGGCCGCTTTCTGGTTCAGTGGCGGGATACCCAAGACCGGGCCGGTCTGGCCATCAAGGCCGTCATGGGGGCGATCCTCATTGGATTGGCCCTCCTCTTCATTTCCACCCTGGGGGCGCAGAGGGATATCAGCGCGCGCCTGCAATCGGAGGATACCCCCTTGGCCCTGAATCTCCTTCCGGGCATCGTGCCGATCCTTTCCCAAGGCACTGCCGTCTTGCTGGCGACGGGGGCCTTTGCCATCAGCCTGCTGGTGAGGGAGGGGAATTCCCCCGATCGACGGCGCTTTTTCGTGGTTCTCGCCCTGACCCTGGCGTCATTGGCGGCCCTGTCCGCTTGGCTGCCCACGGACATCGTCAAGACCCACGCGGCCATGCAGGGGCAGGCCCCGGCGGGCGAGACGCCCTCGATCCCCGCCTACCTGGGGATGCTCTTTCTCGTCTCCGTCCTCATCCTGAGCATCCCCGTGGCGGCTCTGGTTTATTTTCGGCTGGGCTTGATGGATCGCTATGTCGTGGACAATTTCTTCACCCCGCTGGCCATGTGTCTGTTCTCCTTCATGGCGATCTGGGTTCTGGCCGATTTCACCGACAACGGCGATGCCCTTTCCGCCCTGTCATTCGGTAGCGTGGTCAGCTTTTACGTCGTCCAGATCCCCTTCGTGATCCTTTTCGTGCTGCCCATCGCCGTGCTCCTGTCGGGTCTCTTTGCCCTCAGCAAGATGTCCAAGGCCAATGAGTTCATCAGCATGATCGGCTCGGGACGCAGCGTGCCGAGGATCCTGATGCCCCTGTTCATTGCCGGGGCCTACGTGTCCCTGATCGGCCTGGCCTTCAAATACGAGTGGGCGCCGGCGTCCGTGGGCTACAAGGAAGCGACCATCGAAACCGCCAAGAGAGAGCAGTGGAACAAGCGCCGGGGGGCGGGGACCAATACCGGTCGCGAGGATCTCTGGTCCAAGCGGGGTTGGATGCATGTCAACGAGGTGGATCGTCGCAGCTGGTTCGTGGGCAAGGTGCCGCTGAAGCTGAGTGATGAGATGGCCGACGTGGTCGTCACCCTCCTCGACGAGCGGGATCAGCCCGTGAAGATGTGGATCGCCAAGCGGGCGAAGTGGATTTGGGACTCCAAGCCGCCGAAATGGGTTCTGACCCAGGTCCGCGAGTACTCTTACGACCAGGAGCACGTGCCGAAGATCGAATCCCACCGTGTGCTGGAGATCGAGAACTGGTCAGAGACCCCTTGGAAGGTCCTGAGCTCGTCCCAGAACCCCGAGTATCTCGGCATCCCCGGATTGACCATGTATCTGAACGCGAACCGTGACCTCGACGATCGCAGCCTGGCCTCCTTCCGCACGAATTGGTGGTATGTCTTCGCGGAGCCCCTGGCCTGCTTCTCCATGATTCTCGTCGCGGCCCCCCTGGGCATCGTCTATTCCCGCCGCGGCGTCATGGGCGGCGTGACCGGAGCCATTTGTATCTTTGCGTTGATGTACGTGATGCGGGGCACCTTCCTGGCGATGGGACACAGCGGCGTGATGCCCCCCTTCCTCGCGGCTTGGACGACCAATGCGATCGTGGCCCTCATCGGTCTCGTCCTGCTTTGGTTCCGCGCCCACAATCGCGAAATGCCCAAGTTGAAATCCCTCTTTGTGCGACGGACCGTGCGTCCCGCTTCCTGATACCGAGCCATGGCCATCATTCAGGACTGGAAAATTCGATCCACTCAAGCCCGCTGCGAACTCACCGGAGAGCCTTTCGTGGACGGACAGGAGTTTTTTACCTGCATCTTTGAAGATCCCGAGTCTGACGGTTTCCTCCGACGGGATTATTCCGCGGAGTCTTGGAAGCAGGTGCGGCCTTCATTGCAGCCGGCCCCGTATTCCTTTTGGAAGTCGACTTTCAAGGCGCCGCTCCCGCGGGAGGAGGGGAAGCCCGAGGGGGCCGAGGACTCCATCGAGGGCATGCTGCGTCGCTTCATCGAGGAGGACGACCCCGCCACGGAAAACACCCGTTACATCCTCGCCTTGATGCTGGAGCGCAACAAGACGCTCATCCAGGTCGACAGCAAGGAGACCGAGACGCGCAGTCTCCTCTTTTACGAGCACGCCGATAACGGGGATGTCTTCATCGTGGCGGATCCCGGCTTGCGTCTCGACGAGATTGAGACGGTGCAACGGGAGGTTGCGGAATTGCTCGCCGCCGAGGAGAAGCGCCAGGCTTCAGAGCGAGGCGCGCTGGACAAGGAACTGCACGACCAGGCCGAGGGTGATGAATCCCAGGCCCAGGAGGAGGGTGATGGCACCGCCGAGACCGAAGAGGAGTCGGTTGCCCTGGCCGACGAGGAAGCGGCGCACCCATTCGTTGCGGACGCGCGCGTAGAGGCCGGGGGCGAATTCGCCGATCAGGTAAACGACGAGCTTGAGAAGACCGAGGGCGGCGAGAACGGCTCCTCCCCAGATCACGAGCTTGAGGCTGAGGCTGGGATCTAGAAGCGGCTTCATGCGGCGAATCAGTGGCCCGTGGGGTGAGGGAAGCTCTCGCCCCATACGGCGACCGCGCTAGTCTAGTCGGCGCAGCACCGGCTTTCCACCGAAGATCTTCGAGGGGGGAAAGGAAAAGGCGGGATCCTTTGCAGGATCCCGCCTTCGATACCAAGGGTGGTGCCGTCGGGTGGTGGTGTGACGGCACGAAAGGGATTACCACGCGAAACGAACACCGGCGAGCCAGGTGTTGTTGTCGTAGTCGGCGCCATTGAGAAGCTTGGCGTCCGCCCACTCGTGGCCGACCTGGAACTTCAGCTTGTCACCGCAGATGAAGTACTGGAGGCCAAGGTAGAAGGCGTTGTGGTCGTCAACGTCGGGGCTAGAAGCGTAGCGCTGGGGACGTGACACGCGGCCATCGCTGGCGTAGGCGTAGCGAGCCACAAGCTGCAACTTGTCAGTCACGTTGTAGTAGGGAGTGATGATGAAGCCATGCGAATCATCACCGGCGGACAGACGGCCGTCCCCACGATTGTAGGCGCCGATGATGTCGGTGATGAGTCCGAAGTCTCCCCACTGCGACTCGCTACCCAGGGCGAAGACGTGCTCGTAAGCGGCACCGCCGAAGGTCTCCGAGGTACGGCGACCATCTTGGTCAACGTATTGGTAATCGAAGTAGAGCGTGGTGGCGTCGTTGAGCTCGTAGTTGGTCCGGTAGGTGACGGAAGTCCCGTGGAAGGAGGGCCAGTGGAAATAGTTTTCCAAAGCGGTGCTCCAGATCCCGAACTCGTGGTTGAGGCCGAGGGCATTGAAGCCGACCGCAGCCCCCCAGAGCTTGGAACCGGTCGTGTTCTGAGAGATCAGAGACCGTTCGAAGACAATGAGCTTGTTCGAGGAAGGATCCACTTCACGGAGGATCTTCTGCTTCTGCTTACCGATCGCGATGTAGAAATCATCGGACGGATCCCACCGGATGTAGAATTCGTCGAGGTTGTCCACGAAGCGATCCCCGTCGAAGTGACGGCTGGTGTCCAGATTGTAGATGTTCTGGAGGGTCAGGTTGTTGGCGAGTTTCGCCGCAAAGCCCGCCCGGAAGCGACGGTGCTCCCAGAGCTCGTCTTCCCCCCCACCGAGGTGTTGATCCTCGGTGTCGATGAAGTTGCCGTGATACCGTCCGGTGAACTTGATGCTCTTCACGAAGCCGTCGCCCTCATAAAGGACGTTGTGCTTGAAGATGTCGCAAAAGGACCAGTTTTCCACTGGGGCTTTGTCGTTGACGATGGCCTTACCATAGTCGCCGGCGAGGAGCGGGGTCGAGGCCGCTGACGCCGAAACGACAACGGCGACCGCCGATTGCTTGAGTCGTTGTATGGATGACATGTTGGAGTTGTTGGATTGTGGATTACACACTCGCCACCCGCAGGGGCGTTTGGCTTCAATCGACTCCTAGCTCCTTGTGTACGGTCACGGCGGATATCGATGTCGCCGGAAAGTGTTTCGATGCGGGAAAAATGCAAGAGCTTTTTCGGGGGTGGCGAATCTTATTTTAGGTCTCTTACAGGATTTGGCTCGGCCTAGGGCAGGGGAGGGATCTTCCCAATCTGCTGAGCATTAGGTTTTTAAGGGGCGGGGAAAACGGGGGTGGCGCGCCTTAACTCCTAGAATGGCTCAGGCAAATCTACACTTGACTAATATAGATTAAGATGTTTTATGGCGGAAGCTTTACGAGCTTACAATCCTCTCCACTCACACCACATGTCCTCATCTCTTCCCTCCATCCCGTCGTCCTCCGACTCCGATGTCCAGTCCTGGCTTCAGATCGTCGAGCGCAAGGTCAACGCCCTGCGTTTCGGCTCTGTCCAGATCGTGGTTCACGAAGGTCGGGTGACTCAGATCGAGAGCACTGAGAAATACCGGTTTCAGACCCGGTCCAATCCGGAAGCCGCCCCCGCCGTACCCGCCACCGCCGGGCAAGGCGGGTAACTCTCCGAACCGCAACCCAACGACCCACCCATCAATAGTCATGAGCAAGACCCGTTTGAATCCTGAGTTCCGCGCGAAGATGTCCGAGTTGATTCGCGGCTTCGTCGAGCATTGCGAAATCTCCCGAACCCTGGTCGGGCAGATCGAGCGCTTCGTGCGCCATAATGGCCGCAAGTACGGTCTTCCCACCTTCACCGTCTACGGCCCTCCGGAGCCCGGGGTGGAAACCCGCTTTGTCAATCTACTCGGGGTGAACTCCTCCGGGGATGTGACTTCTGCCGAGGCGGTCTTGCAATTGATCGAACGCCTCGTCCTGCAACCCGCCATCGTCGCGGGTCGTGTCCTGCGCATCCTTCCGGTGACCAATCCGGTGGCCCTCGAGTTGGGGCATCCCGTGGAGGACGAACCGCTGCTTTCCTCCTTGGAGATGGCGGTGGAGGACTTTCGCAACCTGCCCTCGGACGGGTTCGTGGAGATCCGCCTGACTTCGTCCTCGCAGCTGGGATTGATCGTTTCGGGGTCTTCAGAGATCGTCGCCGCCGCACGCGACACCGAGGACGCCATTCGACGGCTGAACAGCGAAAACTTCCGAGAGGGAGCCCTCCTGCGCTCGGTTCGCTTGCGCCATGAAGGTCGCTGGAGACTGGTTCTGGAGATTCCCCGCGAGTGGCCTTCGGCGGTCGCGGCGCACTGGGCGAGCCAAGTGCTGGTGGTCTTCTTCCGCTCGCAGCTGCAGCATATCCGCCTGACCAATCACGCCGCCACCCGTTGGGTCGACTGAATCCTCTGGGTCTCTATTTAATAAGGCGCCCGAGTCTCTCGCCTGGGAGGGACTCGGGCGTTTGCATTGCGCCTCGTCATCCCTAAGCTAGTCGCCTCAGGGAGACCGCCGGATGACCAGCCCCGTACATGACCTCATTTCCCGTTGGGAGTCCCGCTTCGGCGAGGCGGCTTCGCGGCATGGCTTGGCCCCTGCGGTGATCGGTCAATGCGGGCAGGACCATTTGGTTCTCTGGACCCGTGAGGCCCAATCCGCCTCAAGGCCCATGGTCTATCTCTCCGCGGGAATTCACGGAGACGAGCCTTCGGGCCCGCTGGCCCTTCTCGATTTTCTGGAATCTGTTCCCCGATTGCCCGAGCATTATGACTGGGTGATCGCTCCGATTTTGAATCCCAGCGGCCTCCGGGCTGGAATCCGGGAAAATGCCGACGGCATCGATCTGAACCGGGATTTCCTTCGACTTCAGACCGAGGAAGTTCGCGCCCTGGTGGGGTGGTGGACGAGTCGACGTCCCAGCAGTGTGGTGCACTTTTCCCTCCACGAGGACTGGGAAGCCGAGGGCTTTTACCTCTATGAAATCAATACCAGCTCTCGGGCCCCTTGCGGGCAGGGCGTTCTGAAGGGGATCGCGGACCGCTTCGCCCTTCAGGAGAAGGGGCCGGTCGATGGGCATGAACTCACCGCCCCAGGCTTGATTCTGCACGAGGCCGAGCCTCATGAGGAAGAGGGCTGGCCCGAGGCCATTTGGCTGGTGAAGCAGTATCCAGCCCTCTCCTTGACTTTTGAGGCGCCGGGGACCCAGAGTCTCGAGGATCGTCGCGCGGTTCTCTCCGCCGCCTTGACGGCGGCCGTGAACGGGCTGGATCGCCTCGGGGACCGATCGGCGATCCCCGCCGAGCCCGATGATCGGTCCCATGGTCAATGCACCAGCTCGGCGCCCGCGGACTCCATTTCCTGAAAGGCGCGAACGGAGTCGTCCGGGGCGAGGTCCACGCCCCGGCAGGCTCGGGTCAGCACCTTGACCCGGAAGCCCTCCCTTAGGGCGTCGAGGACACTGAACTTCACGCAGTAATCTGTGGCCAGCCCTGCGATGCCCAGATGGGTGACCTGTTGGGAACGCAACCAGTCCGCCAGGCCCGTACTCTGGCGGTGTCCATTGTCGAAAAAGCCGCTGTAACTGTCGAGCCCTGGGTCCATTCCCTTGGGGAAGACTCGCGCGATGCGGCGGCTGTCCAGGGCCGGGGCTAAGAGGGCCCCGCCGCTATACTGGACACAGTGAACGGGCCAGAGAGTCTGGGGGAGGCCGTTCAGCTCGATCTGCTCACCCACGGAATGCCCGGGATGATTGACGGCGAAGCTTCCGTGGTCGGGGGGGTGCCAGTCTTGTGTGGCCACGACCAGGTCAAACTTGGGGATTAGGCCATTGACGAGGGGAATGACTTCCTCCGCGCGAGGTACTGCCA
Source organism: uncultured Akkermansia sp. (assembly GCA_964552315.1). GTDB lineage: Bacteria > Verrucomicrobiota > Verrucomicrobiia > Verrucomicrobiales > DEV007 > Arctic95D-9. The sequence goes on along the minus strand of CAZKGI010000021.1, from coordinate 3,880 downwards.
AAGAGCCTCCTGGCATGAAATCATTTTGCAAGTCAATGAGCAGGAGCGCGTTCTTCATCGGATCAACTCGGTGTGGGGGGACGTTTCGACTGACGGATCATGTCGAGCTTCTGCGAGTGGAGTTGCCACTCCAGCCCGGCAGGATAGGTGTGGGGATTTCTCAAGCGCTTGATGGAGGGATTGAGGCAGGCGAGCTGTTCCCTCGCGTGATGCTGGATTTGGGCGAGGCTTGGCATTTCCAAGACCCGCTGCCCCCGGCGATAGATCGGCTGGAGGAGGTCTTCCCAGCTCGCTCCCTCGGGGATGGTCTTCATGCGCGTGGGATCCTCGGGATGCACCAGGGTGGGGGGATGGGCAATCCCCCGGTGGATGTCATAGATGGCATCGCCACGGAATTCCCCGTCAAGCCGGTAACGACGCACCTGTTGAATGCCGGGATTGCTGGTCTTGGCCACCTGCTCGCTCAATTTGAGCTTCGCTTCCCAGGGCCCCTCGCCCTCGCGGATGGCTCCCAGCTTGTAGACGCCGCCGAGAGCAGCCTGGTCTCCGCCGGTGACGAGGCGGGTCCCAATGCCCCACACTTGGATCTTCGCCCCCTGGTGCTTGAGGCTCTCGATGAGATGTTCGTCGAGATCGTTGCTGGCCACGATGAAGGCCTCCGGAAAGCCGCCTTCATCGAGAAGGCGGCGGGCCTCGATGCTGAGCCAGGCGAGATCTCCCGAGTCGAGGCGGATGCCGTTGAGCTCGTATCCCTGCTCGCGCAAACGTCGTCCCACCTCCACGGCGTGGCGGACCCCTTCGAGGCTGTCGTAGGTGTCGACGAGAAATACGCAATTGTTGGGGAGGGCCTCCGCGTACTGGTGGAAAGCGTCCAATTCGCTGTCGAAGGCCATCACCCAGGAGTGCGCATGGGTGCCGCGCACGGGGATGCCCAGCCGTTGGCCTGCCAGGACGTTGGAAGTGGCGCTACAGCCTCCGATATAGGCCGCACGGCTGGCCATGAGGGCCCCATCCGGCCCCTGGGCCCGCCTCAGGCCGAATTCCAGAACCGCCTCTCCCTGGGCAGCCTCGCAGATGCGGGCCGCCTTGGTGGCGATGAGGGTCTGAAAGTTGACGATATTCAGGAGAGCCGTCTCGACCAGCTGCGCCTGCAACAAGGGGCCCTGCACCCGGATGAGGGGTTCGTGGGCAAACACGACCGTCCCCTCTGGGATGGCATCGAGATCGCAACTCCACCGCAGCTCCGCAAGGTAGTCGAGAAAGCCCTCCTCGAAGAGGGGCGAGCCCTCGCTGCCCTTGAGCGAGGCGAGGTAATCGAGCTCTGCGGTGTCGAAGCGGAAGGCCTCGAGCCATTCCACCACGTCACCGAGGCCCGCGGCGAGCGCATAACCACCGCCGAAGGGGAGGCGGCGGAAAAACAGGTGGAAAACGGCCTCCTGCTCCGCCTTGCCACATTTCCAATAGCCCGCGGCCATGGTGAGCTGGTAGAGGTCGGTGAGCAGGGGGCTGAAGGCGGTCATGGGAGCGGGGCTGGGTGGGAGATGGGATAGGGGGTTGTCAGGCCCTTTTGCCAGGGCTTCGAGGCTTCACTGTCCCGCCTGCCAGGCGCGGACGAAGTCCCTTTGGGCGGCGGTTTCAGGCACTTCGCCGAAGGGATCGCGCGCTGGCTCGGTAAGCTGCTGCAGCAGCGCAAGCGGCTCGGGCTCGCCATGGCGGGCTAGCCAGCAACCGGCCACGGTCCCCGTTCGTCCACGGCCTCCCCCACAGTGGAGATAGAGGACCGCCCCGCCATCCAGGGCGGCATCAATGGCATCCAACAAGGCCCCCATCGCCTCCGTGGTGGGCACTCCCAGGTCCGCGAGGGGGTGGTGCAGGAAATGCGCCGCTTTACCCTCCTCTTCCATCAGGGAACGATACGATTCCTCATAGGAGGCGAAGGGCCGTCCGGCCTGATCCCTCTCATCCTCCTCCATGAGGTTGATGAAGTGGGTGACCCGGCAGTTTCTCAGGGCCCGCAGCTTGACCTGCATGAGACGGGGATCGCGGTCTCCGGGGCAGCATCCGGCGTAGAATCGCCAGGGGATGAGGGCGTAGCTGCGGGGAAAGGGCAGCATGGAGAGAGAGGGGCGTGGATTCATCATTCAAATAGAAAACCCGGCTCTGGATGTCGATGTTATTTGGCGGATCGTTATTAAGTGTGACGCGTCGCTTGTGGGGGGAACTCCATCGAATGGCTGGGCCAAGGGGGAGGGCAACTCGCTTATAATGACCCGCCCTCGTGGCTCCTCCAAGCATTCATCGAGAGGAATGCCGCCCTCCGGCGAGGCCGGGGTGGGAGGTGCCGCTCGTTTGGGCGCGAAGGAAAGCCATGGAAGCGGCGGGGAATCGACATTCCTTCTTGAAAAAGAGCAGGCGGCGCGGATCCTACCCCTGTCTCCGGCGACCGTGCCAGCGGAGCGGAGCACTTCTTTTCTATTCGATGAAGCTTTCGAAACGCGGGGAATACGGCCTGCGCACTCTCATTAACCTTGGGATTGCCCGTGAAGTGGGGCGCCAAGTGCTCTCAGCTTCGGATCTCTCGACAGAGGACAATCTGCCTCTGAAGTTCGTCGAGCAGATTCTGGCCGACTTCCGTCATGCGGGCATCGTGGCGACCAAGCGCGGCAAGTTCGGCGGCTACTTTCTGGCCAAGGACCCCGCGGAGATCAAGATGGGCGACATGGTCCGCCTGCTCGACGGCATGCTGGCTCCCATTCCCTGTGCGAGCGAGGCCTTCTATCAACCCTGCACCTGTGCCGATGAGGACCACTGCGGGCTGCGCATGCTGATGGTGGATGTGCGCAACGCGGTGTCGAACATTCTCGACCGCTACACGCTGCAGGACGTCGTCGACGTCACTTTGCGCAAGCTCCGGCGCGACAAAGCCCCGATCCCCTTTGCGGCCGAGGACGAAAAGGACGACAAGCTCAGTGAAACCGAGCGCCGTCGTCCGGATCCCGCGCAGGGTTTCCTGGCCATGCTCAATGCCTCCAATCCGAGAGGGAGGCCGCCCAAAAAGCGGTCGGAAGGGACGGAGCCATGACCTGGGAGGGGGGCGAGGGGCTTTCCGTGGGCCGCGAAGCTCGCCGACTCAGCAAGTAGGCCCAATTCAAGGCCACGATCAGCAGGATCAAGGCGAGGCGAAGGGCGGGCGGAAAGGGGCTTTCCACGCGGATTCCGCATCCGAGACGCAGGAAGCCCCAAAGGGCGACCAAGGGTAGGGCGAGGGTGACCAAGGGGTTGCTTCGCCAGGCCTCGCGGATTTCTCCGCGGACCAGGTGGAAGCTCGCGGTGCTGCCGCCACAGAGCGGGCAGGGGCGCTGCACGACCCGCTGCAGGGGGCAGAGTTCGATGTGGAAGCGATGGCGGTGATTCAGCCAGAAGGCGAAGAGGAGGCAGGTCAGGAACAGGGTCGTCGCCACGACCCAGCTCCAGCTCATTCCCGAGAGGAGCTCAAAGCGGGGAGCCCGTCGGAAGCGGAGCATCTCACTGCGAGACTCCCTGGGTGACGCCAGCACCGACGACCACCAGGACAAAGACCAGGTAAAGTACGCTGAAGATCACTCCGAGGATCAGAAAGACCGTTCCAATGATGCCACAGATTTTCCCCACCTTGGTCTGTTCGAGGCCGGAAGGATCCATCAATCCGGCATTCATTTGTTCGATGTCCTTGTTGGCCATGAGCCAGGCGATCGGACCACAGAGGGCGCAGACGACCAGACTGAGGATACCAAGCACGAGGATGGTGGTGGCGCGATGGGGCTGCATGGGGGCATGCTGCGAGATCGCGCTGGGGAAGTCAAAAGAAAAAATGCCCCACTGCAGGCCTCGCTCAAGAGGC